>NZ_JACHZG010000001.1:2546099-3182624 GCF_014193425.1 Microlunatus antarcticus | reverse complement strand
GCCGCGGCCGCCGGCACGGCCGGACTGCCCGGGCTGCGGTCCTTCGACCTCGAGGCCGCCGCGGCCCCCGCCCATCGCGGCGTCTTCGGCTACGGCGTGGCCAGCGGGGACCCGACCGGCGACGCGATCGTGCTGTGGACGCGCGCGACGCCGCCGCCCGAGACCCCGGGCGGCCCCGTCGCCACCCCGGGCAGCGGCCTCGGGAAGCCCGTACGCGTGCGCTGGGAGCTCTCCTACGACCAGCACTTCCGCCACGTGGTCAAGCGCGGTGCGGTCTCCGCCCGCGCGGAGTCCGACCACACGGTCAAGGTCGACGTGCGCGGGCTGCGGCCGTACACGCGCTACTGGTACCGCTTCCGCGCCCTCGGCGAGACGAGCGTGGTCGGGCGTACGCAGACCGCGCCCGACGAGCCGCGGCGCGAGCACGCGCTGCGCTTCGCGCTGGTGTCGTGCAGCAACTACACGGGCGGATACTTCACCGCCTACCGGGCGCTGGGGGAGCGCGACGACCTCGACTTCGTCCTGCACGTCGGCGACTACGTCTACGAGTACGGCAACGGTCCCGACCGCTACGGCCCCGCGGACCTCGTCGGCAAGCGCGACGGCATCCCCGCGACCGAGACGGTCGACCTCGAGGGCTACCGGCTGCGGCACGCGCTGCACAAGGCCGACCCGGACCTCCAGCTCGCGCACCGGCGCCACCCCTGGATCACGATCTTCGACGATCACGAGGTCGCCAACAACGCCTGGCGCGGCGGCGCGGAGAACCACACACCCGGCTCCGAGGGCGACTTCCTCGAGCGGCGCCGGGAGGCGTACGAGGCCTACCTGGAGTGGATGCCCTTCCGGCTGCCGTCGCAGCACACGGTCGACCACCAGGGGACGCGGTTCTTCAAGCGGTTCACCTTCGGCACGCTCGCCGACCTGTCGGTGCTCGAGACGCGGCAGAACCGGAGCGCCCAGGTCGACGTCGCCCCGTACACGAAGGGCGGCGGCGGCTTCATCCCGACGAGCAGCCCGACCGTCCAGGCCGAGCTCGCCGACCCGGACCGCCACCTGCCCGAGCCCGAGCAGCTGCGCTGGTTCGAGAAGGCCCTGGCCCGCCGGGGACGTTCCTGGCACCTCGTCGGCAACCAGGTGATCTTCACCCCGATCCGCTTCCCGGGGGCGGCGCTCGGCCTGCCCGCCGGCGACTACCTCAACTCCGACCAGTGGGACGGCTACCAGGCCGACCAGGCCGCGCTGATCGAGCACCTCGACGCCCACGACAGCGGGCACGGCGACGCCGTGTTCCTGACCGGGGACATCCACTCGTCCTGGGCGATGGACGTCCCGGTGAAGCGCGAGGCCGGCTACCACTCGGCCGGGGTCGAGTTCGTGTGCCCGTCAATCACCAGCGACGGCTTCTACGAGCTGGTGCGCGCCTCGGCGAAGGGCGCGCCCGCCCCCGCCGTGGTCCAGACGACCCGCGGCCTCACGAGTGCGGTCGCCGGTGCGAACCCGTGGGTCCGCTACCTCGACGGCGTCGGGCACGGCTTCGTCGTCCTCGACGTGACGACGAAGCGGGTCCAGGCGGACTTCTACCTGACCCCCGTCCCGACCACCGCGCTGCCCGACCCGCGGGTCGACCCGAGCGTCGAGCCGGTGTACGCGACCAGCTGGCGCACGCTGCGCCGGACGCGCCGGGTCGTGGCGGCCGACGGGCCGGTGGGTGAGCGTCGGGACGAGCCGCGCCAGCGCAAGCGCTGACGGCGCGGCTGGCTCGGGTCGAGTCAGGCCGGCTCAGGCCGGGCGGCAGCCGCACGACTCCCGGACGACCAGGTCCAGAGCGAAGAGCTCGTGCGACGACCCGGGCGGCAGGTGGAGGGCGTCCAGCGCGGCCGCGGCCATGGCGGCGACGGGCTGGCGCGCCGAGGTGAGCGGCGGGACCGCGTACGCGCCGTCGTCGGTCCCGTCGAAGCCGACGACGGCCACGTCACCGGGCACGCGCACGCCGGCGGACCAGAGGCCGTGCAGGAGGCCGAAGGCCTGGGCGTCGGAGGTGGCGAAGACGGCGGTGGGACGTTCCGGGAGCGCGAGCAGCTGCTGCGCGGCGTCGAGCCCGCCCAGGCGGTCGAACGGGACCCGCACGATCGGGCCGGTGTCGGCGTTGCAGGCCGAGACGGCCTGGCTCCACCCCAGCTCGCGGGAGGTGGGACGTTCCGCGGCGGTCTCGCCACTGACCAGGGCGACGGAGCGGTGCCCGTGCACGGTCAGGAGGTGCTCGACCGCGAGCCGGGCCCCCTGCCGCGTGTCCGGCCCGAGGGCGTGCACCCCGGGCACCGGGAACGGCGCGTTGACGACCACGGTCGGCAGGCCCGGGTCGGACAGCGCCGGGCTGTCGGCGAGGTGCATGACCGTGGCGACGACCAGACCGTCGATCCCGTGCCGGGGCAGGCTCTCCACGAGCTCCTGCTCCTGGGCGAGCACGGCGTCCGAGCTCGCCGCGATCACGGCCAGGCCCTGCTGGTGCGCGGCCGCCTGGAACGCCTCCGAGAAGGCGGCGAAGAACGGGTTCGACACGCTCGGCAGGATCAGGCCGACCATGCCGGTCGACCCCACCCGCAGCGCCCGCGCCGCCCGGTTGGGCCGGTAGTCGAGCTGCCGTACGGCGTCCCGCACCCGTTCCGCGGTGGCCGGCGCGACCGGGCGCGGCCCCTCGTTGAGCACGTAGCTGACGACCGCCGGACTCACCCCGGCCAGCCGCGCGACCTCGGCGGCGGTGGCCCGGCGTACGGGGTCCGGCGGCGTGGGCACCGGGACATGGTCTCGCGGTTCACGTGGAGTGCGGTCCGGTGGGCCCATCGAGGCCCGCCGGCTCAGGAGATCCGCGGCGCATCGCGCTGTCGACCACGACCACTACCGTCGGAGCATGGCCGTCACCTCCTTGCTCGACATCCACCTCAGCCCCGACGCCCCGGCCGACGCCGAGGCACGCGTCACCTCGGTGCTGGCCCAGACGCGCGCCCGCCCGGGGTTCCTCTCGGCCGACGTCGTACGGGACCTGACCGACCCGCGCCACCTCGTCGTGATCGAGATGTGGGAGTCGGTGGAGGCGGACGACGCCTACCGCGCGTGGCGCGCGACCCCCGAGGGCGCGAACGAGCTGGGCGAGCTGACCGGCGGCCGGGTGTCGCTGGTGCGCTACGAGGCCACCACGATCTGAGCCTGCCCGGCACCCGGTCCGGGTGAGTATCAGACCGAGGGCTGCGGCCTCTGGAGTGTCAGGACACACTCGAGAAAGAGGTTCACCATGGTCTACGCAGCAGGCGGGGCACTCGCCGTAGGACTGATCGGCTACGGGTTCTACAAGGTCTACAAGTACGCGACCGCGGTGCAGTCGGTCGAGGCGGGGAGCGCGGGCGCGGACGCCGGGACACCCTGACGGGTAGCGGCCCCTCAGGACACCGCCTAGCGGCGGTGTCCTGGCTTCCTCCGTGGTGGTCGGGTGGAGCCCCACCCGACGAAGAAGGCGAGCAGCAGACCCTGGAACACGCCGTCGAGCAGGACGTCCGCGCTGATCGTCGGGCCGGTTCGGCCCGTGACCAGGTGGAGAAGGGCGTGAGCGACGACGCTCACCACCAGGGTCAGTGCGAAGGAGACCAGGAACCGCCTGCGCTTGATCCGAGGCGGGTACGGGCTGGGCTCCTCGTCCGGGCCGTACCAGCCGCCGTCGCGCTTGGCCTTCGCCACCCGCGCTTCCCAGTCCGTCATCGGTCGGTCGGCGCCCACGGTCCCACTCTGGCACCGCCGTTCGACCGATGCTCCGGATCGGTCGGACGCGGTCGCAGCGACTGCTGGATCATGGCCGCGTGCGAAAGCCAGCAGCTCGTCCGTCGGTCGGGCCGGGTGATGCCGCTCCTTCTCCAGCCGTGGCGCCCGCGCACGACCAGGTCTTCGGCACGCCGGAGACCGTCAGCTGGATCACGAGCGGGACCACCCGTGGCCGAACCATCGCCCGAGCCGTCCCTCCGGTCTTCGAGTCCTTCGCCACCGTCGACGAGCTCGACGCCGAGGACGACACGCTCCTCGTCGAGCAGGAACGTGCAGTCCTACGTCACCTCGCCGACTTCGGCGGTCACGACTGGTGGCTCGGCTACCTCGACACCGGTGCTCACGACGTGGTCTTCCCCGCGGCGACGAGGGTCCTGATGTACGCCGAGTGGTCGTACGTGATCGTCAAGGCCGGGCCGGACGAAGCCAGGACCTGGCGGGACTCACCACCCGACCTGATCTTCCCGGAGGACCGCTCCTGGTTGATGTCGATGCTCTGGGACGACGGCTGGACGAGCATCGGCGGCCCGGCCCAGCTCATCGACGACCTGGTCGCCGACCCCCTCGTGCAGGCGCGAGCGGTGAGCCTCGGGGTCGACGCCGCACCGCCCGGGCAGACGGCCTATTGATCAACGGGGACGGGAATCGATCCGGTCCGCTCGGCCCAGGCGAGCCTGACCTCGCGTAGCGCCAGGAACAGCGGGAACGCGAAGGCCAAGGCCGCGACGAGCGACGCGGGCCGAGCCGCGTCCAGTGCGGTGGCCCTCGAACACCTTTCGAGACCGGTCGGTCCGGGCTGATGCTTCCCCGAGGCGACCGCTCTTCCACTATGAGCGGGTCTGGAGGAAGCGAGCCACTCGTTCGCACCGAAGCCTGAGCTCGTCGCCTGCTTCTCGGTCGGATCCTCCGATGGCGGTGGCGAGCAGCTCGGGGGTGGCGTAGACGTCAGCGACCAGCGCACGTAGCTCCTCGGCTGAGACTCCGTCGAGCTGGAGCGCCACCGCCAGTGCTCTGATGTCCTCCACGTCGCGATCCCGGAACGCGATGATCTTCATGGCGAGAAGATGGTCGAGCGGCGCGACGTGGACGTCGAGGCCGGGCGCGCTGCGCTCGGCGAGCGCTTCTGGCGGGCGGGGCGGGAGCCAAGGTCGGGCAGCGCTGTTCAGCCAGCCTGGAGGAAGCCCTTCCTCCAGCGCCATGGCTTCGGCTTCCTCCAGCACCGCTTGATCCGACACCATCGCGTCGACATCGATGGTGAGCCGACGTGGCTGGGCTCGCAGGGCGACCGCGACTCCTCCGACGACGTAGACGCTCGCCGCGACCCCACGCCGCTTCAGGCGCTCGTCGAGCAAGATCAGCAGCTCGCGAACGCGTTCTGCGTCGAGGCTCCAGCGCGGAACGCCTGAACCTGCTGCCACGTCAGGCCGTCACGAGGTCACGCTCGGGCAGGAAGATGTTGAGGGCGGCGAGCCAGGCTGGGGTCGCGTCCCTGACCTCCTCGGGGCGGAGCAGGACCCCGGTGAAGGTCCACGGCTCGCCGAGCGGCTCGCGCGCAGTCCATGAAGGAGGCTCGAGCCCGGCTTCGATGAACTCGTGGCCGGTGACGCTCGCCGTCAGCGTGTCCCAGTCCTGCCGACCACTCGAGAGGGGCGGGGCGGTCCAGCCGGCGATGAGGTGGGGGTGCCGAGCCAGCACGAGCCGGAGGTGGTCGCGGCCCTGCACGACCAGCCGGAAGGCCCAGTCTTCTTGGCCGTCGGTCAGGGCCAGGCGGAGGGCCACCCCCAGGGCGGGTGCCGAGAGCAGATGGAGACGGTGGAGGTCGCCGAGCGCCGTCCCGACCCTTCGGACGCGGACGAAGAACCGGGCGGAGGGCGACACCGCTCCGCTCAGGTAGGTCGACAGCCGGGGCTGCGACGTGCCGAGCGCTGCGGCGAATGCGGTCTGGGTCAGCTGGCTGCTGCGGACCGCCTCGCGCAGCTCTTCCATGACGGTGCGCGCGTC
This sequence comes from Microlunatus antarcticus, assembly GCF_014193425.1. Lineage (NCBI taxonomy): Bacteria > Bacillati > Actinomycetota > Actinomycetes > Propionibacteriales > Propionibacteriaceae > Microlunatus > Microlunatus antarcticus. The sequence goes on along the minus strand of NZ_JACHZG010000001.1, from coordinate 3,176,810 downwards.
GAGGTCGTCCGCCCTCTCCTCCATGGCGCAATCATATCGCTTCGGATATAGAGGGAGATCGGCGGCGGACCAGCCTGACCTCGCGTAGCGCCAGGAACAGCGGGAACGCGAAAGCCACCGCTGGGACGAGCGACATCACGGCGAAGACCACCGGCACCCACGCACGCCACCCCAGGCGCCGGGACTCGCGGACGTAGAGGGCGACGCACACCACGAACACGACCAGGATGTCCACGGCGGCCGACGAGCTAGCCGCGTTCGCGAACCAGTCGCCGACGTAGTTCCCGCCGCGGTAGCCGAGGTTGAAGTACCACGTGCCGACCAGGCCGACGACGGCCAGCGCGGCGTACGTGCTGGCGAGGAGCAACGAGCCTCGAGGGGTCCGGCGGACCTCCGGCGTCGGCCGGCTCATCGTGCCTTCACCGTCTCGCGCTCGACCGACCCGCTCAGGCGGGGTCGGGTCCGCAGGACCACCGCGTACGCGCCGAGGGTGACGGCGACGAGAGCGGCCGTGACGAGGGCGGTCGCCGCGTCCGGGTGGACGATCGACTGGCCGCGCAGGGCCTGCCACGTCAGGACGGCCAGGACGCCGACGTACGCGGCCGCGGTCACGAAGACGATCTTGGTCCGGGTGGCCGAAGCGGCGAGCAGGGCGAACCGGGTTCCCAGGACCGACAACGCGAGGCCGAGGACGATCATGACCTGCAGGCCGTGGATGCCGACGAAGTGCGGGATGCGCAGGTCGCCGCCGACGGTGCTCCAGCCGAGGACCGGGAGACCCGGGCCTCCGTCGGGCAGCCCCACGGTGTGGGCGCCGATCACGGTGGCCTCCGTGCCGGACTCCCAGGACGCCTGCTGCACCGGCGTCGGAAGCGTCATGAGGAAGGCGAGCGCCATCCCGACGACGGCGATGATCATGCCCAGCCGCAACGCCCACGTCAGCGTCAGGTCGGGCAGCCGCTGGGTCAGCAGCAGGACGACGAGCACGAGGTTGGACACCCACAGCGTCCCGATCATGGCGGCCATCGACTGGTAGACGAGCGTGTCGAACGGCGTCGCGAAGTCGAAGTGGCTGGTCCGCCCGCGGACGACCTGGGTGACGATCGCGACCATCTCACCGGCGAGCATGAACGCGCAGATCGTGCCGAGGACCGACGCGAGGCGTCGGTGCCGCGGCATCACCGAGAGCAGCCAGGCGAGGGTGGCGGCGTAGATCGCGATGGACACCGCGAACTTGGCCGGCTTGTCCCAGATCGGCAGCCCCGTCAGCTCGCGGGGGTCGGCGACGATGCCGACCAGGCAGCCGACGAAGAGCACCGCGGACGCGGCGGTCAGCAGCATCAGCGGGCGGTGCCAGCGGTAGGCCTGCCCGACGAACCCGGCCGGTGACCGGCGGGAGCTCGGAGCTGGTTCGTGGGCGGGGGTGACGCGGGGCGGCGTGGTCGTGGTGGCCATGAGTCGATCGTCGTCGGGTCGCGCGGCCCGCACATCGTCCTCGGCGCCGCGGGTCCATCGGCCGTGCGGACGCCCGGAGGTGTCCGCGCGGCCGATGCGGTCGGGTCGGCGCCGTCGTTAGCCTGACCAGGTGCGAGGCCTGACGGACGTGGACCGGTGAGCGAACGGCGCGGCGACGTGCTGCCCGACCTCGTGTGGCTGGTGCCGGTGGTGCTCGCCGTGGTCGCCACCTGCGTGACGACAGACCAGCTCCCCGTGGTGGCCCCGTTGCTCGCCGTGGCCGTCGCGCCCTGGGTCCTGGTCGCGGTCGGGCGTCCGCCGCGTTCGTGGCTGCTCGTCGTGCTCGGGCTGACGCCGGTCGTGGCGATCCTGGTTGTCGACGAGCTCAACGCGTCCGTGTTCCTCGGCACCACGGTGCTGTGCCTCCTGGCGAGCCGGGCCGACCGGACGGGCCAGCTCGTCGCCCTCGCCGCGGCCGGGATCGTGCTGCCCTTCGCCAGCCTGGCGAGCCGGAGCTTCAACGAGGGCGTCTTCTACTTCGCCATCGGCAACCTGTTCGGCATCGTGGTCGGGATGCTGCTCGGCCGCTCCCGCCGGCTGGACGCGCAGCTGCGCACCGCCGACGCGCGCCTCGCCGCCCTCTCCGCGCAGGAGGAACGCACCCGGCTCGCCCGGGACGTCCACGACCTCGTCGCGCACTCGCTCACGGTGGTCGTCCTCCAGGTCGGCGGCGCCCGACGCGTGCTGAGAGCCGACCCCGCCCGGGCCGAGCAGGCGCTCGCGGAGGCGGAGCAGATGTGCCGGGAGAGCCTCGACGGGATCCGGGAGGTCGTCGGGCTGCTCCGGGCGGGCGACGAAGCACCGGGTGCGGCCGTCGACCTCGTACGGCTCGTCGAGACCTACCGCGCCGCCGGCGTCGAGGTCGACCTCGAGGCGGACGAGCGGACCGACGCCCTGCCGCTGCTGGTCCGCGGCACCCTCTACCGCGTCGTGCAGGAGGCGCTCGCGAACGCCGCCCGCTACCGCAGCCCAGGTGCTGCGGTGAGCGTCCGGACCCTGGTCGACGACGGGGGAGCGACGGTGGTCGTGGCGAACGCCGGCTCGCCCGGCCAGCGGTCGGGACCCGGCGGGTACGGCCTCGCCGGGCTGCGCGAGCAGGTCACCGCCCTCGGCGGGACGCTCAGCAGCGGACCCACGGGTGACCGGTGGGTCGTGGAGTGCCGCCTGCCGCAGGACGTCACCGCCCGAGCCGGGCTAGTCGTCCGGTGACCGGCCTGCGACTGGTGATCGCCGACGACCAGGCCATGATCAGGTCCGGCCTCGCGCTCGTGCTCAGCAGCGAGCCCGACCTCGAGGTCGTCGCCGAGTGCGGCGACGGGCGGGCGCTCGTCCAGGCCAGCGCCGACCTGCGTCCCGACCTCGTGCTGACCGACGTCCGGATGCCGGTGATGGACGGGATCGAGGCGGCCCGGCTGATCCGGTCCTCGCCCGAGCCGCCGCCGATCCTGGCGCTCACGACGTTCGACGACGACGAGGTCCTGTGGCCGATGCTGGCCGCCGGTGTCGGCGGGTTCGTGCTGAAGGACAGCCCGGCCGAGTCGCTCGTCGCCGCGGTGCGCACGGTCGCGGCGGGCGGACGGTGGATCGACCCGCGCGTGCTGCCGCGGGTCGTCGACCGGGCCGTGGCCCAGCCCGTCGCCGAGCCGGCCGGCACGAAGGCGCTGGCGCGGCTGACCCCGCGCGAGCGCGAGGTGCTCGACCTGGTCTGCCAGGGCGCGAGCAACGCCGAGATCGCGGCCTCGCTTCGGACGACGGAGCGCACCGTGAAGTCGCAGGTCTCCTCGGTGCTGCAGAAGCTGGGGGCCCGCGACCGCGCGGCGGCGATCATCGTCGCGTACGAGGCGGGCTGGCGCCGGCCGTGAGAGTCGGCGCCGATCAGCTGCTGACGTCGCCCGCCGCGGTGCGAGGGCCGGCGGACGGCCGGTAGGTGCCCACCACGCCGCCGACCACGATGATCAGGGCCGCCGCGAAGAGGACGGTGAAGGCGCGGTTGTCGCGTTCGACGGTGACGAAGTCGAGCCAGCAGAGGACCAGACCCAGCACACCGAGCACGACCAGGAGCGCGGTCTCCCAGGCGACCAGGCGTCCGCCGCGAGCGCGGGCCCGTACGGCTGCCCACTGGCTCACCGCGGCGGCCATCAGGACGAAGGCGCTGGAGGCGAGCACCCAACTGCCGGAGTCCGACGCCCGGACCAGCCCGACGACGACCACCACCGCGAGCAGCGCCGCCGCTGCGAGGGCGACGATCCGGACCACGCGCTGCCGCTCCATGCGGGTCATCGTCCCAGAGAGCGCATCGAGGGCGGCGGACCGGCAGGGCCGGTCGTCACTCGTGCGAGACGATCCACTCCAGGTCGGCGACCTTGACCCACTCGGTGCTGCCGTCGTCCCACTCGACCTCGACCTCGTCGAACTTCTTGTCGTTGACCGTCGTCACGACCCCGTAGTCCTCGCCGCGCCGTACGACTGCCCCGACCTTCGCCATGGGCCTGATGGTAGGCCGACGCAAGCCGTCGGAGTGCGCGCTCCGAGCGGCGGTGGGACGAGGCTGGTGCGCGTCCGCAGCACGTGCTCGCCGCGGAGCATCTCTAGGCTGGGCCTCGTGGTCAGGTCCCGGGTCGGGGTGAGCGAGTACGCCACCTCCGTGGTGCGCCTCTTCCCCGACTACGCCGAGTCCGTCATCTGGTTCCGGGGCCCGGTCCCGTACGAGGACACACGGCTCGACCCGCGGCTGATCGCTGATCTCCGGGCGTGGGACGCCTCCTACTACGCCGGACTCACGGCCGACCTCGCGTGGCGCGCGGCAGGGGTCGAGGCCGCCTTCCACGCGGAGGGCGCGAGGCTCGCCCGGCGGCTCGCGGACCAGATCGGTGACGACTTCCAGGTCGAGCACGACCTCGGCGAGTCCCACCGCCGGGTGCGTGGTGCCGGGCCACCACGGAACCCTGACGCTGCCGCCGCGTTCGCGGAGCTGGCCCGGGTCGCCCGCGCCGAGTGGGACGGCCGTCGCGCGGTCGTCGAGCGGGCGAGACGGGACGGGGAGACCCTCGAGTGGCGAGCCGAGCCGTAGCGGCTGCTCCGAGCGCTCGGGCCGCTCGATACGATCCCCGGGTGTCTGACGCTGCGGTGAGGTTCGGGTTGGTCGGCTACGGCTTCGGGGGCCGGTACTTCCACGCACCGATGATCGCTGGCGCCCCCGGCTGCGAGCTGGTCGGCGTCGTCACGCGCTCGCCGGAACGGCGCGCCGAGGTCGCCGAGGAGCACCCCGGGGTCGCCCTGCACGACACGGTCGACGACCTGCTCGCGGCGGGCGTCGACGCCGTCACTGTGTGCACGCCCGCAGCGACGCACACGGCGGTCACGGACCAGCTGCTGCGCCGGGGAGTGCCCGTCGTCTGCGACAAGCCGTTCGCGCTCGACGCCGAGGCCGCCCGCAGCACTGTCGAGCTGGCCGAGCGCGAGGGCGTGCTGCTCAGCCCGTACCAGAACCGACGCTGGGACTCCGACCTCCTGACGGTGCGTCGGCTGCTGGACGCCGGCAGCCTGGGCGAGGTGCGGCGCTTCGAGTCGGCGTTCGAGCGCTGGGCCTCGGACCCCGTGCCGCCGGCGGCGGGCGGTGGGCTGCTGCGCGACTTCGGCAGCCACCTCGTCGACCAGGCCCTGCACCTCTTCGGGCCGGTGGAGCGGGTCTACGCCGAGACGCACGAGATCGAGCCCGAGGTCGAGGACGACGTCCTGGTGCTGCTGCAGCACGCGAGCGGCATGCGCTCGCAGCTGTCGGGCGCGTGGCGGCAGAGCTCGCCGCGGCCGCGTTTCCGGGTGAGCGGGGACGAGGCCACGTTCGTCGTCACCTCGCCGATGGACGGGCAGGAGGAGGCCCTCATCGCCGGGCGGACGCCGTCGAGCGAAGGCGACGACTGGGGCCAGGAGGTCGAGGCGGCCTGGGGCACGCTGCACCGCGGCGTCGAGAGCGAGGTCGTGCCCAGCGAGCGCGGCCGCTGGGACCAGTTCTACGAGCAGTTCGCCGCCGCCGTACGCGGGACGTCCCCGGTCCCGGTCGACCCGTGGGACGCCGTCGCGACCGCGACCGTCCTCGACGCGGCGCGCCGGAGCGCGGCCACCGGCACCACGGTCGACGTCCCCAGCCGGTGACCTCCGGCGGCGCGGTCACGATCACGCCGGTCCACGTCGCCGACCTGCTGGCCGACGGCAGTCTGATGCCGGTATACGTGCACGTCGTCGACCACCCGGACGGGCGCCTGCTCGTCGACACGGGACTGACCGAGCTGCACCCGGCGGTCGCCGACCTGGACCCGAGGCTGCGTCCCGTGGCTGAGTGGGACCTCGACCTCGCCAGCATCGACCTCGTCGTCAACACGCACCTGCACTTCGACCACTGCGGCGGCAACCACCTCTTCGCCGGCAGACCCACGTACGTCCAGCGCCGCGAGCTCGACGACGCGCGGACGCAGGAGGACTACACGATCCCCGCGTGGGTCGACGCTACCGGCGTGCGGTACGTGCCGGTCGACGGAGAGCTCGAGCTGCTGCCCGGCATCCGGCTGGTCCCGGCCCCCGGCCACACAGCCGGTTCGCAGGTGGTCGTCGTCGAGACCGGCGGGCGTCCGGTCGTGATCGCCGGCGACACGGCGGTCTGGTTCGGCGAGCTCGACGACCCGCGTACAGAGGGGCAGCGCCTCGTCCGTGCGCTCGACCCGGAGCTCGTCTGGCTCTCGCACACCCACGAGCCGTGGCGGCCGAGCGCGGTCTGAAGGGATGTGATGCACCTGGGTGCCGCCATGCTGGTGCCGCCCTCCATCGAAGGAACGTCATGACCGACATCACCGGGTACGTCAACCTCGCCCTCCTGCTGCTTGGCGTCTGGTTCGTGCTGAGCGTCCAGGGCCACGTGAAGCAGATCGCCGCGGACGTCCGCGCGATCCGCCTGGCCCAGGTGGACGACGCAGCTCCTCCGATGCCGGCTCGCGAGAGCCCCTCCGATCCGGCCGTAGACCCGCACCGGTAGCGGCCGTCGGCCCGGACGGGCTCCCGGCGGCGGACATCGGGCGAGATCGTGCACCTGGGAGGTGCACGATCCCGCCCGTCGTGCCGAGGCTGCCGACCGGAGCGCTGCGTCAGCCGCCTCCCGCGTCCTCCGCGGCGAGGAGCTGCTCCCGGAGGATGTCGCCGTGGCCGGCGTGCCGGGCGAGCTCGCGGACCAGGTGCAGGTAGATCCAGCGCAGGGAGACGGGGCTGCGCCGGTTGTGCAGGGCGACGCTGTCGAGGTCGTGCCCGGCGGCGATCTCGAGCGCGCTGTCCCACGCCCGGCGGTAGAGCGCCCTGACAGACGCGACCGTGTCGTCCTGCGTCAGGACGAAGCTGTCCTCGGCGGCGTCCGGGATCCCGAGGTCGGCCCGCGCACGCCCCGCGAACGCGACGTCGAACCACACCCGCTCGACGAACGACGCGTGCTTGACCAGCCCCAGCAGGGTGGTCGCCGACGGCACGAGCCGACGACGGGCCTGCTCGTCGTCCAGCCCGTCGAGGAGGTTGATGATCTCGACCCGCTGGTCGTGCAGGAACGACTCGAGCTGCTCGCGCTCGCCGGACGTCACGGTGCCTTCGGCGCGCTCCTCGACGTCCATGGGGCGACGGTAGCGGCCGGGGCGGGGAGCTCGGCCTCAGTCGAGGCAGAACTCGTTGCCCTCCGGGTCCTGCATGACGATGCAGAGGTCGTTCTCGACGTCGGGCTCCAGGCGGTTCACCTCGCGGGCGCCGAGCGCGACCAGGCGGTCACGTTCCGCCTCGAGCGCCGCCGAGCGTCCTTCCGGCGGGACACCGGCCGCGGCGCGGAGGTCCAGGTGGACCCGGTTCTTCGCCGCCTTCGGCTCCGGGACCTTCTGGAAGAAGATCCGTGGACCGACACCGTCCGGGTCGGTCAGCGCGGACCGGTCGTTGCGGTGCTCCGGGTCGACGCCCCACGCGTCGAGCGCCGCGTCCCACGAGTCGAAGCCCTCGGGCGGCGGCTGGAGCGCGTAGTGCAGCGCCTCGGCCCAGAAGGCCGCGTGCGCACCCGGGTCGGCACTGTCGAAGGTCACCTGGAACTCCACACCCATGACCTGATCCTGGCGCACGGAGGGCCGGTGAGAAAAGGGTGGGGCGCGTCTCGTGGACCCCTAGGTTCGTCGGGTGGTCCTCGACGCGCTGATGCCCCGATGGAGCTGAGCCGCAGCCGGCTGTCCGACCGGCCGGTCGTCCGCAGCCTCAGGCTGCTGCTCGGGCTGGTCCTCTTCGGCCTGGCGCTGGCCGTGCTCCTCCACGGCGGCCTCGGCCTCGACCCGTGGACGGTCTTCAGCTTCGGCGTCAGCCGGCACGTCGCCCTGAGCCTCGGTGCCGTGACCGTCATCAGCTCGGTCGTCGTGCTGCTCCTGTGGATCCCGCTGCGTCAGCGGCCCGGGGTCGGGACCGTCGCCAACGCGCTGATCGTCGGCCCGGTGCTCGACCTCGGGGTCGCCGTGCTGCCGACCCCGGACTCGCTCGTCGTCCGGGTCCTGTTCATGGTGCTCGCGGTGGTCATGGTCGCCGTCGGCACCGGCTTCTACGTCGGCGTCGGCTGGGGTCCGGGACCCCGGGACGGGCTGATGACCGGCCTGGTCCGCCTCGGCCTCCCGCTCTACCTCGCCCGGACCCTGATCGAGGGGACCGTGCTGGTGATCGGCTGGCTGCTCGGCGGCACGGTCGGGGTGGCGACCGTCGTCTACGCCCTCGCCGTCGGTCCGCTGGTGGGACGCTTCTTGCCCCGGCTGACCCTGCCGCCGACCCGCTGAGCCGGCGGCAGGCGTCCGCCTCGCTCAGCCGTTGTACGGGGCCATCACGTCGATCACCCAGGTGACGCCGAAGCGGTCGGTGACCATGCCGTAGAGCGGCGAGAAGCCGGCCGGGCCGAGGTCGGACCGGATCGTCCCGCCCTGGATCAGGCCCTGCCAGTACCGGGTGATCTCCTCGGCCTCCGTGCCGCGGACGGAGACGTAGACGGGGTCGGTGCCCGCGTCGTACGCGCGCTTCGGCGGCACGTCGAAGGCCATGATCGAGAAGCCGCTCGGGGACTGGACGCCGCCCCACATGAGCTGGTCGGGCACCGCGCCGTCGGCGGTCTCCCGCTCGGTCGCGCCCTGGGCGAAGGTGAAGGCCACGACCTCCCCGCCGAAGACGCTCGCGTAGAAGTCGAGCGCCTCGCGCGCCTGGCCGCGGAAGTTCAGGTGGGTGGTGGTGGTGACGCTCATGGTGGGCTCCTCGCTCCGATGGGTCGTCCGTCGGCGGTCCTCGTCGGCGGCGTGAGCACGACTCTGCCAGCGGTACAGGACAGTTTCAGTCCTCTACTTCGGGCAGGCTGGAACTCGTGAACGGAACCTCCTCCCGCCTGCTCACCCTGCTGTCGCTGCTGCAGGCGCGCCGGGACTGGCCGGGTGGGCTGCTGGCGGAACGTCTCGACGTCACCCCCCGTACGGTGCGCCGCGACGTCGACCGGCTGCGTGAGCTGGGCTACCCGGTGCGGGCGTTCAAGGGCCCCGACGGCGGTTACCGGCTCGACGCCGGGGCCGAGCTGCCGCCGCTGCTCTTCGACGACGACCAGGCCGTGGCCCTCGCGATCGCCCTGCAGCTCGCCGTGACGAGCGGGGCCGGGGTCGGCGAGGCCGCGACCCGGGCGCTGATCACCGTGCGCCAGGTGATGCCGGCTCGACTGCGACGCCGGCTCGACGCCGTCCAGGTCGTCCCGGTCGCCGACCGCACGGGCCACGAGGCCGAGCCGGCGGTCCTCGTCGCGCTGACCACCGCCGTCCGGGCACGCGAGGTGCTGCGGTTCGACTACGCGACCGAGCACCGCCCCGACGGTGCGCCGGGCGAGCTCGTGCCGCCCCGACGGGTCGAGCCGCACCACACCGTCGTGCGGTCCGGCCGCTGGTACCTCGTGGCCTGGGACCTCGACCGCGACGACTGGCGGACGTTCCGCGTGGACCGGATCACCCCGCGTACGCCCACGGGGCCGCGGTTCACCCCGCGCGAGGTCCCCGGCGGGGACGTGGCCACGTTCGTCAGCGCGCGGTTCAAGGGCTCGTCCGGGGCGGACGCCTGGCCCTGCACGGGGGTGGTCGAGCTCGACCTGCCCGCCGCGGACGTCGCCCCGTACGCCGCCGACGGGACGGTCGAGGCCCTCGGGCCCGACCGTTGCCGGCTGAGCCGCGGGGCCTGGTCGTGGGTCGGGCTGGCCGCGACCGTGGCCGGGTTCGACGCCGAGATCCGCGTGGTCGGCCCGCCCGAGCTGAAGGAGGCCTTCGCCACCCTGGCGGACCGGCTGAGCAGAGCGGCAGGTGGACGACGCTGAGGATCTGACACCGAAGACGGTGGCGGATCCTCAGCGCTGCCCGAAGCCTCAGGCCCGCTCGGCCGCGACGAGCTCGTCGAGCTTCTGGTCGAGCTCGGTGTCGACGACCTGCTGCTCGGGGTGGGCGTCGTACCACTCGACGATCTCGCGTGCGCCCTGCGCCCACGTGGTCGTGGCGACGAAGTCGGGGACAATCGACTTGATCTTGGCGTTGTCGAAGATCAACGAGTGCGCCTTGTCGCCCACGATGCCGTCCTTCCATTCGGGCAGGGCCCGGCCGAGCCGCTCCGAGCCGACGTGGACGATGTCGGCCGTCGTCCCGGCCGCGGTGGCCAGGCCCTGCGCGACGGCGTCCCAGGTCAGGTGCTCGTCGGAGGTGATGTGGACGGCGTCGCCGAGCGTGCGCGGGTCGCCCAGGAGCGGGACGAAGCCCTTCGCGAAGTCGCGCGAGTGCGTCAGGGTCCAGAACGACGTCCCGTCGCCGTGCACCACGACCGGCTTGCCCCGGCGCATCCGGTCGATCATGGTCCAGCCGCCATCGAGCGGGATGAGGGTGGGGTCGTACGTGTGCGAGGGCCGCACGATCGTCGCCGGGAAGTCCTGCTCCCGGTACGCGGCCACCAGCAGGTCCTCGCAGGCGATCTTGTCGCGCGAGTACCGCCAGAACGGGTTGCGCAGGGGCGTCGACTCGGTGATCGGCAGGCGGACGACCGGCTTGCTGTACGCGGAGGCGGAGCTGATGAACACGTACTGGCCCGTACGCCCGGCGAACAGCTCGACGTCGGCCTGCACCTGCTCGGGCGTGAACGCCCGGAACGTCGCCACCGTGTCGAAGGTGCGCGACCCGATCGCGGCGCGCACCGAGGCCGGGTCGGTCGCGTCCCCGACGAGGACCTCGGCGCCCTCGATCGGCGGTCGGCTGCTCTCGAGCCCGCGGTTCAGCACCGTGAGCTCCCAGCCACGTTCGACCGCGAGCCGGCTGCACTCCGAGCTGATGATCCCCGTGCCGCCGATGAGCAGTGCCTTCATCCACATCCCTCTCGTACCGGTCGGTCGGAGAGCTCCGCCGCACCGCCGACCATCATCCGCGTCCGCGCTCAGTAGTGGATGGGGCCCCGGGCGCCGCCGCCGACGGCGACCGCGTCCCCGTTGACGGCGACGCTCCTCGGGGAGGCGAGGAAGGCGACGACGTCGGCCACCTCCTCGGCGGTGACGAGCCGCCCGATCGACACCGGCTGCGCCAGGACGGCGAGCGCCTCGGGCTCGGTGATCCCGCGGGCCCGCGCGACCTGCTCGACCATGGCCGGCGTCCGTTCGGTGACGGTCATGCCGGGGTGGACGACCGTGACGTTGACCCCGGACCGGCCGAGCTCGTCGGCGAGCGTCTTGGTCAGGGCGGCGACGGCGACGTTCCGGATGGCGCCGAAGGCGCTGCCGGCCTGCCGGGCGGCCAGGCCGCTGACGTTGATGATCCGACCCCAGCCCTGCGCCGTCATGTGCGGCGCTGCGGCCCGGGCGGTGCGCAGGTAGCCGAGGACCTTGGTCTCCATCTGCCGACGGAGCTCGTCGTCCTCGAGGCTCGCCAGCGCGGTCGGGCTCCCGAACGGGGCGGGTTCGGCGGCGGCGTTGACGAGGACGTCCACGCCGCCCAGCTCGGCAACCGTGGTGTCGACCAGGAGCCGTACGGCGGCGTCGTCGGTCGTGTCGGTCGGGACGGCCAGGACCTGCTGCCCGTCCCGGGCTCGACCGACCAGCGTGGCGCGGGCGGCCTCGAGCGCGTCCGCGGAACGTGCGGCGAGGACCACGTGCGCACCCTCGTCGACCAGCGCCCGGGCCACGGCCAGCCCGATGCCCTTGCTGCCGCCGGTGACGACGGCTCTCTTGCCACTGAGCTGCAGGTCCATGAGCGCTCCCAGGTCGTGTCGTCGGACCCCTAGGCTGACGCGGTGAACGCACAGTCGCGGGTCTGTCTCGTCAGCGGTGCCTCGCGCGGACTCGGAGCGGCCATCGCGCGTCGCCTGGGCGCCGCCGGCTGGGCGGTCGCCGTCAGCTACCGCTCGGACACGGCCGGGGCCGAGGCCGTGGTCGCCGACATCGAGGCGGCCGGCGGTCGGGCGGCCGCGCTGCAGGGCGACGTCACCGACGAGGCCGCCGTGGCGCAGCTCGTCGCTGCCGCGGGCGAGCAGCTCGGACCGGTGACCGCCGTGGTCGCGAACGCCACCGGGCCCCAGCCCAACGCGGACGTGGCCGACCTGACCTGGCGGGCGTACCTCGACCAGCTCGAGTTCTTCGTGCTGAGTCCGACCCTCCTGGTCCAGGCGGCGCTGCCCGCGATGCGGGCGGCCGGCGGCGGCCGGGTCGTCATGATCGCCTCCGACGTCGTGGACCGGCACCTGCCCGGTACCTCGGCCTACTCCTCGGCCAAGAGCGCGCAGCTGGGCCTGGTGAACATCTGGGCCAAGGAGCTCGGTCCGCAGCGCATCACCGTGAATGCCGTCAGCCCGGGCTGGATCCCGGTCGAGCGTCACGTCGGCGCCGACACCAGCGCGTACGAGGCCTCGGTGCCGCTCGGGCGGATCGGCGTGCCGGAGGACATCGCCGGGGCGGTGACCTACCTGCTGTCCGACGAAGCCGCCTTCGTCACCGGCCAGGTCCTGACCGTCAACGGCGGCCAGGTCCTCTGACCGCTCCGGGTCGCGCCCGCCGACCTGCGGCCACGCGCCGGCCCGGTCGCCGACGCGTGGCCGCCCCTCACGGGGTGGGGTCGACCGGCGGCACGGTCGGGAGGCGGCGGATCCGCCCCTCGCCGGCCCGGCGCTGCAGCGTGATCCGGTCGATCTCGCTGTAGGCCTCGTTCGTGCCCGGCAGCGCGTCGGCGAGCGTGCGCACGGTGAACGTCGTGTGCTTGCCGTGCAGGGCCGGCTTCACGTCGATGGCCAGGAACGCGTACGCGTCGTAGCGCACCTGCGACCAGCCCACGACCTCGGGCACCTTCGTCCCCTGCAGGTAGCCGGAGGCGTTCTTCGCCGTGCCGTCCGCCGACCAGTAGTAGCTGTTGAGGACGTTCTCGGTGTTGTTCTCCGCGCTGTTCTCGCCGCCGGGAGGCGCGTACCCGCGGTAGCGCTGACCCTCGGGCAGAGCCTGCGGGCCGGTCGGCGTGACGCCCGCGGGAGCCGGCGCGTCGGCGCTCGGAGCCGGACGGAACGGGTAGCGCGGACGCCCGCCGCTGCCGACGCAGATGTACGTCACCCCGTCGACCTGGGGCTGGACGACCGAGCCGTCGGGTGCCGTCCGGGTCGGCTTGCCGTACTTGATCGGGTCGGTCCGCTCGAGCAGGTGGTTGTGGCCCTGCACCACGAGGTCGACCTCGTAGCGCGAGAAGAGCGGGTCGAGCGCGTCGCGCAGCCCGCCGTCGGAGGCGTGGTTGTTGGTCGTCGAGTAGGCGCAGTGGTGGAAGAAGGCGACGACGAAGTCGATGCCCGGCGCCTCGTCGGCGTCGGTCCGCCACCGCTTGAGGGTGCGCTCCAGCCAGGCCAGCTGGGCGCCGTTCGAGTAACCCTTGTTGGTCTGGATCTCGTTGCTGAGCTCGTTCGCGTCGACCGAGATCACCGCGACGTTGCCGTAGACGAACTCGTAGACCGACGGGCACCCCTTGGGCCCGTTGCCCGGCAGGTCGAGCCGGTCCAGGTGCCCGCCGTAGCCGTGCGTCGGGCTGTCGCCCAGCTGCACCGTGTTTCCGTACAGGGGCTCCATGTCGTGGTTGCCGGTCGCGAACATCCACGGCGTGAAGGCCGCCTGGCTCTCGATCTGGTTGAGGAAGACGTCCCAGACGTACGGGTTGTAGAGGTTCGTTCCCGGTGCCGACGTCCCGAGCGGGGTGTGGGAGTCGTCGGCCGGGAGGCCGCTGCCCCCCGGGTCGGCGTAGCAGATGTCGCCCGCGAGCAGGGTGAAGACGGGTCGCTGCGAGGCCATCAGGTTCGTCTGCGTCGCCGCCGGGTGGGGGTCGCGCCCGCTCGTGCCGGCGACCGGGTCGGCCGGGTTGTAGTAGTTGTTGTCGAAGAGGCCGCCGGGCCAGGTGCCGCCGGCGTTCTTGACCACGTCCGGGTCCTGGTTCCACGCGAACTTCGGGTCGGTCGGGGCGTTGTTCGTGCCGACGTCGGCGAAGGCGGTGAAGGTGAACTCCTCGGGCACCTCGCTGCGGTGGTTCCGCCTGCCTTTGGCCGGCTTGGGTGCGGTGGTGAAGTACGCCGTCCCGCTCTTCGCGCCGTCCGACAGCCGCAGGCGGTAGTGGTAGACCTTGTCGGCCCGCAGCCCGTCGAGCACCGCCTTGGCGTAGAACTGGCTGCCGACCGGGCCGCCCGGGATGGCGTACTGGCCGACGAGGTGGACGATCTCGGCCTCGTAGCGCTCGCCGTAGTGGCCGGGCTCGGTGCCGACGTCGACGAAGCAGCGCAGCTTGGACGGCAGCATCCCCGTCTTGCTGACCAGCTGCGCCGTCACGGCCATGGCGTTGTCCGGACGGTCGTGCTTGCCCTGGACGAAGGACAGGTGGCGACCCGAGATCACCGTCCCGGACGTGCCGATCGTGCCTCCGCCCGCGGCGAACGCGGCGTTGGCCAGGCCGAACTGCGCCGCCGCGTAGCCGCCGGCCCCGGCCATCACCGCCTTCAGCACGCTCCGCCGGCTGACGGCCTGACGGCTCAGCTCGCGCGCGTTCCACTCGGTGTACTCGTCGATGGTGGTGGGCTGACCGCCCTGCTCCAGAAGTGTCACGAGAAGCGATCCTGCGCCTGCCGACGGGCGGAGTCGATAGACAGCCTATGGAACGGAAGGTGAACATCACGGGTCGGCGCCCGCGCGGGGCTAGGCGTCGCGGCGGACGTACAGGTCGACCTCGACGCCACGGACGAGGAGGCGGCGCTCCTGCACGAAGTGCGCGCTCAGCACGGCCATCTCGTTGGTCCCGGCGCGGTCGGTGCTCTTGACCCGGAGGCCCCGGGTGCCGAAGACCCAGATCCGCTCGCGGGCGAGCATCGCCGCGCGGACGTCGTCGGGCTTGCGGGCGGTCCCGCGGAGGTTGGCGGCCCGGACGGCCGAGCGGTCGAGGGCGATGTCGTCGACCTGGGTGAACCCGTCCGGGTAGGCCATCGCGCCGAGGCGGAAGCTCAGCGGGAGGAAGAGGACCGCGTCACCGGGCCGGGCCTGCGCCCGCAGGACGGCGGCGGCACCGGCGAAGTCCTGGGAGCGGGAGTCGACGGTCCGCTCGTGACGCAGGTCGGGGACGTGGGCGACGCTCACGGCCAGCACGAGGAACCCGGCGACCGCCCAGCCGACCGCCGTGCGGCCGGTGCGGTGCGCGGCCCACCGGGCGAGCTGCTCGACCCCGCGGGCGGCGAGGAGCGGGAGGGCGGCGACGCAGAACAGGACGTAGCGGACCTCGAAGAGCGGCTGCACGAGGGAGACCGTCAGCAGGGCGACGACCGGGACCACCAGCAGCGGCAGCGCCACGAGCGCGAGGCCACCGCCCGTACGGCGCCGCCGGCGCTGCACCTCGACCACGCTGCCCAGCACCACGAGCGCGAGGACCATGACGAGGAGCCAAGAGCTCGAGCCGAAGAACCTGTCCCGCAGCAGCGTCACCGTGCTCCAGCCCAGCGACGACGTGTGGCTGACCTGGTCGGACTGGGCCAGGGACATCAGCGCCACCGGCGCCATCAGCACCCCGCACGCCAGCACGGACGCCACCCACCACCGCCAGACCCGCCAGGCCGGCCGGCTCAGCACCACGGTCACCGCGTGCGCGAGCAGCGCCAGCACCGCGAGCTCGTTCAGGGTCGTCGCGACGACGATCGACGCCGCGTAGCCCCACCACCAGCGGCGGCGGCCACCCGACAGAGCGCGGACGAGGCAGTACGTCGCGACGAGGACGGCCCCGGTGACCAGCGCGAACGACCGGCCCTCCTGCGCGTAGTAGGAGACCAGCGGCCAGCCCGCGAAGAGCAGTCCGGCGGCCAGCCCCGCGCGGACGCCGGCCAACCGGTTCCCCAGGGCGGCGGTCGCGCCCGCCGCGACGCCCATGCCCAGCACCGACGGCGCACGCATCCACGCCTCGCCGCCGCCCGGCAGCATCCAGACGTGCATGAGGAGGTAGTAGGCGCCGTGGACGAGGTCGATGTTGTCGAGCACGGCCAGGATCTGGTGGACCGGGCGCATCACGACGGTGTACGTCGCCGTCTCGTCCAGCCACATCGACCCGCGGTCCAGGCCCCAGAACCCGACCGCCAGCATCACGACGACCGACACCGCGACGACGCCGTGCTGGAGCCGGCGAGGCTCCTCGGCGACCTGGTCGAGAGGTGAGGAGGACGGGGGTCGCACCTCGGACGGGGGCGAGGGGCGCTGCTGGAGTGTGGTCATGACGCGGCGAAGTTATCGCCGCTCGCCGCCCCGCCCACCGACACGCGCACGCCGCGCGGCTGTCGTCCCGGCGAACATCTGCTGAACGGCTGGGCGACCGGACGACGTCGTCGACCGGCGGCCTCAGCCCGTTGGTCCGGTGTTCACCTGCCGGTACCTCACCGGTTCACGTAGCCACCCTAAGTTCCGAAGGTCGGTGACCGGGGGAGTGCAGGTGGAACGAGCAGCAGCAGCGGTGCGCGCACGTGGCGTGTCGAAGTCCTTCGGCGACGTCGTGGCGCTCGACCAGGTCGACCTCGACCTGGAGGCGGGCCAGGTCCACGGGCTTGTCGGTCCGAACGGGGCGGGCAAGTCGACGCTCCTGGGTCTCCTCCTCGGTCTGAGCGCCGCGGACCGCGGCACGCTGTCGATCCTCGGCGCACCCGTCGGGCGGAACCTCGTCGTGCCGGCCGGGGTCGCGGGCTTCGTCGACGAGCCCGGCCTCTACCCCTCGCTCACCCCGCGGCAGAACCTGGCCGCCCTCGCGTCGCTGCGCGGTGGCCCGCGGGGTGAGGCCGGCCCTGACATCGACGCGGCGCTCGAGCAGGTCGGTCTGGCCGACGTGGCCGACGACCGCGTACGCGGCTTCTCCCTCGGCATGCGACAGCGGCTCGGGCTGGCGTCGGCCATGCTCACCGGGCCGCAGCTGCTCGTCCTCGACGAGCCGGCCAACGGGCTGGACCCGGCCGGCCGGCGCCACGTGAACCGCGTCATCGCCGGCCTCGCCGCCGCGGGGACGGCCGTCGTGCTGTCCAGCCACCGGATGGACGACCTGGCCGAGCTCTGCTCCGACGTCTCCATCCTCACCGCCGGACGTGTCGTCTTCTCCGGTCCGGTGGAGAAGCTCGCGGCCGAGACCGGGGACCTGGACTACCGGCTGCGCACCACCGACGTCGCCGTCGCCCGTGAGCTGGCGGCGCAGACCCGGAGCCTGCGGCTGCCGGCGCAGGAGGACCACCTGCGCGGCGACCCGGACGTCCTCCTCGTGCGCGGCTCCGTCGAGGCGGTCGACGACCTCGTCGTCCGCCTGGTCGGGGCGGGCGTCGGGATCCGTGAGCTCGGTCCGGTCGTGCCCCCGCTCGAGGCCGCGTTCCTGGCTCTCACGCAGGACCAGGAGGCACTGTCGTGACCGCGCTCGCGTCGGCCCCCGCTCAGGCCGGGACCGCCGTACGCCCCGCACCGCTGGGCCGCACGTACCGCTTCGAGCTGCTCAAGCTGCTGACGCAGTGGCGCGTACGGCTGCTGCTCGCGGCGTGCTGGCTCGCGCCGGCCGTGTTCGTGGGGGTCGTGAGCCGGCAGAGCGCACTGCCCGCCGACACCGTCTTCGGCCGGCTGATGGGCTCGACCGGCTGGGCCGGCGCCCTGGTCGTGCTGGTCTTCGCCTGCCTCTGGGCGCTCCCGCTGCTGACCGCGCTGGTCGCCGGCGACGTCTTCGCCGTCGAGGACCGGCTCGGGACGTGGCGGCACCTGCTGGTCGCGGTCCGCTCCAAGAGGGCGATCTTCGTCAGCAAGGCCCTCGCCAGCGCGACCGTCATCCTGCTGCTGGTCGTCGGTCTCGCCGTCTCGGGCGCGGCCGGCGGGCTCGTCTCGGTCGGGGACCGCCCGCTGGCCGGGCTCGACGGCTACCCCTTCACGGGGTCGGAGGTCGCCGGTCGCTACGTCCTCGCCTGGCTGAGCGTCCTGGCGCCGACGGCGGCCTTCGCCGCGGTCGGGCTGCTCGGGTCCGTGGCCCTGGGGCGCTCGCCCATGGGGCTGGCCACGCCGGCCGTGCTCGCCGTGCTCCTCGCGCTCGTCCAGCTGCTGCCGCTCCCGCTCGCCGTCCGGCTGGCGCTGCCGAGCCAGGCGTTCGTCGCGTGGCGGGGCCTGTTCACCGAGCAGGCGCAGACCGGGCCCCTCCTGGTCGGGATCCTGGTCGCCCTCGTCTGGGCCGTCGCGGCGACCGCGCTGGCGTACCGCCTGTTCCTCCGGCGGGACTTCACCGACCTGGCCAACGACGGCTCCGGCCGCCGGTTCGTGCTCGCCGGCCTGCTGCCGCTCGCGGCACTGACCGCGGCGACCGCCCTGGTCGTGAGCCTCGTGACCCCGGCCGGCGGCACCGGGATCGACGCGCCCCGGCTGGAAGGCTCGCTCGCGACCTCGTACGGGCACCTCTACCGGCTCCAGACCGACGAGCTGCACCGGCCCGCCGTCACGGAGGCGCAGCTGCAGACCACCGCGGCCTGCGACAAGGGCGGCTCGCTCGTGGTCGACGAGGGCCCCGGCACCGACTGGCGCTGCGTCGTCTCGTGGCACCTCCCGGGCACGACCGCGGTCGGGTCCGCCATCTACCAGCTCGACGTCACGGCCGACGGGCGCTACGTGGCCGACGGGGACGGACCGGCCGAGGTCAACGGCTTCTTCCAGGTCCGGACCCCGTCCGGGGACGCGCCCAACCCCCTCTGGCAGTTCGACGGCACCGTCGACCTGCTGCAACCCCCACGGAAGGACTGACCATGCAGGTCGTACGCCGACGCCGGTCTCGCACCGCACCCCCACTGAGGCTCTTCCAGCGGCGAACGGCCCGGGTCGCCGTCATCGGCCTGGCCACGCTCGCCGTCGCCGGGACCGGGGCGGCCCAGGCCAGCACGACAGGCTTCGGCAGCAACCAGGTGGGCAGCACCTCCGCAGCCGGGCTGCAGATCTCGTCGGACCAGGTGACCAAGCCGGTCGGCCAGCGGCTGCTGACCAAGTACGGCAAGTTCATGGGCTCGGCCGTCAGCCCGGACGGACGGTTCCTCGCTGCGTCGAGCGCCGACAGCGGCGTCGTCCTGCAGGTCTTCGACCTGGCGGCCCAGCGACCGGTCTGGCTGGTCGGCAGTCAGCCCGGCGTGAACACCAAGCTCGACGACCGCAGCGTCGGGCAGGAGGGGCCGTCGTTCTCCCCGGACGGCAAGTTCCTCTGGCTGCCGCAGACCAACGGCCTGACCCGCTTCGCCGTGGCCGTCGACGGCTCCCTCAGCGCCCCGAACACGATCACGCTGCCGGTCAAGCCGATCACGCCCATCCCCACGAACGACCCGACCAGCCCGCTCACGGAGCTCTCGGCCCTCCCCGGGAAGGTCACGTTCTCCCCGGACGGCGCCACCGTCTACGTCCCGGTCAACGGCCAGAACACCGTCGTCGCGCTCGACGCGGTCACCGGAGTGGTCAAGCAGACCTGGAACGTCGGCATCGCTCCGCGCGCGGTCGTCCTGGTCGGCAGCAAGCTCTACGTCAGCAACGAGGGCGGCCGCCAGGCCGTCGCCGGCGACACGACCATCGAGTCGTACGGCACGAAGGTCCCGGCGGACGCCGTCAAGGGCACGTCGACCTCCGGGACGGTCAGCGTCATCGACCTTGCTGCGGCGGGCTCGCCGGTGGGCGCGATCCGCGTCGGCCTGCACCCGACGGCGATGTACGCCGCCGGCACCGCGCTGTTCGTCACGAACACCTTCAACGACACGGTCTCGGTCATCGACACCGGGCTGGGCAAGGTCGTGCAGACCATCGCGACGCGGCCCTGGGAGTCGTCCTCGGTCGGCTACCAGCCCAACGCCGTCACGCTCACCCCCGACGGCCACCTGCTCGTCACGCTGGCCCGGGCCAATGCGGTCGCTGTCTACCGCTACAGCGGCAAGCCCCAGGAGCCGGTCAGCTACGTCGGGCTCCTCCCGACCGACTACTACCCGGCCGACATCGCGACGGCCGGTGGGCAGGTCGTCGTCACGAACACCCGCGGCGTCGACGCGCGGGGCCCGGAGCAGGCCGTCAACAAGGGCTTCGGCACCGTGTCGGCCACCGACCACAACACCCACAGCACGACCGGGTCGCTGACCCGGTTCACCCTGCCGGACGACCAGACGATCGCCAGGAGCACCGACACCGTCTTCACGCAGAACGGGTGGACCGGCTCGGACGTCGCGAAGGCGAGCGGCTCGACCGCGGCCCCCGTCGCCGTGCCCAAGCACATCGGCGACCCGTCGAAGATCAAGCACGTCTTCCTGCTGGTGAAGGAGAACCGAACCTACGACCAGATCTACGGAGACGACACGCGCGGCAACGGCGACCCGACGCTGGCGCAGTTCGGGGAGAAGGTCACGCCCAACCAGCACAAGCTGGCGAAGCAGTTCGGGCTGTACGACAACTTCTACGACGTCGGCACCAACTCGGCCGAGGGCCACAACTGGGTGATGCAGGGCGACAACCCCGAGTACACGGAGTCGAGCGCGGGGGAGTACATCCGCAGCTACGACACCGAGAGCGACGTCCTCGGCCACCAGCGCTCCGGGTTCCTGTGGACCGCGGCTCAGGCCGCGGGCGCGAGCGTGCGCAACTACGGCGAGTTCATGGCCTACGAGAACAAGCCGGCCACCGCGACCTGGCAGCAGTACTACTGCGCGGCGACGAACGTCGGCGCCGGCGGCGACCCCGCGCAGCTCACCGACCCGGCGATCAAGGTGAACGACCAGTCGCCGATCCCGTCGCTGAACGCAGTCGCGGACCACGACTACCCGCAGTTCGACACGGCCATCCCGGACATCTACCGCTCGCAGGTCTGGTACCAGGACTTCAAGAAGAACGGTCCGGCCGACCTCAACATGTTCTGGCTCTCCAGCGACCACACCGGGGGGACGGCCGACCCGCGGGCCCAGGTGGCCGACGGGGACCTCGCGGTCGGCCAGATGGTCGCCGCGATCTCGCACAGCCGGTACTGGAAGGACTCGGCGATCTTCGTCGTGGAGGACGACAGCCAGGACGGCGTCGACCACGTCGACGGTCACCGGTCGCCGGTCCAGGTGATCAGCCCGTACGCGCAGCACGGCAAGGTGGACTCCACCTACTACTCCCAGATCACGATGGTGCGCACCATCGAGCAGATCCTCGGGGCCCAGCCGCTCAACCAGAAGGTCGCCGCGGCCACCCCGATGTACGGGGCGTTCACGGACAAGCCGGACCTCACGCCGTACACCCCGGTGCTCAACCGGGTCCCGCTGACCGAGGGCGTCGTGACGAAGCCGAGCTGCGGCCCGGACACGCTCGGCAAGAAGGGCACCGCGCTGAAGAAGCTGAACGCGGAGCAGCAGAAGGCCACGGTCGTCCCCAACGAGCAGCAGTCCGTCGCCAAGGCGTGGGAGGACTGGGGCAACCAGCAGCACTTCACCGGCAACGGGGCCATCCCGGACTACGCGCACCCCGCCCAGCTGAACCGCTACACCTGGTACCAGACGCACGGGTGGAACAAGCCCTACCCGGGTGACGCCAAGATCTTCGCGCCCGACGACGTGCCGGGTGCGGCGATCCCGGGGGTCGACGGCGACCGCTGAGGAAGGCGACCGACGCCGCAGGAGCCGGGAGGGGCCGGCTCCTGCGGGGTCGTCCCGCTAGGGGACGAGCCGAGCCGTGGGGGCTCGCCGGAGGAGCAGCTCGACGGCCTCGACCGTGTCGCGCTGGAGCACGACCACGTGGTCGTCTGACTCGGCCTGGTAGCCCTGGGTCCGCAGGAGGTCGGTCGCGGACCGGGCCTCCGCGGCGCTGGCGGTGCTGTATCGACGTGTCATCTGCCGACGATAGGCCTCGACCTGGTGCCTGAACAGCCCCCCGGGCGTCTGCCCGGAAGCTCTCAGGCGCGCAGGTCGAGGGACATGAGGACCTTGTCGTAACGCTTGTCCTGCACCGCGACGAAGCGTTCCAGGAGCCCGTGGCGCGTGAAGCCGACCGAGGCGTACAGGCGCTCGGCCCGGAGGTTGTCGCCGCGGAGATCGAGGGTGAGCACCTCCACACCGGCGTCGCGGGCGGCCTCGACGAGCGCGGTCACGAGGGCTCGGCCGACCCTGAGTCCCTGGTGCGCCGGGCTGACCGCCAGCTTCTCCAGGTCCGCGTGCGGGCGGTGCGTGGGGCGGGCGTACCGGCGCCACCAGCCCAGCCCGGCCAATGCGTCCCCGACCCGGGCCAGGACGAGGGCGGCGTCGCCGTCCGGGGCGTCCGCGGCCACGGCCCGGAGCAGGTCGGCGACCTCGGCGGTGCTCGGCGGGTCGACCCAGCCGAGGGCCGCTCCGTCGCGCACGAGGTCCTGGAGCAGGTTGGCCGCGGCGTCGACGACGTCGGGCGTGAGGTCGTCCGGCGTCGCGCTGACGACGTCGAGGTGGTTCGCGGCGTCCGGCACGGGACCATTCTGAAGGGCTTTCCCGCCGTGTCGCGCGACGCTACGGGGCCACGTCGCCGATTCCGCTCTAATCGTTTAGATTGAGGTCCGGAGCCGACGTCCGGCTCCTCACCACCTCCTCGGGAAGGTCAGGCACGACGTTGAAGATCGGTGTCATCGGCACGGGACAGTTCGCCGGCAGCTTCATCCACCTCTGGCAGCTGCACCCCGACGTGGAGGCGGTCTACGTGACCGACCTGGTCCCCGAGCGTGCGGCGGAGCACGTCACCCGGTACGGGCTGGCCGGCTCGTTCGGCAGCGTCGAGGAGCTGCTGGCCTCCGAGTGCGACACGGTCGCCGTCTTCACGCAGCGCTGGACCCACGCCGAGCTCGTGCTGCAGGCGCTGGACGCCGGCAAGAACGTCTACTCCGCCGTGCCCATGGCGCTGGCCGTCGACGAGATCGCCGCCATCGTCCGCAAGGTCGAGGAGACCGGCCTGATCTACATGATGGGCGAGACGAGCTACTACAACCCCGCCGTCGTCTGGGCCCGGGCCCAGCGGGCGAAGGGCGCGTTCGGGCGGGTCTTCTACGCCGAGGGCGACTACGTGCACGACATGGACAACGGCTTCTACGCCGCCTACCAGTTCAGCGGGGGCGACGCCTGGAAGTCGACGGCGTCGTACCCGCCCATGCTCTACCCGACCCACGCGGTGGGCGGCGTCCTCGGCGTCCTGCCGACCCACGCCACGTCGGTGTCCTGCCTGGGCATCCCCGACGACCGCGGCGACGGGGTCTTCGACGCCGACGTGTCGCTGTGGGGCAACGAGTTCTCGAACATGACCGCGCTCTTCCAGCTCGCCGACGGCGGCACGATGCGGACCAACGAGTTCCGCCGCGTGGGCCACCCGGCGCGCGTCCACGAGTCACGGTTCCGCTTCTACGGCACCGACGGCGTCATGGAGCAGACCTCGACCGGCGCCTCCTGGAGCACCCGCGACGAGATCGACGACATCGGCGAGCTGTTCCGGACCTACACGCACAAGGGCGTGGTCACCGACCCGACGGTGCTCGAGGGCATCGACCCGGCGCTGCGGCACAGCTTCGAGTCCGGGATGGCGAAGGTGCACGACCGCACCCGCCTCCCGGTCGAGTTCGAGGGCGCGCCCAACGGGCACGAGGGCAGCCACCACTTCCTGGCCGACGACTTCGTCCGCGCGGTCACCACGAAGACGCAGCCCCCGGTGAACGCCTGGCGCGCGGCGCGGTTCACGCTGCCGGGCATCGTGGCCTGGGACTCGGCGAACAAGGACGGCGAGCGCCTCGACGTCCCCGACTTCGGCGACGGCCCGGCCGACCCCGGCTGGGGCTGAGCCTCCGGCGGGCTGGCTGACCACGGGAAACCGGTGCTGACCGCACCAGATCTGGTGCGGTCGGTACCGGTTTTTCACGTGAACGTGAAAAACCTGGTGCCGGCGGGGCTGCTGGTACGACGCGGGCGGTCGAGTTCCGCGCACCGGGAACGTTGGGTCCGCCCTGCCACGCTGGGGGCGTGGCTGAGATGGCGATGTTCCCGCTCGGGTCGGTGCTGCTCCCGGCGATGCCGCTACAGCTCCGGGTCTTCGAGGAGCGCTACCTGCTGATGCTCTCGGGCCTGGTGGCGGCCGAGGACACGCGCTTCGGCGTCGTGCTGATCGAGCGCGGCTGGGAGGTCGGCGGCGGCGACCACCGCTTCGGCGTGGGAACGGTCGCGGAGATCCTGCAGGTCGCGGCGGAGGACGGCATGGTCGGCGTCGCCGCCCAGGGCGCCGGCCGCTTCGAGATCGTCGAGTGGCTGGACGACGCCCCGCACCCGCGGGCCGAGGTCAGGACGCTGCCCGACCTCGTCTGGGACGACGGCCTCGAGCCGCTGCGCGAGGAGACCGAGCAGCTCGTCCGCCGCACGCTGGCCGAGGCGTCCGAGTTCGCGGAGACGGGCTGGTCGCCCGACGTCGAGCTGGCCGACGACCCGATGGACCGGTGCTGGCAGCTCGCCGGCATCGCCCCGCTCGGGGACCTCGACCGCCTGACCCTGCTGCGGGCCACGTCCGCGGAGGAGCTGCTGAACAAGACGGCCGAGCTCACCCACGACGCCCGCGTCCCGTTCTCGACGCCGTGGCCCGAGGACGAGGGCTAGGACCGGCCGCCCTCAGCCCTTGACCGCGCCGGACGTCAGGCCCTGGACGATCCAGCGGCTGGCCAGCGCGAACATCACCATGGTGGGCACGATCGTCAGCACGCTGGCGGCCGCCATCGGGCCCCACTCGATGTTGAAGCTCGAGATGAACCCGTTGAGCGCCGTCGGAATGGTCTTGTTGCTGTCGGAGTTCATCAGGGTCACCGACAGGAACAGCTCGTTCCAGCAGTTGACGAAGTTGAAGATGAACGCGGCCATGATCCCGGGCGTCATCACCGGCACGATCACCCGGAACAGCGCGGTCAGCCGCGAGCACCCGTCGACCATCGCCGCCTCCTCCAGGGCGTCCGGCACGTTCTCGAAGAAGCCGCGCAGCATGATCGTGCAGAACGGGATGCACATGGCGATGTAGAGCAGCACCAGCCCGCCCTTGCGGTCCACCAGCTGCAGGTTGACCATCAGCAGGTAGAGCGGGCCGAGGGCGATGAAGGCCGGGATCATCTGGGTGACCAGGAACGCCAGCAGCAGGGGCCCCTTGCCCCGGAACTCGAAGCGTGCCAGCACGTACGCCGACAGCAGCGAGATCAGCGTGCCGACCGCGGCCGCGGAGAGCGAGACCAGCAGGCTGTTGCTCAGGTAGACCCCGAAGTCGGACTTGCTGAACAGGCTGGCGTAGTTCTCCAGCGACCACGGGTGCGGCAGGTAGCGGAGCGGGAAGGCCGCGATCGCCCCGGGCTCCTTGAACGACGTCACCACGATCCAGTACAGCGGGAACAGGGTGATGACCATCCACAGCGCCAGCAGGGCCACCCGGACGACGCGGCCGGGAACGGTGGTCTTGTCGATCATCAGGCGTCTCGATCCCGCAGCGCCAGCAGGTAGAACGTGGTGAACAGGACGAGCACCGCGACCACGATCAGACCGAGAGCGGACGCCAGCCCGTAGTCACCGGCCTGGGTGAAGTTGATCATCCAGCTCGTCACGATGTGGGTCTGCTCGGCCGGTCCGCCGCCGGTCATCCCGTAGATGATCTCCGGGAAGTTGAACACCCAGATCACGCGCAGCAGCACCGTCAGCAGCAGCGTCGTCCGGATGAACGGGATCATGATGTGGAACAACGTCTGCACCTTGTTCGCCCCGTCCAGGGCAGCCGCCTCGAGGGTCTCGTCGGGGACGGACTGCAGGGCGGCCAAGATCATGATCGTGAAGAAGGTCACGCCGTACCAGACGTTGGCCACGATGACCGAGAACATGGCCAACGTCGGGTCCGCCAGCCAGGCGATGTTGGTGTCGATCAGCCCGGCCTTGCGGAGCAGGTCGTTGAACACCCCGAACTCGCCGTTGAACATCCAGCGGAACAGGATCCCGATCAGGAAGCCCGACACCGCCCACGGGAAGAACACCAGCGCCTGGTAGATCCCCCGGAACCGGAAGTGGCGACGCAGCAGGAGCGCGAGACCGAAGCCGATCAGCAGCTGCGGCACGATCGAGCCCACCACCCAGACGACCGAGTGCAGGAGCACCGTGTAGAAGGTCGGGTTGGCCAGCAGGGTCTTGAAGTTGGCCAGCCCGACGAACGGCGTGTTGCGCAGGTCGTAGAGGTTCCACTGCTTGAAGGCCATCTCGCTGCCCCGGACCAGCGGGTAATAGGTGAAGATCACGACGAAGACCAGGGCCGGAGCCAGGAAGGCCAGCACGCCGAGCCCCCGGCGGATCGTCAACTGGCGCTTGCGTCGCGGTGGTGCCGGCGAGGAGCGCTCGGCCGCCGGCCGCTGGCTCGGTCGGCTGGCCTGGTCGGTGACGGCCATGATCAGGTCAGCCCTGCCACTTCTTGAGCCAGTAGGCGTCCCAGCTCTTGAGCAGGTCGGCCGTGGAGAGCTTGTTGATCAGGACCTGCTGCACCTCGTTGTCGGCCTTGGTCGACCACTCGGTCCACCAGGTCACGCCCCGCGGCTGGACCACGGTCAGGTAGGTGTCCGGAGCCTTGGTCATGGTCACGTACGACGCCCACGGCCCGGTCTTGTAGAACTCGTCGTCGCCGGCCTTCTTCTGGATGGGCACCAGGCTGTTCTCCTTGGCGAACACCGTCGAGGCCTCGCCCGACAGGAACTCCACGAGCTTGACCGCGGCCTCCTTGTTCTTGCTGGACTCCGCGATGCCCCAGCCCGACGTCGCCACCGGCTGCGCCGCCTTGCCCGAGGGGCCGGTCAGCAGGGGAGCGGTGTTCCACTGGTCGGCCTTGAGCACCTTCGACGCCGAGACCGTCGCGATCACCTCGGGATCCTGCAGCAGGAAGGCCGTCGAACCGTTGTTGAACCCCTCCACCATCTCCGGGTAGCCCCAGGCCACCGACGAGGGCGGGGACGCCTTGCGGAACAGGTCGAAGTACGCGTCCACGGCGGCCTGCGCCTCGGGTGCCGCGAAGATCGACTGGCCGCCCTTGATCTTGAAGGCGTTCTCCCGGTCGATGGTGTCGCCGACGTACGCCTCGATGGCCGCGACCACGTTGCCGCTCCCGTTCTTGCCACCCCGGAACGCGTAGCCGTACCGGTTCTTGGTCGGGTCCTGGATCGCGGCGGCCTGGGTCAGCAGCTCGTCCCAGCTCTTCGGCGGCGCGCTGAAGCCCGCCTCCTTGATCAGGTCCGTGCGGTAGAAGAGGCTGAGCCCGTAGAAGCCGTAGGGGATGAAGTAGGTCTTGCCGTCGTTCTGCTTCGAGTACTTCTGAGCCTGCTCGGTGAGGTCGGCGAAGCCGGCCCACTTCGCGACGTCTCCGCTCATGTCGTAGAGCCAGCCGTTGTTGCTGAACGGTCCGACGGTCAGGTCGCGCACCTCGAGCACGTCGGCACCGCTGCCGGACTGCAGCATCTGCTGGATCTTCTGGTCGGCCTGCTCGGTGGGGGGCGAGATCAGCTGCACCTTGATCCCGGGGTTCGCCGCCTCGAACTCGCCGAGCAGCTTCTTCAGCACCTCGGAGCGGGCGGGGTTGGTCAGGCTCTCGACCATCTGCAGCGTGACGGACCCGCTGCCTCCCGAGGAGCCCGAGCCCGCGCTCGAGCAGCCGGGCAGCCCGACGACGGCCGCTCCGGCCAGGGACGCTGCGCCAAGGACGAACTGTCTACGCTTCACTGCTCTCTTCTTTCTTCGGGGTTGACGGTCGGAGGTTCGGGGCTGGCTTCGCCGGCCCAGCGCTGGAGCAGCGGGATGCCTCGTTCGACGAGGTCGAGGTAGTCCGCGGGGGTGTTGTAGGCGTGCGCCGACAACCGCAGGTAGCCGCGACCGTCGAAAGAGGTGAAGGCGGTCTCCATGCCCGCCTCGGCGAGCATCCGGTCGCGCAGCGCGTTGCCCCCGAGCTGCCCGGCGACCAGACCGTCCGGGAGACCCACCAGCCGGATCGGACCGACCGGCATCCCGACCCGGGCCCGGCAGTCGACGCCGAAGGCCTCGGTCATCGCCGCGGTCAGCAGCTCCTGCGCCCAGTCCGCCAGCTCGGTGGTGTAGCGCCGGACCCGGTCCCAGCCGAACGCCTCCTCGACGAAGTCCAGCGCCACCGGGGCCGCGAGCCAGCTGGTCAGGTCGAGCGTCCCCTGGTGGTCGAAGCGTTCCGGGAAGTCCAGGTCCCCGCCCCACGAGTCGATCAGCGGGTACGCGAGGTCCGCGGGCCCCGGTCGGGCGACCAGGACGGCGCTGCCGCGGGGGGCCGTGCCGAACTTGTGGAGGTTGCCCACCCAGAAGTCCGCGTCGGCCTCCGCGACCGGGTCCTCGAGCAGCAGCGGCGCGTGCGCCCCGTCGACCAGCGTGGTGATGCCCCGCTCGCGCGCGGCGGCGCAGATCGCCGCGACCGGCATCCGGCGGGCCGTCGGCGAGGTGATGTGGTCGATCACGATCAGCTCGGTCCGGTCGGTGACCGCGGCGAGGACGGCGGCCGCCGCCTCGTCGGCCTCGGCGGCCAGGGGCACCTCGGCCGTGCGGAGCGAACCTCCGGCCCTCTGGGCCAGTCTCGCGGCGCCCATGGTCACCGCGCCGTAGCCGTGGTCGGTCACCAGGATCTCGGCGCCCGGGGAGAGCGTGACGCTGTTGAAGACGACGCTGGCTCCGCCGCTCGCGTTCGGCACCAGGGCCAGCCGCTGGGGGTCGACCCTCAGCCAGGGGGCGATCCGGGCGCGGGCCCCGGCGACGCGAAGGGGCAGGCCGGGGAACCAGGCCACCGGAGCGCGCTCCATCTCGGCCTGGGCCTCGCGCTGGCGGTCGAGGGCCACCCGCGGGACCGCCCCGAAGGACCCGTGGTTCAGGTGTCGGAGCGAGGGGTCCAGCACCCAGGCCGACGCCGCGGGAGAGCCGTCCGCCAGCGCGAGCGGCACGGGCGTCTTCAGGTCGAGCGTGACGGACATGGGTTCCTTCCTGGAGGTGGCCCTCATGCTCGTCCGATGAATCGCCCCCTGTAAAGCCTGTTCGTGTGACGATCAGGTCAATTCGTCAGACAAGGCTCCCGGCGTCGTTGATGGTGCTGGAACACTGGAGCGCACGCGAGCCTCCTCGCGGAGGGGGTGGACGTGTCGGCAGTCGAGGTCGCCTTCGAGGGGCTGCGCGCCATGATCTCGACCGGGCGGCTGGGCGCCGGGCAGCGCTTCCCGATCGAGGCCCACCTCTGCGCGGAGCTCGGCGTGTCGCGGAGCTCGCTGCGCGAGGCCGTCCGGATGCTGGCCGCCCTGGGCGTGGTCGAGACGCGCCAGGGTTCGGGCACCTACGTGTCCCGGCTGCGGGCGGCCGACATCGTCGGCAGCCTGACCCTCACCGTCGGGCTGCTGCCCCTGGAGGGGTTGCTCGAGATCTACGAGCTGCGACGGGTCCTCGAGGGTCACGCGGCCGCCGGGGCCGCAGCGCGACGGCCGGACTCCCTGGTGCCGGAGCTGGACGACCTGCTGACCCGCATCGAGGCCACCGACGATCCCGACCTGACGGCCGAGCTCGACCACCGGTTCCACTCGATGTGCGCCGAGGCCGGTGGCAACCCGACCCTGGCCGCGCTCCTCGAGGTGTTCCGCAGCCGGAGCCGGAGCTACCAGATCTTCACCTCGCCCAGCGGCCCGACGATCAAGCGGGTCAGCGACGAGGGCCACCGGGCCATCGCCGACGCCATCGCCGCCCGGGACCCCGGAGCCGCCGAGACCGCGGCCTGCGCCCACGTGGCGGAGACGGAGCGATGGCTCCGACGGCTGCAGCCTCCGCCTGCCGGCTGAACCGACGCGACGGCTGAACGGCCGGAGCAGGGCCGACCAGGAGGTGGGCGAGGGGTCAGACGGTGCGGGTCGGACCTGTGCTGCGCCGGACGACGAGCTCGACGGGCATCAGGACCTGGCGCGGTGCCTCGTCGGGGTCGAGGAGCATCCGGCCGATCTCGCGGCCGCGCTCGACGATCGGCTGCCGGACGGTGGTCAGGCCGCGCGGCGCGGCCGCCGGGATGTCGTCGAAGCCGCAGACCGAGACCGTCCCCGGGACGTCCACGTCGGCCGCGTTGAGGCCCTCCAGCACGCCGAGGGCGAGCACGTCGCTGAGGCCGACGACGGCCGTAGGCAGGGGACCGCGGGCGAGGAGCCATGCCGCGACGCGCTCGCCCGAGCCGAAGTCGTTCTGCCCCGCGGTGACGAGCGTGATTCGGCCGTCGAGGGCGTCCGACAGCCCCGACAGGCGGGCGGCGTAGTCGGCGAAGTCCAGACGCGGCGGCTCGACCAACCGCACCTCCGACCCCGGCGGCGCGTCGTCGACGGGCGCGACCACGACGACGTCGGTGTGCCCGAGGCCCGCGAGGTGCTCGCCGACCAGGGTCCCCGTACGCCGGTCGTCGATCGCCACCCAGCTGGCGCCGGGGTCGTCGAGCGGGTCGGTCGTGACCAGGCTGATCCCGCGAGCCCGGGCGAGGTCGGCGACCGGGTGCGTCGCCGGGACCGACAGCAGCGCGAGGGCGTCGATGCTGGCCTGCCGGACGACCGACAGGTCGGGGACGCCGTCGGCGTCGTAGTGCAGCGGCAGCAGCACGATCGAGGTGGTCGTGCCCTCCACCGCCGAGGCCAGCCCGGCGAGCAGGCCGACCGCGTACGGGTCGGAGAACGCGTACGAGAGGTAGCCGGTCAGCAGCACGCCCACCGCGCCGGAACGTCCCGTCCGCAGCGCCCGCCCGGCCGCGTCCGGCCCGGTGAACCCGAGCTCGGCCGCGACCGCGAGGATCCGTTCCCGCAGCTCGGCGGACAGCTGGTCGGGACGGTTGTAGGCGTTGGAGACCGTGGCCGGGGAGACCCCGACCGCGGCCGCCACCGTCTTGAGCGTCACCCGCGGCACGGGCGCACTCTAGTGGCGCGGACGCCCAGGGCCCGTCAGCGCTTGCGTCCGCGCGGCACCGGGAGCGGCTCGACGCCCGGCGTCCAGTTCAGGACGCTGGCGCGCTCCAGGAACTCGTCGCTGGAGAGGTCGCCGGTGGCGAAGCGGGTGGCGAGGATCTCGCGCGCCTCGTGCTCCGGGCTGGTGGGCCGGCGGGCCCAGGGGAGCGCACCGAGCTGGCCGGTGCGGCGCAGGTAGACGAGCGTGCCGGCGACCAGCAGCAGGAAGAGCAGGAACATGAGACCTCCGAAGATGGGGTTGGGTCCGCCGTGGGCGGCCCACTGGGCGTGCTGGGCGGCGGCGTCGGTCAGAGCAGCGCCGTCGGGTCCGTGTGGTGGCATGCCTCCACGATGGCCGCGCGAGACCTCCCGCACATCGGGTGGCAGGCGACACCTCGCGTACGCCTCCCGACGTACGCGGGCTACGCACGCCGACGGATGTGCGGGCGGCGGCGCGGCGCTAGGTTCGGTGGACCAGATCAGCCGAGGAGCACCACGGGAGGAACCGACGTGACCCGATCGCGCCGGGTCCTGCTGCTCAACGCGGCCCTCGGGCTGGGTATCGCCTGGTTCTGCTGGGTCGGGGCGCACGTCCCCTGGGCCCGCTCGGACGGAGACCGTTCGACCTACGACGGACCGCGGAACCGGGAACCGGGCGACGGGCGGGGTCCCTTCGACCGCGGCGACGACGCCTTCCAGGCCGTGGCGGTCTCGTGGGTGGCCGTCCCGTTCCTGCTGCTGCTCGCCGCCGGGGTGGCGCTGCGCTGGCGGTGGCCGCGCGCGGCCTTCGTGGCCTGCGCGGTCGGGGTGGGCGGCTTCTTCGGCGTGACCACGTTCTTCGGACCGGTGCTGCTGGCCCTGGCCCTCACCGTCTACCCGATGGCGGCCACGCTGCCGGTCCGGCGCTGGGTCGGACTGCTGGCCCTCCTGGTCCCGGTCGTGCTGGCGGCGCACCACGGCGAGGCCTACCTCGGTGCGCTCGACCCGATCCTCTACGCCGAGCTCGTGATGGCCGTCGCCTTCGCCGTGCTCCCCGCCCTCCTGGCCCTGCTGCGCCGCGGCCGGCGGGAGGCCGTGCTCCGCGACCGCGAGGAGGACCGCCGCCGGACCGCGTACGAGGAACGGCTGCGGATCGCCCGCGAGGTGCACGACGTCGTCGGGCACAGCCTGTCGGTCGTCACCATGCAGGCCGGTGTCGCGCTGCACGTGCTCGACAAGCAGCGCGCGGCGGGGACGCCGGTCTCGCCGGAGGTGAGTGAGTCGCTGGAGGCGATCCGGCGCTCGAGCCGGGACGCGCTGGCCGAGCTCCGGACGACGCTGGGGATGTTCCGGGAGCCGGCGGGCGAGTCGCGGGCGCCGACGGCGGGGCTCGACCGGCTCGACGACCTCGTCGGGGCGCTGCGGGCCGCGGGTCGCCGCATCGAGGTCGTCCGTCCCCCCGACCCAGGGCCTCCGCTGCCGGCCGCCGTCGACCAGGCCGCGTTCCGGATCGTGCAGGAGGGCCTGACGAACGTGGTCCGCCACGCCGGCGAGGCCCGGGCCACCGTACGGATCCTCCGCGAGCGCGGCGCGCTGGTCGTCGAGGTGAGCGACGACGGCCCGGGTGCTCCCCGCCTCGAGGAGGGCAACGGCATCCGCGGCATGCGCGAGCGGGCCGCCTCGCTCGGCGGCACCGTGACGCTCGGTGCCGGGGCGCACGGCGGGTTCGTGCTGCGGGCGGACCTGCCACTCGTCGACCTCGACCACCCGGTGACCGCGTGACCAGCCCGGGGCGCGACCCGGACGCGCGCATCCGGGTCGCCGTCGTCGACGACCAGCCGCTGGTCCGGATGGGCCTGCGGACGTTGATCAACTCGGAGGACGACCTCGAGCTCGTCGGCGAGGCCGAGGACGGCCGGGCCGGTCTCGAGCTCGTCCGCCGGGTGCGTCCCGACGTGGTCCTGATGGACATCCGGATGCCCCGGCTCGACGGCATCGCCGCGCTCCGGGCGGTGGCCGCGGACCCGACGCTGGCGGGCGTCCGGGTGATCGTGCTGACCACGTTCGAGACCGACGAGCACGTCTTCGACGCCCTGCAGGCGGGTGCGGCCGGCTTCCTGATCAAGGACGCCGAGCCGGCCGACATGCTGCGCGCGGTCCGGCTGGCGGCGGCGGGGGAGTCCCTGCTCTCCCCGTCGGTGACCCGGCGGGTGATCGACTCGTTCAGCGCCCGCGGACCCGTACGCCGCGCGCACGACCGCCTCGGCGACCTCACCGAGCGCGAGCGCGAGGTGCTGGCGCTGATCGGCGAGGGCCTGAGCAACGACGAGATCGGCACCCGGCTCGTGGTCAGCCCGGCGACGGCCCGGACGCACGTGAGCCGGGTGATGACCAAGCTCGGCGCGCGCGACCGGGCGCAGCTCGTGGTGATCGCCTACCAGTCGGGCCTGGTGCGCTGAGCCTCCACGACCACCTCACCCACCGAGATGCCGCGCCGCCGGGCGGGAGGTGGAGCACGATCGTCGCGTGACCCTCGTGTGGCTGCCGTTCACCGGTCCGGACGAGGTGCGTCGTCGCCTCGGCGACCTGCCGCCGGGCCTTGAGGTCGACTACTACGGGGCCGGCGGCGAGGACGTGCCCGCCTCGGTCGACGAGGTGGAGCTCTACGTGCTGCCGTACATGCAGCCCGGCGCCAAGGAGCTCATGGCCCGGATGCCGCGGCTGCGGGTCGTGCAGACGTTGACCGCCGGCGTCGACGACGTCGTGCCGCACGTCCCGGACGGGGTGACGCTCTGCAACGCGGCGGGAGTGCACGACGCCAGCACCGCCGAGCTGGCCGTCGCCCTGATGCTGGCCAGCGGCCGCCACCTCGACGTGTTCGCCCGCCAGCAGGCCGAGAGCCGCTGGCACTCGATCAACGGGACGGCACTGGCGGACCAGCGCGTGCTGATCTTCGGCCACGGGCGCATCGGTCAGGCCATCGAGGCGCGGCTGGCGGGCTTCGAGGTCGCCTCGATCACGCGGGTCGCCCGCCGGGCCCGGGACGAGCCGCTCGTGCACAGCAGCGACGAGCTCCTCGACCTGCTGGCCGAGACCGACGTCCTCGTGATCATCGCCCCGCTCACGCCCGAGACGGACCGGGTCATCGGGGCGGAGGCCCTGAGCCGGCTGCCCGACGGCGCCCTGGTCGTCAACGTCGCGCGGGGCCGGCTCGTCGACACCGACGCGCTGCTGGCCGAGACGAGCAGCGGCCGGCTGCGCGCCGCGCTCGACGTCACCGACCCCGAGCCGCTGCCCGCCGACCACCCCCTGTGGCGGGTGCCGGACGTGCTGATCTCGCCCCACGTGGGTGGGGCGAGCTCAGCGTTCCTGCCGCGGGCGGACCGGTTGATCAAGGCCCAGCTGGCCCGCTACGCCGCCGGGGAGCCCTTGATCAACCAGGTGTCGACGGCGAGGTGACCGTGGAGAGACCGAGCCGGCCGCGGGTCGCGACGATCAGCACCAGCGCGACGACCGTCGTGGCGACCAGCTGCACGTGGACGGGGTCGCGGACGACGTCCAGCGTCGGGAAGATCCGGCTCCACACCGAGCTGTAGGTGCTGTTGATCCCGGCGTGCAGCATCATCACGATCGGCAGGCTCTGACCCGTCCGGTTGAAGACCCAGGTCATGACCAGGCTCAACGGGATGCACGCGGCGACGAACTCGACGGGCGCCAGCAGCGGGACGTCCGGCCAGCCGCCCCAGTCGCTCAGGAAGAGCGGCAGGTGCCAGCAGCCCCAGAGCGTGCCGAGCAGGACGGTTCCGCGGACGGCGCCGAAGCGGACCTGCAGGCGGGGCAGGGCGAAGTCGCGCCAGCCCGGCTCCTCCGCCATCGCGGTGGTGAAGAACTGCAGGACGAGCATCGGCAGGTAGAGGGCGAGCAGGCTCAGGTCCGGGTTCGCCACGTTCCCCAAGGCGCCGGGCAGCAGCAGCGTGGTGGTGATCAGGATGGCCGGCACGCCGATCAGCACGGCGGCGTACCAGCGCCAGCCGACCTTGAAGCGGACCAGCCGGGCACCCCAGTGGCGCAGTCCGGCGCGGCCGTCGACGACCGAGGTCACGATGAACGCCGCCGTCAGCGGACCCAGGAACGCCCCGGGCAGGACACCCAGGAGCTGGCCACCCGGGACGCTGAAGGGCAGTAAGCCCAGGCCGGTGCCGCCGAGGACGTACGGGGCCCAGGCCAGCCAGCTGAGGCCGAAGGCGAGCACGAAGAACGCGGCGGTCGGGTGGCGACGGACGAGCTGGACGGTGCCGGAAGGCGGCGACGGGGTGGTCGCCGGACGGGTATCGGTCACGGAATCCGAGGTCATCGGAGGGCTCCTGTGCGAGAGGGGAATCTGACTCCTCCGACGCTAGGAATCCGCGAGGCCCCGCACGATCCCGCTGGCTGCCCGACCCGTGGTGCAGCAGGCTCTACTCTTCGCGCCGTCGGGCGCGGTCCGGGCTCCGGCTGACCTAGGGTCGGCGCTGAGGAGGTGCGCCGTGGACGGTGACCAGGCAGCCGTCGCCCAGCGACCGGCGCGTCGGGGCGAGCTCGGGCAGACCGCCGGCCAGAGCCTCGGCCAGAGCCTCGCGCACCGGCTGCGCCGGGCGGTCGACGCCCTCGAGCAGATCCTCGCCGGCCTCGCGACCGGCGTGCTCGCGCTCCTCGTCCTCGTCGCGGTCCTGGCGGTCGCCGCGCTCTGCCTGGTCGGCGTGGGGGTGCTCGTCGTCCCGACCGCGGCGCGGCTGGTCCGCGCCGTCGCCGACCGGGAACGTTCCCGGGTGTCGCGCTCGGGTCGACCGCTGCCGCCGGCCGGGGTGTCGCCCGGCACCGCCCGGGAGGTGGTGCGCGACCCGGTCGTCCGCCGCGAGCTCGGGTGGCTCGTGCTGCACGGGACCGTCGGCGTCGTCGTCGGGCTGATCGGCCTGACGCTGCCCCTGTGGGTCGTGCAGGACGTGACCTACCCGCTCTGGTACCGCGCCACCGACCACGCGCCGAGCGTGGTGTTCGCCCGGGTCGACGGTTTCGGCGACGCCCTGCTCGTCGCCCTGCTGGGGCTGGCGTTCGCGGCCCTGTTCGTCGCGGTCGGTCCCGCCGTCGCGCGGCTGCAGAGCTGGCCCGGCCGTGCCCTGCTGGCCCCGCTCGGGGGCGACCTCACCCGACGGGTCGCCGAGCTCGTCAGCACGCGGGCGGCGGCTCTGGACGCCCACGCGGCCGAGCTGCGTCGCATCGAACGGTCCCTGCACGACGGCTCGCAGAACCGGCTCGTCGCCGCGAACGTGCTCATCGGGGCGGCCCGTCGGGCCGTCGTCCGCGACCCCGCCACCGCCGACGAGCTGCTCGAGAAGGCGCAGGCGGCGACGGAGCAGGCGCTGGCCGAGCTCCGCGGGGTGGTGCGGTCCATCCTCCCGCCGGTCCTCGACCGCGGCCTGGCCGAGGCGCTGCACGGCCTGGCCGTCGGCTCGCCCGTCCCGTGCGTCGTGGCGGTGGACCTGGCGGAACGCTGCGCCGCCTCGGTGGAGGCGACCGCGTACTTCGCCGCGGCCGAGGCGGTATCGAACACCCGCCACAGCGGGGCGCGACAGGTGCGCGTCGACGCCCGTACGGTCGCCGGCGAGCTGCGGCTGCGGGTGGCCGACGACGGTCACGGGGGTGCCGACGGGCGGTCCGGGTCTGGGCTGACCGGCATCCGGCGGCGGGTCGAGGCGTACGACGGGACCTTCCGCCTGGACAGCCCTGCGGGCGGTCCGACGACCGTGGAGGTTGCGCTGCCGTGCGGGTCGTGATCGCCGAGGACGACCCGCTGCTGCGGGAGGGGCTGAGCCTGCTGCTGCGCGCCGAGTCGATCGACGTCGTGGCCACGGCCGACGACGCCGCCTCGTTGCTCGCCGCGGTGGGGGAGCACGACCCGGACGTGGCCATCGTCGACGTCCGGATGCCGCCGACGCACACCGACGAGGGCATCGTGGCGGCCGTCGAGGCTCGCCGGCGGCAGCCCGGGCTCGCGGTGCTGGTGCTCTCGGCGTACGTCGAGCAGAGCTTCGCCACCGACCTGCTGGCCACGGGCGCGGCGGGGCTCGGCTACCTGCTCAAGGAGCGGGTCGGCCGGGTCGAGGAGTTCCTGGTCGCGCTGCACCGCATCGCCGACGGCGGTACGGCCATCGACCCGGAGGTCGTCGAGCAGCTGCTCACCCGGCGCCCGGCGCGGAGCGCGCTGACCCGGCTCAGCCCGCGCGAGCTCGAGGTGCTCGCGCTCATGGCCGAGGGCCTCGGGAACGCGGCCATCGGACGTTCCCTGGTCATCACCGACGGGGCGGTGCACAAGCACATCCGCAGCATCTTCGCCAAGCTGGACCTGGCGCCCGACGACCAGGCCGACCGGCGCGTGGTCGCCGTGCTGCGCTACCTGAACGAGGGCGCGTCGCGCTGACGGCAGAGTGAATCGTGCGGCAGTCCTCCGGGTCCTAGGCTCGACGGGTGGAACCTGGGACGCGCGCGATCGTGGAGCTGGCGTGGGCGCGCCGGCTCGGGCTGCCGGACGACGCCCTCGAGCCGGGCACGTCGTGGCGGCTCACCCGGGTCGACAGCTCGGTGGCGATGTTCGTCAGCCTGTGGGAGCACCGCGTGCTCGTCGGGCCGGACTGGCTGCTCGACCGCGCCGAGGGCGTCGACGACGGCGTGCTGGCGTCGGGTCCCGGCCTGCTCGGGCTGACCGCGGAGACGGCCGACGGGGCGGCGCCGGGCCGGCTGCTGGGGGCGGGGATCCTGTCCTTCACCGACCGCTACGTCGAGCACGAGGCCCTGGAGACGGTCGTCGTCGCCGACGACCCGCAGGCCGTGCACGACCTCGAGCGGCAGTGCCCGCCGGACGACGTGACCGAGGTCGGCCTCGGGCGGATGGCCGACCGCTTCGTCCTGCTCGACGACCGCGAGGCCCCCGACGCCGGGTCGGGCTACGACGAGTGGCAGGGCATCCTCGCGAACGTAGGCGTCCTGGTCCCGCCCGCGCTGCGCCGGTCCGGGCGTGGCCTGCTCGCCGGAGCGATGGCGACGAACGACGCGCTCGACTCCGGCCTCGTCGCGCAGTGGCGGTGCCGCGCCGAGAACGTCGCCTCCCTGGGCCTGGCCCGCCGCCTCGGCTACGAGCCGGTCGGCACGCAGACCACGGTCGCGCTCGCCTAGCGGGTGGCGCCCGGGACGAGGTCCGCGACCGCGGCGTCGAGCTCGGGCCAGCGGAACGTGAAGCCGGCGTCGAGAAGACGTTCCGGGACGGCCCAGCGGCTCTTGAGCACGAGCTCGGACTCCTGGCGCAGCACGACCATCCCGATCTCCAGGAGCCACCGCGGTGCGGGTAGCCCGAAGGGGGCGTGCCCGGCCCGGCCGAGGGCGGCCATCAGCGCACGGTTCGTGCTGGTGCCGGGTGCGGCGAGGTTCACCGGGCCGGCCACCTCGTCGTGCTCGTCGAGGAACGCGACCGCCGCGACCAGGTCGTCGACGTGGATCCAGCTGAAGCGCTGGTCGCCGTCACGGGTGTCGTGGTGACCCCGCCACCGGGGCGGCCCCGTCGGGGTCGGCCCGATGCCGCGGTAGCGCCGGTGCGGGAACCACCACCCGTCCTGCTGCGGGCCGCCCATTCCGAGGCGGGCGGCGGTGAGCAGCTTGTTGAGCGCCGGACCGTCGCCGAGCACGATCGCCATCCGCAGCGCCACCCGTCGGGTCGCCGGCAGCTCGCCGGCGAAGAACGTGCGCTCCCAGTCGCGCGCCACGTCGACGGAGAAGCCCTCGCCGAGCTCGCCGTCGTCCTCGGTCTGCGGTCGGTCGGTCGCGTGGCGGTAGATCGTCGCGGTGCTCGCGTTCAGCCACAGCCGCGGCGGTCGTACGGCGCGGCGTACGGCGTCGCCGAGCGCGCCGGTCGTCCGGGTCCGCGAGAGGTAGATCTCCTCGCGGTGGGCGTCGGTGTAGCGGCAGCCGACGCTACGCCCGGCGAGGTTGACCACGAGGTCGGCGCCGTCGACGGCGGCGTCGAGCGCCGCCCGGTCGTCCCAGCGCACGTCCGGCCCGCGACGCCCGACGACCACGACGTCGTACCCGCGTGTCCGCAGGTCCTGCGCCAGCCGCGGGCCGAGGAAGCCGGAGGCCCCGGCCAGGACCGCGCGTGCACCGTTCATCAGGCCACGCTGCCACACCCGCCAGACTCGGGGGCATGAGCACCGAGACCGACTACCTCGCGGCGTACGACGCGCAGCTGCGCACCGACGCGGAGACCCCCAGCGCGATCCGGGTCGAACGGCTCGGTCCCTTGCGGCTGGTGACCTTCGCCGGTGGGCGCGGCTTCGTCACCTACCGCGACCTCGCGGGCGCCGACGCCGAGACGATCGCGGACTGGGTCGCGCAGGCGCTCGACCACTACGCGGGCGACCCCGCGATCGACCGGGTCGAGTGGAAGACCCGCGGACATGATCATGCTCCGGGGTTGCACGACGCGCTGATCAAGCGCGGCTTCGCGCCCGAGGAGACGGAGTCGATCGTGATCGGGCGGGCCGACCTGCTCGACGTCGACGTCTCGCTGCCCGACGGGGTGCACCTGCGCCGTGTCACCGACGAGGCCGACGTCCGGGCGATGAGCGCCATGCAGGACATCGCCTTCGGCGACGCGGTGTCGGCGGAGATGGCCGACGCCCTGCTCCGGCGGCTCGCCCTCGACGACGGGATGGAGCTCTGGGTCGCGGAGTCCGCCGGCGACGTCGTCGGCGCCGGGCGGCTGGAGCCCGTCGTGGGGACCGACTTCGCCGGCGTCTGGGGTGGCGCCGTGCTGCCCACCTGGCGCGGGCGGGGGATCTACCGCGCGCTCACCGCCGTACGGGCCCGCTCGGCGCTCGCGCTCGGCAAGACCCTCGTCCACAGCGACTCGACCGCGTGGTCGCGCCCGATCCTGGAACGTTCCGGTCTGGTCGCCGTCTCCACCACCACGCCCTACCGCTGGCGCCGGCCTGCTCCTCCCGAGGTCCGCGAGAGGTAGGTTGCCGCGCTTTCCAGCGCTGAAAGTTCGCGGCAACCTACCGCTCGCCGAGGGGGTGAGGGGTGGGGAAACCCTGGTGCGCGTCCTGCTTCAGTCGGTCTCGGCGTCCAGGTCGTCGGTGCTCTCGCCGGTGACGTCCTGCGCGGCGCGGTCGAGCAGGGCGCTCCCGCCGAGCGGCTCGGCGTGCCAGCGGTCGAGCCGCCAACCCGACGCCGGGTCGCCGACGAGGACGGCCAGGCCGGTGTTCGCGAGCCACAGCTCGTGGGACTCCTCGGGGCTGAGGCGGGTGGCGAGGGCGGCGTACGCGCGGATGGCGGCGCCGTGGCTGAAGACGACGGCGGTCGCGTCGGGCCGGTGCGCGTCGACCACGGCGGCCACCGCCGCGTCGTACCGGGCCCGGAAGGCATGCCCGTCCTCGCCGCCGGGTACTGCGTGGTCGAGGTCGCCGGCCATCCAGGCCGCCAGGCTTCCCACGTACGCCTCGACCGCCTCGGGCTCCGAGCTCATCTCGTACGCGCCGGCCGAGACCTCCTCGAAGCCGTCCCGGACCTCGACCCGCAGGTCCCGGGCGCGGGCCAGGGGAGCGGCGGTCAGCTGGGTGCGGACCAGTCGGCTCACGTAGATCCCGTCGACGCGCTCGTCGGCGAGGGCGGCCGGGACCGCGGCGGCCTGGGCCTCGCCGAGGGCGGTCAGCGGCAGCCCCGGGACCGCGGTGTCGAGCGCCCCGGCGACGTTGGCGGGGGTCTGGCCATGACGGATCAGGAGCAGGCGCACCGCACGCATGCTTCCCGACCGCCGCCGGTCACTGCGGGGCGGGGGGCTCCGCGACGTCGGCCTCGATGATCGAGGAGGCGCCGGCGGCGCGCGCGTCGAAGTTGGTGGTGCGCTCCTGCAGACGCGTGAGCGACGCGCCGTCGCCGAGCGGGACCACGACGTGCACGCTGTCGCTCTGGCGCACGCCGGGGTGGTCCAGCACCTGGTCGACGAGCTCGCTGCGGGCCTCGGGCGGCGCCTCGCCGCGACGGGCGGTCAGGGCCACCGAGGCCTTCCCGTGCGGCTCCGGCGGCGCGGTGACCTCGGCGGCGGCCACGACGCGCCCCTCGTGCTGGACCTTGAGGGAGTCCTTCTTGGCCCGGGGGTCGTGCGCTGCGTCGGTCATCTGAGCTCCTGGGGGCTGCGGCGGGCCGCAG
This sequence comes from Microlunatus antarcticus, assembly GCF_014193425.1. Classification (NCBI taxonomy): domain Bacteria; kingdom Bacillati; phylum Actinomycetota; class Actinomycetes; order Propionibacteriales; family Propionibacteriaceae; genus Microlunatus; species Microlunatus antarcticus. The sequence goes on along the minus strand of NZ_JACHZG010000001.1, from coordinate 3,135,534 downwards.
AGGGGTCGACCTGGACGGCGACGGCTGCCCACACCCTCGCACCGGCCGCATCCCGGTGTCCACGCGAGACCCGGAGGCGGTGTCTGGGCCGGAGGAGCGAGGGGTACGGGAGGCCCGGCCCAGCGAGGGCCGGGCCTCCCGGGCGGTCAGTTCAGCGCGCGGGTCCCGGCGGGCAGGACGCCGCCGGCGACGATCTCGGCGGCCGCGTCCTGGAGCGCGGTCAGGGCCACACGCTGGGTGAAGGGGCCCGTCGACACGCGCGCGACGCCCAGCTCCTGCAGCTCGCGGGCGGGCAGCGAGACACCGGGGACGCTGATCACGGTCAGCCGGCGAGGACCGAACGCCTCGGCGACCGTACGGATCTCCTCGCGGTCGACCAGGCCCGGGACGAAGACGACCGGGGCGCCGGCGGCGAGGAACGCCTGGCCGCGGCGGATCGCCTCGTCGATCACCTGGCCGCGCGGGGCGTCGCCGGCCCTGGCCACGGCGTCTGTCCTGGCGTTGAGCACGAAGTCGATGCCGGCGTCGCGACCGGCAGCGATCACGGCCTCGACCGCGGCCACGGCCTCGTCGAACGGCTTCATCTGGTCCTCGAGGTTGCCCCCGACGACACCGACCTCGATGGCGCGCCGTGCGGTGGCGCCTGCGTCGCCGTACCCGGCCTCGAGGTCCATCGTGACGGGGACGTCCACGGCGGCGACGATGCGTCGGACCATGTCGAGGTGCAGCTCGAGCGGGATGTTCTCGCCGTCGTCGTAGCCGAACGTCGCGGCGATCGAGTGGCTCGCGGTGGCGAGGGCCTTGACCCCCGGCGTCGCGGCGACGGTCCGGGCCGAGACGACGTCCCAGACGTTGGCCAGGACGAGGATGTCCTGGGCGGTGTGGAGGTCGAGCAGGGTCTGGGCGCGCGTGGCGAGATCACTCATGCCCGCCCCAACCCGGCCCGGGGCGTGGGCATTCCCGTCGCCGCCCCTCCGGCTCGGACGGCGTGGACGGTGACCGTCGTGCTGCGGCCCGCCCCGGCGACCGCGTCGAGCCCCTCGGTCACGGTGCCCAGCGGCACGAGGCCGGGCGGGGGGACGGTCTGCCCGAGGTCCTCGTAGAAGACGGCGACGTCCCCGCTCGGGGGCCAGTAGTAGACGCCGCCCACCGCGGGGTCGAGGACGCGCTCGTCGTCCGCGACCGGCAGCGGCGTGGAGAGGTGGACCGCCTTCGCCTGACCGAGCAGGTCGCGCCACCGCAGCGGGACCGGGGCCTGCTCGGCGAACGCCCGGCCCGCCGGCGTGTCGAGCAGCGCCACAGTGACGGCGGCCCCGGACGGTGCGGTCGACGGGGCGGGCGCGGGCCGCTGGAGGCAGCCGAGGGCCGGCGCCGCGAGCACGACGAGCACGGAGGTGGGCAGCACCGCGGCTGCTCGCGAGAGGCGGGTACGGGTGCGGGTCCGCACCGTCGAGTGGTCCATGCGTCCCAGCCAACGTCGGTCGTCGGGAGGGGCCCAGCCCCTGACGATGCGTGTACTCGTGGTGCCTCCCTCGTCCGGGCCGGCCGCTCTAGGGTCGGACCCATGGACAACCGGGCCGAGGTCTCCGAGTTCCTGACCTCGCGCCGGGCCGGCATCACCCCCGAGCAGGTCGGTCTGGCCCAGTACGGGCAGCGCCGCGTTCCCGGGTTGCGTCGGAGCGAGGTGGCCGCGCTCTCGGGCGTGAGCGTCGAGTACTACGCCAAGCTCGAGCGCGGGCTGCTCGGAGGCGTCTCGGCCGGTGTCCTCGACGCCCTCGCTCGCGCCCTGCGGCTCGACGACGCCGAGCGTCGTCACCTGTTCCACCTCGCCCAGGCGGCGGACGGCACGACCGCCGCCATGCGTCCTCGCCGGGCCGGCCGGGCTCGCTCGATCCGGCCCGCCACGCAGTGGGCCCTGGACAGCATCACGGCGGCCCCGGCGATCGTCGGCAACGAGCGGTCGGACCTGCTGGGCGCCAACCACCTCGGCCGCACGCTCTACGCCGACCTCTACGCGACCCCGGCCCGTCCGCCCAACTTCGCCCGCTTCACGTTCTTCGACGCCGCGGCGCGACGGTTCTTCCCCGACTGGGAGGCCGCGGCCGCCACGACCGTCGCCAACCTGCGTACGGCGGCCGGCCGAGACCCCCACGATCGTGAGCTCCAGGACCTCGTCGGAGAGCTCTCGACGCGCAGCGACGACTTCCGGCGTCGCTGGGGGGCCCACGACGTCCGGACCCACGGGGCCGGCGTGAAGCACTACCGCCACCACGTCGTGGGCGACCTCGAGCTGAGCTACCTCAGCTCCGACCTGCGGGCCGAGCCGGGACTCAGCCTGACCATCTACGCCGCCGAGCCGGGATCGCCCACGGCCGAGGCGCTGGCGCTGCTCGCCTCCTGGGCCGCGACGCGGGAGGACAGCGCGGTGTCCTAGCGGGCGAGCCGACGCAGCAGGACGGACGACAGGGGAGCCGTCAGCGTGTGAAGGTGGGCGAGGTCGAGCTCGGCGAGCCCGCCGACGGTGTCGGAGTAGAGGTTGAGGGTGGCGAGCGGCCGCAGGTTCGAGACCAGCAGCACCGAGAGCGCACCCGTCAGCCCGAGGTCGGAGACGGCCTCGGCGCACCAGCGGGTCCACCGTGTCTCGGTCCGCAGGTCCGCGGCGACGACGCTGTGCCCGGTCCGGACGGACTGGAGGCACGGGCCCTCGCCGAGCGCGTCCTGCAACTCGTCGGCACGCCGGGCGGTGCGGTCGGTGGAGACCCGGACCGTGAGCCGCCCGCCGGTCACGGTCGTGACGCTGGCGTGGTGGCAGCCGTCGACGAGCGACGGGAGCAGGTCGACCCGGTGCTGGAGGCGGAGGTGGGCGTCGAGCTCGTCGCGGGCCGAGGGCCGCGCACGGCCGTGGGCGTAGGTGGTGCGCGTCGGCGCGTCGATCAGGGGGGTCGTGGCCACGGGGCCTCCAGGTGCACCCAGGTGCCCGCGGCGTCGCGGGCCCTGCTCGTCGGAGTGGATCTTCTGGTCCCCGTTGTTCGGAAGCGTACCGAGGTCCGGCCCGCTCCACACGCGATTCGGCGTGCTCGCGCCCGACGGTGTGAGGTCGGGCCGGTCAGCCCTGCGGTGCGAAGTCCGCCCGGTGGTCCTCGACCCACCGGGCGAAGGTCAGGGCTGGCCGACCCAGCACGTCCTCGACGCCGGGCAGCACGATCCCGTCGCGGACGCCGCTCGCCTGCTCGAGCATGGTGAGCAGCGCGTCGGCCAGCCCCTCGTTCACCCACGGGTTCGCGAGCATCTCGGCGCGGGCCTGGTCGCGGGTCTGCTCCTCGAAGCGCACCGGCCGACCGAGGACCTCGGCGAGGACGCGGACGCGGTCGAGCTGGCTCAGCGGCTCCGGGCCGGACAGCGCGTACGCCCGACCGGCGTGACGCCCGGGGTCGAGGAGCGCCGCGACCGCCACCGCGGCGATGTCGGCCTCGTGGACGGGGGCGGCCGTCGAGTCTCCGAAGGGCTGGCGCACGACGCCCTCGGCCCGGACCGACGCGGCCCAGCCGAGGGTGTTGGCCATGAACATCCCCGGCCTGATGTGGGTCCACGTCATCGAGGAGGCCTCGACGGCCTCCTCGACCGCCAGGTGGCGTCGTCTCAGGGGCTCCAGCTCCGGGGGCGTGTCCATCGCGACGGAGATGGACGACAGGACCACCACGTGCCGTACGACCGCCGCGGCCGCCGCCTCGGCCACCGCGCGCACGCGGGCGGGCTCGGGGAAGAGGTAGAGGGCCCGGACCCCCGCGAGCACCTCGGCCGGCAGCTCCTCGGTGAGGTCACCCGCGACGGCCTCGACGCCGTCGGGCCAGTCGACCCGTCCGGGCCGCCGGCTGAGCGCCCGCACGGGCTCCCCGCGGCCGACCAGCTGGTCGACCACCTGCCGCCCCACGTTCCCCGACGCGCCCGTCACCAGGATCATGGTCCGGACCCTAGACCCGTACGACGGGCCCGGACGAGGCTCGGCCGGTCGTCAGGTGAGCGCGACGAGCCCGACGACGAGACCGATCACGACGGCCAGGGAGCCGACCACGACGAAGACCACGCCCACGGTCGAGCCGTCGACGATCCCGCCGTCGACCACGGCGTCGTGCGGGTCGGCCGGGTTGACCAGGACGGGGACGTCGCGCCCGACCGGGTCACGCAGGACGGACGAGGTGTAGCGGTTCCAGAACAGCACCTGCGTGCCGTCGCGCCGGTAGGCGACCTGGCACCGCACCAGGTCCCCGTCCGGCCGGGTGGCCACCACGCGACCCGGGTAGGCGTGCCAGGTGCGTCGCCGCCGGCGGGTGCTCGCCAGGGTGCGCGCCCCCAGGACGACGAAGACCGCCCCGAGCAGGACGAACCCGGCGCTGAGGAGCGTGAAGGCCTGACCGAAGGTCACGGCAGGAGGGCAGGCGAGCCGCGGGTCGGACGAGGCGTGCGCCGCGGGCGGCCCGGAGTCAGACCGGCGTCAGCCCGGGAGCCGGCCGCGGACGAGGCTGTGCTGGGAGTGCGCGGCGTCGCCGTCCTCGGGCTCGAGGGAGATGTCGACCGTCTGGTAGCCGTCGAGCCGGTCGTCGGTCGGCGTCGGGAGCCAGTAGCTGGCGTCGCCGGACGAGGGGAGGACCCCGAGCGCGTACATCCGGCGTCCGTCGCTGTTGATCAACCAGACCTCGTGGTAGTCCCGGGTGGGCGAGGAGGTGAGGGTGGCGTGGACGCGCAGCTGCAGGGTGTCGCGGTCGCGGACGAGCTCGGCCGTGCCCTCGCCGGTCTCGCCGGGCAGCGGGGCCAGGACGGTGCTGGCGACCAGAGCCGGACCGGCGACCGGTTCGTCGGACGAGCGCAGGGCGAGCACACCCAGCGTCCCGCCGACGCCCACGACCAGGCCGGAGACCGCCGCGACGGCGACCAGGGCACCGCGCCGGCGCGAGGCCGGCCTGGAGGACGCCGGGCGAGGCGGTGCCGCCACGGGCTCGTCGCCCGCCAGGTCCCGCTCGACGGCGGCCCAGACCTCGGGCCGGGGCGGACGCAGGTCGCTCGGCCGGACCGCGCGGGCGTCGCGGGCGAGATCGCTCAGCGCGCCGAGCTCCCGGCTGCACGAGGCGCAGGAACCGAGGTGGTCGAGCTCGTCGGGCGTCGCCCGGTGGTCGGCGTCGGCCGCGAGGGCGGCGAGCTGCTCGTCGCTCAGGTGGGCCACGCCGCTGCCTCCTTCAACCGGCTCCGCAGGTGGAGCAGCGCCCGTCGGGCGTGGCTCTTGACCGTGCCCAGCGGCAGCCCGAGCCCCTCGGCGATCTGGGCGTACGTGTAGCCCTCCCAGTAGGCCATCCGCAAGATCGTCCCACGCGGGTCGGGCAGCTGCTGGATCTCCGCGACGAGCACGAGGCGTTCGAGGTCCCGCTCGGGCGGCGGTCCCTCCGCCGGGGTCGTGACGGCCTCGCTCTCGAGCGTGGTGACCAGGCGCAGCTGGCGCTGGTGGCGACGGTGGTGGTCGACCAGGCGGTGCCGGGTGATGCCGACGAGCCAGCCGGCGAGGCTGCCACGCTCGGGGGCGTAGTCCGCGCGGCTGCGCCAGGCGCTGACGAACACCTGCTGCGTCACGTCCTCGGCGTCGGCGGCGGTGCGCACCTCGCGCAGCGCGAGCGTGTGGACGAGGGGAGACCAGCGTCGGTACGCCTCCTCGAGGCAGGCGCGGTCGCCCGCGACGAAGCCGCGCGCCAGACCGTCGTCGGCCGTCATCGGCTCCCCGTCCCCGTACGCGGTGGTGACCTCGTCGACCGGCTCGGCGTCGAGCTGGCGTGTGCGCGGGGCCACTGCCACCCATGGTGAACCACGACCGGCGACCTCGGCGCTCACCGGGGAACCGCCGTGACGACGAGGTTGTCCTGGTAGCCGCCGTTCTCCGCGTCGTACGCGCCACCGCAGGTGATCAGCCGGAGCACCGCGGGACCGGAGCGGTCGAACACGGCGTCGGGCGTGAAGTCGTCCTTGTCGATGCGCTGCACCTTCGTCACCTCGTACGTCGTGGTGCCGTCGTATCCGTCGTGCAGCTCGACCCGGTCGCCCCGCTCGAGCCCGGCCACACGGGTCAGGGGGCCCGCGCCGTAACGGTCGCTGTCGACGTGGCCCGCGACCACGACGGCACCCCGACGGTCCCCGGGCGCGGCGCCGAAGCGGTACCAGCCGAGCTCGGTCGGCTTCTCGGGCAGCGCCATCTGCCCGTTCTTCGCGACGCCCGTCGGCACCACGCGCAGGTCGAGGCCGACCGCCTTCGCCACGACCCGGTCGGGCGCGGTGCGGTCGACCGGCTTGCGCGGCGTGGCCGGGCGGGTCTTCCACGCGCGCTCCGGGACGTCCCGGGCGCTGGCCGAGGGCGTCGGTGCGGGCTCCAGCGCCGGAAGGGTGGCGGGAGCGACCGGCTCGAGCTGCGTCGAGACGGGGACGCCGGCCGCCACGGTGGGCGTGGCGACGACCTGCTGGCCCGCGAGCAGGACCAGCAGGGCGGACGCAGCCAGGACGGCTGGCCAGAGCCAGCCGTCCTGCCGCGGGGGTCGTACGGTCAACGCGAGGTCACCGCAGGGTCGGGACCTTGACGCCCCGGCCGGACCGGCCGAGCAGGCGCGAGCCCGCCAGGACCAGACCGGCGAGGCCGATCCCGAGCAGCCCGAGGGTCGCCGGCGACGCCGCGGCCGCCTGACCACCGGTGCCACCGGGGACGCCGCCCGGGTTGCCGCCCATGCCGTCGATCGTCTGCACGGCCAGCTCCAGGTTGTCGTCCTCGGCCGAGCCCCACGCGTACACGATCGTGGTCGTGCCCTCCGCGAGGTCGACGTCGGCCGGGCCGATGACGCTGTCGTCCTCGCCGGCCAGGGTCACGTCGGCGCTGATCGTCCCGGCGGGCAGCTCGGCGCTGGCCTCGTCGGGGTTCTCCAGGTCGGCGAAGGCCACGTCACCGTCGGCGCGGACGTCCACGGCCGGGGCCGCGGCGTCGTGCCGCACGATGAGCCGCGCGTCGCCGGCGTCGATGCCCGAGACGTCGTTCGCGTACGCGGTCAACTCCGGGTCGCCACCGGAGTCGAGGTGGGCCACGACGGTGACGTTCGCGCCGGCCGGGACCTCCGCGTTCTCCAGCTCGGCGACGGCGTCGCCGTCGGCCCCGTCACCGGCGGCGACGACCTTGAGGTCGTAGCTGCCGGCGGGCAGCATCTGCGGGTCGGTCAGCGTGCCGGGCTCGAAGTCGGTGAGCAGCGCCTTGCCGTTGGCGTAGACGTCGACCGTCGCACCGGGCACCGCGTGGAGGATCGACACCGTGGCGGTGTCGGCGGCGCTCGCGGTGGTGGTCGGGAGCAGCAGGGCCCCGGACGCGACGGCCAGGGCGACCGCCCCGATGACGGGGCGGGTGTGGGCGGACGTTCTCATGCGGCCTCCAGGTGGGGTGGGATACCTGGACTGCGCCCGGGCGGCCGATCGGGATGCGCGCGGCCGGAAAAAGAATCGGGCCCCTGCGTCAGGCGAGCGGCAGCGTGCGCCGAGGGGTGATCGGACCGAGCTGGGCGAAGGCGACCTCCAGGCCCGGAGCGAGCGTCGCGACCGGGTAGGCCCAGTCGCCCTGGTCCGCCGCGTCGACCGCTCCCACGCCGGCTTCGGCGAGCCGGCGCACCTCGCCCGCGACCGAGGCCAGCCGGCCGCGCTGCTCGTACACGTACGGCCGGTCGACCGGGTCGCCGTGACCCGGCACGGCGCGGGTCGCGGCCGTCATCAGCCCGATCACCCCGTCGACCGTGACCGGCCACTCCTGCAGGAACGAGTCCGGCCCGAGCGAGGGCGGCGCGGCCTGCTCCACCAGGTCGCCGACGAGAAGGAGGTCGGCGTCGGGGACGACCACGACCAGGTCGCCGCCGGTGTGCCCGCGGCCGAGGTGCGCGACCTCCACCCGGCGTCCGCCCAGGTCGAAGGCGACGGCGAGCACCATCGGCCGACTGACGCCCGGTACGTCCTCGTGGCCAACGGTGACCAGGTCGGCGAACGCCGGCAGCCCGAGCAGGTGGTCGTCGTGGGCGTGCGTGACCACGACGACCTCGAGCGGCACGTCGCAGACCTCGGCCACCGCCGCGCGGACCGTACGGCCCTGCTCCGGGCTCGACCCGGTGTCGACCAGCAGCGCCCGCTCGGCGCCGGCCACGAGCACGAGGTTGACCGCGTCCGGCTCGGCGACGGCCCGCCAGACCGAAGGCGCCAGCTCCTCCCACGGCCCGAGGTCGTACGTCGGCTCGGCGTCCTGCTCGGGCTGGGTCACGGGGCTAGACTGGCACTCACCGCACGCGAGTGCCAAAGCGCTGCCGGGCGTCCCGCCGCGGCGCCGGCGAAGGGGGTGACCGCATGGACGACCGCAAGCTGCAGGTGCTCCGCGCCATCGTCACCGACTACGTGTCGAGCCAGGAGCCCGTCGGGTCCAAGGCGCTGGTGGACAAGCACGACCTCGGTGTCTCCCCGGCCACGGTCCGCAACGACATGGCCGCGCTGGAGGAGGAGGGCTACATCACGCAGCCCCACACCAGCGCGGGCCGCATCCCGACCGACAAGGGCTACCGGCTCTTCGTCGACCGGCTCGGCACGGTCAAGCCGCTCTCCACGGCCGAGCAGCGGGCGATCCAGACGTTCCTGTCGGGGGCGCTCGACCTCGACGACATCCTGCTCCGGACGGTCCGGCTGCTCGCCCAGGCGACGCAGCAGGTCGCGATCGTGCAGTACCCGACGCTGAGCCACTCCACGGTGCGTCACGTCGAGCTCGTCTCGCTCTCGACGACCCGCGTGCTGCTCGTGCTGATCACCTCGACCGGACGGGTCGAGCAGCGTTCGCTCGAGGTGCCCGAGCTCGACGAGGACAGCCTGGGCGAGATGCGGTCCCGGCTGAACGTCGCCGCCGCGGGAAAGACGCCCGAGGAGGCCGGCGCGAACCTGTCCGGGCTGCTCACCGCGCTGTCCGAGCCGACGCTCCCGCTCGGCCGGGTCGTGGTGACCGCGCTGCTCGAGATGCTGGGCAGCGAGACGTCGACCCGCATGGTGATCGGCGGGATGCCCTACCTGACCCGGTACGCCGCCGACCCGGGCAGCATGAAGCCGGTGCTGGAGGCCCTCGAGGAGCAGGTCGTCCTGCTCACCCTGCTGGGCGAGGCCACCTCCGACGCCGTCACGGTCCGGATCGGGCAGGAGAACCCGTTCAAGGAGCTCCAGACGACCTCGGTCGTCGCCAGCGGCTACGGCAGCCGCGCCACCCTCGGGGTCGTCGGTCCGACACGGATGGACTACCCCTCCACGATGGCCTCCGTCCGCGCGGTCGCGCGGTACGTGGGCCGATTCCTCGCGCAGGGCTGACCAGAATCAGGATGACCGACCACCCCCATGGCTGCTGACTACTACGAGACGCTCGGCGTCTCCCGCGACGCCTCACCCGAGCAGATCAAGAAGGCCTACCGCCAGCTCGCGATGAAGCTCCACCCCGACGTGGCCACCGAGCCCGACGCGGGGGAGCGCTTCAAGGCGGTCGCGGAGGCGTACGAGGTCCTCGCCGACCCGAAGAAGAAGGACCTGTACGACCGCGGCGCCGACCCGCTGGGCGGTGGCCTCGGCGGCGGGTTCTCCGGCGGCTTCACCAACCAGGGCGGCTTCGACTTCGGCAACCTCGTCGACGCCATGTTCGGCGGCGGCCAGGCCGGCCGCGGTCCCCGGTCGCGCGTCCGGCGCGGCCAGGACGCGCTCGTGCGGCTCGACCTCGAGCTGGCCGAGGCCGCGTTCGGCGTGACCAAGCCGCTGCGGGTCGACACCGCGGTGCTCTGCCCGCTCTGCCAGGGCAGCGGCGCGCAGGAGGGCTCCGAGCCCGTCGAGTGCCGCACCTGCCACGGCCAGGGCGACGTCACGCACGTGCAGCGCTCGTTCCTCGGCGACATCCGCACCACGCAGCCCTGCCCGACCTGCGGCGGCTACGGCAGCGTCATCCCCAACCCGTGCCCGGAGTGCTCGGGCGACGGCCGGGTGCGATCCGCGCGGACGATCAACGTCAAGATCCCGGCCGGCGTCAGCACCGGCAACCGGATCCACCTGGCCGCGCACGGCGAGGTGGGGGCCGGCGGCGGTCCCGCCGGCGACCTGTACGTCGAGCTGGTCGTCGCGCCGCACGAGATCTTCCGCCGCGAGGGCGACGACCTCGAGGTGACGGTCCGGATCCCGATGACCGCCGCCGCGCTCGGCACCGAGGTCACCGTGCAGACGCTCGAGGGCGACCTGCCCGACACCGACGACGAGGACCGGGAGGTCCGCGTCACGGTCGCGCCGGGCACGCAGTCCGGCACCCGGGTGGCGCTCGACGGCTGGGGTGTTCCCAAGCTCCGCTCCAACGGGCGCGGTGAGCTGGGCGTCACGCTGCTCGTGCAGACGCCGACGCGCATCGACGACGAGCAGCGCGAGCTCCTGCGCCAGCTCGCCGAACTGCGCGAGGAGACGGCACCGGACGGCACCGTGCAGAAGCAGGGCCGCGGGGTCTTCGGGCGCCTGCGCCACGCCTTCGCCGACCGGTGACCGACGCGCTCTTCCTGCTCGAGAGCCTGGCCGGGACGCGGCCGCCCGTGGGTGGCGAGGTGCTCGTCGACGGCCCCGAGGGTCACCACGCCGTCACGGTGCGGCGGCTCCGTGCAGGTGACCGCGTGGTCGTGGCCGACGGGTCCGGCGGCGGGGTGCGCGGCGAGGTGGTCGACGCGACGAAGGCTGGGCTACGGGTCCGGGTCACCGAGGTGCTCGACCAGCCCGCGCCACCCGTACGGCTGGTCGTCGCGCAGGCGCTGGCCAAGGGGGACCGCGCGGAGCTGGCCGTGGAGATGCTGACCGAGGTCGGCGTCGCCGAGGTGGTTCCGTGGCAGGCGTCGCGGTCGATCGCGCGCTGGTCGGCCGACCGCGTGGAACGCGGCCTCGGCCGGTGGCGGAGCACGGCCCGCGAGGCGGCCAAGCAGTCCCGGCGGCTGCAGGTCCCGACGGTCTCCGAGCCGGTCGGCACCCGCGCCCTGGCCGAGCGGCTGGCTGCAGCCGACCTCGCCCTCGTGCTGCACGAGGACGCCACCGAGGCCATCGCCCGGGTCGCGCTGCCGTCCGCCGGCGAGGTGGTGATCGTGGTCGGGCCCGAGGGCGGCATCAGCCCGGAGGAGCTGACTGCCTTCGAGGCCGTGGGCGCCCGTACGGTCCGCGTCGGCGACCACGTGCTGCGGACCTCGACGGCCGGCGTCGTCGCGCTCGCCGCCCTGATCAACCGCTGACGCCGTACGGTCGCGCGCCCCCGGGCACACCCTGCTGACCTCAGCACACCTTCCCCACCCCGGCATACCCTGCTCGCCCCGGCACACCCTGCAGGGTGTGCCGATGTGGGGAGGGTGTGCCGATCCCGGCCGCACGACGGCCGCAGACGTGACGCGGGGCGCGGTGGGCTTTCGCCCGCCGCGCCCCGCGCCGTTTACGGCTTCCGGATCAGCTGATCACCTTGAGCTTGATCGTGTACTTCGAGGTGGTCTTGATCCCCAGGTTGTAGGTCTTGCCCGGCTTGAGCGACGTCGGGATGGTGTAGCCGAGAGCCCACTCGTCGTCGTTCTCGGTGGCCTTGAACTTGTCACCGCTCTTGCTCGGCGTCTTCGGCGCCTCGACCGGCTTGTAGACCTGCGGTCGCTTGCTGCTCTTCGCGACCAGCGTGACGGCCTGACCGGCCTTGACGGTGTACGCGCCGTCCACGTACGGGGCGTCGACGATGCCCCGGACGTACGTGCTGGCGCGGACCGTCCTCGTGGTGGTGTTCCCCGCCTGGTCGACCGCGATCACCGAGTAGGTCACGGCCTTGCCGTCGACCTTCCGCTGGGCGGCGCAGGCCGACACCCCGGACAGCGCGTCCGTGGCGCGGCACCCGGCCTCGGGGGCCGACGAGAAGAACCGGTCGCCGTCCTCGACCCCGAGCGCGTCGACCACCGGCTTGGTGGTGTCGATGTTGATGCCGGTGACGCTCGCCGTGGCGACGCCGCCGTCCTCGGCGATGATCGTCTTCGACACGCCCTGCGACGCGGCGTCGGCCGACAGGGTGACCGGGTCGGGGCAGTCGTCGGTGAGCGGCGCGCTCCCCTCGACGCAGTCGAAGGACACCGTCACCGACGCGCGGTACCAACCGGTCGGCGACTTCACCGCGTCGCTCGAGACGGTCGCCTTGATGGTCGGGCTCTTCCGCAGGGTGGACGTGGAGGACCCGGCGAAGTCGTCGTCGCCGCTGTAGACGACGCTGACGAACGTGTCCGCGGGGATGGTCCCGTCGTACGCCGCCTTGCCGCGTACGAGCGTCACCGGGTCGGAGACCGTGTCGCCGAAGCTGAAGACGACCGTGCCTTCCGGCGTCCCGGCCCCCGGGGCCACCGCAGCGACCACGACCGAGGCCTGGTTCGCGCGGACCGTGAGGTCGGTGCTGGTCTTGGCCTGGGCGACGGGCAGCGACTGCTCGACGCTGGACTCCGCGTAGGTCTCGTCGAGCGGGGTGAAGACGGCCTTGACCGGGTGGCCGCCGGCGCCCAGGTCGGTCGGCAGATCGATGCTGGCCGTGCCCTCGAGGACGGAGACGCGGTCACCGAAGGGCTTGCCGTCGACCGAGAGCTGGACGAAGCCGGCCGTGGTGCCGGTCACCGTGACGGTCGCCGTCACCGGCTGGCCGTAGACCGGGGTCTCCTGGTCGAACGTGAGCGCGCTGGTCGTCCTGATCAGGTTGACGGCCACCTCCTGGTTCACAGGTATGGCGGCCTTGTAGTCGACGGTTCCTGCCTGTGCGGCGAGGACGACGCACCGGCCCGCGGCCGTCAGCGTCACCGTCTTCGCCGCGTTGTCGACCGTGCACACACCGTCGGCCGAGCCGGCACCGAGGCTGTAGACAACCGGTGAGCCGCTGGTCGTCGACCCCGTGGCCTCCAGGGGGATGACGTCGCCGATCGTGCCCGAAGTGGGCAGCGGCGGGAAGGTGATGGTCTGGTTGCCCTGGCCGATCTTGAAGGACACCACGTTGTGCCCGGGCGCGTGGGTCTCGTCGCCCGGCAGGTCGCCCGCGATGACGCAGGTGCCGACGTGGTCGAAGCTCACGGCAACACGGTCGACGCTGCACGCGCTGTTCGTGGTGGTCGGGTCCACGCTGAAGGTCACGACACCCGGGCCGGAGGCGTCGGCGGAGACGTTCCGGGACTTGCCCCCCACCACGGCGCCGTCGAAGCTGCTCGTGAAGGAGACGGTGTACGCGGGAAGGTTCGCGTAGCTCAGCGTGATCGCGCCGTCGCCGGACTGGACGCCCGCGGCGCCGACCACGTCGGTCACGCTCGCCGCCGCGAACCCAGCGCCGCCGCCGCCGCCGGACCCCACGTCGGTTCCGGGGAAGTCATCGATGGTGCCGCCCCCGCCGCCCCCCGCGTGGAAGCCGCCACCGCCCCCTGCTCCGGGCTCACTGCTCGAAGGTCCGAAGAGCGAGTCGGCGAAGCCGCCCCGCCCGCCGGTCGGCAGACCCGTGGCCTCGTCCGCGTCCCCGCTGCCTGACTGCCCGAAGGGATTCCCGCCTGTCCCGTTCGCGTCGAGCGTCCCGGGCTGGCCGCCGGTCGAGCTCGATCCGTCCGCCCCCGCGTCTGCTGCTGACCCAGCCCCGCCACCGGAGCCGCCGGCTCGACCATCGCTTGCGCCGCCCCCACCGCCGGCTGCCAGCAGGAGCTCGGCGTCGAACACGTATGACGCACCGCCGCCGCTGGCACCCCCGCCGTCGCCCCAGTAGTTGTAGCCGCCGGCCCCGCCACCGCCGTAGGTTCCCGAAGCCCCGTCCGGCGAGTCGGTCGAGGTCGTGCCACCTGCCCCGACGACGACCTCGAGCTCGTCGCCCGGCTCGACGGAGAAGGTGCCCGTCGTCCGGCCGCCCAGGCCGGCCACGGCCGGGGTCGCCGAGCTGCCGCCCGCGGCTCCCGAGACGTCGGCGGTGAGCGACGTGACGCCCGACGGCACCGTCCAGGTCTGCAGCGCGCCCGTGGCGGCAAAGGTCACGGTGCAGGTGCCGTCGGCGCACACGGGCTGCGGACCGATGGGCTCGGCAGAGGCCGTGCCGGACGACGCCGACCACAGCAGGGAGGAGCTGGTCGCGAGGACCAGGAGGGAGATCCCGCCGTGGCCGAGGCGTCGGCGCAGACGAGGAGGTTTCGGGCTCACGAGGACCGTCCTGAGAAGAAGAAGTGGGCCCCCGAGCCAGCTCGAACGTACATGAGAAAGATCTGAAGAAATAGTGGTTCCTACGGGTTAAAACGTAAACGATCTCCGACTCCTCCTGCCGGCGCGCAAACGTGCTCCGGCCCCGTCTTGGTACGGTCACCGCGATGTCCACCTCACCCCGCGCCGAGTCCCGCGTCCTGATCGGCGTCGACTGGGGCGGGACGAAGATCGAGGCGGCCGCGCTGGCGCCCGACGGCTCCGAGCTGGTCCGCCTCCGGACCCCGACGCCCCGCTCCGACTACGACGCCTGCCTGGCCACCGTCGTCCGGCTCGTGGCCGAGGTGGAGGCCGAGGTCGGGACCACGGGAACGATCGGCGTCGGCCTGCCCGGCTCGTTGGATCCGCGTACGGGGGTGGCCAAGGGCTGCAGCTCGACCTGGCTGATCGGCCGGCGCCCGGAGGACGACCTGCGGACCGCGTTCGGTCGGGACATCCGCACGATGAACGACGCGGACTGCTTCGCGGCCTCGGAGGCGCACGACGGGGCCGGAGCGGGCCACCGCGTGGTCTTCGCCGTCATCCTCGGCACCGGGGCCGGCGCCGGCATCGCGGTCGACGGGCGGGTGCACTCCGGTCCCAACCACTCGGCGGGCGAGTGGGGGCACAGCGCGCTCCCGTACCCGCATCTCTCCGAGGTCCCCGGGCCCGCCTGCTACTGCGGGCGGCACGGCTGTCTGGAACGGTGGGTGTCCGGCCGGGCGCTGGCCCGCGACTACCGCGAGCACGCCGACATCGACCTCGTCGACCCGGCGCAGCTCACCGCGGTCGACGTGGTGCAGCGCATGCGGACGGGCGAGCGGCTGGCGCGGATGATCTTCGACCGCTATCTCGACCGGCTGGCCCGCGGCCTGTCCCAGGTCGTCAACGCCCTCGACCCGGACGTCTTCGTCCTGGGCGGGGGCATGTCCAACGTGGACGAGCTGTACGCCGAGCTGCCGGACCGCATCGCGTCGTACACGTTCTCGCCCTGCTTCTACACACCCGTCGTGCGCGCCGCGCACGGCGACTCGAGCGGCGTCAGGGGAGCGGCATGGCTGTGGCGATGAGTCCGGGCACCAGCGGGGGCGACGACGGGCTGGACGCACGCTTCGCCTTCGGTCTCGACCTGGTCCGCGAGGCCGGGGAGCTCGCCCTGCGGCACTTCCGCAGCCTGTCCACGCTCGTCGTGCACCGCAAGGGCCCGCGCGACGTGGTCAGCGAGGCCGACACCGAGGTCGAGGACCTGATCCGCGCCCGGCTGCGCGAGACGTTCCCGGACGACGGCTTCCTCGGCGAGGAGACCGGCTCGCTCGAGGTCGACGGTTCCGCGGGCACCTGGGTCGTCGACCCGATCGACGGCACCCAGCCCTTCGTCAGCGGCCTGCGGTCCTGGTGCGTCTCCATCGCGTACGTCCGTGCGGGCCGCGTCGAGCTCGGCTTCGTCAACAGCCCGGCGGCGGACGAGCTGTTCGTGGGCCGCCGCGGCGGCGAGGCCACGCTGAACGGCGTCCGCATCACCCCGCACCCGGGGACCACCCTGCTCGACGGCCTCGTCTACGTAGGGGCCTCGCCGCGGGTGACCGCGGAGCAGGTGGTCCCGATGATCGACCGGCTGCTGCGCGCCGGCGGCATGTTCGTCCGCAGCGGGTCGGGGGCCCTCGGGCTGTGCGACGTGGCGTGCGGGCGGCTGCTCGGCTACGTCGAGCCCCACATCAACACCTGGGACTGCCTCGGCGCGATCGCGGTGCTCGAGGCCGCGGGGTGCCGGGTCGACTACGGCGACGCCACCGCGGAGCTGCTGCACGGCGGCCCGATCGTCGCGGGCCCGCCGGCGGTGTTCGACCAGCTCGTCTCGCTCACCGGCTGACCCCGGCAGACGCATGGCAGGCTGGCCCCATGAGTGACAACGCGGACGTCCAGTCGTACGAGCAGACCCCTGACGAGATCGACCAGATGGACCAGGACCAGCTGCAGCCGTACAACAACCTCGACAGCTCCGTGGTCGAGGACGCGCTGGACGAGGGCTACTCGCCGCCCGAGCGTCCGTCGGCCCTGATCCGCGAGGGCGAGCACGAGACGCTCGACCAGCGCCTCTCCGAGGAGATCCCCGAGCCCGACCCGTACGCCGAGGACGACGTCGACGAGGAGGACAACCTCACCGTGCGCGCGGACGAGGAGAACCTCGACGACGGCGAGGTCGGCGACGTGCGTTCCGGTCGCCTGGTCGACCCGAACGAGGGCATCGGCCTCGACGAGGACAAGGACCTGATCGGCGAGGACGTCGGCGTGGACGGCGGCGCCGCGAGCGCCGAAGAGGCCGCCATGCACATCGTCCCGGAGTGACGCTCTACCCCGAGATCGAGCCGTACGCGGAGGGTCTGCTCGACGTCGGCGACGGCCAGCAGATCCACTGGGAGGAGTGCGGGAACCCGGACGGCAAGCCGGTCGTGTTCCTGCACGGCGGCCCGGGTGGCGGCGTCTCGCCCGGCGTCCGGCGGCTGTTCGACCCGGCGCGCTACCGCGTGGTCCTCTTCGACCAGCGCGGGTGCGGCCGCAGCGTCCCGCACGCCAGCACGCCCGAGGCGGACCCGGCGGTCAACACGACCTGGCACCTCGTCGCCGACGTGGAGCGGCTGCGCGAGGCGCGCGGGATCGACCGCTGGCAGGTGTTCGGCGGATCGTGGGGCAGCGCGCTGGGCCTCGCGTACGCCGAGCGGCACCCCGACCGGGTGACCGAGCTCGTCCTGCGGGGCATCTTCACGCTGAGACGCAGCGAGCTCGACTTCTTCTACGGCGGCGAGGCCGGCCAGGTCTTGCCGGAGCGCTACGCGGGCTACCTCGCGCCGCTGCTCGAGCGCGGCCTCGTCGAGGTGACGCCGGGCGGCACGGTCGTGGGCGACCCGATCGCGGCCTACCACGAGCTGCTCTTCGACCCCGACCCCGCGGTGCACGGCCCGGCGGCCGTGGCCTGGGCGACGTGGGAGGCCTCCGCGATCACGCTCGTGCCCGACGAGGCGCTGATCGCCGAGTTCGCGGACCCGGCGTACGCGCTGGCCTTCGCGCGGATCGAGAACCACTACTTCGTCAACGAGGGCTGGTTCTCCACCACACCCGAGGGCGAGGGCCAGCTGATCGCCGACGCCGGCCGGCTCGCGGACGTCCCGGGCGTCATCGTCCAGGGCCGCTACGACCTCTGCACGCCCGCGGTGACCGCCTGGGACCTGCACCGGGCGTGGCCGCAGGCCGAGCTCGTGATGGCCCCGACGTCCGGTCACGCCTGGTCCGAGCCGGAGATCAGCGCGGCGCTGGTCGCGGCGACGGACCGCTTCGCGGACCGCTGGCCGCTGCCCTGATCCTCGAGCCCTGGTCTCTGGGCGAACTTCTGCGCGCCTGACGACCTCACAGGTGCTCGACCGCGCAGAAGTTCAGCCGGACGGGGCTCAGGCGCGCGGCACCCGGTAGTCGAGCTGCACGAACGACCCGGCCCGCGAGCATCCGACGAGCTCCAGCGGTGGGGTGACGAGACGGCGGGGCAGCAGCGGGGCGCCACCGCCGAGGAACACCGGTGCGACACCGAGGTGGACCTCGTCGAGCAGGCCGGCGTCGAGGAACATCCCGACCAGCTCGCCCCCGCCGACCAGCCACAGGTCCTTACCCTCGGGCAGCAGCGCGGCGACCTCCGCGTGCACCGGCTCGACGGCATCACTGACGAACCGCAGGTCTGCGCCCGGGACGCCCGGCAGCTCGCGCGACGTGAAGACCCAGGTGGGCTGCGCGTACGGCCAGCGGGCCGGGTCGTCGCGGATCTCCTCCCGGAGCAGCCACTCGTACGTGGTTTAGCCCATGACGACGGCGCCGATGCCGGCCAGGAACGTCGCGTACCGGCCGGGGACCCCGGCGTCGTCCCCCTCGCCCGGCTCGCCCTCGGAGAACTGGAAGAGCCACGCCAGCGAGTTCTCCTCGTCGGCGATGTAGCCGTCGATGCTGGTGGCCGTGCAGTAGTGCGTCTTCACAGACTGCCTCCGCTTCTCCCTGTGCCGACTGGCCCAGGCTCACTAGACTGGCCGGGTCAAGTGCCCGAGCGGCACGCAGCACCACGTGAGGACCCTCCTGAGCAGGTCAGAGACCGGCAGGCCGGAGCGAGCAGCCCGGCCCGCGAGCACGACCGACATCCGCGGCGACCGCGCGCCGCGCGCCGTCGATGCCGAGCAGGGCGAGAGCGGCTTCGAGGAGCTCCGGCGGATCACCGTCCCGGTGTCGATCGAGATGGTCAACCTCCTCGGCCCGCGCGACGAGTTCCTGCGCATCCTCGAGCGCGAGCTGACCGCGGGCGTGCACGTCCGCGGCAACGAGATCACGCTGTCGGGCGCACCTGTGGCGGTCGACCTCGGCGTCGAGGTCATCAGCGAGCTCGTCACGATCCTCCGCACCGGCCAGGGCCTCACGCCCGACGGCGTGGAGCGGATCGTCTCGATGCTCGCGGAACGTGGCGACACCCGCCCGGCCGAGGTGCTGACCCAGAACATCCTGTCGTCGCGCGGCAAGACGATCCGGCCCAAGACGCTCAACCAGAAGCGCTACGTCGACGCGATCGACCAGCACACGGTGGTCTTCGGCATCGGTCCGGCCGGCACGGGCAAGACCTATCTCGCCGTGGCCAAGGCCGTGCAGGCGCTGCAGGCCAAGGAGGTCAACCGGATCATCCTGACCCGGCCGGCCGTCGAGGCCGGCGAGCACCTGGGCTTCCTGCCCGGCACGCTGAACGACAAGATCGACCCGTACGTGCGACCGCTCTACGACGCGCTGCACGACATGCTCGACCCCGACCTGATCCCGCGCCTGCTCACGGCCGGCACGATCGAGGTGGCGCCCCTGGCCTTCATGCGCGGCCGGACGCTCAACGACGCGTTCATCATCCTGGACGAGGCGCAGAACACCTCGGTCGAGCAGATGAAGATGTTCCTGACGCGGCTCGGCTTCGGGTCGCGCATGGTCGTCACGGGCGACGTCACGCAGGTCGACCTGCCCAACGGCACCGCCAGCGGGCTGCGCCAGGCCGAGGCCATCCTCAGCGAGGTCGACGACCTCTCCTTCTGCCACCTGACCGCGCACGACGTCGTGCGGCACAAGCTGGTGGGTCGCATCGTCGCGGCGTACGAGGTCCACGACGCCGCACAGCCGCCGCCCGTCGCGCGGCGCTGACGCCCACCCGGAGAACGAGAACGTGACTGTCGACATCAACAACGAGTCCGGTCTGGAGGCGGACAGTACCGGCCTGGTCCGGCTCGCCACCTTCGCGCTGGGCCGCCTGCGCATCCACCCACAGGCCGAGCTGTCCATCCTGCTGGTCGACGAGCCGACCATGAGCGCCTACCACGAGAAGTACATGGGGGAGCCGGGGCCGACCGACGTGCTCAGCTTTCCCATGGACGAGCTGCGGCCGCCCCGCGACGACGAGGACGAGCCGCCCGCGGGCATGCTCGGCGACGTCGTGCTCTGCCCGTCGGTGACCGACGCGCAGGCCCGCGAGCACGGCCGTACGGCGCAGGCGGAGGCCGAGTACCTGCTGGTGCACGGCATCCTGCACCTGCTCGGCTACGACCACGCCGACGACGCCGAGCGCGCCGAGATGTTCGGGCTCAAGGACCGTGTCCTCGAGGCCTGGGCGAAGGAACGACCGGACCAGCCCGGACGCGTCGCCGGAGCGGCCCGATGAGCAGCGCCGACTGGGGCCTGCTGGTCGTCGCGTTGCTGCTCGTGGTCCTCGCCGGCCTGCTGGCCGCGGCCGAGGCGGCGCTGAGCTCGATCTCCAAGGCCCGGGCCAACCGTCTCTGCGAGGAGGGCCGTCCTGGCGCCGCGCGGCTGCGCAGGCTCGCCGACGACCCGCCGTCCTACCTGAACACCGCGCTCTTCGTCCGCACGCTGCTCGAGATCTCGTCCATCGTCATCGTGGTCCTGGTGGTCCTGACCAACCTCAGCGTCACCTGGGAGGCCGGGGCGCTGGCGACCGGCGCGATGTTCGTCGTCTCGTTCATCTTCTGGGGTGTCGCGCCGCGCACGCTGGGCCGCCAGCACGCCGACACGGTCTCCCTCGCCGCCGCCGGCCCGCTCGGCCTGCTGACGACCGTGCTCGGACCGCTGACCCGGCTGCTGATCATGATCGGCAACGCCGTGACGCCGGGCAAGGGCTTCGTGGACGGGCCGTTCTCGACCGAGGCGGAGCTGCGCGAGCTGGTCGACCTGGCCGAGACGAGCTCGGTGATCGACTCGGGCGAGCGCCGGATGATCCACTCCGTCTTCGACCTGGGCAACACGATCGTGCGCGAGGTCATGGTGCCGCGCACGGACATGGTCTTCATCGAGGAGCACAAGACGCTGCGCCAGGCGGTGTCGCTCGCGCTGCGCTCCGGCTTCAGCCGCATCCCGGTGATCCGGGACGGGCTCGACGACGTCGTCGGCATCCTGTACCTCAAGGACATCATCAAGCGGACGTACGACGCCCCCGACGTGCAGTCCAAGGAGCGCGTCGGCTCCGTGATGCGGCCCGTGTCGTGGTGCCCCGACTCCAAGCCCGTGGACGAGCTCCTCCAGGAGATGCAGCTCAAGCGCGTGCACCTGGTCGTGGTCGTCGACGAGTTCGGCGGGACAGCCGGGATGGCGACGATCGAGGACATCCTCGAGGAGATCGTCGGCGAGATCACCGACGAGTACGACGTGGAGCCGACCGACGTGACGCCGCTGGGGGAGGACCGCTTCCGCATCTCGTCGCGCCTCCCGCTCGACGAGCTCGGCGACCTCTACGGCCTCAAGCTGGACGACGAGGACGTCGAGACCGTGGGCGGGCTCATGGCCAAGCAGCTGAACAAGGTGCCGATCCCGGGCTCCGTCGTCAGCTACGCCGGCCTCGAGCTGGTCGCCGAACGTTCCAGCGGCCGCCGCAACCGGATCGGGACCGTCCTGGTGACCCGGCAGCAGGACAGCACCGACGAGCCGCAGGCCGACCAGGTGCCCGCGCACGAGGAATCGATGGCATGAGCACCGGACCGATGAGCACCGAACCCACCAGCACGCCCTCCGACCCCGAGGACGTCAAGATCATCACGCTCGCCCGCAGCGCCCTGGCCCGGACGAGCGCGCCGCAGGGCGCCTGCGTCCGCGACACCGACGGCCGGACGTACGCCGCCACGAACGTCGCGCTCGAGCACCTGACCCTGTCCGCGGTCGCGGTCGCCGTGTCCATGGCGATCTCGTCGGGGGCCACGGGCCTCGAGGCCGTCGCCGTCGCGACGGACGACGACCCGGACCCGTACGCGCTCGACGGCGACCTCGACGTGGTCCGTGACCTCGGCGGCGAGGGCGTGGCCCTTTGGGCCGTCGACCCCCGCGGCGTCGTCCGCGGGCGGGTGCTCACGTGAGGCCCGCGATGCCCGGGTCCCTCGACGGCACGGAGACGCCCGAGGGCTTCAAGTCGGGCTTCGCCTGCTTCGTCGGGCGGCCCAACGCCGGCAAGTCGACGCTCACCAACGCGCTCGTCGGCACCAAGATCGCCATCGCCTCGGCCAAGCCGCAGACCACGCGGCACGCGATCCGCGGCATCGTGAACCGGCCCGACGCGCAGCTCGTGCTGATCGACACCCCGGGTCTGCACCGCCCCCGGACGCTGCTGGGCGAGCGGCTGAACGACGTCGTCCGCGCCACGTGGAGCGAGGTCGACACGGTGGGCGTGTGCCTGCCGGCCGACCAGAAGATCGGGCCGGGGGACACCTACCTCGTGGGCGAGCTGGCCAAGCTGCCGCGCGTCCCGGCCCTCGTCGCCGTGGCGACCAAGTCCGACCTCGTCGGCCCCACCCGGATGGCCCAGCACCTGATGGCGATCCAGGCGCTCGAGGAGACGCTCGGCATCACGTGGACGCACATCGTCCCCGTCTCCTCCGTGACCGACGACCAGCTCGACGTCTTGGCCGACACGCTCGTCTCGCTGCTGCCGGACGGCCCGCCGCTCTACCCGGGCGGGGAGGTCACCGACGAGCCCGAGGAGACCCTGGTCGCCGAGCTCATCCGCGAGTCGGTCCTCGAGACCGTCCGTGACGAGCTGCCGCACTCGATCACCGTCGCCATCGAGGAGATGGGCCTGCGGGAGGGCCGGCCGGCCGACAAGCCGCTGCTGGACGTATACGCCTCGATGATCGTCGAGCGCGACTCCCAGAAGGGCATCATCATCGGCCACCGCGGCGAGCGGCTGCGCGACATCGGTGAGAAGTCCCGGCGCCAGATCGAGGCTCTCCTGGGTACCCCGGTCTACCTCGACCTGCGGATCAAGGTCCTCAAGGAGTGGCAGCGCAACCCCAAGCACCTCAACCGCCTCGGCTTCTGAAGGCGCTCGGGGGCTACGCCTCGCTCCGAGGCGTCAGCACCCGCTGGTACATCGCGAACGTCCTCGACAGGCGGTAGCCGAGGGCCTCGTTGACCTTGATCATCGGCAGGTTGTCCACGTTGTTCCAGGTCTCCACGACCTCGACCTGCGGCTCCGTCTCGGCGAGCCAGCGCATCATCTCGATCTTGAGCGCGAGCCCGAGCCGGTGCCCCCGATGATCACGGGTGACGGCGGTGTCGTACTGCAGGGCCTCGCGGGGGGCCCACGGCCGGACGGCGAGGTAGGTGTGCCCGGCCATCTTGCCGGTCGTCCGGTGCCGGGCGACGACGCGACGGATGCGTTCGCCGCGGAGCGCCCGGGCCCGCTCGGCGTCGCGCATGCGGTCCAGGTCGAAGACCTCGTCCTCGAAGGCGAGATCGCCCATCGGTGCGTCGTTGATGGCGGCCGTCGCCGGGATCAGCTCGGCCAGGTGGGCGTCGTCGTAGGGCGGGTCGACCCGTTCGAGCCGGTAGTCGCGCGCGTGCCCGGCGGCGTCGCGCCCGAGGCGGTCGATCTCGGCCGCGTCGAGGTGAGCGAGCACCTGGTGGCGCCGGGCGTCCCGGGCCGCGAGCGCGAAGCCTCGCTCGGCGAGGAGCGCCGTCATCCGTACGTCGTCGGCGCCGACGCCGACCCAGAGGGTCGTGCGTCCGAGGGCCCGGGTCCGGCTGGCCAGCTCCTCGAGCACCACGACCTGGAGCCCCTCGTCGCGCCGGTCCGGACGGACCCGGAGGTGCGCCTCGACCAGGTGCCGGTTGTCGAGGACGGGCACGTCGATCCAGAAGGCACCGACCACCTCACCCGTGTCGTCGAGGAGCAGGGTCGCGCGGCTGGGGTTCAGGTCGCCGCCGTGGCGGAGCTCGATGGCGTGGTCCTCGACGGTCTGCACGAAGGCCTCGGGGTCGTCGTGCACGCGCACCAGCTCGTCCAGCGCGGTCAGCCGCTCGAGCTGCCCGTCGTCGTACGGGTCGACCTCCACGAGTCTCATCCCTCAGGCTCTCGCGGACGGGTCGTCGGTGTCGAGCGCTTTCGCGGGGGTGGTTGGCGTGGCGGGGGCCGTGGGCTAGGGTGACGAACGTGGCAAGCGCGCTGGGGCTCCGGGCCCTCATTCTCCTTCCTTGCCGCAGCGAGGCCTCTTAACGGCCGGCCTCCTCGCTGCGGAGTTCTTGCCTGCCCGGCCAGCTCCCATCAGCAGCGAGGACCCCGATGAGCACCACCCCGTTCGGCACCCGCACCCAGTCCGTGCCGACGCAGACCACCAGCCCGATGCCGTACGGGCGCTACCGCGCCTTCCCGCCCATCGATCTGCCCGACCGCACCTGGCCCGCCGCGCGCATCACCCACGCGCCCCGTTGGCTGTCGACCGACCTGCGGGACGGCAACCAGGCGCTGATCGACCCGATGACCCCGGCCCGCAAGCACAAGATGTTCGCGCTGCTGGTGAAGATGGGCTACAAGGAGATCGAGGTCGGCTTTCCGTCGGCCAGCCAGACGGACTTCGACTTCGTCCGCCAGCTCGTCGAGCGTGACCTGATCCCCGACGACGTCACCATCTCGGTGCTGACGCAGGCCCGCGAGGACCTGATCGAGCGCACGGCCGAGTCGCTGGCCGGCGCGCGGGCGGGGACGATCCACCTCTACAACGCGGTCGCGCCGCTCTTCCGCCGCGTGGTGTTCAAGGTGGACCGCGACGAGTGCGTGAACATCGCCACCCGGGGCACCGAGCTGGTCATGAAGTACGCCGAGCAGCACCTGGGCGACGTCGAGTTCGGCTACGAGTACAGCCCGGAGATCTTCACCTCCGCCGAGCTCGACTTCTCCGTCGAGGTCTGCAACGCCGTGATGGAGGTCTGGCAGCCGGGACCCGGCCGCGAGATCGTCCTGAACCTGCCCGCGACGGTCGAGGTCGCCACCCCGAACGTCTACGCCGACCAGATCGAGTGGTTCAGCCGCCACGTCGACCACCGCGAGCACGTCGCCATCTCCCTGCACCCGCACAACGACCGCGGGACGGCGACGGCGGCCACCGAGCTGGGCCTGATGGCCGGCGCCGACCGTGTCGAGGGCTGCCTCTTCGGCCACGGCGAGCGCACCGGCAACGTCGACCTGGTCACCCTGGGCATGAACCTGTTCAGCCAGGGCATCGACCCCAAGATCGACTTCTCCGACATCGACGAGATCCGTCGCACGGTGGAGTACTGCACGGGACTGCCGGTCCACCCGCGCCACCCGTACGCGGGGGACCTCGTCTACACCGCCTTCTCCGGCTCCCACCAGGACGCCATCAAGAAGGGCCTGGAGGACCTCGACCGCAAGGCCGCGGCCGCCGGGGTGCCGGTCGCCGAGCTGGACTGGGAGGCGCCGTACCTCCCGATCGACCCGCACGACGTCGGCCGGAGCTACGAGGCCGTCATCCGGGTGAACAGCCAGTCCGGCAAGGGCGGCGTCGCCTACATCATGAAGTCCGAGCACCAGCTCGAGCTCCCACGGCGGCTGCAGATCGAGTTCTCGCGGACCGTGCAGACCCACACCGACGGCGAGGGCGGCGAGATCGGCCCGGAGCGGCTGTGGGAGATCTTCTCGGCCGAGTACCTCGGTCGGACGACGCCGCTCCGGCTCACCGAGGTCGTCTCGGCCAGCAGCGCGGGCGGTCGTGACTCGATCACCGCGCGGGTGCAGGACCGCGGCACCGAGCGGACGGTGAGCGGGGAGGGCAACGGCCCCGTGTCCTCGTTCGTCGACGCGCTGTCGGGCCTCGGCTACCACGTACGGGTCCTCGACTACGCCGAGCACGCGCTGTCCGCCGGGGGCGACGCCCTCGCCGCGGCGTACGTGGAGTGCGAGGTCGGTCAGGGCGACAACAGCGTGGTCGCCTGGGGGGTGGCCACGGACGCGAACATCGTCACGGCCTCCCTCAAGGCGGTCATCTCGGCGGTCGACCGCGCGATCGGCTGACGGCCACCACGACGTTCCCTGAGCTTGTCGAAGGGCTGGAGCCCCGGCCACTACCGTGCTCCCGTGTCTGCAGCCCCTTCGACAAGCTCAGGGAACGTCTCCTCGGTCCGGACGACCGACTACCACACCGGGGGTGAACCCTTCCGGATCGTGGTCGAACCACCGGTCGAGATCCCCGGCACCGACGTCGCCGACCGGCGGGCGCGGGCGATCGGGGACACCGACGCCGACGCGCTCCGCCGGTTGCTGTGCTTCGAACCGCGGGGGCACGCCGACATGTACGGCGGGTTCCTCGTGCCGCCGGACGACGCCGGGGCGGACCTCGGGGTCCTGTTCTGGCACAAGGACGGCTTCTCCACCGCCTGCGGCCACGGGACGATCGCCCTCGGCGCCTGGGCCGTGGAGTCCGGCCGCGTCGCGGCGCCCACCGACGGCGTGACCGACGTCGTTGTGGACGTGCCGTCCGGCCGGGTCACCGCCCGCGTCCACACGGTCGGCGGGCTCGTCGAGGCGGTCGACTTCGTCAATGTGCCCAGCTACGTCGTGGAGACCGGGATCGAGGTGCCCACCGCGTACGGGCCGGTCGTCGTCGACGTGGCCTGCGGGGGAGCGCTCTACGCCAGCCTCGACGTCGCCTCGGTCGGGCTGCACGTCGAGCCGGGGAGCATCACCGAGCTGATCGCCTTCGGGCGCGAGGTGAAGCGGGCCCTCGTCGACCACCCCGCCGCGCGCCACGCGCGCGACGAGCGGCTGAGCGGCATCTACGGGACGATCCTCTTCGAGGACCTCGGCGAGCGTCCCGAGGGGCCCCACCAGCGGAACGTGACGATCTTCGCCGACGGCGAGGTCGACCGTTCGCCCTGCGGCTCGGGCACCGCGTCCCGCGTCGCGAGCCTTGCCGCCTCGGGCGTGCTCGGTCCCGACCAGGTGCTGACGCACGACTCGATCGTCGGCTCCCGCTTCGTCGCCCGCGTCCTCGAGCACACGACCGCGGACGGCTTCCCCGCCGTCGTCCCGTCGATCACCGGCACCGCGCACCGTACGGGTGAGCACGAGTTCGTGGGGGACCCGAGGGACACCCTGCCGGGCTTCGTCCTCCGCTGACCACTGGTCACTCCGAGGGGGTGGGCGGGTGGCTACCAGGCTCGAGGTGACCACTGGTCACTCGACCTGGCTGACCAGTGGTCGCTCCGGGGGTGGACTCCTCAGGCGAGGCCGTTGGCCGCCGTCTGCGCGGGGGCGACGCCGGCGTAGATCCAGGCCTGGAAGAACGGTTCGAGGTCGGTCGCTGTGAGGGACTGCGCCTTGGCCATCCAGTCCTCCAGGCTCCGGGTGCCCGGGTCCTGCGCCCACTCGACGTTGAGCCGGGTGAAGGCCTCGTCGCCCATCACGTTGCGCAGCGCCTGCAGCGTCATCGGGCCGCGGAGGTAGACCGTGGTGAACATGTTCCGCCGGCCCGGGTCGATCATGGTCACGCGCCAGAAGTCCCGGGCGTCACGGGCCCGGGCGAAGATCCGCGTCAGCTCGCTCTGTGCGGTCGGGCCGCCGTTGCGCTCCTGCCAGGCCCAGGCCGCCCAGGACGCGTACGCCTCGGAGTCGAAGATGTCGTTCCACTGCCGCACGGTGACGTTGTCGCCGAACCACATGTGCGCGAGCTCGTGGGTCACCAGCTCGTCGGCGTAGCGCGGGTCGACGATCGAGCGCGCCTTGTAGACCGGTCGGGTCTGCGCCTCCAGCCCGTCGAAGGGCAGGTCGGCGTCGGCGACGACGATGCCGCCCAGCTCGGTGAAGGGGTACGGCCCGAAGAGGCCGGCGAGCACGCGGACCTTCGCGGCGGAGGTCTGGAGCGCGGCGAACGCCGTCCGCCGGTCGTCGGCCGACAGCTGGTCGCTGACCGCGTAGACGTACGGCAGGCCGTCCACCACGCCCTGCTCCAGCGCGAAGCCGCCGATCGCGGCGAAGGTCAGGTAGGTCGCCATCGGCTGCCGCGACACCCAGTGCCAGGTGTCCCAGTCGGCCTCGGTCCCGCTGTCCGCGGTGACCAGGCGCCCGACGCTGACCGCCTGCAGGCCGCGCGGGACGCGGATCGAGATGTCCATGAGCGCCGGGTCGGAGGGGTGGTCGTTCGAGGGGAACCACCACGCGGCGCTCTCCGGCTCGCCCGAGACCAGCCACTCCTGACCGGTGCGCGTCCAGGGGTGGCCGCCGTCGGTGTCGGTGACGTCGCCGGGCTCGCCGTCGTACGCGACCTCCACCGTGAAGTCGTCCCCGGCCGCGATCGGCTGGGCGGGCGTGACCCGCCAGTTCGCGTCGCCGTCCTTGGCCAGGCCCGCGTCCTGGCCGTCGACGGTGACCTCGGTGATGTTGAGGCGCAGGTCGAGGAAGAAGCTGTGGAGGCCCTGGAGGGAGCGCGCCGAGATCGTCGTGGTGCCGCTCAGGACCTCGGTGCGCGGGTCCCAGCTGACCCCGATCTGGTAGCGCGAGACGTCGTAGCCGCCGTTGCCCGCGCCGGGGTAGTAGGGGTCCCCGACGCCGCGCGAGCCGTCGATCACGGAACCGTTCGCCGGACCTGAGGCCGCCGGCGACAGGTCCGGTGCGACGCGGCGCCAGACGGCGGCGAGCCCGAGCGGCAGCAGCAGGGACGCGACGAGGGCGAGCGTGACGACGGCGGCGAGGAGGTAGACGTACGCGGGGCGGCGTGGTCGGGACGTCAGCCGTTCGGGGCCCGTCGAGGGCGGCGGCCAGCGCGGGTCAACGCTCGACATGCGCCATCGAGCGGAGCGAGCGGTCGAGGTGCCACGTGGTGAAGGCCGACGTCAGCCCGCTGGCCTCGCGGGCGGCCCGCGGGGCGACGTCGCGGGTCGCGGCCCAGCGCCCCTCGAGCAGGGCCCCGAGCAGCTCGAGGGTGTCCGGCGAGGGCCGGGCCGAGCCGGGCGGGCGGCAGCGTTCGCAGACGGCGCCGCCGGCCGAGGGGGAGAAGGCCGCGTGCGGGCCCTCGAGCCCGCAGAGCGCGCAGTCGCGGAACGACGGCGCGTAGCCCGCGACGGACAGGGCCCGCAGCAGGTAGGAGTCGAGCACCAGGGTCGGCGGCCGCGGTCCGTCGGAGGTGCCCGAGCCCAGGGCGCGGAGCGCGCCGACGAGCAGCCGGTAGTGCTGCAGCGCGGGCTCGCCCTCCTCGACGACGAGCCGGTCGGCCGTCTCGAGCATGACCTGACCCGCCGTGTACGCGGGGTAGTCGGCGCTCAGCGGCCCGCCGAAGGCGTCCAGCGACTCGACCTGGGCGACGACGTCGAGGGAGTGCCCGGTGGCGAGCTGGACGTCGATGTGGCTGAACGGCTCGAGCCGCGCGCCGAACTTCGACGAGGTCCGCCGGACCCCGCGGGCGACGGCGCGGACCTTGCCCCGGCCGCGGCTCAGCAGCGTGATGATGCGGTCGGCCTCGCCCAGCTTGTGCGTCCGCAGCACCACGGCGTGGTCGCGGTAGGTGGGCACCCCGTTATTGTCCCAAGCGTGCCAAGACTGTCCCGGAAGAGAGAGCCGGCGGCGCGGCGCACGGGTCCGCCCGGCCCGCCCGCCCCGCATCGCGAGGGCGCGCTCCCGCCGGCGATCGACGCCGCGAAGGTTCCGCAGCACGTCGCGATCGTCATGGACGGCAACGGGCGCTGGGCCAAGCAGAGGGGTCTGTCGCGCACCGAGGGCCACGCCCGCGGCGAGGACGCGCTCTTCGACGTGATCTCGGGTGCCATCCAGATCGGGGTCAAGTACCTGTCGGCGTACGCGTTCTCCACCGAGAACTGGCGGCGCTCGCCGGAGGAGGTCCGGTGGCTGATGGGCTTCAACCGCGACGTGATCCACCGTCGGCGCGACCAGCTCGACGCGATGGGCGTCCGGGTGCGCTGGGCCGGGCGTCGGCCGCGGCTGTGGCGCAGCGTGATCTCCGAGCTCGAGAGCGCGGAGGCGCAGACGGTCGACAACGACGTGCTGACCCTGCAGTTCTGCGTGAACTACGGCGGGCGCGCCGAGATCGTCGACGCCGTCCGGGCGATCGCGACCGACGCGGCCGCCGGGCGGCTGGACCCGGCCAAGCTCACCGAGGAACGCTTCCGGCGGTACCTCGACGAGCCGGAGATCCCCGACGTCGACCTGTTCGTCCGGTCCTCCGGCGAGCAGCGCACGTCGAACTTCCTGCTCTGGCAGAGCGCGTACGCCGAGCTCGTGTTCCTCGACCGGCTCTGGCCCGACTTCGACCGGCGCGACCTGTGGCACGCGATCCAGCTGTACGCCGACCGCGACCGTCGCTACGGCGGAGCGGTCCCGAACGAGGTCCCGCCGCAGTAGTGCGAAGGGCTATGGAGAGTTGAACGGTCTACCTAATCTGCCGTGATGGGACCTCTCGCCTCGCCCCTCGTCCGCTCCCACGTCCGGCCGCTGCGCCGTGGCGCCGTCACCGTGGCCGGCCTCGCCGCCTTCGCGCTCGTCGGCTGCGGCGCCGACACCACGGAGTCGCCGGCCACCGCACCGGCCCCCTCCAGCTCGACCTCGGCCCCGCCGCCCCCGGCCGACAGCGCCGCCCCGAGCAGCACGCCGAGCGCCACGGCGTCCTCGACCGCGGGCAACGGCGCCGCGCTCGTCGCCGCCGGGAAGACCGCGGTCGCCGAGGTCTCGGGCTCCACGCTCGTCTCGATCGAGACCGACACCGACGGCGGCACGACGGTGTGGGAGGTCCAGCTCGTCAACGGTGACGGCGACGAGCAGGACGTCGACGTCAGCGCCGACGGCGCCAGCGTGGTCCGGACGTCTGCGCTCGACCGCCAGGACGCCGGCGACCGGCGCGAGAACCTGGCCCGCGTCGCAGGCGCAAAGCTCGACTACGCCGCCGCGGTGGACGCCCTGCCGAGCACCGTCGCCGGCGGCACCATCAGCGAGCTCAAGCTCGACACCGACCGCGGCCGGGTCGTCTGGGACGCCGAGGTGCGGGCGGCCGGCGGTGGCGAGCGCGAGGTCACCCTCGACGCCGGCACCGGCGACGTGATCCAGGACCGCTAGCCCCGCCCGGTCGCCTCGCGGGTCGTCAGCCTCCGCTCTTCACGGCGTCGGCCCGCGAGGCGACGGCGTCGACCCGCGAGCTGACGGCGGCGACCGCCGCGGTGCCGGCGTACGTGGCCTGGTAGCGGTCGGTGCCGGGGAAGGGCTGCTTGTTGCTGTACTTCCCCTTCTTCTCGGTCGTCAGCAGGGCGACCCGCTTCGGGTTCGGCGTCTCGACCGGGCCGAGGCGCAGGATGCGGACCCGCTCGCCCTTCACGCCCTCGAAGCGGCTCCGCTCCCAGCTCGCGCGGCGCAGCTTGCCGGCGAAGGTGACCTTGCGTCGGACGGGCTCCGGGCCGGCGTTGAACGACAACGTGCTGGCCCGGCGCACGCTGAAGCTGCGCTCGGCGTAGCGGCGACCCTCGGCCTCGAAGGAGAGCAGCCAGGTGCCCGCGTCGGCGTCCTCCAGCTCGGAGGTGTCGATCGTGAGCTGGCCCTCGTACTCCACGCCGCCGTCGAACGGCGGGGGGCCCTCCGAGAGGTCGACGATGATCTCGCGGTGCGGCGCCAGCACGCGGACGTACGGGTTCTCGAAGGAGCTGAAGCACCCGGCGTAGCCGTCGACGAACACCCGCGTCGACGTCGAGGCCAGCGGCCCGAGGACCACGTCGTCAGGGGTGGGGGAGACGCCGGTGATCGGCGCACCCGGGTCGGGGCAGTCGTCCGCCCAGGCCGCCGGGGCGACGGTCAGCAGACCGGCGGCCAGCGTGGTCGTGACAAGAGCGGAGACGAAGCGGTGCACGGGAGCTCCTCGGGGGCGGAGTGGGCCGCGCAAGCAACTGAGAGAAGCGCGGTGCTTTCTCAGCCGCATCCTAGGGTCTGCTGCGCCGGCTCGTCACCCCCTCAGAAGCGGGTGGCTCCGAGGACGACGACCAGCCCGACCATCACCAGGCGCATGAGCTTGCCGCCGGCGCTGAGGGCCGGCCAGGCGAGGAACGTCAGCCAGACCAGGAACAGCCCGATGAGCACGAGCGCCACCAGCGCCACCGGTGCCGGGGCGAGGACGGCGACGGCGAAGAGCGCGACCGTCGCCAGCGGGACGGCCTGCTTGGGCAGGGCGGTGAGCCGGACGAGCGCGGGCCGGCTCACGACCTCGAGGCGGGCGCGCAGCGGGGACGGGGCGGTGTCGGGCACCGCCCCAGTGTGGCCCGACCTGTCCCGAAAGTGGTCACTCCGGGCCCCGTCCAAGGCCAGTTCCGGGGTCGGAGTGACCACTTTCCGGAAGAGGATGGGGGTCAGAAGGCGCCCAGGGCAGCGACCTGCGGGGCGGGGAGACGGGCGAGCAACCGGTCGAAGACGGTCAGTCGGTCGAACTGGCGGGCGTGGTCGCGGGCCGCGAGCTCCATCATCTCGCGCTCGATGTCGGGCAGGCCGAGGGCTTCGTCGAGGGCGTCGGCGATGGCCTGCGGGTCCTCGACCGGGACGATCAGCGCGGTCTCGCCGACGGCCTCGCCGATCCCGCCGGTGTCGCACGTGATGACGGGCCCGCCGCCGGCGAGCATCTTCTCCACCAGGGCGATCCCGAACGTCTCGACGAACTCGGGCATCGGCTTGCTCGGCAGCACGAACGTCGCGCAGCCGGCCATCAGGGCCGGCTTCTCGTCGTCGCTCACGTCGTCGAGGAAGCGGATGCGGTCGGCCGCGCTCGAGGCGGCGGCGACCGCGTGGAGCTCGGCCGCGTCGGGACCGTTGCCGGCGATCACGAGCGTCTTGCCCGCGGCGGTCGGGCTGGCCGCGAAACCGGCGATGAGGTCGTCCACGCCCTTGGCCCGCGCGAGCCGGGAGAGGTAGAGCACGTACGAGCCGGGCGTCAGGCCGCGGGCGGCGAGGACCTCGGTGGTGGCCGCCGGGTCGAGGTCCAGGTAGTCGGCCGTGTTGATCGCCGGGTACGAGATCGCGACCCGCTCGCGGCACCGGTCGGCGAAGCGGGTGCCGTGCCGCGCGTCGATCGCCTCGGCGGAGGAGACGACGAGGTCGCGGGTGTACTCCGAGACGGCGACGGGCACGTCGCTGCCCAGGAACGCGGTCAGGACCTGCGCGGCGGCGCCGAACTGCTCCTTCTCCACGCAGGTGCGGACGACGTTGGTCACGTCGGAGCCGACGGCCTCGGCGATGGTCGTCACGTTCACCGGCAGCCCGGTCTCCCGCGCGACCCGGACGGCCTCGCTCACCGCGAGCGTGTGCGGGCTGAGGTACAGCGACATCGCCACGGTCGGGACGCCGTCGGTGAACAGCTCGACCAGCCGGCCGACCAGGCCCGACAGGTAGCGCCCGTCCGGCACGCGGTAGTCGCCCACGGGCTCGGGCCGCTCGACCTCGATGCCGTCGCTGTAGGGCTGGACGCTCTCCAGCGGCTTGAGCGGCAGGCCCGCGGCGACGAGGCGCTCGACCGGCCAGGTCACGATCTTCACCTCGCTGAAGCCGCGCAGCAGCGCCGCCTCGGCGAGGTTGCGCGCCTCGCCGGAGTGGCCGCAGATGACCGGGTCGGCACGGACGACGATCACCAGGCGGCGCCGCGTACGGGCGCGGGGCCGGCGACGTCGCGGCGGACGGGAACCTTCCAGGGGCGGGGTCATTCCGGCTCCTCTCAGCCTGCTGCTCTTCAGCCTGTGGTGGTGACGGGGACGGGCGCGGCCGAGGGCTCGCGGTGACCGGCTCCGGGTGGGGTGACGGACGGGGGTCGGGTGGTGGTGCCCCACGCGGACGGCGTGGGCCCGAGGTCGATCTGCAGGGTGCCGCCGCGGTGCAGGTCGCGGGTCGAGACCCAGCTCTGCTCCCACGGCTGGTCGTTGAACCGGACGGACTGGACGTACTGCGGCGGGCGGTCCGGGCCGGGCTCGAGGAACCCGGTGGTGGTGATGTCGAGCTGCTCGCGGCCGAGCCGGAGGCGCGACCACGAGAACGACGGCGCGTTGATCAGGTAGAGGCCCTGGCCCGCGACGGGGAACAGCCCGAGGCTGGCCCAGACGTACCAGGAGCTCAAGCCGCCGGAGTCGTCGTTGCCGGGCAGCCCGCCGCGGCCGAGGCCGAACATGTTCTCGACGACCCCGTGGACGATCTCCGCGGTCCGGTCCGGGCGCCCGAGGTAGTGGTAGGCCCACGGGGCCTCCATGTCGGGCTCGTTGTTGAGGCCCTCGAAGCGGTTGAGGGCGTAGCCGGCGGCGAGCTCGGCGACGCTGGGGCGCTCGCCGACCTGGGTCACCGCCCCCGCCCCGAAGCCGAAGAACGTGTCGAGCATCGCCAGGTACGCGTCCTCGCCGCCCGCGAGGTCGATGCGCGCGGCCATGTCGTGCAGGACGCGGAACGAGTAGTTCCACTTGCCGCCCTCGTAGAACGAGGAGTCGACGAGCAGGCCGCTGACGGCGTCGAACGCGTTCACCCACCGCGTGGCGAGCTCCTCGAGCTGCCCGGCGAGTGCCGTGTCGCCCACGTGGCGCGCGACCTTGGCCGTGCAGTGGTAGCCGAAGGCCAGGTCGAGAGTGTGCGTGACCGGGTGGGCCACGCCGCGGAGCAGGAACTCCTCCCCGTACGCGCGTCGGAGATCGTTGTCCATGTGCACCAGGGCCCAGTCCCAGTCGATGCCGGGCAGGCCGAGGGTGCACAGGTCGGCCAGGAACGTCTGCGCCAGCGCGCTGCCCTGGCGCGAGAAGCGGTCCACGCCCTTGGCCATCCGGTAGCCGATCGGGAGGTTGCCCTCCTCCTCGCAGACGTTGAGCAGCGCGTTCGCCAGCTCGACCGCGCGGGCCGGGAACAGCGCCGTCAGCAGCGGCAGCTGCGTGCGGTAGATGTCCCACATCGTGCAGATGTCGAAGGCAAACGGCCCGTTCGAGGGCCAGAACGGGCTCTCGTCGACGGCGAAGCAGGGCTTGATCATCCCGTGGTAGAGCGCGCTGGAGAAGATCTTGCGCCGCGTCGCCGACGGCGTCTCGACCCTGATCCGCGCCAGGTGCTCGCGCCACACGGCGGCGGTGCCGGCGCGTCGGCCCTCGAACGCGGCCGGTCCGGCGACGGCGAGCGTCGGGTCCTCCGGGAGATCGGGCCGGCGGACCTCGATCTGCTCGCGGGCGGCGTTGTCGCGCCGCAGGTTCATGCGCGCCTGCGCCGTGCCGCGCAGCGAGAAGCCGAAGCGCACCTCCACGACCTGGCCTGGCTCGGCCCGCCCGCGCCACATCAGACCGAACGGGCGCAGGGTGGTCGGGCGGATCCGGTCGAAGTCCATCCGGGTGCCGCCCTGCATGAGGCGGCGGTCGTACCAGAGCAGCTGCGGCCAGTCGCCGCCGTCGAGCTCGACGTGCGTGGCCAGCGGGGTGCCCTCGACGACGATCTCGGCGTTCGCGACGCCGGGGCTGATCGTCTCCAGGTGCGCGCGCAGCGGGACCGTCGCCCCGTACGGGATCGCCAGCCCGCCCATCGAGAAGTCGATCACCAGCCGCGCGTCGGCGTGGGCGGGGAACGTGTAGCGGTGGACCGCGCTCTTGGGCCCGACCGTGAGCTCGCAGCGGATGCCCTCCCCACCGGTCCGGGGGCCGGCGGCCGAGGGCGAGCCCGCGCCGAGGGTGCAGGCGTAGTAGCCGGGTTCGGCCTCCTCGTCCGAGATCGGCCAGTTGGTGCCGAGGGCGTCGAGCGGCTCGAGCATCGGGGTGACGCGGAAGTAGTTGTAGTACTTGCGGATCGCGCCCGTCCCCGACTGCTGGAAGTGCGTGAAGCCGGACGCGACCGGCTCCTCCAGCAGGCGCGGCGGGACGCCCTCGGTGTTGAGCTCGTAGAGGCCGTAGCCCGTCGGGTAGGCGCCGGAGTAGGAGCAGGCCGAGACCATCCCGAAGGGGTACGTCGCGCCCGGGTGCGTGTTGCCGACCTGCGGCTTGGGCCACCACCACGACGCGGCGAGGCCCACCGGCGGGGGCAGCTCGGTCGCGGAGGACCCGATGAAGGGGTCGACGTGCTCGATCATCAGTGCCTCCGTCAGGTCGTCGGGAGCGGGCGTTGCAGCGGCGGAGCGGACGGACGGAGGAGGAGGAGCGGTCCCGAGTTCACCGAACCTAGGGCGTCCAGGTGGCCGTTGGGTTTCGCGCAGGTGACACCCTGCTGTCGATCCGGTCACGAGCGGGGACTGACAACGTTTGCCTGCCTGACCAGGCCGGACACCGCCTTCTGAAGGCTGGCGAAGGGCCGGATACGGCCAGGAGGAAACGCTCCCTGAGCCTGTCGAAGGGCCACGAAGTGGTCGGCGTCCGAGAACCCGGGGTCGGTGAGAGCCAACCTCTTCGAGGCCCTTCGACAAGCTCAGGGAGCGTTCCTCGACCTCGTGGCCGGCTCACGGCGATACTCACCCCGTGATCGTCGTGACGCGCTTCCAGGTGCCCGAGCAGGAGACGGAGGCGTTCGTCGCGCAGGCGGAGGCGGCGATCGGGGTCCTGCGGCAGCGGGGCGGGCTGCGCTCGCTCGACTTCGCGCGGAACCTGGACGAGCAGGAGCTCTGGACCATCACCGCGCGCTGGGACGACGTCGGCTCCTACCGCCGCGCGCTCTCGGGGATCGAGTCGCGCTCGGTGGTCGTGCCGCTGCTGTCGCGGGCGATCGACGAGCCCACCGCGTACGAGGACCCTCACCTGGTCGGTCCCAACCTCGCGCGCGGGTCCGTCCCGCCCTTCGCTCCCTGAGCCTGTCGGCGGGCTCAGGCCACCGTCACCACGAGGTTGTCGAGGTCGACGTCGCCGCCGGAGCTTGCGGTCCAGTCGTCGTTGTCGCCGCCCCGGAAGATCGACCAGTCGAGGTGGGTGACGTGCACCGCGTGGTCGGTGCGGTAGACGACGTCGCTGCGGTCAAGGACCCCGACGCCGTCGACCCAGGCCTGCAGCCGGCCGTCGGCCTGGCCGATCGTGTTGAGCCTGTAGCACTGGCGCAGCGTGTGCCAGGTCCCGTCGACGATGCTGCGCCCCCAGCTCACGTCGTCGCCGAACGTGCCGGCCTGGCCCGGGTGGTAGAGGTAGGTGACCGCGAGGTCGGGCTGGCCGGACTCGCGCACGAACCGGAAGAGCTTGGGCCCCAGCCACATGACCCGGCCGGACCAGCCGTGGTCGGTCTTGCCGCCGCCGGTCGGCGTGGCGGGCGAGACGCCCGGCGCGACGCCGAGCAGCCCCGGGAGCTTGCCCCCGGCCGAGACCTCGAAGCCGGGGGAGAAGCGCACGTCGTACGTGACGCAGGCGGAGTCCCGGCTCTGGTCCTCGAGCGGGACGACGAGGACGTTGCCGTCGCCGGGAGCGTCGTTGCGGTCGAGGATGCGGTGCGCTGCCAGGTGGGTGCGGACGAAGCGGCTGCGCCCCTGGGGCTCGCGCTCGTACGTCATCGAGTCGTACTCCGCGTCGGAGCGGTTGGTCTTGCCCACCGCACGGATGAACGAGTCCGGCGTGACCGGTCCGAGGGTCTCCTCGTCGAAGCGGGCGTCGATGACCGTCTCGCCGGGCGGGTCGCTCTCCCCGCTGAAGGTCGGGCCAGGCGACGCGGCGGCCTCGGGCCGGGCGGCGTAGAAGGACCCCTCGGCGGCCCAGCCGCCCCCGCGCAGCGCGGTGCGCCCGGCCGCGGTGGTCGCGTAGCGGTGCACCCCGCCGGCCTGGAACCGTTGCACCTGGACGGTGCAGGGGCTCGCGGCCCGCGCGACGTACGCGACGACGCCCTGGTCCACGTAGCCCCAGCTCCGCACCGCCTCGGTGACCTCGTCGGCGTCCGCGGTCCAGAGCTGGTCGCCCTCGCCCTTGCGCAGCTGGTGGACCGCGACGAGCCCCGGGGTCGGACCGGTCGCCGCGCGGAAGAGGACCCCCTCGTCCTGCGTCCAGCCGGTCTCGCGCGCCGTGGTCGCGCCGCTCGCGGTGGTGGTGAAGAGCCCGGTCCGGGTGGCCGGGTTGACCTGGTAGCGCACCGGCACGGTCATGGCCGCGCAGCCGGAGGGGTCGGCCGGCGGGGCGGCGACGGGCCGCTCGTGCCCGGCCAGGACGACGACGGCCGTGGCGACGAGGGCCATCACGACGAGGCCGGCGGCCAACGCCAGGAGGACCTGCAGGCGCCGGCTGATCGGCCCACTTCCTCGCGGACGTCGGGCTCGGCTGCGGGAGGAGCGGCGGGCGTGGCTCATTGCGGCCGGGCGGCCGCCTTGGCCGACAGCTTGACGTGCGGCGCGAGCACCGGGTGCCAGCCGGCGGCGACGACCGCGTCGAGGAGGAAGCGGAGGGCCTCGACCGACTGCGACCGGTCCCCGCCCCCGTCGTGCATCAGGATCACCACGCCCGGGTGCAGGTGCGAGACCACGCGGTGCACGATGACCGCGCTGCCCGGCCGGGACCAGTCGCGCGGATCGTCCGACCAGCGCAGCGGGTCGAGCCCGTGGGCGTCCATCGCCTTGACCACCGTCGGGTCCCACAGCCCGCCCGGCTGCCGGTAGAACGTCACCGGGGTGCCGTGCGGGGCGGCCGCCCGGACGTCGGCGAGCCCGTCGGCGACCTCGGC
Source organism: Microlunatus antarcticus (assembly GCF_014193425.1). Taxonomy (NCBI): domain Bacteria; kingdom Bacillati; phylum Actinomycetota; class Actinomycetes; order Propionibacteriales; family Propionibacteriaceae; genus Microlunatus; species Microlunatus antarcticus. The sequence goes on along the minus strand of NZ_JACHZG010000001.1, from coordinate 3,097,283 downwards.
GTCGACGTACTTCCGGCCCTTCTTGTTCATCGTCAGGTCGTGGTCGCGGCTGTGGTCGCACAGCTCGTGCCCGCCCGCCACCTCCTTCTTGACCAGCGAGGGGTAGGTCTTGGCCTGGTCGCCGATGAGGCAGAAGACGGCGTGCACGTGGTGCTGGGCCAGCAGGCCGAGCACCTGCGACGTGGAGCCGGGCCAGGGCCCGTCGTCGAAGGTGAAGGACACCGCGGCCCCGTGCCCGCGGGGGACCCAGACCTCGTGGCCCTTGAAGTGCCCGACCCAGGTGTCCGGCGGCGGGGTGGGCGCGGCCTTCGTGGGCCTCGTCGGCCTGGGCGTCGGGCTCGACGTGGCCGAGACGCTCGGGCGCGCCGTGGGGCTCGACGTGGTGGAGCTCGCGCTGGGGTCGCTCGTCAGCGACGGGCCCGGGGCGGTCGCGGCCGGAGCGGGCGGAGAGGCCGGCGGAGGGATCGTGCCGCACCCGGCGAGCGCGAGGGCCAGCAGGGCCGGCAGCAGCACGCGTGGGACCCCCGTCACCGGAGGATCATCGCTCACGGCCCGTCCGCCGGCCCAGCGGCGTGAGAAAAGAACCTCCGGTGTCGCGACGCCGAGAACCGCTGCCTTCGACACCGGCACTAGGCTCAGGCGTCGTGCCGTCCCAGCCGGGGGCGGCGTACGACCGCGCCCCACCGTCTTGTTTGGAGCTCTCCTCGTGGCCCCCACGACCCTCGACAACGTCATCAGCCTGTGCAAGCGCCGGGGCTTCGTCTTCCCCTCGGGCGAGATCTACGGCGGGACGCGGTCGGCCTGGGACTACGGCCCGCTGGGCACCGAGCTCAAGGAGAACATCAAGCGCCAGTGGTGGCGCAGCGTCGTGCAGAGCCGCGACGACGTCGTCGGCCTCGACTCCTCGGTGATCCTGCCGCGCCAGGTCTGGGTCGCCTCGGGCCACGTCGGCGTGTTCACCGACCCGCTGGTCGAGTGCCTCCACTGCCACAAGCGGTTCCGCGCGGACCACCTGCAGGAGGGCTACGCGGAGAAGCACAAGGTCGACGACCCCGACACCGTCGAGCTGACCTCGGTGCCGTGCCCCAACTGCGGCACGCGCGGGCAGTGGACCGCGCCGCGCGACTTCAACATGATGCTCAAGACCTACCTCGGCCCGGTCGAGGACGAGTCCGGGCTGCACTACCTGCGCCCGGAGACCGCGCAGGGCATCTTCGTCAACTTCGCCAACGTCGTGCAGACCACGCGCAAGAAGCCGCCGTTCGGCATCGGCCAGGTCGGCAAGAGCTTCCGCAACGAGATCACGCCCGGCAACTTCATCTTCCGCACCCGCGAGTTCGAGCAGATGGAGATGGAGTTCTTCGTCGTGCCCGGCACCGACGAGGAGTGGCACCAGTACTGGATCGACGAGCGCACCCGCTGGTACACCGACCTCGGCGTCGACGCGGCCAACCTGCGCCACTTCGAGCACCCGGCGGAGAAGCTGTCGCACTACTCCAAGCGCACGGTCGACATCGAGTACCGCTTCGGCTTCGCCGGCAGCGAGTGGGGCGAGCTGGAGGGCGTCGCCAACCGGACCGACTTCGACCTCAAGACCCACTCGGAGCACTCCGGCAACGACCTGTCCTACTTCGACCAGGCGAGCGGCGACCGCTTCGTCCCGTACGTGATCGAGCCGGCGGCGGGGCTGACCCGCTCGCTGATGGCGTTCCTCATCGACGCGTACACCGAGGACGAGGCGCCGAACACCAAGGGCGGCGTCGACAAGCGCACCGTGCTCAAGCTCGACCCGCGCCTCGCGCCGGTCAAGGCCGCCGTGCTGCCGCTGTCGCGCAACGAGGCCCTGTCGCCCAAGGCGCGCGACCTCGCGGCCGAGCTGCGCAAGAGCTGGAACGTCGACTTCGACGACGCCCAGGCCATCGGGCGCCGCTACCGCCGTCAGGACGAGATCGGGACCCCCTTCTGCGTCACGGTCGACTTCGACACCCTCGAGGACGACGCGGTCACGATCCGCTCCCGTGACGAGATGACCCAGGAGCGTGTCGCGCTCGACCAGGTCGTCGCGTACCTCGGCGCGCGGCTCCCGGGCTGCTGATGACCGGGCTCTCGACGAGAACCGGCCCCTGGGCTGCGGCGGCCCCGGTCGTCGAGCTCGCCCCCATGGCGGGGGTGACGAACGCGGCCTACCGGCAGCTCTGCCGCGAGCAGCACGAGGCCGGCGGCGGGACGGACGGGTTGTTCGTCTGCGAGATGATCACCAGCCGCGGGATCGTGGCCGGGGACCGCAAGACGATGGAGATGCTGCAGTTCGACCCCGGGGAGACGACCCGGAGCGTGCAGCTCTACGGCGTCGACCCCGTCACGATGGCCGACGCGACGGCGATCCTCTGCGAGCGCTTCGGCGTGGGCCACGTCGACCTGAACTTCGGCTGCCCGGTCCCCAAGGTCACCCGCAAGGGCGGGGGAGCGGCGCTGCCGTACAAGCGGGACCGGCTGCGCTCGATCCTGCGGGCCGTCGTCGCGGCCGCGCGCCCGTACGGCGTCCCCGTCACGATGAAGACCCGCGTCGGGATCGACGACGCGCACCAGACCTACCTCGACGCCGGCACCATCGCGGAGGAGGAGGGCTGCGCCTCCATCGCGCTGCACGGGCGTACGGCGCAGCAGTCCTACTCCGGCCACGCCGACTGGTCGACCATCGCCAAGCTCAAGGAGCACGTCTCCATCCCGGTGCTCGGCAACGGCGACGTCTGGGAGGCCGAGGACGCCCGCCGCATGCTCGACCAGACCGGCGCCGACGGCGTCGTCGTGGGCCGTGGCTGCCTGGGTCGGCCGTGGTTGTTCCACGACCTCGCGGTGGCGCTGCAGGGGGACGGTTCAGGGAGCGACTCGGAGCGTCGTGCCCTGCCGACCTCCGGTGAGGTCGCCGTGACCATCCGCCGGCACGCCGAGCTGCTCGCCGGGCTCCAGACCGACCCCGAGCAGGGTGAACGCCGCGCGCTGACCGACCTGCGCAAGCACATGGCCTGGTACCTCAAGGGCTATCCCGTCGGCGGCGACACCCGGCGCGCGCTGGCCATGGTGTCGTCGTTCGCCGAGCTCGACGCCGCGCTGGCCGGGCTCGACCCCGACCTGGCCTTCCCGGTCACCGAGCTGGGGACGCCGCGCGGCCGCCAGGGTGCGCCGAAGAGCAAGGTCGCGCTGCCCGAGCACTGGCTCGACGACACCAGCGGCGCCACTCTGGACCTCGACGACGACGAGCACGTCTCGGGTGGCTGACCCGTTGCGCCCTGAGCCCTTCGACAAGCTCAGGACAGGCTCGGTCGACGGGCCCGAGCCCTCGGCGCGCGCCCAGCAGTGGGCGACGACCATGCACGGCCACGCGGCCGAGGGCCTCGTCCGCGCCCACGCCGGGTCGCACGGGCACGTCGGGCCCGGCCGGACGGTCGACCGGCTGACGCGGGAGGCGTACGAGCGGGAGTCGCTGCGCTCCGGCGCGACCCTCGCCGCGGGGGCGGGGGACCGCGTCCGGCCCGAGGAGCCCGACGCCGAGCGGACCTGCTTCGAGCGGGACCGGGACCGGATCGTGCACTCGACCGCGTTCCGCCGGCTGGCGGGCAAGACCCAGGTCGTCGTGCACCCGACCGACCACCAGCGGACGCGGCTGACGCACGCCCTCGAGGTCGCGCAGGTGGCGACGTCGATCGCCCGCGGCGTCGGCGTGAACGTGGCGCTGGCCGAGGCGATCGCCCTGGGCCACGACTGCGGCCACGGCCCCGGCGGGCACGCCAGCGAGGACGCGTTCGACGCGTACGTGCCCGGCGGCTTCGACCACGGCCCGTGGGGCGCCGACGTCTCCCTGCTCGACCTCAACCTCTGCGCCCAGACGCTCGACGGCATCCGGAACCACTCCTGGTCCCGCCCGGCACCGAGCACCGTCGAGGGGGAGATCGTCAGCTGGGCCGACCGGATCGCCTACTGCGCCCACGACCTCGAGGACGCCGTCCACGCCGGGATCCTGGGCACGGACGAGATCCCCGACGCCGTCGCGGACGTGGCCGGGCGGTCGCGGCGCGAGCAGCTGGGGCACTTCGTCCGCGCGGTGGTGGCCGGGGTGGCCGAGCACGGCGAGGTCGGGATGGCGGCCGACTCGGCTGCGGCGCTGGCCTCGCTGCGGGCGTTCAACTACGAGCGGATCTACGTCCGGCCCGAGTCGCTGGCCCAGTCGCGGGCGGTGGTCGAGGTGCTGCAGGCGCTGGTCGAGCACTTCACGGCCCATCCCGGGGCACTGCCCGGAACGGTGGTCCCGACCGACGACCCGGTGCTGACCGCGGTGACGTACGTGGCGGGGATGACGGACCGGTTCGCCTTCGACCTGGCCGTCCGCGACCTCGGGTGGGCCTCGGAGCGTCTGCCCCTGCGCCCGGGCGGGTAGAGACTGCGCCCGGGCGGGTAAGCAGGAGCTATGAAGCAACGCACTCTCGCCGGCCGGTCCGTCTCTGCGATCGGCCTCGGCGGCATGCCCATGTCCATCGAGGGCCGCCCGGACCGCCCCCGGTCCATCGCCACCATCCACGCCGCGCTCGACGCCGGCATCACCCTGATCGACACCGCCGACGCCTACCACTGGCACGGCGACGAGGTCGGCCACAACGAGTCGCTCATCGCCGAGGCGCTGAAGTCGTACGGCGGGTCGACCGACGACGTGGTCGTGGCCACCAAGGGCGGGCACCTGCGTCCGGGCGACGGCAGCTGGACCGCCGACGGCAGCGCCAAGCACCTCCGTCAGGCCGCGCAGGAGTCGGCGAAGCGCCTCGGCGTCGAGCAGATCGGGCTCTACCAGTTCCACCGTCCCGACCCCGAGGTCCCCTTCGAGGAGTCCGTCGGCGTCCTGAAGGAGCTGCTCGACGAGGGCCTGATCGCCCTCGCCGGCGTCTCGAACACCGACGTCGACCAGATCCGGCAGGCCAACGACCTCCTCGACGGCCGTCTCGCCTCGGTGCAGAACCAGTTCAGCCCGTCGTTCCGCACCAGCCAGGGCGAGCTCGAGCTGTGCGCCGAGCTCGGCATCGCGTTCCTGCCGTGGAGCCCGCTCGGCGGCATCACCAACGCGGCGGGGCTGGGCGACAAGTTCGCGCCGTTCGCCGAGGTCGCGTCGGAGCGCGGCGTCAGCCCGCAGGTCGTGTGCCTGGCCTGGGAGCTCGCGCTGGCCGACGTCGTGATCCCGATCCCGGGCGCCTCGCGTCCGGAGACGATCACCGACTCCGCCACCGCCGCCGACCTCGAGCTGAGCAGCGACGAGCTGGCCCGCCTGAACGCGGCCGGCTAGGAACACACCCGACAGCGATGAGGATCGTGCACCGACATCGGTGCACGATCCTCATCGGTGACGGCCTCGTAGCCTGCTGCGTGCTTCAATCGCCGACGTGAGCGGGTCCGACGTCGACGTGCGGCCGATCAGCCGCGGATCGCTGGCCTGGCGGGTGTTCGCCGCGATCGTCCTCGTCGTCCTGCTGGTGCACGGGTCGACCTCGCTGGCCGTGAAGGACGACGCCTGGCCCCTGGGGCCGCTGTCGCAGTACGCGTTCCGCCCCGGTCCGAACGACACGGTCCTCGTCACCCGCACCTACGGGCTGATGCCGGACGGTTCGCGCATCGAGCTGCCGCTGCGGGTCGAGACGGCCGGCATCAGCCGCGCCGAGGTCGAGGCGCAGATCCCGCGCTTCGAGCGCGACCCGAGCCTGCTCCGGGCGGTCAGCGACGGCTGGAGCTCTCGCCACCCCGACCAGCCCCGCCCCGTCGAGGTCCTCCTCGTCCAGGACCGGAGCTACCTGCACAAGGGCAGGGTCGTGTCCCGCGACGAGGTCCCGCTCGCCCAGTGGCGGGTCACGCCGTGAGCACGCCCCGTCCGGGGTCGGTGGCCGGCTGGTTCGCGCCCGTCCTCCCCGAGGCCCGGGTGGCGGTCCTGCGCCGGGTGCTCTACGTCTTCGTGCTGCTCGACATGCACCTGATCGTCCGCGACCCGATCCCGCTCAGTCACCACCCCGACCTCTACCGGCCGCTGATCTTCGCCGAGGTGCTGCACCTGCCGCCGCCGAGCCTCCCGCTGGCCTGGGGCCTGTACGCCGTCCTCGTCGCCGGCTGCGTCGCCGGGCTGACCGGACGTGCGCCACGGTCGACCGGCTGGGTCGTCGCCGCCGCGTTCACCTGGTGGGTCGCCATCGGCTTCAGCTACGGCAAGGTCGACCACGACCACCTCGCCCTGGTCGTCGCGCTGTGGGTGCTCCCGACGGTCGGCGCGGTCCCGGGCGGCTGGTCCTCCGGGCGACGCTCCGCCCAGGCGGGCTGGGCGCTCAAGGTGGTGCAGATCGCCGTCATCGGCACCTACTTCCTCTCGGCGCTGACCAAGATCAGCAACGACCCGCGCGGGTGGAGCCTGACCGGGTGGCCGGAGAGCTACATCCTGCTGTGGGCGGTCGTCCGGCGGCCGCACGGGCTCGGGCAGCTGCTGATCCCGTACCCGGGCGTCCTGCACGTGATGCAGTGGTTCTCGATCCTGGCCGAGCTCGGCTCGGTCGTCGTGCTGTGGCTGCGCGGTCGTGCGCTGCTCTGCGCAGCCCTGTTCTGGATGGGCTTCCACGTCTTCACCGTGGCGATGCTCTACATCCACTTCGCCCCGACGGTCGTCTGCTGGCTCGCCTTTGCCCCCCTGGAACGTCTCGCGCCCTGGTGGCGCGCCCGCCACCCACCCCTCGAGCCCCCTGTGCCCATTCCCGCGCGGGCCGAGTCCGCCTCCCGCTGACGGGCCGCGGACGGGGCCTGTGCACAACCGGGGCGAGCGCGAACGGCGCCACTAGACTCCCGACGTGGCCGGGCGGATCAACGACGAGGACGTCGTCGCCGTCCGGGAACGCGCCCGGATCGACGAGGTCGTGGGCTCGTACGTCGCGCTGCGCAACGCGGGCGGCGGGTCCCTCAAGGGCCTGTGCCCCTTCCACGACGAGAAGACACCGAGCTTCCAGGTCACGCCGGCGCGTGGGTTCTTCTACTGCTTCGGGTGCGGCGAGGGCGGCGACGTCATCACGTTCCAGCAGAAGATCGACAGCCTGTCCTTCGCCGAGGCGGTGGAGCGCCTGGCCGACCGGGTCGGCATCGTGCTGCGCTACACCGAGCAGAGCGGCCCGCGCCAGGAGCCGGGGCTGCGGCTGCGGCTGATGGAGGCCAACCAGGCCGCCGAGGAGTTCTACACCGAGCAGCTCTCGACGCCCGACGCGCTGATCGGGCGGCAGTTCCTGGGCGGGCGTGGCTTCGACCGGGCCGCCGCGGAACGGTTCGGCGTCGGCTTCGCCCCCACCGACGGCAAGGCGCTGCTGAAGCACCTGCGCGGGCGGGGCTTCTCCGACACCGAGCTGGTCAAGGCGGGGCTGACCCGCGAGTCGGGCTGGGACTTCTTCCAGGGTCGCCTGCTCTGGCCGATCCGCGACTCCGGCAAGCAGGTGCTGGGCTTCGGCGCCCGGCGGCTGCGCGACGACGACCGGATGCCGGCCAAGTACCTCAACACCCCCGAGACGCCGCTCTACAAGAAGTCGCACGTCCTCTACGGCCTCGACCTGGCCCGCAAGCAGATCAGCGCCAAGAGCCAGGCCGTGGTGGTCGAGGGCTACACCGACGTGATGGCCGCGCACCTCTCCGGCGTGGACACCGCGGTGGCGGTCTGCGGGACGGCCTTCGGCGACGACCACGCCCGGCTGCTCCGCCGGCTGATGGGCGACCACGACGCGTTCCACGGCGAGGTGATCTTCACCTTCGACGGCGACCGGGCGGGGCAGAACGCCGCCCTCAAGGTCTTCGCCGGCGACCAGAACTTCATCACCCAGACGTACGTCGCCGTCGAGCCCACCGGCCTCGACCCGTGCGACCTGCGGCTGCAGCACGGCGACGCGGCCGTTCGCGAGCTGGTCGCGCGCCGGATGCCGCTCTACCGCTTCGTGATGAGCAACATGCTCGGTTCTCACGACCTCGACCGCGCCGACGGCCGGCTCGAGGCGCTGCGGGCCACGGCGCCCCTGGTCGGGAGCATCCGCGACTCGAGCCTGGTCAACGGCTACGCCCGCGAGCTCGCCGGGCTGCTGGGGATGGACCCCGACGAGGTCCGGGCCGAGGTCTCCCGCGCGGCGTCCCGGTCCAGCCGTCGCGCCCCGGCGCCCGAGCCGGTGGCGGCCCCGCCGGAGCCGAAGCCGACCGGGATCCCGATCCCGGACCCGCGCGACCGCCATCTCGCCCTCGAGCGGGAGACGGCGCAGCTGCTCGTCCAGGCGCCCGAGCAGTTCCCGGAGCACTGGGACGGGCTGAGCCCGGCCGACTTCACCCACCCGGCGTACGCGGCGGTCTTCACCGGCGTGGAGAAGGCCGTGGCGGACGACGGCCCGGGGGAGTGGACGCAGCGGGTCAGCGACGCCGTGGAGGACGAGCGGGTGCGGTCGCTCGTCGTCGCGCTCTCCGTCGAGCCCCTGCCGCTGCAGGGTGCCCCCGACGAGCGCTTCGTCGTCGCCCACACGGCCGGGCTGCAGCTGCTGACGGTGATGCGCAGCATCGCGACCCTGAAGTCGCGGCTGCAGCGGACGAACCCCGTCTCCGCGCAGCAGAAGTACAACGCGATGTTCTCCGAGCTCGTGGTCCTCGAGGCGCGCCGCAAGGCCCTCCAGACGCGCAGCATCGGCGCGCAGGACTGAGCCGCTCCTCCACAGGGCGGAGCTGACCCGGCCGGTTCTCCACAGCCACCTCCCGGCGGGCGGCGCGTCCCGCTGCGCGTCACCAGACTCCGGTCGTGAGCGCACCCGCCCCGACCCAGCACCCCTACGCGACCTCCCAGGTGGCGGCGTGGGCCGACGCCGTCGAGGCGGGCGTCCTGGCCGCCGCGGCCCGCGAGGACCCGCACGTCCCCTGGCGCAACGACGCGACCGACGAGGAGCTCGCCGTGCTCGAGCGCGCGGGGGCGCGGGCGCAGCAGGAGTTCGTCGCCGCCAACCTGGGCCTGGTGGGCGCGGTCCTCGGCCCGTACGTCCGCACCGGTGCGCCGGCCGCGGACCTGTTCCAGGAGGGCTGCCTCGGGCTGATCGCGGCGGTGGAGCGCTTCGACCACCGGCGGGGGGTCCGGTTCTCGACCTACGCGACCTACTGGGTGCGGACCTGCGTGAGCTCGGCGACCTCGCGCTTCGCCTCGGCGACCACCGTCCCGGTCAGTCGGAACGACCAGCTGCGGGCCGCGCGCGGCGTGGAGAGCGCCCTCACCCAGCAGCTCGGCCGGCTGCCGACCGTCGCGGAGGTGGCCACGGCGCTCGGCCGGGACGAGCGGTGGACGGCGGGGCTGCTCGGCCAACGGGGCGTGCGCTCCCTGGAGGAGGTCGACGAGCGGACCCTGCACCGGCTCTCCGACGCGGCCGAGGACCGCGACGACGCGTCCCGGCGGGAGCCCGAGGTGTGGGCCCGGCGGCTGATGGCGACGCTCACCGGCTTCGACCGGCAGGTGCTCGAGCTCCGGCTCGGCTTCGGCGGCCGGTCGCCGAGCAGCCTGGCGTCCGTCGCCCGCGAGCTGGACGTCCCGGTCGGGCGGGTGCGGCGGGCCGAGGTGCGGGCCCTCGAGCAGCTGCGGGCGCGCTGCCCGAGCGCGCTGGCCCGGAGCGCGTCGTGACGAGCTGTACGGCCCGGCGCGAGCCCGCGGCGCGGTCAGGCCTCGCCGGGGACGAGGAGGTCCTGCCAGCGCTCGCCGACCAGCCCGTCGAGGAGGCCGCGTGCCCCCGCGGCGCGGACCGTCGAGGCCCGGTCCTGGGTGCCGAGCCGGCGGTAGAGGTCGCGGACGTGCTTGTCCACCGTGCTCTGGCTGATGCCGAGCCGCGAGCCGACCGCCCGGACGGTCCGACCCTCCGCGAGCAGGTGCAGGACCTCGGTCTGACGGGCGGTCAGCGCCGGGTCGGGAGCGCGCAGGAAGCGCCCGTGCGTGGCGACCACGACCGGCTGGAGCGCCCGGGCGGCGGCGAGCTCCTCGTCGTCGAAGGGCCGCTCGTAGCGCGCCGCGAGGTAGGTGGCGATCGTGGCACCCGTACGAGCGACCGGGACGACGAGCAGCTCGCCGAGCACCCGGCCCCGGTGCTCCAGGACCAGCCCGGGCGCGGCACCCCACCCCGGCGCGACGGCCTTGGCCGACACCGGGGGCACGACCCCGACCTCGCGGAGCCACCGGGTGAGCGCACCGTCCTCCCAGGAGGCGCTGAGCGTGTCGCGCAGCGTCGCCGCCCACGCCAGGTCGGGCGGCCAGCACCGGACCCCGGCCGCGTGAGACCCGGCGACCGCGAACACCGCCACCGTGGCGCCGCACAGCTCGGCCAGCGCGGGCAGCGTGGTGTCGACCTGCCGGGTCAGCGTGCCGGCCGTGGCCAGCCGGCCGGCCAGGTCGAGGGGGGCGTCGACCGCGACGGAGGGAGGGGCGACACGCACACGCTGGTCCTAGTCGAAAGTAGATGAGGTGTCAATGGTGCGATCCGGTACTACAGGGGTTCAGTCTGGTCGACAACGCTGTCCCCGTACCGGCACGAACGGGTCGCGGGGGGCGATCCGGCTCGTGCGGGTCGTCCCCGCCCCGGCCGGACCGCTCAGCGGCCGGTCGGGGTGCCTGGGGTTCCACGGCAGAATGAGGGCGTGCTCACCACCGCCGTACGCCGCCGATGAGGCCCCGGTTCGGCACCCGAGGGCTGCCGCCCGAGGTGCACGCGTCCTGGCGTCGCTCGCTGAGCGACCGGCAGGGCGTGCCGGCCCGGATCCTGGCCTGGGCTCGGTCGCAGGACGGCTTCGCGGTCGGGAGCCCGTCGGTGCTGTCGGTCGGCGGGGGTGACGGGACGAGCGGTGCGGTGCCCGACGCGCTGCCCGACAGCGGCGTCCAGCCTCGGGACTGGCGCCACATCGGCTGGCACGAGATCGAGCACGGCGGCTGGAACGCCGAGTCGCGCAGCCTGTCCTGGACGCTCTACGGCGGGCGGCGCGGTCGGGTCGAGCTGGCCGACCCGGCCCGGCTGCCGGAGCTGTTCCGCGAGCGGGTGGCCGCCAGCATCGCCGTGGAACGTTTCGTGCCGCTGCGCGGCGAGCGCGGGGTCACGGTCACCGCCCGTCGCGACCTGGGGGCCGCCGGGACGCTCTCCTGGCACTCCACCCTGACCCGTGGCCTCACCGGGAACGAGCCCGGCGTGGCCGACGAGATCGCCGCTGCGGAGGCCGACCTGCGGTCGGAGTACGGATCCACCCCTCAGGGCTGGTAGCGTCATCCAGGCCAATCCCCTGTAGCTCAATTGGCAGAGCAGCCGGCTGTTAACCGGCAGGTTACTGGTTCGAGTCCAGTCGGGGGAGCACACAGTTCGGTCGTCGCAGAGCCGCGGGGCGCTCGGGATCCAGGAGCATCGATGAGCGCACAGCCCGAGGTCTCCGTCCTCGCGACGACCGTCGGCCCGCAGGCCCTCACCCGTCGTACGGCCCTCGTCGGGGCCCTCGGCCTGGCCGGGACCGCGCTGGTCGGGGTCCCCGCCGCCCAGGCCGCCCCGCGGGTCAGCGGACGGATCCTCGAGACCTACCTCGCCGCGGGCGGGGCCCGCGTCCTCGGTGCCGCCGTGCACGGCGAGGTGAAGCGGCGGATCTCGTCGAAGAACACCTACGCGCAGCGCTTCGAGCGCGGCATCGTCTGGTGGGGCTCCGGGGTGGGCAAGGTCGACCTGACCGCCGGCCCCCGGGTCCGGCTCGACACCTCGCGCAACTTCCGCCCCGTCGTCGGGGTGCGGGACCTGTGGCGCACCGGCGACCTGGACGGGTGCACGGCGCTCGAGAAGCGGGTCGTGATCGACCTCGGCATCGAGACGATGATCGCGATGAACTCGGGCGGCGACCCGTCGATCCCCGGCGTGAAGAAGTACCGGTACTACATCGACAACGCGGGGGAGAACCTCGAGTTCTACCGGGGTTACGTCGCCTGGGCCGCGAGCCGGAAGTCGGTCGGCCGGGTGCTCCGCCGCGTCGCCCGCTCCGACGCCCCGGTGCTCGTGCACTGCCGGGCCGGCAAGGACCGGACGGGCTGGGTCTGCGACCTGATGCAGAGCGTCGCCGGGGTCAGCCGCGAGGTGCGCGACGCCGACTACCTGGCCACGCGGGCGTACGCCGGGTCGGAGATCGACCTCGCGTGGCTGAACGCCGCCCGGGACCAGCTCGTCACCGACTACGGCACGCTCGAGGATTACCTCGTGGACGGTTGCGACCTGGACCGCGCCGACCTCGTCCGGCTGCGACTCCGGCTCCGCTAGCCGCTGCTCCACCCGATCCTTCACCCCGCCCGGCCGCCGGAGCGACCGGGCGGGATGGTCAGGACTGGCTTCGGGCCGGCCCGTGCACGGCGCCCTCGGTGCCGCCCCCGACACCGACCCCGCCGCCGACGGCCGGCCGTGCGGGCCACTCGACCTTGCCCTGCACCACGCGGTCCAGGTCGTCGAGGAACGCGCGCGCCCAGTGGTCGATGTCGTGCTCGAACACCTGGCGGCGCAGCAGCCGCATCCGCCGGGCCTTGATCCGGGCCGGGGCGTTCATCGCCTCGACCATCGTCTCCTTGAGCCCGTCGATGTCGTGCGGGTTGATCAGGTAGGCCTGCCGCAGCTCGCGCGCCGCGCCCGCGAACTCGCTCAGCACCAGCGCGCCGTCGTCGGCCTGGCGGCACGCCACGTACTCCTTGGCCACGAGGTTCATGCCGTCGCGCAGCGGCGTGACGATCATGACGTCGGCGGCCCGGTAGAGCGCGGCCATCTCCTCGCGCGGGTACGAGGCGTGCAGGTAGGTGATCGGCGGCCGGCCGATCCGGGCCACCTCGGAGTTGATCCGCCCGACGAGGCGGTCGATGTCGTCGCGCAGGTTCCGGTACTGCTCGACCCGCTCGCGCGACGGCGTGGCGACCTGCACCAGCGCCGCCTCCTCGGGGTCGATGCGACCCTCGGCGACGAGCTCCCCGAAGGCCTGGATGCGCTCGAGCAGGCCCTTGGTGTAGTCGAGGCGGTCGACCCCCAGGAACAGGACCTTCGGCTCGCCGAGGTCGGCCCGGATCTCCGCCGCCCGCGCGGCCGTCGCGTCGCTGGACGCCAGCTCGTGCAGTGACGCGGCGGCGATGGAGATCGGGTACGCGCGGGCCATCACGGTCCGCCCGTCGGCGTCGTGCACGTACTCGCGGCGCGTCTCGAGGTGCAGCCGCTGGCGGACCAGGCGCAGGAAGTTCTGCGCCCCGCCGCCCAGCTGGAAGCCGACCAGGTCGGCGCCGAGGAGGCCGCGCAGGATCTGGTCGCGCCAGGGGAGCTGGACGTAGAGCTCGGTCGGGGGGAAGGGGATGTGCAGGAAGAAGCCGATGTTGAGGTCGGGCCGCAGCTCGCGCAGCATCTGCGGCACCAGCTGGAGCTGGTAGTCCTGCACCCACACGACCGCGCCCTCGTCGGCCACGGCGGCCGTCCGGTCGGCGAAGCGCTGGTTGACCCGGACGTACGCGTCCCACCACTCCCGGCGGAACTCCGGCGGCACGACGACGTCGTGGTAGAGCGGCCACAGCGTGCCGTTGGAGAAGCCCTCGTAGTAGTCGGCGACCTCGGCCTCCGACAGCGGGACCGGCACGAGCTCGAGCCCGTCGTTCTCGAACGGCTCGACCACCTCGTCGGGCGCCCCGTGCCAGCCGACCCACGCACCGTGGTGCGAGTGCATGACCGGCTCCAGCGCCGTCACGAGACCGCCCGGGGACGTGCGCCAGGTGGTGGTGCCGTCGGGGTGCTCGACGCGGTCGACGGGCAGCCGGTTGGCGACCACGACGAAGCTGGCCCGACGCGTCGGTCGGACCTCGGCGTCGAGCGGCTGGTCGACGACCTGCCCCTCGTCGGCCTCGACGGTGCCGGGACCGGCGTCCTGCCCGTGTGCCGTACCGGTCACCACTGCTGTCGCCTCACCCGCCGAAGGTTACGGGGCGACGGCGCATCCGCGTGCCCACGGGCGCGGGGAGCGCGGAGCCTGAACTTCTCCTAGGCTCTGCCCATGACCGACGGCGCGCTGGCGCAGAACCGCCTGCAGGCCGTGCTCGACCACCCGGAGCAGACGCTCGTGGGGATCGACTTCGACGGCACCCTCGCGCCGATCGTCGCCGACCCGGAGCAGGCGCACGCGGACCCGCGCGCGGTCGCCGCGCTGGGTCGCCTCGGGCGGCTGCTGGGGACCGTCGCCGTCGTCACCGGACGCCCCGCACGGACCGCCGTGCGGCTGGGCGGCTTCCGCGACGTCGAGGGTCTTGACCGCCTCGTGGTGCTGGGCCAGTACGGCGTCGAGCGCTGGGACGCGTCGACCGACGAGTTCGTCATCCCGCCCGACCCCGGCCAGGTCGCCGCGCTGACGCAGGAGATCCCGCCGCTGCTCGACCGGCTCGGCCAGGGCGCCGCCCACGTCGAGCACAAGGGTCGCGCGGTCGTCGTGCACACCCGCCAGCTGCCGGACCCGGACGCGTCCTTCTCGACCCTGTCCGGGCCGCTGAACGACCTCGCCGAACGCCACGAGATGGTCGTGGAGCCCGGCAAGAACGTCCTCGAGATCCGCTCGCCGGGCATCGACAAGGGGGTCGCGCTGCGGGCGATCGTCGAGCAGACCGGCGCCCGGCAGGTCGTGTTCGTGGGCGACGACCTCGGTGACCTGCCGGCCTTCCGCGAGGTCGAGCAGCTGCGTCGCGAGGGTCTCGGCGGGCTGCTGGTCTGCTCGGCGTCGCACGAGGAGGACGCGCTGTCGGCGATCGCCGACGTCGTCGTCCAGGGGCCGGCGGGTGTGGCGACGTGGCTCGAGGAGCTCGCCGACGCCCTCGAGGCCCGGCGCTCGACCGTCTGAGCCTCAGCCGGTGCGATCGGACGGCGCAGATCCGCCGGTGGTCAGACGGCGCGGAACGACGCGAACTCGACCTCGCGCCGGAGCTCGAAGCCCATCGCCAGGTAGAGCTCGATCGCCCGCGTGTTGGCTGCGCCCGTGTGCAGGAACGGGGTCTCGCCGCGCTCGCGGACGAGGTGGGCGACGCCGCGGACCAGCCGTGAGGCCAGGCCCCGGCGGCGGTACGCCGGGTCCGTGCAGACGGCGCTGATCTCGGTCCAGCCCGTCGGGTGCAGCCGCTCGCCGGCCAGCGCCACCAGCCGGCCGTCGTGCCGGAGCCCGAGGTAGGTGCCCAGCTCGTACGTGCGCGGCCGGAACGGTCCCGGCTCGGTCCGCGCCACCAGGTCCATCGCCTCGGCCGCGTCGGCGGGCCCGACGACGAACGCGTCGTCGGCGGGCGCGGAGACGAGCGCGTCCGTCGACACGAGCTGGACGCCTGCGACGACACCGTCCGGCGCCCAGCCGGGCGGCACCGTACGGCTGAAGCCCCGGTCCCCGGCGAGCGCGGCCACCTCGTCCTCGGCGTAGAGGTCGCGCAGGTCGCCCCAGGCGCGGGCGTCGTCGACGTCGGCGAGCGCGGCGAACGGTGACACGGCCGGGTCGTAGCGGCGTGCGAGCCCGTCGCCGAGGGCGAAGCGGGCGTGCGCGCCGACGAGGGAGGCCCAGGTCGGGGAGTCGAGCGGGTGCGGCGACGCCGCTGAGGCGTCGCTCACGTTCGGGACGGTGATGACCACGGGGGGAAGAACTCCGCCGCTCCCGGTGCTGTTCCCACGAGACCGTCCTGCCGGTCCGACCCCGTCTGCTCAGCGGACGGTGCTGGAACCGTGAGGATTCCCGAGTAATCCTGTAGGCAATGCGCTCGCCGTCCGGCGGGCACGACGACCGAGGAGACCCCCGTGCCCGCGACCGACGACGCCTCGAGCCTGGTGCTGGTGCTCGTCGGCCTGGGACCGCGCGGGGCCGGCCTGCTGGAACGCCTCGTGGCCAACGCGGCCGCGGACCACGCCGGACCCGTCCAGGTGCACCTCGTCGACCCGTACCCGATCGGCGGCGGGCGGGTGTGGCGCTCGGAGCAGTCGTCGCTCCTGCGCCTCAACACGACGGCCGAGGACCTGACCGCGTTCGTCGACGACAGCGTGACGATGGCCGGACCCGTGACCCCGGGCCCGACGCTCGCCGAGTGGGCCCGGACGCACGGCGTGGACCTCGAGGACCCCGAGCTCGCCGCCGAGGCCGAGGCCCTGGGTCCGCTGGACTTCCCGAGCCGGCGCCTGGGCAGCGCCTACTTCGACTTCGCCGTCCGTCGCACCCTCGGCCGCGTGCCCGCGGGCATGACGCTCGTGACCCACGCCCAGCGTGCGGTGGACGTGCTGAGCGGCGGCACGGACGGGGACCCGGGCGACGGGGACCGCGAGGTCGTCGTGCTCGAGGACGGCGAGCGCCTCACCGCCGACGCCGTCGTGCTGGTGAACAGCCACGTCGACGTCCGGCCCGCCCCGCCGTTCGCCGCGCTGGAGACCTTCGCGGCCGAGCGCGGCCTGACCTACCTCCCGCCCGGGTACGCCGGCGACCTCGACCTCACCGGTGTGCCGGCGGGGGAGGACGTCCTGGTCCGCGGCTTCGGCCTCGACTTCGTCGACCTGATGGTGCTGCTCACCGAGGGTCGCGGCGGGCGCTACCGGAACGACGGCGACCGCCTGGTCTACGAGCCCTCGGGCGCCGAGCCCCACCTGCTCGTCGGCTCCCGTCGCGGCGTGCCCTACCACGCGAAGCCGATGTACCGGCTCCGCGCGGGCAAGCCGACGACCACGACGTTCTGCACGACGCAGGCCGTCGGCGCCGTGCTGCGACGCGCGGCCGACCGTGACGAGGCGATCGACTTCCTGGCGGACCTGTGGCCGCTGGTCGGCCGGGAGGTCGCGTGGTGGTACTACCGCGAGCTCGGGCTCGGCCACCCGGAGCGGGTCGCCACGTCGTGGGAGACGTTCGCGGAGACGTTCGCCGCCCTGGCGTGGGGGAGCGAGGCGTACGCCCGCTGGATCGCCGAGGTGGTCCCCGACCCGGCGGACCGCTTCGACCCCGCCGTCCTGGACCGGCCGCTGCGCGGGCTCCGCGTCGCCGACGCCGCCGAGCTGGGGCGCGTGGTCCGGGACCACATCACCGCCGACCTCGCCCGCCGTGACGACGACACGTGGAGCGCGGACCTGGGGGCCTTCTTCGGGCTGCTGGCGATCGTGCCCGTCGTCGCGCCGGCCCTCGGCTCGCCGCGGATGGACCCGACCTCGCTGGCCCATGACTTCTACGGCTGGTTCATGGGCTTCTTCAGCTTCTGGGCCAGCGGCCCGCCCCACGACCGGCTCGAGCAGCTGCTGGCGCTCCAGGCGGCCGGCGTGGTCACGTTCCTGGGCCCGGATCTCGAGGTCGTCGCCGACGCGGAGCGCGGGACGTTCGTGGCGCGGTCCTCCGCCGTGCCCGGCGAGGTCGAGGCCCGCGCCTTCGTGGAGGCGACGCTGCCGGCCTTCGACCTGGGCCGGACCGAGGACCCGCTGCTGTCCGCCCTGGCGGCCCGCGGCGAGGCGTCGACCCAGGTCCTCGTCGATGCTGCCGGGCGTCCGTTCGACACCGGCCAGCTGCGCACCGACGCGACCCACCACCTCGTCCGGGCCGACGGCACGATCGCCTCGCGACGGCTGGCGCTCGGGATGCACACCGCGCTCAAGGCGGCCGCGTTCGCACGGCCGTGCACGAACGGTCCGGTCCACCGGCTCAACGACCACGTCGCGCGCGCCCTGCTGGCCCTGCCGCGCCGGTCGGCCGACCACCTGATGTCCCGCACGACGGCAGGAGCCGCACGATGACCAGCACCACCACCCGGGCCTCGTACGCGAGCCCGGTCGATACCGACCGGTACGGGACCTACGCCGTCCCGCAGCGCCCCGGCGACCCGCGCCCGCTCTACCGCTTCACCGGCCGGCTCACCCGCGACGGCTCCAGCGGCTTCCCGGCCGTGGCCGGGCGCTACCACCTCTACGCCGGCTGGTTCTGCCCCTGGGCGCAGCGCGTGGTGCTCGAGCTCGAGGTCAACGGGCTGCAGGACGTGGTCGGGGTGTCGTACGTGGACGGCGCCCGGGACGGCCGGGGCTGGGCCTTCCGCGAGGCGAACGGCCCGGACCCGGTCCACGGCTTCACCCTGCTGCGCGACGCGTACGAGGCCACCGAGCCCGGCTTCGACGGCCACGTCAGCGTCCCGACCCTGTGGGACACCCAGACGGGCCGGATCGTCAGCAACGACTACCGGACCCTCGGACTCGACGTCGCCACCGAGTTCGCCGAGCTGCGGAGCCCGGGCGTGGACACCTATCCGGAGGCGTACCGCGCGGAGATCGACGAGCTCGACGCCTGGGTCGGGCCGGCGGTCAACTCCGGTGTGGGTCGCGCCGCGGGGGAGGGCCCGGCGGCCGAGCAGGCGCGCACCGAGCTGCACGCCGCGTTCCGGCGCCTGGACGACCGGCTCGTCGACGGCGGGTTCCTGGTCGGGCACGGGCTGACCGAGGCCGACATCCGGCTCTGGGTGACGCTCGCGCGCTACGACGTGCAGGGCAACCAGGGACAAGCAGGAGCCGGCCGGCTCGGCCCGCCGCTGAGCCACTACCCGCACCTGGCCCGCTACGCCGCGTACCTCGCCGGGCTGCCCGCCTTCGCCGCGAGCACCCGGTGGTCGGCCTTCAGCGCCCCCGGAGCCACCCCGTCCTTCCTCGAGGGAGACGTCCGATGACCCGCCCCCTGCACCTCGCCGTCGCCCTCGACGGCGCCGGTTGGCACCCGTCGGCGTGGCGGCTGCCGACCGCGCGTCCGACCGAGCTCCTGACCGCCGGCTACTGGGTCGACCTCGCCCGCCGGGCGGAGGAGGGGCTGCTCGACCTCGTCACGTTCGAGGACGCGTTCGCGCTGCAGAGCACCTCGACCACGGGTCCGGACCACCGGACCGACCGGGTCCGCGGTCGCCTCGACGCCGTCCTGGTCGCCGCCCGCGTCGCACCGCTGACGCAGCACGTCGGGCTGGTGCCGACGGCGACGGTGACCCACACCGAGCCGTTCCACGTGTCCAAGGCCATCGCGACTCTCGACTACGTGTCCGAGGGCCGTGGCGGCTGGCGCCCGCAGGTCTCCGCCCGTCCCGAGGAGGTCGCCCTCTTCGGCCGCCGGGAGGTCTGGGGCGACCCGTTCGTCGACGACGAGGCGACCCGTGCGCTCGTGCGGGACCTCTTCGAGGAGGCGGGCGACGCGGTCGAGGTCGTGCGCCGGCTCTGGGACAGCTGGGAGGACGGCGCGGAGATCCGCGACGTCGCGTCGGGTCGCTTCGTCGACCGCGACCAGCTGCACTACGTCGACTTCGAGGGCCGGTTCTTCAGCGTCCGCGGGCCGTCGATCACCCCGCGCCCGCCGCAGGGGCAGCCGGTCGTCGTCGCCCTGGCCCACGCCGAGGTGCCGCGCGCCTTCGCCGCGCGCTCGGCCGACGTCGTCCTGATCACGCCCGCCGACAACGCGAGCGCGACGGCGCAGGTCGCCGAGATCGTGGCCGTCCGCCGCGACGCGGGGCGGACCGGCGTCGACCACGTGTTCGGCGAGCTCGTCGTGCTGCTGGACGACGACCAGGCGCGTGCCGACGAGCGCTGGGCGCAGCTCGAGGCCTGGTCGGGCGAACCGTTCACCAGCGACGCCGAGGTGTTCGTCGGGACGCCGCAGGGGCTCGCCGACCTGCTGCTCGCCCGGGCCGAGGCCGGCCTCACCGGCTTCCGGCTCCGCCCGGCCGCGCTGCCCCAGGACCTCGACGCGATCGTCGACGGCCTGGTCCCCGAGCTCCAGCGGCGCGGGGCCTTCCGGACCGCGTACGAGGCCGGCACCCTGCGCGACCGGCTCGGGCTCGAGCGGCCCGCCAACCGCTACGCGACCGGAGGAACCCGATGAGCACGCCCCGCAAGCAGGTCCACCTCGCCGCCCACTTCCCGGGCGTCAACAACACGACGGTCTGGAGCGACCCGCAGGCGGGCAGCCACATCGAGTTCAGCTCGTTCCGGCACCTGGCCCAGACCGCCGAGCGCGGCCTCTTCGACTTCTTCTTCCTCGCCGAGGGCCTCCGGCTGCGCGAGCAGAACGGCGAGATCTACGACCTCGACGTCGTCGGCCGGCCCGACACCTTCACCGTCCTGTCCGCGCTCGCCGCCATCACCGACCGCCTCGGTCTCGCGGGGACGGTCAGCTCGACGTTCAACGAGCCGTACGAGGTCGCGCGCCAGTTCGCGACGCTCGACCACCTCTCGGCCGGCCGGGCCGCCTGGAACGTGGTGACGTCATGGGACGCATTCACCGGCGAGAACTTCCGCCGCGGCGGCTACCTGCCGCAGGAGGAGCGTTACTCCCGCGCCCAGCACTTCCTCGACGCCGCGTTCGCGCTCTTCGACACCTGGGACGGCGACGAGGTCCTGGCCGACCGGGCCGGGGGCGAGTTCCTGAGCCGGCCGGACGTGGGGACGTTCTCGCACCACGACCAGCACTTCGCCATCGACGGGGCGTTCAGCACCCCGCGCAGCCCGCAGGGGCGACCGGTGATCTTCCAGGCCGGCGACTCCGACGAGGGACGCGAGTTCGCGGCGGCCACCGCCGACGCGATCTTCACCCGGCACGCCACGTACGACGCCGGCCGCGCCTTCTACGCCGACGTCAAGGGCCGCCTCGCCGCGCACGGGCGCCGGCCCGAGCAGCTCGTCGTGCTCCCGGCCGCGACCTTCGTGCTCGGCGACACCGACGCGGAGGCCGAGGAGATCGCCCAGCAGGTCCGCCTGCAGCAGGTCAGCGGCGCGACCGCGATCAAGCTCGCCGAGCAGCTGTGGAACACCGACCTCTCCGACCTCGACCCGGACGGGCCGCCGCCGTCCTTCGACCCGGTCGTCGGCGAGAACACGATCGCCAAGGGGAGGGCCAGCGTGCGCATGCACAAGGACCCGGTCGCGACCGCACGCGAGTGGCGGGCCAAGGCCGAGGCCGAGCACCTGTCGCTCCGCGAGCTGATCGTCGAGACGACGAACCGGCAGACCTTCGTGGGCACCGCGTCGACGGTCGCTCAGGCGATCGATGACCACGTCCAGGCCGACGTCTGCGACGGCTACATCCTGGTCCCGCACATCACCCCGGGCGGGCTCGACCGCTTCGTCGACGAGGTGGTGCCGCTGCTCCAGGAACGCGGCGTGTTCCGCACCGCGTACGAGGGCGCGACCCTGCGGGAGCACCTTGGGCTCGGCGCCGCGCCTCGGGTCATGCGGAGCGACGTCTCGACGGGGGCGCTCTCGTGAGCGCCGCCGACCGTCCGCAGGTCGTCGCGCTCTCCGGCAACCCACGCCCCGGCTCGCGGACCCTGCTCGTCGCGCGGACGCTGGCCGGCGCGCTCGCCGAGCGTCTCGGCGCCGGGCAGATCACCTCGCTCGACCTCGCCGAGGTCGCGCCGCAGCTGTTCGCGGAGAGCGCGCCCGACGCGGACCGCTTTGCCGAGACGTTGGCCGGGGCGGCCGTCGCCGTCGTGGCGACGCCGGTCTACAAGGCCAGCTACACCGGCCTGCTCAAGGCGTTCCTCGACCGCTACCCGACCGGCGGGCTGCGCGGCGTCCTCGCCGTGCCGGTCGTCGTGTCGGCCAGCCCCGCGCACTCGTTCGTGGCCGAGCACCTGCTGCGTCCGCTGCTCGTCGAGCTCGGGGCCTCCGCCCCCACCCGCCCGTTCGCGGTCACGGAGTCCAAGCTGGCCGACCTCGACGCCCTCGCGGCGACCTGGGCCGACGAGGCGGCGGTCACCGTGTCGGCGCTCATCGGAACGGGAGCACGATGACCGCGGAGCCGCGCACCCGACCGTCGGAGGCGGTGACCTCCGACGCCTTCCGGTCGATCTTCCGGCAGCACCCGGCCGGGGTCGCCGTCGTGGCGCTGCGTGACGGCGACCGACCGGTCGGCTTCACGGCCACGTCGGTCGTCTCCGTCTCGGCCGACCCGGCCCTGCTGACCTTCTCCGTCGCGGGCACCTCGTCCTCCTGGCCCGCCCTGTCCCGCGCGGAGACCCTGACCATCAGCTTCCTGGCCGCCGGGCAGGTCGACGTGTCGGCCCGGTTCGCCACGAGCGGCGTGGACCGCTTCGCCGGCGTCGACTGGCACTGGCTGCCCACCGGCGAGCCGGTGCTCGACGACGTCCCCGCCTGGATCCGCGGCGAGGTCGTGCAGCGCGTGGCGGTCGGGGCCAGCCACCTGGTCGTGGTCCAGGCGCTCGAGACCTCCCAGGTCGGTGGCGGCCCTCCGCTCGTCTACCACGACCGCGCCTACCACTCGCTGCACGAGGGCTCCGCGCTGTAGGTGCTCGGCACCCGCCGATCAACCTTGTCCGACCAGTTCCGTACGCCCACCCCAGAAGGAGCCCTGTGCCCAAGCAGATCGTCCCGTTCACCGTCGAGGGACACGGAACCGGCGTCGCGCAGCAGCTGACGGTCGTCGGCGAGCACGCGCACACGTTCAGCTCGGACACCTACCCGGCGTTCGGCGGGGCCGACGCCGCGCCGAGCCCGCTGTCGTACACGCTCGGGGCCCTCACCTCGTGCAACCAGATCTCGGCGCAGCTGGTCGCGAAGGGCCTGGGCGTGCGGCTGGGGGAGTTCCGGATCTCCGCGCGCGGGGACTTCGACCCGTCCGTGTTCGTGGGCGGCGCCGACGGGAACGCGAACTTCGACGCCGTGACCGTGGTGGCGTCCGTCGAGACCGATGCGGACGAGGAGACCTTCGCGACCCTGGTGTCGGAGCTCGAGCGCCGCTGCCCCGTGACCCAGCTGTTCAAGCGGAGCGGGCTGGACTACAGCTCGACGTGGACCGCGCTGCCGCTGGCCTGAGAGTTGGGATGATCGACCCGTGACGCCGACGTACGACTGGTTCCTGCCCACCACCGGCGACAGCCGGTCCCTCGTCGGGGGCGGGCACAGCGTCCCCGTCGACGTCGGCCGGGCCGGTGGCTCGCTCGACACGGCCGGACGGTTCCGCGAGCCGGACCTGCGCTACCTCGCGCACGTCGCCCGGACGGCGGAGGACCTCGGCTTCGACGCGGTCCTGACCCCGACCGGGACGCCGTGCGAGGACGCGTGGGTCGTCGCCTCGGCGCTGATCACCCAGACCGAGCGGCTCAAGTTCCTGGTCGCGCTCCGGCCCGGGCTGATCAGCCCGACGCTGCTGGCGCAGATGGCGTCGACGTTCCAGCGGATGTCGGGCAACCGCCTCCTGCTGAACGTCGTCGTCGGCGGTGACCGGGACGAGCAGCTGCGCTTCGGCGACCGGGTCGGCAAGGACGACCGCTACGCCCGGGCGGCCGAGTTCCTGCAGGTCTTCCGCGGGGCGTTCACGGCGGCCGGCACGAGTTTCACCGGCGACTTCTACGACGTCACCGACGCCCGGACGCGGCAACCCGCGCCCGTGCCGGAGATCTACCTCGGCGGCTCGTCGGCCGCCGCCGGCCCGGTGACGGCCGAGCAGACCGACGTCTACCTCACCTGGGGCGAGCCGCCGGCGGCCGTCGCGGCGAAGATCGCCTGGATCCGGGGCCTGACCGAGGCGGCCGGCCGGCAGGTGCGCTTCGGCGTACGCCTGCACACCATCAGCCGGGACCGTTCCGAGGACGCGTGGCGGGTGGCCGACGACATGCTGGCGCAGCTCGACCCTTCTGACGTCGCGAAGGCGCAGGCCGCGCTGGCGGCCAGCGAGTCGGAGGGACAGCGCCGGATGCGCGCGCTGCACGGTGGCCTGACCACGTACACCGAGGCCCGCCAGCTCGAGGTGCACCCGGGCCTGTGGTCGGGGATCGGCCTGATGCGCAGCGGCGCCGGCACCGCGCTGGTCGGCAGCCACACCGAGGTCGCCGACCTGATCGGGGAGTACGCGGCCGTCGGCATCGAGGAGTTCGTCCTGTCCGGCTACCCGCACGTCGAGGAGGCGTACTGGTTCGCCGAGGGCGTCCTGCCGATCCTCCGACGCCGCGGCCTCGCCGCCTGAGAGACGACCGCGAGCGGTAGGTTGCCGCGCCCGAGACGCCCGAGAAGGCGCGGCAACCTCCCGCTCGCGGGGCTCGATCAGGGCTTGCGCGGCCCGACCGGCTTGTCTCCGGCGAGCGTGATGCGGCGCATCACACGGACGTCGGTGTAGTCGCGGTTGGCGTAGTGGGACGTGCTGCGGTTGTCCCAGAGGCCGACGTCGCCGGCCTGCCAGCGGTGGCGGATCGTGTGCTCGGGCTTGGTGAGGTGGGCGTAGAGCAGGTCGAGGATGCCGCGGCTCTCGTGCTCGGAGACGCCCACGACGTGCGAGGTGAAGCCCGGGTTGACGAACAGGCCCTTGCGCCCGGTGACTGGGTGCACGCGGACGACCGGGTGGGCGACGGGGAGCAGCTCGGTGACCCGCTTGCCGTCCCAGAGGTTGCCCTCGCCGCCGCGTCCGCGACGCAGGTGCATGCCCCACTCGCGGTCCCCGTCGTGAACGGCGTCGAGCTGGTCGATCATGGCGCGCACCGGGGCCGCGAGCGACTCGTACGCCAGCTGGCTGTCGGCCCAGCTCGTGTCGCCGCCGGACGGGGGGAGCTGGATGGCGCGCAGGATCGACGCGGCGGGCGGGCTCTCCATGAACGTGACGTCCGTGTGCCACACGTCGGAGAACGAGAAGGCCGGGTCGGCGCTGTCGATGTTGTAGATCTCGGGGTGGGCGTCGTCGAGCCCCGCGACCACCGGGTGCGCCGCGGTGGGGGAGCCGAGCCGGCGGGCGAGCTCGACCTGGTCGTCGTCGGTGAGGTCCTGGCCGCGGAAGAAGAGCACCTTGCGGTCGACGAGGGCGGCGCCGATCGCCGCGATCTGCGCGTCGGTGGCCCTCCGGAGGTCCAGCCCGACGACCTCGGCGCCGAAGGACGGTCCGAGCAGGTCCAGCGTCAGGTCCCCGGTCTCGGCCGGGTCGGTTCCGGCAGTGGTGGAGGTGAGCGTCATCGGTGGGTCTCCTTCTCTCGGGTCAGGCGGCGGCGCTGCGGACGGCGTGTGCGATCTCGGTGCGGGCGGCGGCGAACTCGGGCAGCAGCCGCAGGTCGTCGGGGTCGACGCCCGCCCGCGGCAGGTCGACCTCCAGGTCCAGCGCGACCCGGCCGGGCCGCTTGCTCAGCACGACGACCCGGCTGCCCAGGAACACGGCCTCGTCGACGCTGTGGGTGACGAAGACCGACGTGCGGCCCGGCTCCGCGCTCACGCGGCGGACGTCCTCCTGCAGCCGCTCCCGGGTCAGCGCGTCGAGGGCGGCGAACGGCTCGTCGAGCAGCAGGAGCGGGGAGTCGACGGCGAGGGCCCGGGCGATCGCGACCCGCTGCTGCTGACCGCCGGAGATCTCCCAGACGCGACGGTCCGCGATGTCGGGCAGGCCCACCCGGGTGAGCAGCTCGTCACGCCGCGCGACGCGCTGGTCGCGCGGGAGGCCCTTGTAGCGCAGCGCCAGCTCGATGTTGCCGCCGACGGTGCGCCAGGGGAAGAGCCGCGGCTGCTGGAACACCAGGCCGGCGTCGCGCCCCGGGACCGGCGTCCGGCCACCGACGCGGACGGCGCCGGAGGTCGGCGTCTCGAAGCCCGCGACCAGGCGCAGCAGGGTGCTCTTGCCGCACCCGGAGGCGCCGACCAGCACGACGAACTCGCCCGGCTCGATCGTCAGGTCGACGGGTCCGACGGCCACGACGGCGGACCGGCCGTGACCGTACGCGTGCTCGACGCCCTGCACCTCGACGACCGGCTCGGCGGCTGGCTGGGCGGCCGGCGACCCCGCGCCGGCCGCCCGCAGCTCACGACTGGGAGAGGACACCGGGCAGACCCTTGGTGTAGACGGCCGCGTCGAAGACCGACTGCTCCGGCACGGCCGGGATCTGCTTCTGCTCGCTCAGGAAGACGGCGGCGTCGTGCAGGTTCTTGCCCACGTTGCCCGGCTTGCCGTCGGTGCCGAGCCAGGTCGAGCTGGTCATCTCGGCCGGGGTCAGGTAGACGCCCTGCTTGATCTGGCCGGCCGCCTCCTCGGGGCTGATGCCGAGCTCGGCCCCGATGGCGGTGCTGGCCGCGGTCGGGTCGTTCTTGATCGTCTCGAGCGCGGAGGCCTCGGCCTTGCGCCAGGCGTCGACCGCCTCGGGGTGCTTGGTGATGAAGTCGGTGCTCACGACACCGAGGTCGAGCGTGGGCTTGCCGGCCGTGGCCAGGTCCTTGCTCGCGATCAGCTGCGTGCCGTCGGCGCGCAGCGTGTCGAGGACCGGCAGCCAGGTGTACGCCGCGTCGATGTCGCCGCGCTTCCAGGCGGAGGCGATGTCCTGGGGCTCGAGGTCGACCAGGGTCACGTCCTTGTCGCTCAGCCCGGCCTGGTTCAGCGCCGCGAGCAGGCTGTAGTGCGCGGTCGAGGAGAACGACGTGGCGACCTTCTTGCCGCGCAGCCCGGCGACGTCGGTCACGCCGGAGGCGTTCCGGGCGACGAGCGCCTCGTTGTCGCCGGCCACGTCGAGCACGAAGGCGACCTGGTACGGGATGT
Source organism: Microlunatus antarcticus (assembly GCF_014193425.1). Lineage (NCBI taxonomy): Bacteria > Bacillati > Actinomycetota > Actinomycetes > Propionibacteriales > Propionibacteriaceae > Microlunatus > Microlunatus antarcticus. Next base: position 3,070,718 of record NZ_JACHZG010000001.1, on the reverse strand, counting down.
TCAGCGGCTGCGACAGCCCGCGGGCCACGGGGCTCGACCCGATCGCCGCGACGTCGATCGACTTGGCGATGTAGGCGGTGTTGATGCTGGCGCCGGAGTCGAACGCGCTCCACTCGATCTTGTAGTCGGGCAGGGCGGTCTCGAGCAGCTTCTTGTTCTTGACGATCAGGTCGCCGCTCGGGAACTTCTGGTACGCGATGCGGATGGTCTTGTCGGCCGAGCCGCCGGCGTCGGAGCCGGACGCACCGCCACCTCCGCAGGCGGCGAGCGCGACGAGCGCGAGGGCGGTCACGGCCACGCCGAGGCGGCGGGTGAGACGGGGGCTGGCGGGGTGGGTCACGCGATCTCCTTGAGAGGGTCGTACGAGGTCGTGGAGGAAGTGGTGGGGCCTTCAGACCCGGCCGCGCCAGGGCGCGACGCGACGTCCGGCGGCGCTGAGGAGCCCGTCGATGACCAGGCCCGAGATGCCGATGGCGATGATCCCGACGAGGACGACGGCGGTGTTGTTGTAGCGCTGGGCGTCGCGGACCATGCCGCCGATGCCGGGCAGGCCGTTGATCGTCTCGGCGGCCACGACGGAGGAGTAGGCGATGCCGACGGCGATCCGGATGCCGGTGACGATCTCCGGCAGGGCCGACATGATCACGGCGTCGCGGACGACGTCGATCCGCCTCGCCCCGAGGGCGCGGGCCGACTCGACGAGCCCGACCGGCGCGGCGACCACGGCGGCGGCGGTGGCCACGGCGACCGGCGGCAGCGCCGCCACGGCGAGCAGCCAGATCTTCGGCGACTCGTCGATGCCGAACCAGATGACGAAGAGGCTGAAGTACGCGAGCGGCGGCAGCGCCCGGACGAAGGTGACCAGCGGCTCGAGCATGATCCGGATCGGCGTCACCGTGCCCAGCACCACACCGAGCACGAGCCCGCCCACGACGCCGATCACGGAGCCGAGCAGGATGCGCCGCAGGCTGATGGCCAGGTGCTCCCACAGGAACATGTCGTTGTAGCCGCGGACCCCGTCGTGGACGGTGTTCAGCTGGACGAAGGTGTCCCAGACCAGCCCCGGCGAAGGCCGGATGACCTCGTCGGGCTCGCCCCACGCCGAGATGACCCACCAGACGCCGAGCAGCAGCGCGACGGCCAGGACCCGGAGCCCGGCCCGACGGCCGAAGCCGCCGCGGGCGCCGAGGACCGCCGAGGTGTCGCTGGCGTCGAGCGATCCCGAGCGCACGGCGCGCTGGTCCTCGGGGGTGACGACGACGGCGGCCATACGCGTGCTCCAGGGGGTGGGGCGGTGGGCGGGGAGGGGGTCGGCCGTCGGTCACGGCCTCGTCGCGGTCGACCGTCGGTCAGGGACCGGGCGCGACCAGGGCGACGGGCAGGCGCGTCAGCGCCCGCAGCGGGGACGACAGCAGCACCGGCCGGAGCGCATTCGGCTCCGCTGCTCTGTTTCCATAGTAGAAACGTAGGGAATCGGCGCGCCCACGTCCACCCGTACCGCGATGTGGGACGGCCGTCTCAGTGGAGGCGGCCGCGCGCCTCAGCCCTCGAGGTCCGGCGACTGCGGCGAGTCCTGCTGCGTCCGCTCCGGGTGGTCCTCGCGCTCGTCGGAGTCGGCCAGGATCGCCGCGGCCTGGGCCTCGGGGTCGTCGCTGCCCGCGGCGCGCTCCTCGGGCAGCAGCAGGGCGCGCTCCTCGACCCGGGGGTCGCGGTCGTTCGTCTCGTCCGGGCTCATGCCCCGACCGTAGCCGAAGCCGGCCGTACGGCCCCGCGTGCCAGAGTGGGGAGATGGACCTCGCACGAGCCCTCGACGCCGCCCGCGCGAACGACCGCTCGGTGCTCGTGACGCTGCGTCAGGACGGTCGCCCACAGCTGTCGAACGTCGTCCACCAGGTCGGCGGTGACGGGCTCGTCCGTGTGTCGACCACGGCCGACCGGGCGAAGTTCCACAACCTGCGGCGAACGCCCTGGGGCTCGCTCAAGGTCGACGGGGAGAGCTTCTGGTCGTACGCGGTGCTCGAGGGTGACGTCACGTTGTCCGACGTGGCCGCCGACCCGGCGGACGCCGCCGTCGACGAGCTGGTCGAGCTCTACCGCGGCATCGCCGGCGAGCACCCCGACTGGGGCGACTACCGCCGCACGATGGTCGCCGACCGGAGGCTCGTCATCCGCCTCCGGCCGACGTACGCCTACGGCGCGCTCTAGGCGAGCGTCTTCAGCGTGGTCACGAGCGGCGTCGTCGGCCGGCCGATGAGCCGGCTGAGGTCACCGGTCACCTCGGCGAGCGTGCCCTCGGCGATGTTGGCGTCCAGGCCGACGAGGAACCCGCGGGTGCCCGCGTCGAGACCGGCGGCGGTCAGCTCGGCGTCCAGCTGCTCCGGCGACACCGGCCGGTAGGTCAGCTCGCGGCCCAGCGCGGTGCTCGCGGCCGCGGTGAAGCCGGCGAAGTCCCACGCCTCGTCGCCGCCGAGCTCGTACACCGTGTCGTCGTGACCCTCGGTCGTCGCGACGACGACGGCGGCGGCCGCGAAGTCGGGCCGCGAGGCGCTGGCCACGCGGCCCTCGCCCGCGGCGGAGACGACCTCGCCCGTCGCGGCGGCGGTCTGGAGAGTGCCGGCGTAGTTCTCGCTGTACCAGTTGTTCCGCAGGAACGTCCAGGTCAGGCCCGACTCCCGCAGCAGCGCCTCGGTCGCCTTGTGCTCGGGCGCGAGGATCAGCGTGGTGTCGTCGGCGTGCGGGGCGCTGGTGTAGACGACCCGACCGACCTCGGCGCGCTGGGCGGCGCGCACGACGTTGGTGTGCTGCGGGACGCGGGCGCCCGGGGTGTCGCCGGAGATGAAGACGACGACGTCCACCCCCGCGAAGGCGGCGGCGAGCGCGTCCTCGTCCTCGTACGGGGCGACGCGCACGGTGACGCCGAGGTCGGCGGCCTTCTGCGCGTCGCGCACGACGGCGACGACCTGGTGGGCGGGGAGGTGGTCGGTGAGGCCGGCGACGACCAGACGGCCCAGCTGTCCGGTGGCTCCGGTGACGGCGATGCTCATGCCCTCCGCAACCCCGGCCTCGGGCGAACTCTTCCCGGCCGCGAGGATGGGCGTGTGATCGAGGCATGAGCAGCACGAGGACAGCGGTCGTCACGGGTGCGAGCAGCGGGATCGGGGCCGCGACGGCCCGCGCGCTGGCCGGGGACGGCTGGACCGTCGTCTGCGCCGCGCGGCGGCAGGACCGGGTCGAGGCCCTCGCGGCGGAGATCGGCGGGGTGCCGGCCGTGCTCGACGTGACCGATCGCGCTTCGGTCCAGGCGTTCGCCGCGGGTCTGGGCGAGGAGGTGTCGCTGCTGGTGAACAACGCCGGCATGGCGCTCGGCCAGGAGCCGGTCGCCGAGGCCGACCTCGACGCGTGGGAGCGGATGTACGCGACCAACGTCATCGGCACGACCCGCGTCACCCAGGCGCTGCTCCCGCGGCTGATCAAGGCTGAGGGCAAGATCGTCTTCATCACCTCGACCGCGGCCGACACCGCGTACGAGGGTGGCGCCGGCTACTGCGGGGCGAAAGCCGCCGAGCGGATGGTCGCCGGCGCGATGCGTCTCGAGCTCGTGGACCAGCCGGTGACCATCCACGACGTCGCGCCCGGCATGGTGCGGACCGACGAGTTCGCGCTCAACCGCTACGCCGGCGACGCGGACCGGGCCGGGGCGGTCTACGCCGGGGTCGCCGAGCCGCTCGTGGCCGAGGACGTGGCCGAGACCGTGCGCTGGATCGCGTCGCTCCCGCGCCACGTCGACGTCGACCGGCTCACGGTTCGCCCGCGCGCGCAGGCCGCGCAGCACAAGGTGCACCGGGTGCTCGATCCCGGTCGCCCGAGCTGACCGTGCCACGACCCGCCCGTCCGACCGACTCGGCGGAACGCCTCGTCTTCTTCACCGACGCGGTGGTCGCGATCGCCCTGACGCTGCTGGTCCTGCCGCTGGTCGACCTCGTCCCGGAGGCGAGCCGGTCGGGGCTCGACCTGGGCGACCTGCTGCGCGAGAACGTCTCCGAGCTCGGGTCGTTCCTGCTGAGCTTCGTGGTGATCTTCCGGTTCTGGTGGTCCCACCACCAGCTGTTCCGCCACGTCTCGGGCCTGAGCCCGTCCCTCGTGCGCTGGAACCTCCTCTGGCTGCTCTCGATCGTCTTCCTGCCCTGGCCGACCGCGATCATCACGGCGTACGACACCTCGCCCCTGACCGTGCTGCTCTACTCCGGGACCCTCGTCGTCAGCACCGGGTCGTTGACCGCCCTGGCCGTCGTCGTCCACCGCGACCCGGCCCTCAGCGCCGGTCGAGACCGCGAGACGCGCGACGAGGTCCTCGGCATCGGCAGCTCCTTCGCCGTGCTGATCGTCGCGCTGGTCCTCGGGACGACCTTCGCGGACACGGTGAACTACTGGGCGCTGCTGCTGCTGTTCGCCACCGGGCCGGTCGAGCGGCTGCTCAGGTGGCGGTGGTCGAAGCGGCCGGAACGCCCGGACGACCGGCCCCCGGAGACCGACGCCGACGTACGCTGATCCCGATGTCTGGAGAGTCGACCACGATGCGCGACCGGTCCGAACGGGTTCGTTGATGGGCCACGACCACGGGCACGCGCACGGCACGCTGACGGCGACCGGACGGCACCGCAAGCGCCTCGTGATCGTCATGGTCATCACGCTGTCCGTGTTCGTCGCCGAGGTGGTGGGCGGCCTCCTGTCGGGATCGCTGGCCCTCCTGGCCGACGCCGGGCACATGCTCACCGACTCCGCCGGCCTGGTCATCGCCCTCGTCGCGTCCGTCCTGGCCGCGCGACCGGCCACGAGTGCGCGGACGTACGGGCTGCAGCGCACCGAGGTCCTCGCGGCGCTGGTCAACGGCGTGCTGCTGGTCGCCATCGCCGGCTGGGTCCTCGTGCAGGCCGTGCAGCGGTGGTCGGACCCGACCGAGGTGTCGAGCGGGCTGATGCTCGCTGTCGCCGGCGTCGGCATCGTCGCGAACGTCGTCGGCCTGCTCCTCCTGCGCGGCGGCAAGGACGAGAGCCTCAACCTGCGCGGCGCGTACCTCGAGGTGCTCGGCGACCTCGTCGGCTCGGTCGCCGTCGTGGTGGCCGCGGTGGTCATCATGACGACCGGCTGGACGCGGGCCGACCCGCTCGCCTCGGTCCTCGTCGTCTGCCTGATCCTCCCGCGGGCCTGGTCCCTCATCCGCGACGTCGTGGATGTGCTCCTCGAGGCGACGCCGCGCGGTGTCGACCTGGGGACCGTGCGGACGCACATCGAGGAGACGCCCGGCGTGGTCGAGGTCCACGACCTGCACGTGTGGACCATCACCAGCGGGCTGCCCGTGCTCTCGGCCCACGTGGTCGTCGACCGCGACCATCTCGCCGCCGGCCGGTCGGGCGAGATCCTCGACTCCCTGGGCCACTGCCTCGGCGAGCACTTCGACGTCGCGCACTGCACGTTCCAGCTGGAGCCGGAGGGGCACCGGGCGCACGAGCCCGCCCACCACGCCTGATCGCCGAGCAGCGGCGGCGCGGCCTCAGGTGAGCGTGGGCAGCAGCGCCGTCCAGGCCTCCTCGGCGGCGCCGGCGACCGGACCGTCCTCACCCAGCGCAGCGGCGACCAGCGGCGGCGGGGCGTCACGGCGGAAGGCCATCAGCCCGGACCGGTAGGCGGCGCCGAGGGCCTCGGGTGCGTGCGCGAGCAGGTCGGCGCCGAGCCCGCCGAGCGTCACGACGTCGGCGTCCAGGCCGTTCACGAGCCCCGCGGTCCCGCGGCCGAGGGCGGCGGCGACGGACGCCACGGCGTCGCGCTCGCGGGGGTCCGTCGCCGTCCGGATCACGCGCCGGGCGTACGCCACGTGGTCCCGGGGGACGGCACGGCCGAGGAGCCGGGCGAGGGCGGTTCCGTCCACGGCGGTGCCCCAGCAGCCCTGCGCGCCGCAGGGGCAGCCGACTCCCGGATCGCCGAACGGCATGTGCCCGAACTCGCCGGCCGCGCCGGTGGCCCCGGCCAGCACCGTCCCGTCCTGGACCACGGCTCCGCCGAGACCCGCCTCGACGTGCAGGTGCAGGTGCAGGTGGGCGCCGACCGCGGCACCGCGGCGGGACTCGGCGGCGGCCGCCAGCGTGGCGTCGTTCCGGGCGACGAGGACCGGCGCGTCGGGCCACAGCGCGTGGAGGTCGACGTCGCGCCAGAGCAGGGTGGCCGCGTCGAGGCGGGCGTCGGGCGTCACGGTGCCCGGGACGGCCAGGCCGAGCGCCTGCGGCCGGTCGGCGTACCGGTCCCGGAACGTGGCGATCGTCGCCGCCAGCACCGTGGCGAGGGTCGCCCACTCCGCCCGGTGCTCGCCCTCCGTGCTCGCGACCACGGCCCCACCCAGCTCGACGACGTCCACCCGCCACGTCTCGTGGGTGATGGCGGCGGCCAGGACGAGCGGGCCCGCCGGGTGCGGCACCAGCGCGGTCGTCGGCCGGCCGCGTACGCCGCTCGGTGAGGCCGGGACCTCGGCCAGCAGGGCGGCCCCGGTCAGCCGGCCGACGATCTCCGTGGTCGCGCCCGTGCCGAGGCCGAGGAGCCGGGCGGCCTCGCTGCGGGTGAGCCCAGGGTGCGCGTGGGCGGCCTGCAACAGCTCCGTCGAACGCGTCGCCACCGCGACCCCTTCCTTTTACTCGTACATAGAGTTTAATGGGTCCATGACCGTGCTGCTCGCCATCATGATGGTGGTCGCCCTGGGGACGTGGATCCCGCTGACCCAGCTGACGCCGTCGACGCCGGAGCGGACCCGGATCCTCTACGTCGCCGTCGGCAACGTGGTCCTGGCCGTGGCCGCGCTCCTGGTGACCGGGGGCCGGCTCGAGCTCGGCTGGCGCACCTTCTGGCTCCCGCTCCTCGGGGGCGTGGTCTGGGCCGCCGGGAACTACTGCGTGCTGCGGGCGACGCGGCTGATCGGGCTCGCCCGGGCGTCCGGCACCTGGACGCCGCTCAACATCGTCGTCGCGTTCGCGTGGGGCGGGCTGCTCTTCGGCGAGCTCGCCGGCTTCTCCGGCCTGCAGGTCGGCGTCCTGGTCGCCGGCTTCGTGGCCGTGGTGGCCGGGGTGCTGCTGATCGCGGGGGCGCGGGACGAGTCGACGGGCCAGCCGACCAGGGCCCGGGGGTCCGGGTTCCTGTGGGCGGGTGCGGCCGGGATCCTCTGGGGGAGCTACTTCATCCCGGCGCAGTGGGCCGGCGTGCCGGCGCAGGTGAGCAACGTCCCGCTCGCCCTCGGCATCCTGCTCGGCGCCGTGGTGCTGTGCCTCCCGGCCCGAGAGCCCGTCCGGCTGGGTCTGCGCCCCGCGGCGACCCTGCTCGGCGCCGGCCTCCTCTTCGGCGTCGGCAACCTCGCCCTGCTCGGGCTCGTCGCCCGGGTGGGCGCGGGTGCCGGCTTCACGATCGCCCAGCTCAGCCTCGCCGTGAACGCCGGCATCGGCATCTGGTTCTTCCGCGTCCCGCGGCCCGGGACGAGCCAGGCGCGCCGGGTCCTGACCGGTGTGGTGATCGCCGGCCTCGGCGGCGGCGCGATCGCGGCCCTGCGCTAGGCGCCGTGGCGGCCAGGTCGGGGCGGTCAGGCGCCGGCGCCGCCGTCCACCGGGACGATCGCACCGGTCACCATCTAGGCGCGGTCGCTGAGCAGCCACGCCGCCACCTCGGCGACCTCGCGGGGCTCGGCCATCCGCCCCATCGGGATCGAGCTGCTCACCTGGGCCACGATGCCGGGCGTCGCCGCCTCCCAGGCGTCGATCATCGAGGTGGCCGTGCCGCCGGGGGTGATCCCGTTGACCCGGATGCCGTCTCGTGCCCACGTCACGGCGGCGGTCTCGGTGATGCTGTTGAGCGCCCGCTTCATCGCCCCGTACGCGGGCAGCGCGGGGTTGGCCCGACGGCTGCCGATGCTCGAGGTGTTGACGATCGCGCCGCCGCCCGTCCGCCGCATGAGGGCGGCCTCGGCGTTCATCGCGGTCCAGTGGGCCCGGAAGTTGACCGTGAACTGCTCGTCCACGTCGTCGTCGCTCGTGGTGTCGAGCGGCCCGGGCTGCTGGATCGTGGCGCCGTTGTTGAAGGCGCCGTCGAGGCGGCCGTGCAGGCGCTCGACGTGGTCGACGGCGGCGCGGATGCTCGCGCGGTCGGCGAGGTCGAGGGCGACGGCGTCGGCGGTCCCGCCCTCGTCCCGCACGCCGGCGACGACGCGGTCGAGGGCGTCCGTGCTGCGCGCGGCCAGGACGACGGTGGCGCCCTCCCGGGCGAAGAGGTGCGCGGCGGCCTCGCCGATGCCGCGGCTGGCGCCGGTGACGAGGACGACCTTGCCACTGAGGAGGCCGACGGGGGTGGGGGTGCTCGTGGTGGTCATGCCGCCAGCGTGCGTGGCGTCGACGTCCGCAGGCAGGCACAGGCGGTACCAGGCTGAGCGGCCCGCCGACGCCCGGCGGTGCGCAGACTGGAGGGGTGGACAAGCAGGAGCTGGGAGCGTTCCTCCGCAGCCGTCGGGAGCGGCTGCGGCCGGAGGACGTCGGGCTGCCGGCCGGCGCGCGACGGCGTACGCCGGGTCTGCGCCGTGAGGAGGTCGCGGTGCTCGCCTACATCTCGATCGAGTACTACGTGCGGCTGGAGCAGGGGCGCGCTCCGCGGCCGTCGAGCGAGGTCCTGTCCGGCATCGCCCGGGCGCTCCGGCTCACCGACGCCGAGTCCGACCACCTCCACGTCCTCGCCGGGACCGCGCCGACCCGCGGGGGCCTGCACCGGCGCGACGTCCGCCCGAGCATCCTCGCGCTGGTCGAGCGGCTCCCGCAGACCGCCGCCTTCGTGGTGTCGGCCGCGTTCGAGGTCCTCGCCTGGAACGACCTCGCCGCCGCGCTCATGGAGGACTTCGCCCTCCTCGCCCCGCGAGACCGCAACCTCGCGCGGCGGGCGTTCCTCGGCACGACGGGACCCAGCCCGCTGTACGGGGTGTCCGACCTGGCCGACTTCCGGCTCGGCGTCGTCGCCGGGCTGCGCGTCACCCTCGGGCGCTACCCGACCGACCCGGTCGTCACCGGGCTCGTCGACGAGCTCCTCGCAGGCAGCGACGACTTCGCCCGGCGGTGGGAACGTCACGACGTCCAGGCGGCGCCCGTGCTGACGAAAACCTTCGACCACCCCGTCGTCGGCGCACTCACCGTCGAGTGCGACGCCCTCGACCTGGTCGAGCAGGACCAGCACCTCGTCCTCTACAGCGCGCCGCGCGGGTCCTCCGCCGCGGACGCGCTCGGCCTGCTCGCCGTGCTCGGTCCGGAGGTCGCGGCCGGCGCGCGCTGACCGTCGGCCGCCCGCGGCTCGATCGCGTCGAGGAAGGCCCGGAACGCCCGGTCGGTGCGCTCGGCGTCGCCGGTCGCGTCGAGGTCGGCCAGGAGGCCGCGGACGACGGCGAGCACGAGCGTGGCGAGGTCCGGCCGGCCGAGGCTGCGCAGGCCCTCCTCGAGGGGTCCGAGCCAGTCGGTGGTCGCGACCCGGCGGAAGCCGGGCCACAGCCGCTGCTCGGCGCTCTCGCGCAGCGGACCGAACAGGCGCAGGTACGGCTGCCCGTCCGGTCCGGTCATCGAGGTCCAGAAGCGCAGCAGGGTGTCGGTGTAGGCCTCCCCGGGCCGGACCGAGAGGAGGTCGCCGTACAGCTCGACCTGTCGGCGCCGCGCCTGCCCGAGGACGGCCCGCAGCAGGGCGTCGCGGGTGCCGAAGTGGTAGATCAGCACGCGCGCCGACGCGCCGGTCGCGCGGGTGAACGGCTCGAGCCGGTCGGGCAGGCCGTGCGCCAGGGCGTGGTCGGTGCAGGCATCGAGCAGCCGTTCGCGGATGTCGGGCTGAGGACGTCGTCCCATGCCGCCATCTTTTCGCGTAACAACCGCTACGTCTAACGTCGGGAACAGGTGTCCGGGCCGTCGGGCGCAGCAGACGAGGAGACGTGATGAGGGTCGTGTTCGTGCACGGGGCGTGCGTGAAGGACGGGTCGTGGTGGTGGCACCGCGCGGCGGCGCTGCTGCAGGACCGCGGCGTCGTGAGCGTCGCCCCGCCGCTGCCCAGCTGCGGCGAGACCGGTGTGCCCGGGGGGACGGACGGCGCCGGGCTCGCCGAGGACGTCGCCGCGGTGCGGCAGGTGCTGCAGGACGGCGACGAACCGACCGTGGTCGTCGCCCACAGCTACGGCGGCATCGTCGCCGCCGAGGCGGCGGCCGGGATCGCGTCGGTGCGCCACCTGGTGCTGGTGTCCAGCTACCTGCCCGAGATCGGCCAGAGCCTGTCGGACTTCGGGGGCGACGGCGGTCCGGCGCCGTTCCTGGACGTGGACCCGGCGGCGGGGGTGTTCCGCGTCCGGCCCGAGCTGCTCGTCGGCACCTTCCTCCAGGACTGCGACCCCGAGGTCCAGGCCGAGGCGGGGGAGCACCTGGCCGACCAGAGCGTGCGCGTCACGGGTGAGCCCGTGGGTGCGGCCGCCTGGCAGCAGGTGCCCTCGACCTACGTCGTCTGTACGGACGACCGCGGGACGCCGGCGGACCGGCAGCGCGACTTCGCGCGTCGGGCGGGCCGCGTCGTCGAGCTCGAGGCCGGGCACCACGTGTTCCTGTCGCAGCCCGACGCGGTCGTGGACCTGCTGCTCGCCCTCTGACGCAACCCCCCGGACGCATTGGGGCCGTACGGTGACGCCGTGATCAGTCGAGCGCGGAACGCCTGGCTCCTCGCGGGGGTGCTCCTGCTCGTCGCGGGGGCGCTCACAGCCGTCTCGTACGTCGCGCACTGGTCGCCGTGCTTCGACGGCGGGGTGCGCTCGGACCTCTGCTCGCACCGGCGGGACACCTGGCTGACCCCGCCCTACATGGCAGACCCGCCGGACCGCGTCCCCTGGGTGGTCGGGCCCGTCGCGATCGCCTCGCTGCTGGCCGGGCTGGCCTGGCCGGTCGCGATGATGGCTCTCCCGCTCCGGCGGGCGGGGCGGGTCGTCGGGACGCTGCTGGCGTTGCAGGCCGTGTCGATCGGGGTCTGGTCGGTGGTCTCGGCCTTCACGCCGCTCATCGACCCCGAGATGGACATCTCTGGGCTCTGGTACGTCGGCGGCGAGCTGCTCGCCGTGGCGCTCGCCCTGGGGATGGTGCTGAGCTCGGTGGACGAGGAGAAGATCCCGCTCCGCCTCGTCTGGCCCGTGATCGCCCTCGTCGGTACGACCACGTTCGGGCTGGTGCGCTGGATGGCGGAGCTGGTCGTCTTCCACGGCCACCTGGGCGACGGCTACCCCCGCCCCGGGGCCGGGTTCGGGATGGCGGCGACGCTGCTGCTCTGCGGTGCCGCCCTCGTGGTGCGCTCGCGGCTCAGGGACCGGGCGCCGTCCACCGAACGACGGACGAGGGCGACGGCTCAGCCGTAGCGGTGGTTCTTCTCCGGGTGGCCGGCCTCGCGGGTGCACGCCCGCCCGTTCATGGACTTGTGGCCGCAGAGCTCGCCCTGGGGGGCCGCGGCAGCGGGGGCCGCCTTGGGGGCCTTCGCCGGCTTGACCGCCGGTGCCGCGGCGGCGGGGGCCGGAGAAGTGCCCTGCGTGGCGGCCGCCTCACGGCGGGTGGGACCGCTGGCGCTGTCCCGGGCGTACTTGGCTTCACGCATCGCCCGCTGGGCGTCGACCTTGCTCACGGGAGGGAGCCTACGAGGCCCCACCGACAACCGCCCCGCGGAACCTCCACCGCCCCCGCCCGCTCCGTCTCGAGCGGCACCCTCGGGCTACGTTGAGCGTCGACGCCCCACCACCCGACCGGGGCGTCCGCGGGAGGGGCAACGGCGCCACCCGGACCCGGGTGGGGGAGCACTGCGTGAGCATCAGGGACGTCGCCGTCGTCGGAGCGGGCTACATGGGGGGCGGGATCGCCCAGGTGCTCGCCATCGCCGGGTTCCGGGTCGTCGTCACCGACGCCGACGCCGAGACCACCCGGCGCCAGCTCGAGCGGATCCGGCAGGAGGCTCGCGCCTTCGAGGACCAGGGCCTCTTCGACCCGGGGTCGACCGATCTGGTGGAGGCCAACATCCGCGCCGCGGCCAGCCTGGAGGAGGCCGTCGCCGAAGCGGACTTCGTCGAGGAGGCCGTCTCGGAGAACCCGGCGGTCAAGGGCGCGGTGCTGGCCGCCATCGAGGCCGCCGCCCGTCCCGACGCCATCATCGGGACCAACACCTCGACCCTGCCGATCGGCGGGCTCGCCGTGAACCTGCAGCACTCCGCCCGTTTCCTCGGCGTGCACTTCTCCAACCCGGCCCCCTTCATCCCCGGCGTCGAGCTCATCGCCCACGCTGGCACCGACCCGGCGGCCGTGGTGGCGTCGGAGGAGCTGGTGGCCCGGACGGGCAAGCTCAGCGCGCGCGTGAGCGACAAGGCGGGCTTCGTGCTCAACCGCCTCCAGTACGTGCTGCTCAAGGAGGCCGCCTCGCTGGTGGAGGAGGGTGTCGCCACCGCCGAGGACGTCGACATCGTCGTCCGGACGACCTTCGGCTACCGGCTGCCGTTCTTCGGCCCGTTCGCCATCGCCGACATGGCCGGGCTCGACATCTACGCGGCCGGCTTCAACACCCTCGCCGAGCACTACGGGGACCGGTTCGCAGCACCGGCGGTGATCACCGACCTCGTCGAGGGCGGCCACCTCGGGGTCAAGAAGGACGGCGGGTTCGTCATCCCGGCCGGCGACTCGGCCCCGCTCGTCGCCTACCGGAACCGCGCGTACGCCCGCCTCGGCCAGCTCCTCCGCGAGCTCGGTCCGGCGCCGACGGTCGGGGAGGCCGTGGCTACTCCCGAAGCCCTGAAGAACCCCGAGCCCCTGACGACCACCGAGGAGGACCAGCGATGACCCTCACCACGAACACCCCCGGCGCGACCCCGCCGTACACGGCCGACACCTGGCCGATCGCCGCGGCGATGCTCGCCTTCGGCAGCAACGACTCCAAGGGCGGACCGATCCAGGACGCCGACCCCGCGGAGTGGGCCAAGCAGCTGCGTCTCGTCCGGCGGATGGGCTTCACCGAGGTCGACCCGACCGACACCTGGGTGCGCATCGCCGACCTCGCGCCCGAGCGGCTCACCGACTTCTCGGCCGTGCTGGCCGACGCCGGGCTGACCATCCCCGCGATCTCGACCTCGCGGCGCAGCGTGATGGACCCCGAGCACGGCGCGGAGTACCTCGACTACAGCCACCGGCTGCTCGACGCCGCGGCCCAGCTCGAGATCCCGTTGGTCAGCTTCGGCTTCTTCCAGCCGTTCACCCCCGCGCAGGCGAAGGCGCTGTGGTTCTGGCTGGAGGAGGGCTGGCAGGACGACGAGTCCGCGGAGGCCCGGGCGCTCGCCGCGTCCCGGATCCGGGAGCTCGCCGAGCACGCCGCCGGGAACGGCCAGCAGATCACCCTCGAGATGTACGAGGACACCTACGTCGGCACGTGCGACTCCGCGGTCGCCTTCCTCCAGGAGGTCGACCACCCGGCGTGCGGGCTCAACCCCGACATCGGCAACTTCATCCGGCTGCACCGCCCGCTCGAGCCCGTCCTGGAGATGTTCGAGAAGGTCCTGCCCTACGCCAACTACTGGCACGTGAAGAACTACGCGCGCGACGAGGACCCGGCGTCCGGCACGGTCTCCACCTTCCCGCTGCCGATGGAGTTCGGCCTGATCAACTACCGGACCGTGATCGGCCGGGCCCTCGAGCTGGGCTTCTCCGGGGCGTTCCTCTGCGAGCACTACGGCAGCGACAGCCTCGGCGTGATCGCGCGCAACCGCACCTACATCCGCGGGGTCCTCGACACGCTGCTGGACTGAGGCGGAACAGGGCGGGGGCGGGGAGGTGCGGCCGGGTCTGCGGAGGTCGACGTCGCTCGCCGGCGCCGCCACCGCCGTGCTGCTGGTCGGTTGCGGCGTCCCCCTGCAGCGTCCGACCGACGTCGGCGAGCAGGCTCCGCCCGGCCCGACCCGCGAGCACTGGGCGCTGAGCCACCGGGTGCCGGGGTCGACCTCCGTACGCGTGGTGGGCCAGCGGGTCGACGCGTACGCCGAGTCGACGACCGTGAGCCTGGGCCGGGACGCGAGTGGTGCGGAGGTGCGGTGCTCCGTCTCCGTCTCCGCCCCCGGGTGGGGCGGCCCGGAGAACATGGTGGGCGAGAAGGTGCCGACGACGGTGCAGGGTCGCCCGGCGGTGCGGAACGGTGCCGGCGCCGAGGGCGACTACCTGATATGGCAGCGGGCCGACGGTGCCTGGACGCAGTCGATGTGCGAGGACGAGGGTCAGTCCGCCTTCCAGGACCGGTTGGCGGAGATCGTCGTCGACGAGCCGTCCGAGATCTTGCTGCCCTTCGACGTGTCGCTCCCCGCCGGCCTCGAGGTCAGCAGCGTCGAGCAGGACGTGCCGTCCGGCGAGACGACGGTCCGCCTCGCGGGCGCCGGCCGGGTCGGGACCGAGGAGGGCGCGCTGGTGCTGTCCTTCGACGGGGAGCTCGACCAGCCGGAGGGTCGGAAGACCGTGATCAACGGACGTCCGGCCATGATCGACGAGACGGCGAGGTTCCCGGGCGTCTGCCTGGACGTCCAGGGTCACGACGTCTGCGTGAGGACGGACGCGAGCGACACCGGGCCCTACCCCGACCGTTCCGCGGAGCTGCCGATGATCATGGCGCTCGCCGAGTCCCTGCGGTTCCCCGACGACCTCGAGGACCGTTCGTCCTGGACTGCGGCCCAGGACGTGTTCGGCTGAGAGCGCGCCGGTCCAGGGCCAGGGTGGCCAGCCCGGCCGGCACCGCTGACACCGCGACGCAGAAGGCGAGCGCTCCCGGGCTGACCTCGAAGCCCGACAGCAGCAGGAGCAGCGCCGTGACCGGGAACGCCGCACCCGCCGCCGCAAGCACGGCCCGCAGCGCCGACGCGGACGCCCACGCCCGGCCTTCGAGCGCGACCAGCACGAGAACCGCCCCGGGCGCGACGACGAGACCGAGCACGAGGCCGGCGACCAGGCCCACCCCGGCGGACAGGACCAGGCTGCTCGTCTGAGTGACCTCCGTCGCCTCGTCCCGCCCGTAGAGCCAGCCGACGAGGCATCCACCGACAGCTCCCACCGCGCCGCAGGCCCCGCCGAGCCAGACGACCACGTCGTCCAGGTTCGCCTGGCGCCGTACGGGACGCGTCAGGACGCTCACGACTCCGGACCCCGGTCGTCCCAGGCCGCGTCGATCTCGGCGCACAGGGCCAGGTCGAGGACCGCGTCTGCCGGTGGGCTGAGCAGGGGACCGGCCGTGCTCGTCGTCCGGCCACGACGTTCCTCGACGGCGCCGACGAAGGCCGCGGCCTGCCGGAGGAAGCCGTCGGCCGGGAACGTCTCGACGGCCGCTTCGGCCCCACGCCTCGAGAGACGGAGCCGACCGCCGTCCTGGTCCCCCGGGTGGATCTCCAGCGCACCGTCGGTGCCGACGAGGAGCAGGTCCCAGTCGTCGAGGTCCGACGGCTTGACGTACGAGGCGGTCATCGCCGCGACGACCCGGCCCGGGAACTCGGCCAGCACCATGACGGTCTCCGGCCGTACGCCGCCCGGGTCCAGGACCCGCTTGACGTTGCCGATCGCCCCCTTGATCACGGGCTCGCCCAGCAGCCAGCGCAACGGGTCGAGGAACGCGTAGGTCAGGTGCGTGACGAGCATGCCGCCGCTGGCCTCCTGCTCGTAGTGCCAGCCGCGCTCCTGCTGCTCGTAGCCGGCGTTGGACCGCACGCTGACGAGCTCGCCGACCGCGTTCTCGCCGAGGAGCTCGGCGACCCGTCGCCAGACGCTCTTGTAGCGGGCCTCGTACCCGGCCTCGACCACGACACCGGCCGCGCGCTGGCCGTCGACGACGCGCTGCCCGGCCGCGAGCGTCGAGGCGAGCGGGCCGCCGATCAGGACGTCGAGACCCGCGTCGAGGCAGCGGAGGACGACCTCGTCCTGCACGCGGTGCGGCAGGGCGACCAGCACCGCGTCGAGGTCGTCCCGGGCGAAGAGGTCGTCGACGGTCCCGCCCTGCGCACCGGGGTACCGCTCGGCGAACGCGGCCGCCCGTTCCTGGCGGCGCGCCGCCACCGCCACCAGCTCGACCGACCCGGTCGCGAGCAGCGCGTCGACGCGCACGGTCGCGAGCGGGCTGACACCGACGACCCCGAGCCTCACCGGAGCAACCTATGCGGAGAGCCCCGGCCGGCGGGCGCACGAGAGACGATGGGCCCATGGTGGATCTCGAGCCGACCGCGGCCGACCTGGCGGACCTGGTCGTGCGGATGACCGAGCTCGCGTGGCCCACCACGGAGGACGAACGCCTCGTCCTCTTCGACCAGCTCGGCCTCCACGACGTGGAGAGCCCCCGGCCCGACGAGAACGTGCCCGGTGCGGAACGCCGCTGGTTCGCCTCGGACCTGTCGAGCGGGCTGGGCGGGACGGCGACCATGTTCCGCGGCGAGTTCCTCGGGCTCGGCCTCTTCGCCTACGACGAGCCGGTCGAGGACGGCGAACGGGCGCGCGTCGGGTACGCGGCCGTGCGCGAGCTGGTGAGCCGGCGGCTCGGCCCCCCGGTCGAGGAGTGGGGGAGCGCCGCCGAGCCCGCCTGCCTGTGGCACCCCGGTCCGCTGATGATCGACCTGTACTGCTTCCAGCGCCAGCGGAGCGGGATCATGATCGGCCCCGACCACGCCGACCGGTCGGCCGCGTACGAGGAGCTGGCGTCCCTGACCGACGGCGGCTAGAGGATCCCGTCCCGCGCGGCGGCCTGCATGGTCGGGACCGCCGGTCGGAAGCCGAACCCGCGGAGGACCGTGCTGTCCATCCGGCCCGCCCAGGGGTTGACGAGCGGCTCGCTCGAGCCGTCGATCGGCTGGCCGGCGAACGCGGCCATCTCGTAGACCGTGACCGGCGCGTCGTCGGTGAGGTTGACGACCCGCCCGTCGAACGTCCCCGCCAGCGCCATGCCGACGACGGTCGCGACGTCGCGGTGGTGGGCGACGGAGTACGTGTGCGCGGGGTGCAGCCCGAAGCGGTCGACCAGGCCGGGCATCGAGGCCAGGTGGCCGTCACCCTCGCCGTAGACGAAGGGGAGGCGGACCACCGACCACGTCAGCCCGCTGTCGGCCAGGAGCGCCTCGGCCGCCAGCTTGCTCGCGGGGTAGGCCGCGGTCGGCGAGCACGTGTCCGTCTCCCGACCCGGCTGCGCGGCAGCCGCGTCGTAGACGTTGCCGGTGCTGGCCATGAAGAAGCGGGCCCGGGGCGCGTACGTCTGCACGGCGGTGATCAGGTTCCGCGTCCCGTCGAGGTTCGCGCGCCAGACCGCGTCCTCGTCGGTCGTGCGGAAGAGGGCCGCGAGGTGGACCACGGCCTCCACGCCCTCGACGGCCTGACGCAACGCGTCGGGGTCGGCCAGGTCGCCGCGGACGCCGGTCGTCCCGTCGGGCAGCGCCACCTCGCTGCGCACGAGAGCGCGACAGGTGTGACCGGCCTCCACGAGCCGCGGCAGGAGCCGCGAACCCACGAGACCGCTTGCGCCGGTGAGCAGAAGCGTCGCCATGATGGTTCCCTTCGGTGATGGTCAGTCATACTGACGATCAGGCTAGCAGTAGTCTGGGGTGATGGTCGCGCGACAGGAGGACCTCGGGCCGCAGCTGAGCTCTCGCCTCACCTACCTGCTCAAGCGCGCCCTCCTGGACCTGGAGGACCTGCACCGCGACCACCTCGCGAGCACGGGGATCAACGTGCGCGAGCTGACGGTGCTGCAGTTCCTCGACGGCCGTGAGCCGGAGTCGCAGCAGCAGGTCGCGAGCCACCTCGGGGTCGACCGCACCACGATGGTCGGGCTGATCGACGCGCTGGAGCGCCTCGGCCTCGTCGAGCGCCGCGCGGACGCGAGCGACCGCCGCCGCAACGTCGTCCAGCTGACCGAGGCGGGCCGGCGGACGCTCGCGGAGGCGACGCGGGCGAGCGACGAGGCGGAACGTCGCCTGCTCGGCGCCCTCGACCAGGCCGACGCCACCCGGTTGCGCGAGCTGCTGCAGCGCCTCGCCTCCTCGCCGCGCTGACGACCGTCCGCCCCGGCGTCACACCGGCGGGCCCCCGGGCGTCAGGAGGGCAGGGACGTCCGTCCCGCAGAGAAGAGGTCGCCATGTCCACCACCACCGACCAGCGCGTCGGCTTCAGCGAGGCCGAGAAGGCCGCGATGAAGGCCCGCCACGACGAGCTCCGTTCCTCCGGACGGGGCGGGGCGAAGAAGGCCGACGAGGCACAAGCCTGCCTCGACGCGATCGCGGCCCTCCCCGACGGGGACCGGGCGCTGGCCGAGCGGGTCCACGCCCTCGTGGGCGAGGTGGCGCCCGGGCTGCGACCGAAGACCTGGTACGGCATGCCGGCCTACGTCGACGAGCAGGGCAAGGTCGTCTGCTTCTTCAAGGCCGGGAGCAAGTTCGGGTCGCGCTACGCGACCCTCGGCTTCAGCGACGTGGCCCGCCTCGACGACGGCGACCTGTGGCCGACCGAGTACGCCGTCAGCCGGATGTCCGCCGAGGTCGAGGCAGCCGTCGGCGACCTCGTACGCCGGGCCGTGCACCCCGGCTGACGCTGGGGACTGAGCCGGCTCAGGGCTGGACGAGCAGGAACACGGCCAGCCCGAGCCCCGCGACCGCGACGACGACCCGGACGACGAGCTCGGGCAGGCGGCGCAGGATCCGCGGGGCGAGGGCGCCGCCGAGGACCATCCCGACGGCGAGGGGCACCATCGCCGTCCACGCGACCAGGTCCTGGCTGACGAAGACGAGCGTCGCGACCAGGTTGGCGAGCCCGAGGACCACGGCGCGGAGCGCGGTGATGCGGGAGAGCGGGTCGGTGAGGGCGAGCCCGAGCACGGCGACGACCAGCGTCCCCGCCCCGGCGCCGAAGTAGCCGCCGTAGACCGCGAGCAGGCCGATGGCCACCAGGGTGAACGGGTGGTGCTCGGACCACCGCCCGCGGTGCAGGCGCTGCAGCCAGGGGCGGAGCAGCAGCACGACGGCGCCCGTCGCGACGAGCCAGGGGATGACGGCGGTGAAGGTCGACTCGGGCAGCACGACGAGCAGACCGGCGCCGACGGCCCCGCCGAGCAGCCCCGCCGCGCCGAACCGGACGAGGCGTGACCGCATGCCGGTCAGCTCCTGGCGCGCGGAGCTCACCCCGCCGAGGGCGATCCCGGTCAGGGCGGCCGTGTTGGTGGCGTTGGCCGCCAGCGGCGAGAGCCCGACCGCGAGGAGGGCGGGGTACGACACGACCGACGCCAGCCCGGCGCCGTACCCGGTCAGCCCCGACCCGATGCCGGCGAGGAAGAGCAGGACGGCCTGCATCACCCCGGCGCTCACGCCGTCCAGTCTCGGGACCCACGTGCTCGGGGCCGGGGGGTCTCACGAGACGCGTACGCCGGAGCCACGGCTCCGGCGTACGCCCAGCGGGTCTAGCTCGTGACGGTGACGGTGAAGACCTCGGACTCGGACGCCTTCGCCTTGGACCCGCCCTCGTAGGCCACGAGGAAGTCGAAGCTCTGGCCGGCGATCTCGGGGTCCGTCTCCAGCGCGAAGGTGACGTTGCCCTTCTTGCTCGTCTTCTTCGTCGTGATGATGCCGCCGGTCTCGGCGTCGGGCGCGTCGAGGAGGACGAGCTCGAGCTTCTGCTTCGCGTACGCCTTGTACTTGCTGCCGGACTTGCGCGTCAGCTTCGCCTTGATCTCGATGTCGTCCCCGACCGTGACCTCGGCCGGCGCCTTCGCGCTGATCTTGGTCTTGGCCTTCGACGCCTTCTTGGCGACGTCCGCGTTGTCCGCGTGCCAGGCGTGGACCGACGACGTCGACGACGTCGCCGAGATCGTCGGGGGAGCGGCCTGGGCGGCCGACGGGGCTCCGACGACCAGCCCGGCCGCGAGTGCGGCGGCGGCGACGAGAGGGGTGATGCGCACGTGTTCTCCTGGTCGTCGGCGACCGGGCGTCGACGTGTTGTTCCGGTGGTCCGGTCAACCTAAGGGGCGCACTCCCCTCACACGGCGGAACCTGAGAGGAAGCCGTGTGTTCTCGGCCACGCGTCGGTCGGGGCCTCGGGCTAGGTTCGCCTCATGGGTCGGCGGAACTACCTCGTCGAGGGCGTCTCGGGGACGGGCAAGACGTCCGTCGCCGACGAGCTCTTGCGGCGCGGTCACCAGGCCGTCCACGGCGACCGGGAGCTGGCCTACCCGGGCGACCCGGCGACGGGTGAGCCGGTGCCGGGTGGTTCGCACGAGCACCACCTGTGGGACGTCGAGAAGGTCACGGCGTTGGTCGCCGACCGGAGCCGTCCGGCGACCTTCTTCTGCGGCGGCTCGCGGAACGTCGCCCGCTTCCTCGGCCTCTTCGACGAGGTCTTCGTCCTGCACGTCGACCTCGACACCCTGCGGCGGCGCCTCGACGCGCGGGGCGAGGACGAGTTCGGCGGGCGGGGGGAGGAGCGCGCGCTCGTCGAGCGGCTGCACCGTACCGGCGAGGACGTCCCGGACGGCACCGTCGTCGACGCGACCGCTCCGCTGACGGAGGTCGTCGACCGGATCCTCGCGCTCGCCGCCCGCCATGGTGACGACGAAGCCGCAGGACGAGCATGAGGTCATGCCCGACGTGACCCTCGCCCCGCACCCGGACCGGCTGCTGCCCGCCGACCCAGGGGTCCGCGCGATCGCCCGCGGGCTGCTCGACTCGGTCGCGGGGTTGCCGATCATCTCCCCGCACGGGCACGTGCCGGCGCACTGGCTGGCCGACGACGTCCCGTTCACCGACCCGACCTCGCTGCTGATCACGCCGGACCACTACGTCACGCGGCTCCTGCACGCGGACGGCGCGGAGCTGTCCACCTTCGGCGTCGGCGAGGGGCCGCTCACCGAGCAGCAGGCACGGGCGGCGTTCCGCGCTGTGTGCGCGCGGTGGGACGTCGTCCGCGGGACGCCGGTACGCCTCTGGTTCGAGGCCCAGCTCGTCGACCTCTTCGGCGTGGCCCTGCGCCCGAGCGCGGGCACGGCCGACCGGATCTACGACGCGGTGGCCGCGGCGCTGGCGACGGAGGCGTTCCGGCCGCGGGCGCTCTACGCCCGCTTCGGCCTCGAGGTGCTGGCGACGACCGACGACCCGTGCGACGACCTCGCCGCCCACGCCCGGCTGCGCGACGACCCGACCTGGACTGGCCGGGTCGTCCCGACCTTCCGCCCGGACCGCTACCTCGAGACCGCGCGCGACGGGTGGAACGCCGACGTCGACCGGCTCGGCGAGGTCAGCGGCGTCGAGGTGGGCGACTACGCGGGCTTCGTCCGCGCGCTCGAGGCCCGTCGCGCCCACTTCGTCGCGCACGGCGCGGTCTCCACCGACCACAGCCACCGCGACGCCCGGACGGACCCGCTCGACCCGGCGGAGGCGAGCCGCCTCTACGCCGCCGCCCGGCGCGGGCAGGTGACGGTCACGGAGGCGACGGCCCTGCGGCGCCACCTGGTCGGCGAGATGGCGCGGATGTCGTGCGACGACGGCCTGGTGATGACGCTGCACCCGGGCGTGTGGCGCGACCACCACCGGCCGACGTACGAGCGGTACGGGGCCGACGTCGGCACCGACATCCCCGTCGCGGTCGAGTACACCGACGCGCTGCGGCCGATGCTGAGCCGCTACGGCACGCACCCGGGCTTCCAGGTGGTGCTCTTCACCCTCGACGAGACTGTCTTCTCCCGCGAGATCGCGCCGCTGGCCGGCTTCTACCCGAGCGTGTACGCGGGCGCGCCCTGGTGGTTCCTCGACGCCCCGGACGCGATCCGGCGCTACCGCGCGGCGATCACCGAGAGCGCCGGCTTCGCCAAGACGTCCGGCTTCGTCGACGACACCCGCGCCTTCTGCTCCATCCCCGCCCGCCACGACCTCGCCCGCCGCATCGACGCGGGCTTCGTCGCCGGCCTCGTCGCCGAGCACCGGCTCGACGAGGAGGAGGCGTACGCGGTCCTCCACGACCTCGTGGTGACCAACCCCAGGAAGGCCTTCAAGCTGTGAGCACCGAGACGCGCCCGCGGCTGTCGCGCGACCTGCCCGGCACCCCGGCCGCACCGCCGGTCCGGATCGTGCACCTCGGCGTCGGGAACTTCCACCGCGCCCACCAGGCCTGGTACACCGCGCACGCCGCCGACGCCGACGCCTGGGGGATCGCCGCCTTCACGGGGCGCCGGCCCGACGTCGCCGACGCGCTCGCGCCGCAGGACGGGCTCTACACGCTCATCACCCGCAGCGCGGAGGGCGACGCGTACGAGGTCGTCGGCTCGCTCGCGGAGGTGCACCCGGCGGCCGACCACGAACGGTTCCTGGGCCACCTGGCCAGGCCCGAGGTCGCCGTGGTGACCATCACCGTCACCGAGCGGGGCTACGTCCTCGACCGCGACGGCCACCTCGACGCCGGCGACGAGGTCGTCCGGTCCGACGTCGCCGCGCTGCGGGAGGACCCGCGAGCCGCGGTCATCTCCATGCCGGCGCGCCTCGTCGGCGGGCTACTGGCCCGCCGGGCCGCCGGGGCCGGGACGATCACGCTGCTGTCCTGCGACAACCTCCCCGACAACGGGGCGGTGACCGCGAGCGTCGTCACCGAGCTCACTCGGCTGGTGGACGACACGCTGCCCGGCTGGGTCGAGGAGCACGTCGACTTCGCCACCTCGATGGTCGACCGGATCACCCCGGCGACGACCGACGAGGACCGCCGGCTCGTGGCGGAGACGCAGGGCTACGTCGACGCCGAGCCCGTGCCCACCGAGCCGTTCCACGAGTGGGTCGTGTCCGGACGCTTCCCGGCCGGCCGGCCGGCGTGGGAGACCGCCGGGGTGACGCTCGTGGACGACGTCACCCCCTTCGAGCAGCGCAAGCTGTGGCTGCTGAACGGATCGCACTCGCTCCTCGCGTACGCCGCGAGCATCCGCGGGCACGCCACGATCGACGAGGCGGTGGCGGACCCGCTGTGCCGGGCGTGGGTCGAGCAGCTGTGGGACGAGGCGTGCCGGCACCTGACCCTGCCGGCCGACGCGCTCACCGAGTACCGCCGGGCGCTGCTCGAGCGGTTCGGCAACCCGCGCGTACGCCACCTGCTGGCTCAGATCGCCGCCGACGGCTCGACCAAGCTGGGCGTCCGCATCCTGCCCGTGCTGCGGGCGGAACGTTCCGCGGGGCGCGTCCCGACCGGCTGCGCCACCACCCTGGCCGCCTGGGTCCTGCACCTGCGCGGCGCCGGGGCACCGGTCCGCGACGCCGGGGCGGGACCGGCCCGGGAGGCGGCGGCGGCCGAGGACCTGCGCACCGCGGTCGTCGGTGTCCTCGACGTCCTCGCGCCCGGGCTGGGCGACGACGCACCGCTGGTCGACGCCGTCCTGACGCAGGCGGAGGAGCTCCGGCCGACCCCGACCCCTGCCCCGACGGCCGACGACCGCGTCTGGCTCGACCCCGCCCGGGCGCCCCGCGAGCGGGCGCTCGCCCTCGTGGCGGCGATGACGCTGGAGCAGAAGATCGCCCAGCTGCACGGCGCGATGGCGACCGGCGTCGACCTCTACGCCCTCACCGCCGCGGCGCCGGAGAACGGCGGCGACCCGGACCTGGTGGGGGAGCCCGTGGAGGTCGTGCGGCACGTCGACGAGATCGACGAGCTCGGGATCCCGCGCTTCCGCATCACCAACGGGCCGGTCGGCGTGGGGCTGGGCGACGGCACGCCGAGCCCGGCCGCGACCTCGCTGCCCATGACGATCGGGCTCGCCGCCGGCTTCGACCTCGAGCTCGCCCGCCGCTACGGCGACCTGATCGGCTCCGAGACGGCGACGCTCGGCCAGCACGTGCTCGAGGGCCCGGGCGTCTGCCTGCACCGCACGATCGTCTCCGGCCGCAACTTCGAGTACTTCTCCGAGGACCCCTACCTGACCGGGGCCATGGCGGTCGCGGTGGCGCGGGCGATCCAGGACCACGGCGTCATCGCCATGGCCAAGCACTTCGTCCTCAACGACCAGGAGCACGAACGGTTCCGGACCAGCGTCGAGGTCGAGGAGCGCGTGCTGCGCGAGCTCTACCTGCTGCCCTTCGAGATGCTGGTCAAGGACGCCGGCATCGCCGCGGTGATGAGCGCGTACAACCGCATCCGGGGCGTGTTCGCGTCGGAGTACCGCCACACGCTGACCGAGGTGCTGCGCCACGACTGGGGCTTCGAGGGCTACGTCCAGTCGGACTTCTGGTCGGCCCGCTCGGCCGTCGCGTCGCTGAACGCGGGCCTCGACCACGAGATGCCGGACTCCAAGTGGTTCGACGAGCGGACCGTGAAGAGGGCGCTGGCCGAGACCGCGGTGGAGATCGAGACGGTCGACCGTGCGCTCGTCCGGCGGTTCACCCCGATGTTCCGCCTCGGGCAGTTCGAGCGCCCGTACGCCCCCGGCGCGATCGACGCCGTCGGCCACGGCGCGGCCGCGCGCGAGATCGGCGCGCAGATCGCCGTGCTGCTCAAGAACGACGGCGCGGTCCTGCCCCTCGACCCGCACGTCGGCTCGATCGTGATCATCGGGCAGTCGACGTTCGTGGACGAGGCCTGCCTCGGCGGCGGCGGCTCGTCCAAGGTCATCCCGCTCTACACGGTCCCGCCGCTGGAGGGCCTGCGCGACGTCCTCGACGATCTTGGTTCCAGCGCGGAGGTCACCAGGATCACCGTCGCCGACGACCTCTCGGACCTCGAGCGCGCCCGGACGGCCGCCACGGCGGCGGATGCCGTGGTGATCATGGCCGGGCTCGTGGCGACCGAGGGGTGGGACCAGCCCGACGCGCACCTGATGCACGACCAGGACCGCATGATCACCGAGCTCCTCGGGCTCAACCCGCGCACCGTCGTGGTGCTCAAGGACGGCAACCCGGTCCTCATGCCGTGGGTCGACCGGGCGCCGGCGGTCCTCGAGGTCTGGAACCAGGGTGCGGAGGACGGCCACGTCGTCGCCGACCTGCTCCTCGGCGTGGTCAACCCGTCGGGCAAGGTCCCGACCACCTACCCGCGCTCGGCCGACGACACCCTCCACGCCGGACGTCCGGAGCGCTACCCGGGCACCGACGAGGGCGACGGCTACCCGGTCATCCGCTACTCCGAGGGCCTCGAGATGGGCTACCGCTGGTTCCAGGCCCAGGGGATCGAGCCGCTCTTCGGCTTCGGCCACGGGCTCTCGTACACGACCTTCGTCCTCGACGACGTGGTGGTGGACACCGCCGACGCCGGCCGGCAGCCCATGGTCGTGACGGCGCGCGTCACCAACACCGGGACGGTCGCCGGGGCCGAGGTCGTGCAGGTCTACCTCGGGGTCCCGGTCGAGGGCGAGCCGCCGAAGCGCCTGGTCGGCTTCGGCAAGGTGCACCTCGCGGCCGGTGCCTCGGCTGCCGTGACGATCACGGTTGACCCGGCGGCGACGCACCACCCGTTCGGCGTGTGGGACGACGGGCACCGCGCGTTCGTGGTGGTGCCGGGGGAGTACACGGTCTTCGTCGGCACGTCCGCCGCCGACACCCCGCACCGCACGCCCGTACGGGTCGGCTGAGGCGTCAGGGTCGGGGGTCGACGCCGGGGCGGGGTCCGTGCCCGGGCGGGCGCGGCGCGTTCAGCCGGAACCGCAGCCCGAGCATCCGGACGGCGAAGCAGACGCCGGCCGCGGTGAGGGCGGCGGGCGCACCGAGGACCTGGTCGACGCCGACGCGGCTGGTGATCACGACCAGGGCGGCGGCGAGGAGAGCTGGGATGGCGTAGAGCCCCGTGCGCAGCACGTCGGGCACGCGGCGGATCAGCACGTCGCGGATGGTCCCGCCGCCGACCCCGGTGAGGGCACCGAGCAGGACGGCCTGGGCCGGACCCATGCCGAGCTCGAGCGCCTTGCCGGCCCCGCTCACCGCGAAGAGGCTGAGCCCGGCGGCGTCGAGCACGTGGATGGAGATCCGCAGCCGCCGCAGCTGGCGGCTGAAGCCGAAGGCGATCAGCGCCCCCGCGGCCGCCACGGCCAGGTAGCGCCAGTCGACGAACGTCGCCGGCGGCAGCGCGCCCAGCAGGACGTCGCGGATGATCCCGCCCCCGACCGCGGTGATGACGCCGAGCGTGAGGACGCCCACGAGGTCGACGTCCACCGCGCGGATGGCCGTGAGCGCACCGTTCAGCGCGAAGGCGAAGGTGCCGACCAGGTCGAGCACCAGCAGGACCGAGAGATCACCGGGCACCAGGACGGTCTACCGCACGGCGCGCCTCTGGACCGGCTCCGCCGGGGGTGAGCGCACCTGGAGGTGGGGGATTCGGACGAGGATGGTGAGGTGGTCCCCGTGAACGGCAGTGCTGACGTCCTGATCGAGCCGACGACCGAGACGGAGGCGCTGGAGGCGATCGCCCGGTCGCTGACCGGCGTCGGTCGCCTGGGCGTCGCGTTCTCCGGGGGCGTCGACTCGTCGGTGCTGCTCGCGGCCGCGGTCCGGGTCCTCGGGCCCAGCCGCGTCGTCGCTGTCCTGGGCGTCTCGCCGAGCCTGGCGGCCGACGAACGTTCCGCCGCGCACGAGGTCGCGAGCGTGATCGGCGCCGCCCTGGTCGAGGTGACCACCGACGAGGGCAGCCTCCCGGCCTACCAGGCCAACGACGCCGACCGCTGTTTCCACTGCAAGAACGAGCTCTTCACGCGGATCTCCGACGAGGTCGTCCGTCAGCACGCGCTCGACGCGGTCGCGTACGGGGAGAACCTCGACGACGCCGCCCGCTCCGACCGCCCCGGAAGCCGGGCCGCCGCCGAGCACCGCGTGCTGGCCCCGCTGCGCGACGCCGGGCTCGACAAGGCCGCCGTACGCCGCCTCGCCCGCGCCTGGGCGCTGCCCTGCGCCGAGAAGCCGGCCGCACCCTGCCTGGCCTCGCGGATCCCGCACGGTTCCGTGGTCAGCCCGGAGAAGCTGCGGCAGGTCGAGCAGGCCGAGAGCGGTCTGCGCCGCCTCGGCCTCGGCGACCTCCGGGTGCGTCACCACGACGAGATCGCGCGCGTCGAGCTGCCCGGCGAGGACCTGGCCCGCGCGGCGCAGGAGCCGTTGCGCAGCGCCGTGCGCGAGGTCGTGCTGGGCGCCGGGTTCCGCTACGCGGTGCTCGACCTGGGCACCATGCAGCCGGGCGCCTTCACCCTCACCGTCCTGCAGGGCCGCGCGTGAGCGACCCCCTGGCCGATTTCGCGGACCTCGACCTGGGACGTCAGGACCGTCGCGGCTACCCGGAGGCCGTCTACTGCGCGGGCAAGACGCCCGAGCAGGTCCGCCTGATCGCCGAGGCCGTGTCCGGCCGGCCGGACGTCGTCACGCTGTTCACCCGTGCGGGTGAGGAGCACGCGGCCGCGGTGCTCGCGTCGCTGCCGGACGCCGCCTGGGACCCCGAGGCCCGGCTGCTGGCCTGGCCGCCGACGGTCCCGCCCAGCACCGGCGGCCTCGTCCTGGTCCTGGCGGCTGGCACGTCCGACCTCCCCGTGGCCCGGGAGGCCTGGCTGACCGCGCGCTACCTGGGTCGGGAGGCCGAGCTCGTCGTGGACGTGGGCGTCGCCGGGCTGCACCGGGTCCTGGGCAAGCTCGACCTGCTGCGTTCCGCGCGGGTCGTCGTCGTGGCGGCCGGGATGGACGGAGCCCTGCCGAGCGTGGTCGCGGGCCTCGTGCGCGCGCCCGTCGTCGCGCTCCCGACCTCCGTCGGTTACGGGGCGTCCTTCGGCGGCGTCGCCGCCCTGCTGACCATGCTCAACAGCTGCGCGCCCGGCGTCAGCGTGGTCAACATCGACAACGGGTACGGCGCCGGCCACCTTGCCGCACAGATCGCCGAGCCGGCGTGAGGCACCTCTGGATCGACGCGTCGGCTGGCGTCGCCGGGGACATGCTGCTCGGGGCGCTGCTCGACGCCGGTGCCTCCCTGGCCGTCGTCCAGCGTGCGGTCGACGCGGTGGTCGCGGCCTCGGTCACCGTCGAGGCGCACCAGGTGACGCGCGCCGGGATGCGAGCCACGAAGGCCGACGTCGTGATGCGGGTGGACGACCCGCCGCACCGGGACTGGCGCACCGTACGGCGGATGGTCTCCGAGGCCGACCTCGCCGACCGGGTGCGGGCCGACGTGCTGCGCGTGTTCCAGAGCCTGGCCGACGCCGAGGCCCGGGCCCACGGGATCTCCGCCGAGGACGTGCACTTCCACGAGGTCGGGGCGCTCGACTCGATCGCCGACGTCGTGGGCGTCTGCGCCGCCGTGGCCGACCTCGGCGTCGAGGCGGTGAGCGGGAGCGAGGTGTCGGTCGGCTCGGGCACCGTCCGCATGGCGCACGGCCGCATCGCGGTGCCGGGACCGGCGGTCGTCGAGCTCTCGCGCGGGTGGCGGGTCCGCGCCGGCGGCGAGGGCGAGCTCACGACACCGACGGGCATGGCGCTGGTGGTCACCCTCGGCGACACCTGCGAGGACCTCCCGTCGATGAGCCTGGAGGGCTCGGGGACCGGCGCGGGCACCCGTGACGCGGCCGGCCGTCCGAACGTCACCCGCGTGTTCCTGGGGTCGCGCGCCGACACCGCGTCGACGGCCGCGTCGGAGGGCACCCCAGCGTTGGTGATCGAGGCCAACGTCGACGACCTCGACCCGCGGCTCTGGCCCGGCGTGCTCGCCGCCCTGCTCGACGCCGGGGCCCAGGACGCCTGGCTCGTGCCGATCCTCATGAAGAAGGGACGACCGGCCCACACGCTGCACGTCCTCTGCGCGCCCGACGCGGCCCCGCGGCTGCGCGACGTCGTCTACGCGCACACGTCGACGATCGGCGTACGGCAGGCCCCCACGACGAAGTTCATGCTGCCGCGGACGTGGGTGGACGTGCAGGTCGATGATCATGCCGTGCCGGTCAAGATCAGCCACGACGGCGGGGTGATCATCCGGGTCACGCCCGAGTTCGACGCCGTCGCCGGGCTGGCGCGGGCGACGGGCCGCTCCGAGCTGGACGCGATGGCCGCCGCGCTGGCAGCGGCCGCCTCCGCCGGGCTCGCGCAGGGCGCGCCGGCCCCGGAGTAGCGGCACCGCGATGGAGCCCGAGCACCTCGACGCCGAGGGCGCCCGCCTGGGTCGTGGACGATCGTGGCTGGTCCTCGGGGTCGTGCTCGCCGTCGTCGTCGGCCTCGTCGTCCTCCGGTTCACCTCGCAGGAACCGGACGTCTCACCCCGGCCCGCCCCGCGGCCGATGATCAGCGCGTCGGCGACCAGTCACACCTGGCCCGCCGACCTGCCGCCGGGCCTGCTGCTCGTCGGGTCGGCGGGGCGGGTCTACGCCGTCGACAGCCGCGACGGCAGGGTGACGCCGACGAGGGTGCCGGCCTACTCGAGCGAGACGTCGATGACCTCGTTGGGCACGGGCGTGCTCGTGTGGGGGGCCACGAAGCGCTCGAGGTCCGTCGTCATGTCCGACGGGTCCGTCCAGCCGGTGAGCGGAGCGCTGCGCACGGCCGCCGCGTTCCTGCCCGGCCCGGACGGCTCGGTCTGGGCGGCGGAGGACCCGGGCTCGAGGCGGACGACCTGGCGCCGGGTCGACGCGGACGGCAAGGCGTCCACGCGTGTCAGCGTCGACGGGGACGCGGCGAGCGACGGGGCCGGCGGCCTGCTGAGCGTCACCGACGCCGGCTTCCGCTCCGCCTTCCCGACGTCCTCCCGGGCCCGTCAGGTCGGTGACGTCATCGCGACCGGCCCCGACGGCTACGTCCGACGGACCTGCGCGCGGGGCGAGTGCCGCTTCACGCTGCACCGCCACGCCGAGGAGCCGGACAGCGTGCTGAGCACCGCGGTCGGCGAGGACACGACGGGCGGCACCCTCTCGCCGGCCAACCGGCGGCTGGCCGTGACCGAGACGGTCGGCGACACGAGCACCCTGCGGGTGAGCGTCGTGGGCACGGGCCAGATCGACGAGATCTTCGACCAGCCGCGCGGCAGCACACGCGACGCCGTCTGGCTCGACGACCGCTGGCTGGCCCTGATCAGCGTCGACCAGCTGATGCTCTACGACGCAGAGGATGACCGCGTCGTCGTCCCGGCCGTGCCGCTCAGCAGCCTCGGGCCGCTGGCGTGGCGCCCGGCGTAGCCGCGTAGCTCAGCACCCGACGCCACGTCTGCTCGATCTGGTGAAGTCTGCGCGCGTTCGAACGCGCGCAGACTCGACAAGAGCGAGCAGACGGGCGAAGGAGGGCTAGAGACCCAGCCCGCGCCGGCCGACCGCGTTGAGGTCCTCGGGCGCGAACCGGTTCGGCCAGCTCGCCTCGTAGTGCTCCTCGGGGAAGTCGTGCGGGCTCCGCCCGGACAGGAACGCCTCGCGCACGGAGGCGGCGTACGCGTCGTTCTTGGCGCACTGCGGTGCGGCCGGGATGTAGATGACGTTGCCCCAGCCCTGCTGGTCCGTCACCGGGGCGACCGCGTGGATCATGTCGCAGTGCCACCAGACGGAGTCGCCGGGCGCGACGTCGGGGATGCCGGAGAGGGCCCGGGTCAGGATGGCGTGGTAGCGCTCGTTCACCGGGAACGTCCGGTTGGGCTGCACCCCGCACATCTCCTCGGCGGGCACGTCGTCGAGCAGCGGGCGGAGCATCAGGTAGGCCATCGCCTTCGGGATCGGCACGGTGTGCAGGACGCCCTGGTCCCGCTGCATCTCGCTGAGCGCGGTCCAGCCCTGGAACGTGCGGAACGCCGAGCACATCGTCGAGCCCGGGTACTGCGCGGCCTCGGTGCGGTAGGCCGCGTCCCACGGGTCGTACGCCGCGACGTCGCCGGAGAAGAGGTGACGGAAGTGCTGCTGGTAGCCCTCGGTCATCCACAGGTCGAGCGTCCCGGGGTCGAGGTGGGTGCCGAGCCCGCCCGAGGTCGCGCCCGGCGGGCGGCGGCGGA
Organism: Microlunatus antarcticus; assembly: GCF_014193425.1. NCBI lineage: Bacteria > Bacillati > Actinomycetota > Actinomycetes > Propionibacteriales > Propionibacteriaceae > Microlunatus > Microlunatus antarcticus. Next base: position 3,039,729 of record NZ_JACHZG010000001.1, on the reverse strand, counting down.
GACGGTCGGGGTAGAGGGTGTCGACCTCGGGGTCGAACCACCGGCGCCCCTCGCTGTCGGAGGTCCAGCGCCGGTTGAGGAACGCCTGCACCGTCGCCATGCGTGGGTCCTGGCGCGCCTCCATCTGCGCGCGGGACCAGTAGACCGGGTAGATCTCGGGCTTGCTCATCTCCGAGCCGAGGGTGCCGAAGAAGTCGTCGGCCGGGCCGGCGTAGGTCTCGAAGAAGCGGTTCGACTCGACGTAGTCCACGACGTCGGCGTCCCAGGCCTCGGCCCGGGCGCGGTCGAAGTGGCCGCGCACGACGGCGCAGCCGCGCCGCTTCACCAGGGCCAGCGTCTCCTCCGTCACGGTTCCGGCTTCCACGTCGGCGTAGTCGACGACCGGCCAGACCTCCTCGCCGCGGGCCCGGGTGGCCTCGATGTCGGCGATCTCGCCCTCGAGGAACGTCTCGATCTCGTCGACCACCTGCGCGACCGTGCGGCCCGAGGCCTCGATGCGGGCGCGGATCGCCGCCTTGATCTCGGCCGTCGCGGCCGGAAGGTCGTCCGGGAGGGTCTCCCAGTGCGGCAGCCCGGAGCTGGGGCTGACGGGCGTGGCCGGGGTGGCGGTGGTGGTCATGCGCTGGGCCTCCAGGGGAATGGTTAGGACTCTTTCTGGTTCCGTGGCTGGAACTGTAGGACACCGTTCGGATAAAGTGCAAGGACTCCTAACCATTGATCTGACCCGAGGTGCCGATGACCGACGTGCAGGACCCACCGCGGGCGTCCCTCGCCCTGCTGCGTCGGATCACCGACCGGCACGTGGTGGACCAGCTGCTGCGCGGGGACAACATGACCCGGGCCGAGATCGCGGCGGTGACGGGCATCTCGAAGCCCACCGTGTCGGAGAGCGTGCGGCGCCTCGAGCTCGACGGGGTGGTGGTGGAGGCCGGGGCCGCGCCCTTGGGCCGGCGTGGACCCGCCGGCGTCCACTACCGGCTCCGCGAGGACCTGGGCGTCGCGCTCGCGGTCGAGGGCGGGCCGGACGGCCTCGTCGCGGAGCTCCTCGACGTCCGGGGGACCGTGCTGCGCCGCGTCGAGCGGGACACGCCCAGCCCGGTGACGGCCGCCGAGCTCGACCCGCTGCTGCTCGCCCTCGTCGCCGACGCGACGGGGGACCTGCCGGGACCCGTACGGGCGTGCTCGCTCTCGCTGGCCGGGCCGGTGGACCGGGGCTCCGGCCGGCTCGTGCACCTGCCGCACTCGCCGTTCGTCGTCGACGAGCTCGACCCGCGGGCGCTGCTCGCGCCGCTCGTCGACGTGGAGATCGAGGTCGACAACGACGTGAACTGGGCCGCGCTCGCCGAGCACGACGCGGGAGCGGCGGTCGGCCTGGACGACTTCTGCTACCTCCACCTCGGGCACGGCCTCGGGGGTGCGGTGGTCCACGACGGCCGGCTCGTCCGCGGTCACGCCGGTCTGGCCGGCGAGCCCGCGCACGTCCTGACCACCGGGCCGGACGGCCGCGCGCGGCGCCTGGTCGAGTGCTTCGGCGACCTCGGCCTGCTGCGGCCGGCCTCGGACACCATCGACGTCGAGGCGGTCGAACGTGTCCTGACCGGCGACCGCCGGGAGGACCACGCGCGTCGGGACGCGATCGTGACGGCGGTCGCGGGTGCGCTGGTCTCCGTGGCCGCGCTCCTCAACCCGGCGGCGATCGTCGTCGGGGGACCCTGGGCCGGAGCGGCCGGGTTCGTCGACCGCCTCGTCGCGCGGACCGGCGAGCTCCTGGTGCCCCCGACGCCCGTGGTCGTCGCCGGTCTGGGCCGGGCGGCCCCGCTGCTGGGGGCCCGGCTCGCGGCGACCCGGTCGCTGCAGGACGTGCTGCTCGGGCCTCAGCGTCCCGACGCTGCTGGCGTGGTGTCGTAGTCGGCGATGATCACGCCCGTCGAGGTGACGACGGTGCCGGTCAGCGTGAGGCGTGTCAGCGGCGCCGGCCCGTCGAAGAGGCGCGCGCCCGTCCCGAGCGTGAGCGGGTGGATGAGCAGGGTGTAGTGGTCGATCAGCCCGGCCGCGTGGAGCGAGCGCACCAGCGACGCGCTGCCGATGATCGAGAGGTGGCGGCCCGTCGTCGCCTTCAGCGCGGCCACCGTCTCGACGGCCTCGCCCCGCAGCAGGATCGAGTTCTGCCACGCGTCCGCGTCCTCGAGCGTGCGGGAGACGACGTACTTGGTCGCCGCGTTCATGTGCGTGCTGAACGGGTTGTCGTCGGTCCGGGTGCCCCACGCGGTGGTGAAGTCGGTCCAGGTCCGGTGCCCGAAGAGCATGTCGCCGGGCCGGGCGAGCCCCTTCCCGGCCTCCCGTGCCATCACCTCGTCGGCGTAGTCCTGGCCCCAGCCGCCGTGGGTGAAGCCGCCGCGCGTGTCCTCGTCGGGCCGGCCGAGACCCTGCACCACCCCGTCGAGGGTGAGGCTCAGGAACACGCCGACCGATCGGGTCCGACCGCCCGGGTCCGAGGTCATGGGATGTCCTTCCGCGTCGCCGATGACTTCACCCCGGTCGAGCGGTCGAGAGACCACCAGCCCGATCCGAGGAGAGCTCCATGACATCACCGACCGACGCAACCGTCGAGACGCGGACCCTGAGCGTGCCGGGGGCCGAGCTGACGTACGACGTCCACGGCGACCTGGCCACGGCGACCGCGGGCGCCCCGGCGCTGGTGCTGATCGGGACGCCGCTGGGGCCGACGGGTTCGTGACGCTGCGCGACGTCCTCGTCCGAGCCGTAGGGTCGGCCGGGTGACCGAGACCCCTGACCCGGCGGCCGGGCTGATGCCCGCCGCGTTCATCGGGCACGGCAACCCGATGAACGCGCTCGCGGACAACCGCTACACCCAGGCCTGGCACGCGTTCGGTCGTGCGGTGCCGAAGCCGCGCGCGATCCTCGTGGTCTCGGCGCACTGGTACATCAACGCCACCGCGGTCACGGCGATGCCGCGGCCGCGCACCATCCACGACTTCTACGGGTTCCCGCAGCCGCTCTTCGACGTCGACTACCCGGCCCCGGGCCTGCCGTCCTTCGTCGAGGAGGTGAGCGACACGGTGCACCCGACCTGGGTCGGTGCCGACGTGGACAGCTGGGGGATCGACCACGGGACGTGGTCGGTCCTGATGCACACGTTCCCCGACGCGGACGTCCCGGTGATGCAGCTGAGCATCAACGCCGACAAGCGCTTCGACTACCACCTCGACCTCGGCGCCCGCCTCGCCCCGCTGCGTGAGCAGGGGGTGCTGATCATCGGCAGCGGCAACGTCGTGCACAACCTCGGCGGCATGGACTCCCGGCTGCCCGACGCCGGCTTCGACTGGGCGCGGCGCTTCGACGAGCAGGTGCGGGCGTCGATGACCGACGACCCGACCGAGGTCGCCGCGCTCGACGGTCACCGCGACTTCGACGTCGCGGTCCCCACGCCGGACCACTACCTCCCGCTGCTCTACCTCGCCGGCCTCGCCGGGGCCGCCGACCGCGGCGCCGACGTGCTCGTCGACGGCTACGCGTACGGGTCGCTCTCGATGACCGCCTACACCCTCGACCTGGCGTGCCCGGGTGCCGGCGACGGCACCGCGCCCGCCGCGGCGCTGCCCGAGGGCGTGCCGCCCGACGGCTCGAACATGTGACTGCTGCGGCGTCCGGGCGCCCGTGCCGGTCGGGATGAACCATCGGGGCCTCTGCCCCGTCTGCTCTCACGACCGACCGACCAGGAGGTGGGGATGGAGGGTGCTGTCGAACCGGCGGCAGCGCTGCGCCAGCTGCACGAGCAGCACGGTGCCGCCCTGCTCGGCTTCGCCGCGCGCCTCACGCACAACCCCGACCTGGCCCGCGACGTCGTGCAGGACGTGCTGCTCCGCGCCTGGCGGCACCCGGAGATCGTCGCGTCCGACGAACGGGCGGCCCGGGCCTGGCTGTTCACCGTGACGCGCAACCTCGTGATCGACCGCTGGCGCAGCGCCGCCCACCGCCACGAGACGGCGACCGACGTCTCGACCCTCGCGGACCGGACCCCGACCGGCGAGGACGCGACGAGCGCGGTGCTCGACCGCTGGCTGATCGCCGACGCGTTGCGTGGCCTGTCGCCGCAGCACCGGGAGGTCGTCGTGGCCGCGTCGTACGAGGGGCGGCCGCTCGCCGAGATCGCCCGCACGCTCGGCGTGCCCGAGGGGACGGTCAAGTCGCGGCTGCACTACGGCCTGCGCAGCCTGCGGCTGCTGCTGCAGGAGAAGGGGGTGACCGCGCCGTGAGCGCCGTCGACCGCTACACCGAGTGGGACGCGGCGTACGTCCTCGGGGCCCTGCCGCCGGACGAGCGCGCCGAGTTCGAGCAGCATCTGGCCGGCTGCGAGCGCTGCCGCACCGCCGTCGGCGAGCTCGCCGGGATGCCCGGGCTGCTGGCTCGGGTGCCGCCCGTGGAGGCCCTGGCGATGGACGCCGACCCCGCGGGGGAGATCGAGCCCCCGCTCCCGCCGGCCCCGGCCTCGCCGCCCAAGCCCCTGCGTTCCAGAACCCGTCCGCGGTGGTGGCAGCTGGCGGCCGCCGCCGTCCTCGTCGCGGTGCTCGGTGGGCTCGGTGGCTACGGCCTCCGCGCGCTGGTCGAGCGCGACGAGGTGCAGCGGCTCGCGTTCTCGGCCGTGGTGCCGTCCCCGCTCACCGCCGTCGTCGACCTCGCGCCGGTGAACGGCGGGACCGACGTCCGGGTCGAGTGCCAGTACGCCGACGTGACGGAGGGGGAGCCGTACTCGGTGTGGGTCGTCGACACCGCCGGCCGGGGGAGCGAGGTCAAGCTCTGGACCGTCCGCCCGAACCGGGTCATGCACCCCTCGGGCGTCAGCCCGCTCGCGCTCGACGCGATCGCCGCCGTCGAGATCCGGGAGGGTGACGCCGGGCCCGTGCTGCTGCGCGCCCAGCGCTGAGCACCGGCGACCTCAGTCGAGGTGGAACACCTCGGGCAGGACCTGCCAGGCCTGGTCCGGAGCGCCCTCGCTCGCGAACAGCGCGGCGACGGACCGCTGCCACCGGTCGTTGACCGGTCCCTGGACGCGCCGCTGGATCGCGTCGAGGTCGTCGCCGGCGTCGGTCGAGACGAAGCCGACCAGGACGCCGTCGTCGCCGACGTAGAGGGAGTAGTCGTGCCAGCCGGCGTCGCGCAGGGCCGCGAGCATCTCCGGCCAGACCTCGGTGTGCACGCGGCGGTACTCCGCGACCTGGTCCGGCCTGACCTGACCCCTCAGGCAGTAGCGGGGCACGACGCCTCCTGAGGAGCTCGTTGAATCGTCACAGGAGCGTAGCGGTTGACAGGCTGCAGCCGGGGTGATTGCCTCGACTAGAACGTTTCATATCGCCTGTGCTTCGAACTCGAGGAGTGGAATGCCCGACTGGTCCGCCGTCCTGATCTCGCCCGACGAGGACTTCGACGGAGCCCCGCTGCTGCGCAAGGAGCTCCGGCTCGACGAGGGCCACGGGGCGGTCGTCCGCGGCACGCTGCTCGCCACGGCGCACGGCGTCTACGAGGCCTTCCTCAACGGGCGGCGCGTCGGGGACGACGTGCTCAGCCCGGGCTGGTCGAGCTACGAGTGGCGGCTGCGCTACAACGAGCACGACGTGACCGCGCTGCTCGCCGAGACCCCGGCCGAGGGCACGGTCCTCGGGCTCGCGCTCGGCAACGGCTGGTTCCGCGGGCGCCTCGGCTGGACGGGCGGTCGCGCCTACTACGGCTCCGAGCTCGGGGCCTTCGCGCAGCTGGAGATCGCGTACGCCGACGGCCACGTCCAGACGGTCGTGACCGACGAGTCCTGGACCGCCGGCCCGTCCGCGGTGCTGGCCAACGACCTCTACGACGGCGAGACGATCGATGCCCGCCGCCTCGACGACGGCTGGCTCCGGCCCGGCCACGCCGACCCGGCCTGGGGCGGCGTGCACCGCGGTGAGCTGGACCTGAGCACGCTGACGCCGTACATCGGGCCGCCGGTGAAGCGGATCCTCGAGGTCGCTCCGGTGAAGATCTGGACCTCGCCGTCCGGACGGACTCTCGTCGACTTCGGCCAGAACCTGGTCGGCTGGCTCCGGGTGCACGTCCAGGGACCGGCCGGGACCACCGTCACCCTGCGCCACGCCGAGGTCCTCGAGCACGACGAGCTCGGCGTCCGCCCGCTGCGGACGGCGCACGCGACCGACCGGTTCGTGCTCAGCGGCCGGGCCGACGTCTTCGAGCCCACGCTCACGTTCCACGGCTTCCGCTACGCCGAGGTCGAGGGCTGGCCCGGGGAGCTGACGCCCGACGCGCTCACCGCGGTCGTCGTGTCCTCCGAGCTGCGCCGGACCGGTGACTTCAGCTGCTCCGACGAGCTCGTCACCCAGCTGCACCGCAACGCGGTGTGGGGGACGGTCGGCAACTTCCTCGACGTGCCGACCGACTGCCCGCAGCGCGACGAGCGCCTCGGCTGGACCGGCGACATCGCCGCCTTCACGCCGTCGGCGGCCTACCTCTTCGACGTGGACGACTTCCTCCGCGACTGGCTGCGCGACGTCGAGGCCGAGCAGCGCGCGGCCGACGGGATGGTCGCGTTCGTCGTCCCAGACGTGCTCAAGCTCGTGCTCGCTGACGACCCCGACGCCAGCTCCTTCCCGCCCCAGGAGTCGACCGCGGTCTGGAGCGACGCCGCCGTCTGGGTGCCATGGGCGCTGTGGCAGGCGTACGGGGACCGCCGCGTGCTGGAGGACCAGATCGGCTCCATGGCCGCGCACGTGCGCCGGGTCGAGTCGCTCCTGTCGCCGACCGGGCTGTGGGACACCGGCTTCCAGTTCGGCGACTGGCTGGACCCGACCGCGCCGCCGGAGGACCCCATCCTGGCCAAGGCGGACCCGGGCGTGGTCGCGACGGCCTGCCTGTTCCGCAGCGCCACGCTGGTGGCGGAGACGGCCGAGCTGGTCGGGCACGAGGACGCGGCGCACTTCCGCGAGGTCGCGGAGCGGACGCGGACCGCGTTCGTCGAGCACTACGTGGCTGACGACGGTCGCATCACCAGCGACGCCGTCACCGTCTACGCGCTGGCGATCGCCTTCGGCCTGCTCGAGGGCGACCTGCAGGCCCGGGCCGGGGACCGGCTCGCCGAGCTGGTCCGCGAGGGCGGCCACCACATCCTGACCGGCTTCGCCGGCACCCCGTTCGTCACCGACGCGCTGACGATCACCGGGCACCTCGACGACGCGTACGCGCTGCTGCTCCAGCGGGAGTGCCCGTCCTGGCTCTACCCGGTGACCATGGGGGCGACGACGGTCTGGGAGCGCTGGGACTCGATGCTGCCCGACGGCACCATCAACCCGGGCCAGATGACCAGCTTCAACCACTACGCGCTGGGGGCGGTCGTGGACTGGCTGCACCGGACGGTCGCCGGCCTCGCGCCGCTGGAGCCGGGCTACGCCCGCGTCCTGGTGGCACCGCGGCCCGGGGGAGGGCTCACCTGGGCGAAGACCTCGCTGGAGACCCGCCACGGCGCGGTGGCGGTCGGCTGGACCCAGGCCGACGGGGCCGCGCTGGAGCTGGACGTGAGCCTGCCCGACGGGGTCACCGGCGTCGTCCGGCTGCCCGGCGAGGCGGACCGCGAGATCGGCTCGGGCACGCACCACCTCACGGCGGCGTCGGTCTGACGCCTGCGCGGGCGTGGCTGAACCGTTATGCCGCGCCCGAGGGGCCGCCGCCCGGATGTGTTGACGGGCGGCGGCACCTAGGTTAACGTTCGGGCATTGAAACGATCCAGGCACTGCGGCCCGGATGGCTCTTCAGGCCTCTGCGCAGCTGCCTCGAACACCCGGAGGCACCATGAGGTTCAGCAGAACGGCCCGGCGAGGACTCGCCACGGTGGCCGTCACGTCGTCGATCGCCCTGGTGGCGGCCGGCTGCAGCGCCGGCAGTCTCGGCAGCAGCAGCGACGCGGGCAGCGCCGGGGGAAGCGCGGCCGCGGTGACGATCACCTACCTGATCCCCAACGACGACGCCACGGCGGCGCAGACGAAGGCGGTCATCGCCGCCTTCCAGGCCGCCAACCCGGGCATCACCATCAACACCGACACCCGCCCGGGCGGCACAGACGGCGACAACATCATCAAGACGCGGCTGGCGACCGGGGACATGGCCGAGGTCTTCCAGTACAACAACGGGTCGCTGCTGCAGGCGATCAAGCCGGAGCAGAACCTGACGGCGCTCGACGACCAGCCGTGGGCCGGGCAGCTCGACGACAACTTCGCGGCCTCGTCGAAGGGCACGGACGGCAAGCTCTACGGCGGTCCGATCGGCACGGCGTTCGGCGGCGGGGTGCTCTACAACATCCCCGTGTACAAGAAGCTCGGGCTCGAGATCCCCAAGACGTGGGACGAGTTCATGGCCAACAGCAAGAAGATCAAGGACGCTGGCGGGGTCGACCCGGTCGAGCAGACGTACGGCGAGTCCTGGACCTCGCAGCTCTTCGTGCTCGGCGACTACGCGAACGTCGAGGCGGCCGTCCCCGACTTCGCCACGAAGTACACCGCCAACCAGGCCGGCTACGCCAACACCCCGGCCGCCCTGGCCGGCTTCGAGCACATCCAGGCGGTCAAGGACGCGGGCTACCTCAACAAGGACTTCGCCTCGGCCACGCTGAACGACGGCATGAAGGCGGTCGCCACCGGCGAGGCGGCCCAGTACCCGCAGCTCGGCGGCTCCGCGGCCAACATCGAGAACCTGGCTCCCGGGAAGACGAACGACGTCGGCATGTTCGCCCTGCCCGGGAACGACCCGGCCTCGAACAACCTGACCGTGTGGCCCGGCACGTCGGCCCTCTACATCCCGAAGTCGGCCGAGGGCGACAAGCTCGACGCCGCCAAGAAGTTCCTGACCTTCGTGACGACCCAGCAGGGCTGCGACGCCGCCATCCAGGGCTCGCCCCCGCAGGGCCCGTTCCTGTCCAAGGCCTGCACCCTGCCGAGCACCGTCTCCCAGGTGGCCAAGGACACCCAGGCCTACTTCGACGCCGGTCACGCGACCCCCGCGCTGGAGTTCAAGTCGCCGGTCAAGGGCCCGAACCTCGAGCAGATCTGCATCCAGGTCGGCACCGGCCAGGAGAGCGCGGCCCAGGCCGCGGCCCTGTACGACAAGGACGTCAAGAAGCAGGCGCAGCAGCTCAACCTCCCCGGCTGGGACTGATCCCCACCGCCCGCCGACGGGCTCGGGAGCCGTCCTCCTGAGCCCGACGGTGGGCTCCGTCCACCCAGCACACCCACCGAAGGAGACGGGATGGCGAGCACGACGAGCACCCCGGAGGCGACGCGGGCCGCTCCGGCCGAGCCGGCGCCGAAGAGCAGGGGGTCCCGACGCCGGGGGCCGTACCCGTACTGGTTCCTGATCATTCCCGGCGTCATCTACGTCGTGTTCTTCGTCGTCCCGACGCTGACGTCGTTCTACTTCTCGTTCACCCGGTGGGACCTCTTCACCTCGCGCTGGATCGGGCTGGACAACTACCGGACGTTCTTCCAGGAGCAGGCGCTGGTCATCGGCCTGCGGAACACGCTGATCTACGCGGTGCTGACGTCCGGGCTCAAGGTCGTCCTCGGCATGGCCCTGGCCATCGCGCTGACGTCGCGGATCATCGCCCGCGGCTACCTCCGCTCGGTGATCTTCTTCCCGGTGCTGGTCAGCGCCATCGGCGTCGGCCTCACCTTCACCGTCCTGATGAACCCCGAGAAGGGGCTGATCAACAACGCCCTCGGCCACGTCGGGGTCGACGGCCCGGGCTGGCTGACCAACCCGAGCCTGGCGCTGATCTCGGTGGCGCTGGTCGACGTCTGGAAGGGTGTCGGGCTGGCCACGGTGATCTACATCGCCGGGCTGGTGTCCATCGCCGGCGAGTACAACGAGGCGGCCCAGGTCGACGGCGCGAGCCGCTGGCAGCTGTTCCGCACGATCACGCTGCCGCTCGTCCGGCCGGCCACCGCGTCGGTGATCACGCTCTCCCTGATCGGTGGGCTGCGGTCCTTCGACCTCATCTACGCGATGACCAAGGGCGGGCCCGGGTTCGCCTCCGACGTGATCGCCTCGGTGATCTACAAGCAGTACCAGGCCGGCTTCTACGGCCTCTCCACCGCGGGCTCGGTCGTGCTGTTCCTGCTCGTGACCCTCATCGTCGTGCCGCTGACGCGCTGGCTCAACCGGGCGGAGGACTGATGAGGAACACGCGGGGCGTCGTCATCGGCGGCGTCGGCATCGTCTTCACCGGGATCTTTTTCGTGGTCCCTTTCCTCTTCATCCTGCTGCTCGCCTCGCAGGACCGGGTCCAGTCGAACGAGCTGCGTTTCGCCTGGCCACGGAACTTCCAGCTGCTGCAGAACATCGCCCAGGCGTTCTCGTCGCGGGACTACCTGATGGTCATCGCGTTCATCAACAGCGTCATCCTGACCGTCGTCAGCGTGGCGGCGATGGTCTTCCTCGGGGCGATGGTCGCGTACGTCTGGCAGCGCCGCCCGGGCCGGACCACCGGGGCGGTCGGGCTTCTCGTCCTTGCCGGCCTGATCGTGCCGCCGGCCATCGTGCCGACGATCTGGGTGCTGCAGAAGGTCGGGCTGTTCAAGACGATGCCCGGCCTGATCCTGATCGAGATCGCGTACGGGCTGCCCTTCTGCATCCTGCTCTTCCGCGCCTTCATCGCCAGCGTCCCGCGCGAGCTCGACGAGGCCGCGACCGTGGACGGGGCGAACCCGCTGCAGGTCTTCTTCCGGGTGATCTTCCCGGTCCTGCGGTCGGTGATGATCACGGTGATCATCCTGCAGTCGGTGTTCGTCTACAACGACTTCCAGAACCCGCTCTACTTCCTGCCGGGCACGCAGAACGCGACGATCCAGGTCACGCTGCTCAACTTCCAGAGCCAGTTCACGACGCAGTACAACCTGCTGTTCGCCACGATCCTGCTCGTGATGATCCCGCCGTTCGTCATGTTCATCTTCTTCAACCGCAAGATCGTCGCCGGCATGGCCGCCGGCTCGGTGAAGGGGTAGACGCGCTCAGCGCGGCCAGGAAGCGGAAGCACGCGACTCCTGGCGCCAGAGGGCACACCCAGGGGCCCCTGGCGCGACTTGTGGCGCCACCGGTCACAGATCCCCTCGAGCGGTACGCCTTCCCGGTGGTCATCTCACTCGGAGCGGGAAGGTGTACCGCTCGCGGGCGAAAGGCGGGCTCGAGGATCGCCCGCTGCCTCGTTGGTGCGTCTGTGCCCGTCGAGCTGCCGTTTGTCGAACTGCCGTGCGCAGAGGCTCAGCGCGGGGACGTGCTGCGCCGGACGACCAGCTCGGGGGTGAAGCGCACGCCCTGGTGCTCGTGGGGGAGGTCGTGGTCGGCGGCCTCCATCTCCTCGAACAGCAGCTCGGCGCCCCGGCGGCCCAGGGCCTCGCGCGGCTGCCGGACCGAGGACAGCGGCACGGCGGCGGACGCGGCGAAGGAGATGTCGTCGTAGCCGATGAGCGCGACGTCCTCCGGCACCCGCAGGCCGTGCGTGACGAAGCCCTGCAGCAGCCCGATCGCGAGCAGGTCGTTCATGGCGAAGACCGCCGTCGGGCGCTCGGCGTCGGGCAGCCCGACGAGCTGGTCGGCGGCGGCGACCCCGGCGGCGGCCTCCTGCGAGTCCGTCGACACGACGAGCAGGGAGGCCGAGCTGCCGTGCTGGCCGCGGGCGATCTCCGCGCCGAGCCGGCGGTCGCGGACCTGGTGCAGGGTGCCCGGGCCACCGACCAGGGCGATCGAGGTGTGGCCGAGGTCGAGCAGGTGCGAGGTGGCGAGCCGACCGCCCTCGACGTCGTCGACCGACACCGAGCAGTAGCCGGTCCCGTCGCCCGCACGGTCGACGATCACGACCGGGATGCCCCGTCGGCGCAGGGTCTCCGCGCGGTCGCTCGGACCGCTGACCGGCGCCCAGAGGATGCCGCCCACGCGCTGCTGCTCCAGCACCCGCAGCTGCTCGCTCTCGCGCTCGGGACGGGCCGCGCTGTTGCTCGCCTGCACGTGGTAGCCGCGGCCCTGGACCCAGTCCTCGACCCCGCGCAGGACGTCGGTGAAGAACGGGTTGCCGATGTCCATCACGACCATGCTGATCACCCGGCTGCGGCCGGCGCGCAGCTGGCGGGCCGACTCGTTCGGCACCCAGCCCAGCTTGGCGATCGCGGTCTCCACCCGGTCCCGGGTGGCCGGGCTCACGAGGTCGGGCGAGTTCACGACGTTCGACACGGTGCCCAGCGAGACCCCGGCCAGCGTGGCGACGTCCTTCATGCTCGTCGACGACTTGCGGGGCACACGGGCTCCTCTCCGGCCTGCGTCGCCCACGACGACCGGCCGGCGCGTTGAAGGTTTCAGGAGGATATCGGACGGCCGCCGCGCCGCGGTCGGGACGCGGCGCGGGTTCCTTGACACGTGTAACGCCGAGTCGTAGGGTCGGGCTCTCGATGGAACGTTTCAAGACAGCGTGAGAAGTGGAGTCCCCCATGGCGTCGTTCGCCGATATCACCGACCAGCTCGCCGGCCAGGCCATCGAGCTCCCGTCGTGGGCCTTCGGCAACTCCGGCACCCGCTTCAAGGTCTTCTCCACCCCGGGCACGCCCCGCAGCGTCGAGGAGAAGATCGCCGACGCGGCGCAGGTGCACGCGGCCACCGGACTGGCGCCCAAGGTCGCCCTGCACATCCCGTGGGACCAGGTCGACGACTTCGCCGCCCTGGGCCGGTACGCCGAGGACCACGGCGTCACCCTGGGCACGATCAACTCGAACACGTTCCAGGACGACGCCTACAAGTTCGGCAGCCTGACCCACGTCGACGAGACGATCCGCCGCAAGGCCATCGAGCACCACTTCACGTGCGTCGACGTGATGGACGCGACCGGTTCCCGGGACCTGAAGATCTGGCTCGCCGACGGCACGAACTACGCCGGCCAGGGCGACATCCGCGGCCGTCAGGACCGCCTCGCCGACAGCCTCCGCCAGATCTACGACCGGCTCGGGCCGGAGCAGCGGATGGTGCTGGAGTACAAGTTCTTCGAGCCGGCGTTCTACCACACCGACGTCCCCGACTGGGGCACCTCGTACGCCCACGTGAGCGCGCTGGGCGACAAGGCGATGGTCTGCCTCGACACCGGCCACCACGCGCCGGGCACCAACATCGAGTTCATCGTCGCCCAGCTCCTGCGGCTCGGAAAGCTCGGCTCGTTCGACTTCAACTCGCGCTACTACGCCGACGACGACCTGATCGTCGGGTCAGCCGATCCCTTCCAGCTGTTCCGGATCCTCTACGAGGTCATCCGCGGCGGCGGCTTCGGACCGGGCTCCGACGTCGCCTTCATGCTCGACCAGTGCCACAACGTCGAGGACAAGATCCCCGGCCAGATCCGGTCGGTGCTCAACGTGCAGGAGATGACGGCGCGCGCCCTGCTCGTCGACCACGACGCGCTGGCCAAGGCGCAGGCCGACGGCGACGTGCTCGGCGCCAACGGGCTGATCATGGACGCCTTCTACACCGACGTCCGCCCCGACCTCGCCGCCTGGCGCGAGTCGCGCGGTCTGCCCGGGGACCCGATGCACGCGTACGCGGTGTCCGGCTACCAGCGCACGATCGAGACCGACCGCGTCGGTGGTCGCCAGGCCGGCTGGGGCGCCTGACGTGACCGGTGCTGACGACACGAACCCCGCCGTCGCTGAGCTGATCAAGCGATCGAACCGGCTCGGCTCCGACCCGAAGAACACGAACTACGCCGGCGGCAACACCTCGGCGAAAGGCCGCGACGTCGACCCCGTCACCGGCGAGGACGTCGAGCTCCTCTGGGTCAAGGGTTCCGGGGGTGACCTCGGGACGCTGACCGAGAGCGGGCTGGCCGTGCTCCGGCTGGACCGCGTCCGCGCCCTCGTCGGGACCTACCCCGGCGTCGAGCGCGAGGACGAGATGGTCGCGGCGTTCGACTACTGCCTGCACGGCCGGGGCGGCGCGGCCCCGTCGATCGACACCGCGATGCACGGCCTGGTGGACGCGGCTCACGTCGACCACCTGCACCCCGACTCCGGGATCGCCATCGCCACCGCGGCGGACGGCGAGGAGCTGACGACGAAGATCTTCGGCGACCAGGTCGTCTGGGTGCCGTGGCGCCGTCCCGGCTTCCAGCTCGGGCTCGACATCGCGGCGCTCAAGGAGGCCCACCCCGAAGCGGTCGGCTGCATCCTGGGCGGCCACGGGATCACCGCCTGGGGCAACACCTCCGAGCAGGCCGAGGCCGCCTCGCTGTGGATCATCGACACCGCGGCCCGCTTCATCGCCGACCACGCGAAGCCGGAGCCGTTCGGGCCGGCACTGCCTGGGTACGGCGCGCTGCCCGAGGCGGAGCGGCGCGCGCGGGCAGTCGCCCTGGCCCCTGTCGTCCGCGGTCTCGCCTCCCACGACCGGCCGATGGTCGGCCACTTCACCGACGACGCGGTGGTGCTCGACTTCCTCGCCGCCGCGGAGCACCCGAGGCTCGCCGCGCTGGGTACGAGCTGCCCGGACCACTTCCTGCGGACCAAGGTCAAGCCCCTCGTGCTCGACCTGCCGGCCGACGCCCCGCTCGAGGACGCGAAGGCGCGTCTGGCCGAGCTGCACGAGGCCTACCGGGCGGACTACCAGGCGTACTACGACCGCTACGCCGGCCCCGACTCCCCGCCGATCCGCGGTGCCGACCCGCTGGTCGTCCTGGTGCCGGGCGTCGGGATGTTCTCGTACGGGGCGAACAAGCAGACCGCCCGCGTGGCGGGGGAGTTCTACGTCAACGCCATCAACGTCATGCGCGGGGCCGAGGGGATCAGCACGTACGCCCCGATCGACGAGCGCGAGAAGTTCCGGATCGAGTACTGGGCGCTGGAGGAGGCCAAGCTCGCACGGCTGCCGAAGCCCAAGCCGCTCGCGACCCGGATCGCCCTTGTCACCGGCGCAGCCTCCGGGATCGGCAAGGCCATCGCCACCCGCCTCGCCGCGGAGGGCGCGTGCGTCGTGATCGCCGACCTCGACGTGGAGAAGGCAGCCGCCGCCGCCGCGGAGATCGGGGGGCCGGACGTGGCGATCGGGGTCGCAGCCGACGTCACCGACGAGGCCGCGGTGCAGGCGGCGGTCGACGCGACCGTGCTCGCCTTCGGTGGGCTCGACCTGGTCGTCAACAACGCTGGGCTGTCGCTGTCGAAGTCGTTGCTCGACACCACGGTCACCGACTGGGACCTCCAGCACGCGGTGATGGCCAAGGGCTCGTTCCTGGTGTCGCGGGCCGCGGCCCGGGTGCTGATCGACCAGGGGCTGGGCGGCGACATCGTCTACATCTCCAGCAAGAACTCCGTCTTCGCCGGGCCCAACAACATCGCCTACTCCGCGACGAAGGCCGACCAGGCCCACCAGGTGCGGCTGCTGGCCGCCGAGCTCGGCGAGCACGGCGTCAAGGTCAACGGCATCAACCCCGACGGCGTCGTCCGCGGCTCCGGGATCTTCGCCGGCGGCTGGGGGGCCAAGCGGGCCGCCGTGTACGGGGTGCCCGAGTCCGAGCTCGGCGCCTACTACGCGCAGCGGACGCTGCTCAAGCGCGAGGTGCTGCCCGAGAACGTGGCCAACGCCGTCTTCGTGCTCTGCTCGGCCGACCTGAGCCACACCACCGGCCTGCACGTGCCCGTCGACGCCGGGGTGGCGGCTGCTTTTCTCCGATGAGCGTTCCTCCGGTGAGCACCCGGGCTCGTACGGTCCACGCCGCGATCGACATCGGGGCGTCGAGCGGGCGGGTCGTCGCCGGCGTGGTCGACGACGGGCGGGTCGAGCTGCACACGGTGCACCGCTTCGCCAACGGCGCCGTCCGGGACGGGGACCGCCTGCGCTGGGACCTGAGCGGGCTGTTCGCCGAGGTCCTGGTCGGTCTGACCCGGCTGGGGGAGGCCTTCGCCGATGTGACGAGCATCGGCGTCGACACCTGGGCCGTCGACTACGGCCTGCTCGACACGGACGGCCGGCTGCTGGCCGAGCCCACCGCGTACCGCGACGACCGGACCACGCCCGCGGTCCTCGCCGCCGTGCACGAGCGCGTGAGCGCGGCGGACCTGTACGTGGTGAACGGGCTGCAGTCCCTGCCCTTCACCACCGTCTACCAGCTCGCCGCCGAGCAGCGGGGCCCGCTCTGGCCGCGGGTGCGGCACGCCGTGCTGCTGCCCGACCTGATCGGCTACTGGCTGACCGGGGAGCTGCGGACGGAGGTCACGAACGCCTCGACGACGGGCCTGCTCGACGCCCGGACGCGGACGTTCCCGGCCGACCTGGCTGCGCGCCTCGACCTGCCGGTCGACCTCTTCCCGCCGCTGGTCCAGCCGGGGGAGCCTCTCGGCGCGTTGCTGCCCGCGGTGGCGGCGGAGACCGGGCTGCCCCCGGGGGTCACGGTGGTCGCGGTCGGCTCCCACGACACCGCCTCCGCCGTCGTCGGCGTCCCGGCCACCGAGCCGGCCTGGGCCTACGTCTCCTCGGGGACCTGGTCGCTCGTCGGCCTCGAGCTCGACGCGCCGGTGCTGACGCCGGAGAGCCGGACGGCGAACTTCACCAACGAGGGCGGCGTGGACGGGCGCACCCGGTTCCTGCGCAACGTCGGCGGGCTGTGGCTGCTGTCGGAGTCGCTGCGGGACTGGGCCGAGCGCGGCGAGCCGGCCGAGCTGGAGGCGCTCCTCGACCAGGCCGCCGCGCTGCCCGCGGGCGGTCCGACGATCGACGTCGACGACGACACGTTCATCGCGCCCGGGGACATGCCCGCCCGGATCCGGGAGGCCTGCCGTGCCGCCGGGCAGGAGGTCCCCGCGTCGTCGGCGGCGGTGGTGCGCTGCGTGCTGGAGTCGCTCGCGGCCGCGTACGCGCGCACGCTCGACCAGGCCGAGCGGCTGACCGGGCGCACGGTCGAGGTCGTGCACGTGGTCGGCGGAGGGTCCCAGAACGCCCTGCTCTGCCAGCTGGCGGCCGACGCCACGGGCCGTCCGGTGCTCGCCGGTCCGGTGGAGGCCACGGCGCTGGGTAACGTCATGGTCCAGGCGCGCACCGCCGGCTCCCTCACGGGCACGCTGGAGGAGATGCGGGCCCGGACGGCCGAGCAGCTCGACCTGCGACGCTACGACCCCGTGACCGACGCAGCGCCGAGCACCACGAAGGAGGCCGGGTCGTGAAGATCGGGTTGCTGATCACCTGCCTGGCCGACGCGATGTTCCCCGACGTCGGACGGGCCACCGTGGCCGTGCTCGAGCGTCTCGGCCACACCGTCGCCTTCCCCGCCGAGCAGTCCTGCTGCGGGCAGATGCACGTCAACACCGGCTACCAGAAGGCCGCGCTGCCGCTGGTCGAGCGCTACGCCGACGTGTTCGCCCCGTACGACGCCGTCGTCGCCCCGTCCGGGTCCTGCGTCGGGTCGGTGCGCCACCAGCACGGCCTCGTCGCGCGCCGCTTCGGCAGCACCGGGCTCCAGGACGCGGTCACCGACGTCGCGGGCAAGACGTACGAGCTGTCCGAGCTGCTCGTCGACGTCCTCGGCGTCACCGACGTCGGCGCCTACTTCCCGCACCGCGTCACCTACCACCCCACCTGCCACTCGCTGCGGATGCTGCGGGTCGGCGACAAGCCGCTGAGCCTGCTGCGGGCCGTCGACGGGATCCGGCTGGTCGACCTGCCCGACGCGGACCAGTGCTGCGGCTTCGGCGGCACCTTCGCGGTCAAGAACGCCGACACCTCGACCGCGATGATGACGGACAAGATGCGCCACGTGCTCGACACCGGGGCCCAGTTCTGCAGCGCCGGCGACAGCTCCTGCCTGATGCACATCGGCGGCGGTCTGTCCCGGATCCGGTCGGGGGTCGGCACCGTCCACCTCGCGCAGATCCTCGCGGCGACGCGGGACCGGCCGTACGCGGTGGACCAGGCGCACGCGACGACGCTGGAGGGACGGGCGTGAGCACAGCGACGTCGAACACCGTCATGCTGGGGATGCCCACCCTGCCGCCCCCCGCCCCGCGCGGCGTCGGGCACCTGCGGGGGGACGAGAGCTTCCCCGCCGCGGCCCGGCACGCGCTCGCCGACACCCAGCTGCGGGCCAACCTCGGCCACGCGACCCGCACGATCCGGGCCAAGCGCGCCTCCGTGGTCGCCGAGCTGCCCGACTGGGAGGAGCTGCGCGAGGCCGGCCGACAGCTCAAGGTCCACACGATGGCCCACCTGCCCGACTACCTCGAGCAGCTCGAGGCGGCGGTCACGGCCCGCGGCGGGGTCGTGCACTGGGCCCGCGACGCCGACGAGGCCAACCGGATCGTCGTCGACCTGGTCAAGGCCAAGGGCGTCGACGAGGTCGTCAAGGTCAAGTCGATGGCGACGCAGGAGATCGCGCTGAACGAGGCCCTCGAGGCCGCCGGGGTCTCGGCGTGGGAGACCGACCTGGCCGAGCTCATCGTGCAGCTCGGGCACGACCGGCCCAGCCACATCCTCGTGCCCGCGATCCACCGGAACCGTTCCGAGATCCGGCGGATCTTCCTCGACGAGATGGGCGACGTCGACCCCGACCTCACCGACGAGCCCGCCGTCCTCGCCGGAGCGGCACGCCTGCACCTGCGGCGCAAGTTCCTGTCCGCGGAGGTGGCGATCAGCGGCGCGAACTACGCCATCGCCGAGACCGGCACGATCGGCGTCGTCGAGTCGGAGGGGAACGGGCGCATGTGCCTCACCCTGCCGAAGACGCTGATCACCGTGATGGGCATCGAGAAGCTCGTCCCCCGCTACACCGACCTCGAGGTGTTCCTCCAGCTGCTGCCCCGCTCGAGCACGGGGGAGCGGATGAACCCGTACACCTCGATGTGGACCGGGCTGACCCCCGACGACGGGCCGCAGGAGTTCCACCTCGTGCTGCTCGACAACGGGCGGACGCAGGTCCTCGCCGACGCCGAGGGGCGCGACGCGCTCAACTGCATCCGGTGCAGCGCCTGCCTCAACGTCTGCCCCGTCTACGAGCGGGCCGGCGGGCACGCGTACGGGTCGGTCTACCCCGGGCCGATCGGCGCGATCCTGTCGCCGCTGCTGACCGGGGTGGAGGACAACGCGTCGCTGCCCTTCGCGTCGTCGCTCTGCGGCGCCTGCTACGACGCCTGCCCGGTCAAGATCAACATCCCGGAGATCCTCGTCCACCTGCGCGCCCGGCACACGGAGACGTACGCCGAGGAGCACCGCGCGCCGAGCGCCGAGGCGGTCGCCATGCGGACCCTGTCGTACGTCATGCGCAGCCCGCTCCGGTGGACGCTCGCGCTGCGGAGCGGCCGGTTCGGCCGGCTGCTCGGGCGCCGGCGCGGGACGATCGGCGAGGTCCCGCTGCCGGTGGTCAAGCAGTGGACCGAGACGCGCGACCTCGCGCGACCGCCGCAGCAGACGTTCCGGGACTGGTGGGCCGACACGCACTCCGGGGACCCCTCGTGAGCGACGCACCCGCCTCCGCCCGCGACGTCGTCCTGGGCCGAATCCGTGACGCGCACCGGCTGGCCCCGCCGCCCGACCTCCCGTACGAGGCCATCGCGCGCGACTACCGCCGTACGCGGTCGGCGTCGACCGACGAGCTCGTCGAGCTGCTGGTCGACCGCCTGGTCGACTACAAGGCCCGGGTCCGGCGCACCACGCCGGACGAGCTGGTCGCGACGCTGGCGGCCGCCCTGCGCGACCAGGGCGTCCAGTCGGTGGCGGTGCCCGCGGGGCTCGACGCCGGCTGGCTGGACGGCAGCGGCGTCGCGGTGCGGCGCGACCGGCCCGCCGACGGCGCGGGCCTGACGGTCGCCGAGCTCGACCACCTCGACGGCGTCGTCACCGCCTGCGCGGTCGCGGTCGCGGAGACCGGCACGATCGTCCTCGACGCGTCGCCCGACCAGGGCCGCCGCCTGTTGACGCTCGTCCCCGACTACCACCTCTGCGTCGTCCGGGCCGACCAGATCGTGCCCGACGTCCCGCAGGCGCTCGCGCTGCTCGACCCGGTGCGCCCGACGACCATGATCAGCGGGCCCAGCGCCACCAGCGACATCGAGCTCAACCGCGTCGAGGGCGTCCACGGCCCCCGCACCCTCGAGGTCGTCGTCGTGACCAGCTCGTCCGACTCCGGAATGTAGCACCCGAGCGATCCGCCCCTGGGGTCGTTCGCCCAGGTCGGTTCGTCCCACAGGCCTCAGGTCTTTCACGTTCACGTGAAAAACTCGCGCTGACCGCACCAGATCTGCCGTGGTCGGTGCCAGTTTTTCACGTGAACGTGAAAAACCTGAGGCTGCCGTGACTGCATAGCCAGCCTCAGCCCGTCTTGGTGAAGCCGTCCGGCATCCGGTCGAGCCAGGCGGCCGGGTGGGTCGCCACGGAACGTCCCCCCGGCCGCTCACGCGCCTCGGCGACGGCGGCCAGCAGGGCCGCGGCGACGGCGTCGGGTCCGTTGCGCTCGAGGATCCAGGTCCGGTTCGCCGCGCCGAGCGGGGCCAGCTCCTCGTGGCGGACGAGCAGGTCGGCGAGGCGGTCGGCCAGCAGCAGCGGCCGCTGCTCGGGCACGCGCCACGCGCCCGGGGCGTCGAAGAGCGCGACCCCGCCGCCGCCGTCGTAGCCGGCGACCAGGCAGCCCGACATCATCGCCTCGGCGACGGGAAGCCCGAAGCTGTCGGTGTGCGACAGGGCGACGAACACCGCGGAGCGCGCGAGCACCCGGGCAACCTCCGACCGCGGGACGTCCGCGAGCACGTGCACCGAGCCGGCCGGCACCCGCGGGTCCTGCTCGAGCAGCCGTCCCAGCAGCCGCGCCTCGTGCGGCCGCTTCTTGGGCAGCAGGGCGATCCCCGACTTCTCGGCCGCGGGGGAGAACACGTCCGGGTCGACCGGCGGCGGCACGACCGAGACCGGGAGCGACGGGTTCAGCGCACGGAGGACCTGCGCCTGCTCCTCCGACACCGCCCAGACGGCCGGCGCCGGTGACCAGCCCGGGTAGGCGTCGAGCGGCCCGTCCCAGGTGGCGTACGTGTAGAAGTGGTTCTGGTTGAAGATGATCTTGCGGGCGCCGGGGGCCGGATCGACGCCGGGCACGACCGGGGCCTCCGGGAACAGGACCACGTCGTCCGCGCCGACCTCGAGGGTGCCGCCCGCGACGACGGGGACGTCGCCCATCCAGGCGGGCGTGCCCGACTGGGGCAGCCAGAGCACCGCCTCGATCCCGGCGGCCCGCAGCAGGGCGATGTGGTGCAGGTGGACGTCGACGCCGCCGCTGAGGTTCTTGGTGGCGAAGCTGGCGTAGACGACTCGACCGGGCACGTCCTCCACGCTAACGACCGTCCGGGTAGGCGACGAAGGCGAACCGGGTGGAGTCGGGCGACCAGCTGTTGACGTTGATCGTGCCCTGACCGCCGCGGACGGGGTAGCGCTGCAGCGGGCTCGACCAGTCCTGCGTCGACACGACCCGCACCTCGACGTCGAGGTCGGCCGGATGGCCGAGCGTTCCCGCCGGGAAGGCGATGTACGTGCCGTACGCGCTGTCCGGCGAGAGGTGCGGGAACCAGTCGACGGTGCCGCTCGTGACCAGGCGCTCGACGGTCCCGCCGCCGGCCGGCAGCCGGGCGAGCTGGGCGTGGCCCGGGGCCGAGGTGAAGCCCTCGGTGTTGACGTAGATCCAGGCGCCGTCCGGCGACCACTCGGGTCCGTCCAGGTGCCCGGGCCCGGTCTCCAGGTGCGCCGTCGTCCCGGCCCGGTCGAGGACGACCAGCCGTCCCACCGGGTGCTCGAGGTCGCGGAGCTCGACGTACGCGAGCCGGGTCCCGTCGGGGGAGACGCCGTGCAGGAAGTGCCAGGCCCCGTCGTCGCGCGTGACGCGCTCGACCGGTCCGCCGCTCAGCGACCCGCGGTAGACGTGTCTGTCCATCGCCGAGGCGTAGACGTGCTCGCCGTCCGGGTCGAGGACGTGGTCGTTGTTCACCTCCGGCAGGTCCGGCAGGTCGATCCGGCGCAGCCCGCTGGACGGGTCGGCGGGGTCGAGCGTCCACAGGACACCGTCACCGTTGAGGACGAGGCGGCCGTCGCGCGTCCAGTTCGGCGCCTCCAGCAGCAGGTCGGCGGTCTCGAGGACCAGCTCGGGGGTCTCGAGCCCAGGACCGCCCAGCCAGACCTGGCTGCGCTGGCCGGCGGCGAGCACGCGGGGTGCCATCTCGGTGTCCTTCCGTAGGGGTGGGTCCGGGGACCCGGTGGTTCAGCCGAGGGGACGCGCGGCCCAGCGGGGCGGTTCGGCGCCCGAGCGGGTGCAGGTGTCCGCCGCGACCTCGACGGCGAAGGCGAGCAGCGTCTGCAGGTCCGCCGGCTCCAGCGACGCGACGCCCGCGCGGGTGAGGCGTCCGGTCTGCCACAGGGACGCGAGCGTCGCCGCCATGAACGCGTCGCCCGCGCCCACCGTGTCGACGACCTCGACCGTCGGGGTCGCGACCCTGGCCTCGTACGCCCCCGTCGTGGCCCATGCGCCGTCGGCGCCCGACGTGACCAGCACCAGCGCGGCGCCGGCGTCGAGCCAGCGTCGCGCGACCGCCTCGACGGGCTCGCCCGGGTGCAGCCAGGCGACGTCCTCGTCGCTGACCTTGACCACGTCGCTCAGCGCGACCCAGCCGGCCAGCTGCTCGAGGTAGTGGTCGCGGTCGGCGATGACCGAGGGGCGGACGTTCGGGTCGAGCGTGACCAGCCGACGGCCCGACTCGGCGCGGACGAGGCCGGTCAGCGTGCCGGCCTGAGGCTCGTACGCGAGGGCGACGGACCCGACGTGCAGCGCGGCGCCGGGCGGCAGCGCGAGGCCGTCGAGGTGCTCGGGGCGCAGGCCGCGGTCGGCGGTCCCGGCGTTGTAGAAGCGGTAGCCGGCCACGCCGCCGAGGATGTCGGCGACCCCGAGGCCGGTCTGGTCGGTGCTCGGCACCAGGAACGTGTCCAGCACGTCCGAGCCGGCCAGGTGCCGGCGCAGCAGCTCGCCGAACCCGTCGTCCGACACCCGCGCCAGCAGCGCGGTCGGCACCCCGAGGCGGCCGAGCCCGACGGCGACGTTGAGGCACGAGCCGCCCGGGTGGGGCGCGTACGCGGGACCGCCGTCCACTGCGACCGTCGAGGTGAGGTCGACGAACGCGTCGCCCGCGACGACGATGTCGGGCGCGCTCATCGCGTCGTCGCCACGACCGCCTCCTCGAAGGCGGTCGAGGCCGCGATGGTCAGCTCCTCGGAGAAGAACGCCTCCGCGACCACCGGGGAGAAGGTGAAGTGCTGCACCCCGGCGCGGGCGAGCGTGACCATCGAGCCGACGTCGCGGATGCTCGCGAGCAGGACCTTGGTGCTGCTCCCGGTCGCGGCCAGGAGCTCGTGCATGGCCAGCACGTCCCCCATGGCGTCGCGGCCGGCGTCGGCGAGCCGACCGAGGTAGGGCGCGATGTACGTGGCCCCGGCCGCCGCCGCGATCATGGCCTGGCCCGGGTGGTAGACGGCGGTCAGCAGCGTCGGGATGCCACGACCGGCCAGCTCGGCGCACGCCGCGGCGCCGGCCTTCGACACGACGAGCTTGACCACCACGTCGTCCCCGAGCTCGCGCAGCCGCAGCCCGCGGTCGACCAGGGTGCGCGTGTCCTCGCCCCAGGCCTGGAAGAAGATCTCCTGCGCCCCGGCCGCGCGGGCCCAGGCGTGGATGTCCTCGATGTCGGCGACCCCGCGCTCGGCGCGCTGGAGGATCGTCGGGTTCGTCGTCAGGCCGGCGAAGAGTCCCGTCGCGAGCAGCGGCTCGGCGGCGGCCCGGTCGGCGGTGTCGAGGTACAGGTGCATGCCGCCCACTCTCCCAGAGGTCGGAGGGTCGTCAGGAGAACCACATGCCGCCGTCGACCACGATCGACTGACCGGTGACGTACGCGGCGTCGGGCGAGGCCAGGAACGAGACCACGCCGGCCACGTCGGTGGGGACCTCGAGGCGGCCGAGCGGGATGCCGGCGACCATCGCCTCCAGCTCCGAGCCGACGGCGGTGCCGTTCCGGTCGGCCATCGCGGCGTCGATCGAGTCCCACATCGGCGTCCGGACGACGCCGGGGCTGTAGACGTTGACGGTGATCCCGTGCTCGGCCAGCTCCTGCGCGAGCGACTGGCTCATCCCGCGCACCGCGAACTTGGTGGCCGAGTAGGCCGACTGCCACTTGCCGCCCCGGTGGGCCGCGACCGAGCCGGCCCCGATGATCCGGCCGCCCCGACCCTGCGCGACGAGCTGGCGCGCAGCTGCGGCGTAGCAGTGGAAGACGCCGGTGAGGTTGACGTCGAGCGTCGTGCGCCACTGCTCGGGGGTGGTGTCGACCAGGGGAGCGGTGATCGCGATCCCGGCGTTGGCCACCATCACGTCCAGCCCGCCGAAGCGCGCCACGTGGGCCGCGACCGCCGCGTCGACCGAGGCCGCGTCGGTGACGTCGCCCTCGAGCGCCTGTCCCGGGGTCGCGAGGTCGGCGACCAGCGCGTCCAGCCCCGCCCGCGCGCCCGGCAGGTCGAGCGCGGAGACCGCCAGGCCGTCCGCGGCCAGCCGCAGGGCGATCGCGTGACCGATGCCGCCGGCCGCCCCGGTGACGATCGCGGAGCGGGCGGGGCTCACGGCACGATGACGATCTTGTGCGCCGAGGCGTCGTGCTGCGCCGCCTCGATCGCCTGCGCGTAGTCGGCGAGGGCGAAGCGGTGCGTGATGAGGCCGTCCGTGCGCACCCGGCCGCTGCGCAACGCGTTGATCGCGGCGGCGAACGACGTCATCTCCGCGAACGACCCGAGCACGGTCAGCTCGCGGCGGAAGATCTCGTACGGCGCCAGCGCGAGCCGGGCCTCCTCGCGGGCGACCCCGTACACGAGCAGGGTGCCGCCGTTGCGCAGCAGCGGGAGCCCGAGGTCGCCGACGACCGAGGAGCCGGTGGCCTCGACGACGATGTCGTAGCCATCCCCCGTGGGGGAGGCCGCTCGCAGCTGGTCGGTGACCTGCTGGGCGCTGTCCTCGGTGACCCGGCCGATGGCGATGGTCTGGTCGATGCCGAGCGCCCGGACGGTGTCGAGCTTGGCCTGCGCGGGGTCGGCGACCGTCACGTGGGCCACCCCGCCGGAGGCCATCAGCTGGGCCAGGAGCGTGCCGGTCGGGCCGGCGCCGAAGACGAGCGCGCTCGTGCCCGGGCGGGGACGGAGCCGTTCGAGGCCGTGCATCGCGCAGGAGGCCGGCTCGGTCAGCACGGCGGTGTCAGGCTCGAGCCCGTCCGCGACGAACACCTGCCCGGCAGGGACCGAGACGTACTCGGCGAACATCCCGTCACGGTTGACCCCCACGGCGAGGAGGTTCTCGCAGCGGACGAGGTCGCCGGCGCGGCAGTACGCGCAGAGCCCGCAGTACGCGTTCGGGTTCACCACGACCTGCTGGCCGACCTCGAAGCCGGTCACCCCGTCACCCAGCGCGGTGACGACGCCGACGCCCTCGTGGCCCGGGATCAGCGGGAACCTCGCGCCGAACCCGCCGTGGTGCAGGTGCAGGTCGGTGCCGCAGAAGCCCGCCTGGGTCACCTTGATCTTGACCTCGCCGGGCCCGGCCTCGGGCTCGGGGACCTCGCGCACCTCGGGCTCCAGCGCCCGGTCGTAGACGACCGCCTGCATTCCCCGCACCTCTTCTTCTGCTCGTCCGACATCCCGGGTGGATGGACCGTCAGGCTCTCATCCCCCCGGCGGCGTCACGGCGCCGCCGGGGTCAGGCGCGGTCGTGGAGGGTGATGAGGTAGCCGTCCGGGTCCACGAAGGTGAAGGTCCGCCCGAACGGGCCGTCGAACGGCTCCACGGCGATCTCCACCCCGTCCGCGACCAGTGCGTCGTGGACGGCCTGGGCCTCGGCGGCGTGCAGCCACAGCCCGACACCGCGACCGAGCGGGGCCGCGTCGAGGTCGACGCCCGGCAGGGCGTCGCGCACGGCGAACGCGGCCGGCTTCGTGGCGAACACCACCGCGTGAGGCGGACCGGCCTGGCGGGTGAGGCCGAGGTGGTGCTCGTAGAACTCCGCGGAGCGGGACACGTCGCGCACCTGGAGCGAGACGAAACCGGGACCGTCGACCGTCATGCTGTTCTCCTTCGTCGTTGTCAGTTGTCTGACATAAGCGACCGTATGTCAGAATACTGACATGAGTCAACCCGGAGCCCAGGTCGAGCTGTCCGCCTCGCCGGGCTATCTCCTGAAGGTCGCCGCCAGCGCGCTGCGGTCGGCGATGGAGGACGTGCTGCGCCCGCTGGGGATGACGGTCACGCACTACTCCTGCCTCGAGCTCCTCGCGCAACGGCCCGGCCTGTCGAGCTCCGAGCTCGCGCGCGGGGCCTTCGTCACCCGGCAGTCGATGAACGTCCTGCTCCAGGCGCTGCAGCGCGACGGCCTCGTCATCCGGCCGGAGCAGCCGGTGGCGGGCCGCACGCTCCCCACGGAGCTCACCGCCGCCGGCCGGCGCCAGGTCGCCGTCGCCAGCGCCGCGGTGCGGGCCGTGGAGGACCGGATGGTCGGCGACCTCGGACCCCCCGACCGCGAGCGGCTCGTCGCGCTGCTCCGTGGCTGCGTCGACGCGCTCCACCAGGCCTGACGCAGGTCGTCCACGCGCACGGGCGTCCACGCCTCGGAAGATCCCGACCATCCCGCTAGGGAACATAGGATCAGCGCATGGCGGCCCACCTCGACCTGACCCAGCTGCGGACGTTCGTGGCCGTCACCGAGTGCGGTGGCCAGGAGCGCGCGGCCGCGGCGCTGCACCTCAGTCAGCCCACGGTGAGCCAGCACGTCAAGCTGCTCGAACGACGCCTGCGCCAGACGCTGACGCGACGTAACGGGCGGCGTACGGAGCTCACGACCGACGGCGAACGGCTGCTCGTCGAGGCCCGCCGTATCCTCGCGGTGCACGACGAGGCCGTCGAACGCCTCTCGGCGGCCGGCCCACCCGCCGTGGTGATCGGCTCGACCGAGACCGCGGCCGAGCAGGTCCTGCCCGGGCTGCTCGCCGTGCTGCGCGACGCGTACCCGACGACGTCGGTCACGTTCCGGATCGACCGCTCGACCCAGCTGGCCGAGGCGGTCGGGCGGGGTGCGATCGACCTGGCCGTGCTCCTCGGGCTGGGCGCCGAGGTGCCGGGCCGTCAGGTGGGCGCGCTGCCGCTGGCCTGGTTCGCCGCGCCGGGCTGGCGCGAACCCGCTCCGGGCGTGCCCGTCCCACTGGTCGCGTACGTCGAGCCGTGCGGCATGCGCCAGCTCGCGGTCGCCGAGCTCGCCGCGACCGGCCGGTCGATCGAGGTGGCGGCGGAGTCCACCAGCCTCGAGGGCGTCCTCGCCGCGGCCCGGGCCGGCCTCGGCGTCGCGGTGCTGCCGAGCGGGGGCGCGGTACCGGCGGGGCTGGTGCCGGTGACCCACCTGCCCGACCTCGGCGCCATCGGGGTGTTCCTGGCCGCGCGCCGCGGGCTCGACGTCGACGTGGAGGCGGCCGGTCTGTCGGCGCTCGAGGTGTTCTTCGGCGGGCTGCGTCAGTCATCGGGGTCTCCGATGGTTCCGGTTCACGCTTCGTCGTTGGAGCTGCGGACGTCGGGTTCCTACGCTTCAGAGGTGATCACGGACGCGAGGGACGGGCGATGACGGCCAGCACGGTGCTGATCGGGGTGGACGACCTCGTCCGCGACCGGGCCGACGGCCGACCCGTACGCGTCCTCGACGTGCGCTGGTCCCTGGCCGAGCCGGACGGGCGCCCCGCCTACCGCGCCGGGCACATCCCGGGAGCCGTGTTCGTGGACCTCGGGTCCGAGCTGTCCCGGCACCCGGCGCCCGGCGAGGGACGCCACCCGCTGCCGGACGTGGCCGACCTGCAGGCGGCCGCCCGGTCGTGGGGGATCGACGACGGCGACGCGGTCGTCGTCTACGACGACTCGGGCAACCTCGCCGCGTCCCGCGCCTGGTGGCTGCTGAGCCACGCCGGGCTGGACGTCTCCCTGCTCGACGGGGCCCTCGGGGCCTGGCGGGCGGCCGGGCACGAGCTCGCCACCGGCGACGAGACGGTCGAGCCCGGGTCCGTCACGCTCGCGTACGGGACGTTCGACGTGCTCGGGCTGGACGACGTCGAGGCCTGGGTGGCGGAGCAGCCGCTGCTCGACGCCCGGGCCGGCGAGCGCTACCGCGGCGAGCAGGAGCCGATCGACCCCCGGGCCGGGCACATCCCGGGCGCGCTGAGCGCACCGACGGCGGAGAACCTGGACGCGAACGGGCGCTTCCTTGGCGCGGCCGCGCTGCGGGAACGCTTCGCCGGGCTCGGCCTCGACCCGGACCGCCCGGTCGGCGTCTACTGCGGCTCCGGCGTCACCGCCGCGCACGAGGCGGTCGCGCTGACCGTCGCCGGCTACCGCCCGGTGCTCTACCCGGGGTCCTGGTCGGAGTGGTCGTCGCACCCCGAGCTCCCCGTCGCGACCGGCTGAGCTCCCGACCTGCCCGCCCTGCCTGTCCTCCCTCTGCCGCACCACCCAGGAGCTCCCGTGAGCACGACCACCCTCGCCGACGTCCGGCCCGACGCCGTCACCGAGCTCGACACGGTCGAGTGGCGCGAGCCCGCCGGCCTCAACCCGCGGGGGACGCTCGTCGTGCTCGGCGGCCGGGGCGAGCCGCCGGAGGTCTACGCCCGCTTCGCCGCCCGGCTGTCGGCCGACGCGTACCGGGTGGTCGTGGTCAGCACCGCCGACCCCGCCGGGCCCGCCGCCCGCACCGAGATCACCGCCCTGCTCGCCGACCCGGCGCTCGTCGCCCCGGTCGTGCTCGTCGGCTCCGACACCGGCGCCCGGCTCGCCCTCGACCTGGTCGGTACCGCCGACGCCCGACCCGCGGCGCTGGTCCTGGCCGGGCTCCCCGTCGGCGGTCCCGCCGCAGGCGCCTCCTGGCCGACGGACGAGATCGGCGCGCGGACCGCCTGCCCGACCCACCAGGGCGTGATGCGGCAGTCGTCGCGCGGCAGCCTGGCCGACCGCCCGGTGCTGCCCCGGCTCGCGCGGAGCCTGGACCTGCGGGGCGTGCCCGTCCTCGCCGTGCACGGCGCCGACGACGCGATCAGCCCGCTGCCCGCGGTGCTCGACGTCTACCGCGGGGCCGGCGTGCCCGAGGTCCACGTCGTGGCCGAGGGACGGCACGACATCCTGAACGACGTGACCCACCGCTCCGTCGCCGCGACCCTGGTCCTGTTCCTCGAGCGCCTGCGGCTCTCCTCCGCGGACGACCGCGGCCTCGCGCCGCTCGTCGTGACCACGTCGACCGCGCGTCCGGGGCGATGACCGCGGGCACGGTCGCTCGGTCGGACTGGTCCGGGCTGGCGGCGGCCCTCTCGCCCTCCGCGGTGGTCGCGGTCGACGAGGCGAGTCGCGCCGCCGCGGCCAACGACCGCTCGGGCTGGGTGACGACGAGCTCGCCGGACGTCGTCGTCCGCGTCGGCACGGTCGCCGACGTGCAGGAGGTGCTGCGCTTCGCCACGGCGACCCGGACGCCCGTGGTCACGCGGGGCGGCGGGACCGGTCTGGCCGGCGGCGCGGTCGCGGCCGAGGGCTCGCTGGTGCTCGACGTCAGCGGCCTGACCCGCATCGTCGACGTCCGTCCCGACGACGCGGTGGCCGTGGTCGAGCCCGGCGTCCTGACCGCCGACCTCGACCGCGTCGTCCGCGCGCACGGGCTCCGCTACGCGCCGGACCCGGCCAGCGCGGCCATCTCGACCATCGGCGGCAACATCGCCACCAACGCCGGCGGGCTGCGCTGCGTGAAGTACGGCGTCACGCGCGACGCCGTGCTCGCGCTGGACGTCGTGCTCGCCGACGGCACCCTGCTGCAGACCGGGCAAGCGACGGTGAAGGGCGTGGCCGGCTACGACCTGACGAGCCTGCTCGTGGGCTCGGAGGGCACGCTCGGCGTGATCGTCGGGGCCACCCTGCGCCTGACCGCGGCCCCCACCCTGGTGGCCACCGCCGCCGCGTTCTTCTACGACCTCGACGCCGCGACGGCCGCGACCCTCGCGGTGACCCGGGCCGGCGTACGGCCGTCCACGCTCGAGCTCGTCGACGGGGCCACGCTGGCCGCGATCGACGCCGCTCAGGGCTCGGACCTCGCGACCCGGGGGCAGGCCTTCGTCCTCGTGCAGACCGACGGCTTCGCGGCCGAGGCCGAGCTGGCCGTCGCCGCCGCGGAGCTCCGTCGTCTCGGCGGCCAGGTCCAGGTGACCACCGACGACGCCGAGGCCGAGCGTCTGATGTCCGCCCGCCGGCTCGCGCTCCCGTCCATCGAACGGCTCGGCCGCGTCCTCATCGAGGACATCGCGGTCCCGCGCTCGCAGCTCGCCGAGGCGGTCCGCGGGGTGGCCGCCATCGCGAAGAGCACCGGCGTACGGATCTTCACCTTCGCCCACGCCGGCGACGGCAACCTCCACCCGATCATCGCCGTCGCCTCGGAGGACGCGGGCCACCTCGCCGCTGTCGACCGGGCCGCCGACGCCGTGTTCGCCCTCGCGCTGCGGCTCGGGGGCACGGTCAGCGGGGAGCATGGCGTGGGCCTGCTCAAGCGCGGCTGGCTCGACGCCGAGCTCGGCCCCCGTTCGCGTGACCTGCAACACGGAATCAAAGCGGTCTTCGACCCGCTGAACCTGCTGAACCCCGGCAAGGCCCTCTGACCCCGTGAACACCCCGAGGAGCTCTCGATGAGCGTCGACGTGAACGACCCGGCCGTCAGCGCCGCCGCCCGGAGCGGGGACGCGCTGGGTGCGGACGCGTTCAAGGGCGTGTTCCGCCGCCACCCGGCCGGCGTCGCCGTGATCACCACCGTCGTCGACGGCAAGCCCGTCGGCTTCACCGCCACCTCGGTCATCTCCGTCTCGGCGGACCCGCCGCTGCTCGCCTTCTCGGTCGACTCGGCCTC
This sequence comes from Microlunatus antarcticus, assembly GCF_014193425.1. Taxonomy (NCBI): domain Bacteria; kingdom Bacillati; phylum Actinomycetota; class Actinomycetes; order Propionibacteriales; family Propionibacteriaceae; genus Microlunatus; species Microlunatus antarcticus. The sequence continues at coordinate 3,008,705 of NZ_JACHZG010000001.1, read as the reverse complement.
GTCCGCATGGCGCGCCCTGGCCTCCGCGGAGACCCTGGTCGTCAACTTCCTGACCGCGGCCCAGGTCGAGCTCTCGGCCCGGTTCGCCACCAGCGGCATCGACCGCTTCGCGACCACGGACTGGTTCGAGCTCCCGACCGGCGAGCCCGTCTTGGTCGGCAGCGCCGCCTGGGTGCGGGGCGAGGTCCTGCAGCGGACGCCCGTCGGACGCAGCTTCCTGGTCTCGGTCCTGGCCCTGGAGTCCGACGTCGCGACGGACGACGCCAGCCCGCTCGTCTACCACGACCGCAGCTACCACGGCATCGGCGACCACTCGGTCCTCTGAGGCCCGCCCCGTACGGGTCCGCCCGCGCCCCGACCGCGCTCCTGATGGGGCGCTCCCCGACCCGAGCGGTACGAAACACTGACTCCCGACCGCCGATCCTCACGGATCGTCGTCGGGAGTCAGCGTTTCTTGCGCTACGGGAGGAGGGGAGGGGGTAGCTGAGCACGCCCCCTCCGACCGGCTCAAGAGCGGGTGTCGGGCCCACCGCGGCCCCGTCCACGAGGAACCGCTGACTCCCGCCACCCGCTCCGTGCGGAGCTGTGGACGGAGTCAGCGGTTCCTCGTGAGCGAGCTCTGGTGAGTCCTCTCGCCCGGCCGCCAGGGGGCAGCTGAGCGCCGACGCTGACCACGGGAAACTGACGCTCTGCACGGCATATCTGCCGTGCTGAGCGGCAGAGTTTCACGTGAACGTGAAAGTCCTGAGGCCCGTGGGACGTGGAGGACTCAGACGGGTGTCGCGTGGCGGCGGCCCGGGACCGCGGCGAGGAGCTCGCGGGTGTACGGCTCGCGCGGCTGACGCAGGACCTCGGACGCCGGGCCCTGCTCGACCACGGCACCGTCCTTGAGGACGGCGATGTGGTGGGCGAGCTGGGCGACGACGGCGAGGTCGTGGGAGACCAGCACGTACGTCAGGCCGAGGTGCGTCTGCAGCTCGCCGAGGAGGCGCAGGATCTGCGCCTGGACGCTCACGTCGAGCGCGGAGACCGGCTCGTCCAGGAACACGAGGTCCGGGCGTGCGGCCAGGGCCCGTGCGATCGCGACCCGCTGACGCTGCCCGCCGGACAGCTCGGCGGGGCGGCGGACGAGGTACGACGTCGGCAGCCCGACCTGCTCGAGCAGCTCCTCGGCCCGGGCCCGGCGTCCCCTTCGGTCGGCCAGGCGGAGGGAGACGAGCGGCTCGGTGACGCACTGCTCGACCGTCCAGCGCGGGTCGAGGGCGGAGAACGGGTTCTGCTGCACCAGCTGGAACCGGGCCCGCAGCGGTCGGAGCGCACCCCAGGAACGTCCCGTGACGTCCTCGCCGTCGAAGATCACCCGGCCATGATCAGGTGCCTCGAGGCCGAGCGCGACGCGCAGCGTGGTGGTCTTCCCGGAACCGGACTCGCCGACCAGCGCGAGCGTCTGCCCGCGCCGCGCGACCAGGGACACGTCGTGGACCGCCCGTACGCTGCGCGCGCCGCCGGCGAGGCGGGGGAGCGCGAACGACTTGCCGATCCCCTCGACGCGGAGCAGCGCCGGAGGCTGGTCACCGTCGTCGCGGCCGGAGTCGAGCGGCCCGACCACGGTCAGGCTCGGGGCGTCCTCGATCAGCCGCCGGGTCTGCGGTGCCGTCGGGTGCCGCAGCACCTGCTGCGACGGCCCCGTCTCGACGACGCGGCCCTGGTCCAGCACGACGACGCGGTCGGCGCGGTCGGCCGCGACGCCAAGATCATGGGTGATCATCAGCAGCGCGATGCCGCGGTCGGCGACGAGCCCCTCGAGGTGGTCGAGGATGCGCTTCTGCACGGTGACGTCGAGCGCGCTGGTCGGCTCGTCGGCGATGATCAGCCGCGGGTGGCCGGCGAGCGCGATGGCGATCAGCACCCGTTGCCGCAGGCCGCCGGAGAGCTCGTGCGGATACTGCCGGGCCCGGACGGCGGCGTCGGGGAGCCCGGCGTCGGACAGCGCCTCGACGACCTCGGCCGACACGGAACGTTCCGGGACGCCGCGGTGCCGGACGGCCTCGGCGACCTGCGCGCCGATCCGCTGGGTCGGGTTGAGCCCGACGGTCGGGTCCTGCGGCACGAGGCCGACGACCGAGCCGCGGATCCGGCGCAGCACCCGGTCGCGCGCGCCGGTGACGTCCTCGCCCTCGACGATCACCTGGCCCGACGTCACGACGCCGGCCGGCGGCAGCAGCCCGAGGATCGTCTGCGCGACCGTGGTCTTGCCCGACCCGCTGCCGCCGACGACGGCGACCGTCTCGCCGGGGTCGATGCGCAGGTCGACGCCGGTGACGGCCGGGGCGACCGTCCGGTGCCGGCGGTAGCCGACGTGCAGGTCACGCACCTCGACGACGGCGGTGCCGGGCGTGCTCCCGGCCGCCGTCACCGGACCTCCTCTAGCGTGCGGGCGACGTGGTTGAGGCTCAGCACGACCAGCCCCACGAACAGGCCCGGCAGCAGCGACACCCACGGTGCGGTGACCAGGTAGTCGCGGCCGCGGGCGATCAGCGTGCCCCACTCGGCGGCGGGCGGCGCGGCGCCGAAGCCGAGGAAGCTGAGCGCGGCGACCGACAGGATCGCCACGCCGAAGTCGAGGACCGCGAGCACGGCCACGGGTCCCCACGCGTTCGGGAGGACGTGGTGCAGCAGGATCCGGCTCCGGGTCGCGCCGCTCGCCCGTGCGGCCTCGATGTAGGGCAGCGTCTTGACGCGCAGGACCTCGGCCCGGGTCGTCCGGGCGAAGCCCGGCACGATCCCCACGCCGACCGCGATCGCCACCGGCAGCGTGCCGAAGCCGAGCGCCGTGACGACGGCGAGGGCCATCAGCAGGCCCGGGATGGCCAGCGACACGTCGACCACGCGCATCAGCACCGCGTCGACCCAGCCGCCGAAGAAGCCGGACAGCACGCCGAGGCCGAGCCCCGCGACGAGCGCGATGACGATGGCGCTGAGCGCGGCCTGGATGGTGAGGGTCGAGCCGAAGACCACGCGCGTGTAGAGGTCGCGGCCGAGCTCGTCGGTGCCGAACCAGTGCGCGGCGCCCGGCGGCGTCAGGCGGTCGACGGGGGCGGTCGCGTACGGGTCGTACGTGGTGAAGAGGCTCGGCGCGACGGCGGAGACGACGACGAGCACGACGAGGGCGACGGCGAGGACGAAGCCGGGTCGTCGCAGCAGCGCCTGGGCGCGCTGGCGGCGGGGCGAACGCTCCGCGGGGCTGGTCCGGACGGACGGGAGCCGGCGCCGGGGCGGGACGGGGTCCGCCAGGACCGGCGAGACGCTGCGGACGACGGGGGACACGGGGGAGACGTCGAGGGTCACGGTCGGACCACCTTCGGCGCGTGCACGACGCGCGGGTCGACGAGGGGGTACAGCAGGTCGACGAGGAGGTTGACCCCGACGAAGGCGACGGCGGCGACCACGACGATGCCCTGCACCACCGGGATGTCCTGCGCGAGGACCGACTCGGCCGCGAGCCGCCCGACCCCGATACGGGAGAAGACGGTCTCGACCGTCACCGCACCGGTCACAGTGGCGCCCACGAGCAGGCCGAGGATGGTCAGGGCCGGCAGGGCCGCGTTGCGGCTCGCGTGACGCAGCTGCACCTGGAAGCGCGACAGGCCCTTGGCCCGGGCGGTCGTGACGTACGGCTCGTCGAGGGTGTCGCGCAGGCTGCGGGTGAGGACCTGGGCCAGGCTCGCCGACGTCGGGATCGCCATCGTCACCGCGGGGAGCACGAGGCTGCGCCAGCCGAGGTTGCCGGTCGCCGGCACCCAGTGCAGCGTGAACGCGAAGACCTGGATGAGCAGCAGCCCGACCCAGAAGGTGGGGAGGGAGACCCCGAGCGACGGCAGCCGGGACAGCAGGAGCCGGGCCGGGCGCCACTGCACGTACGCGGCGAGGAAGGCGAGGGCCACGCCGCCGACGACGGCGAGGACGACGGCGACGAGGCTGAGCACCAGCGTAGGGGGGAGCCGGGACGCGAGGAGCTGCGTGACCGGCACGTGGGCGGTCAGCGACGTCCCCAGGTCGCCGTGCAGGGCGCGGACCAGCAGGTGCACGTACTGCAGGTGGACCGGCTGGTCGAGGCCGAACCGGGCCCGCGCGGCCGCGACCTGGTCGGGCGTGAGGGAGTCCAGCTCCACGTTGTTGGCCGCCAGCATCAGCGCGACCGGGTCGCTGGGCAGCAGGTAGAGCACGACGAAGGTGACGGTGTAGGCCGCCCAGAGCACCAGCAGCGCCTGGGCGACCCGACCGACGACGTAGCGGAGCATCAGCTGTCGAGCCAGACGTCGTAGAAGGAGCCGAACGACTCCGACGTCCAGCGGAACCCGTGCACCTTCGGCGAGAGGCCCGCCTGCTGCACCCGCTCGAACACCGGGAAGCTGACCCCCTGCGTCACCAGCTGCTCCTGCAGCTCGGCGTAGACCTCGGCCCGCTCCTTCGCGTCCGTCTCCGCGATCCCGGCGTCGAAGAGGCTCTTGATCTTGGCTGCCGTCGCCGGGGTCTGGCTGTTCTGGGCCAGGGCCTTCGACCCCGAGATGGCCGGGTCGAGGATCCACTGCAGCACCCCCGGGTCCGCGCGGGTGTAGTAGGTGCCGATCAGGTCGTACGCGCCCGAGGTGATCACGGACGGCCGCTCGGCCACCGTGCTGACCTTGAGCTGGACCTCGATCCCGATCTGCTTCAGCTGGTCCTGCAGCAGGACGTCGCCGGGGGTCTCGGTGGTGATCGCCTCGACCAGGGTCAGGCGCTGCCCGTCCCTGGCCCGGATCCCGTCCGCCCCCGGCGTCCAGCCGGCCGCGTCGAGCAGGCGCTTCGCCCCGTCCGGGTCGTAGGCCAGCGCCGCCGCCTGCGAGACGGCGTACGGGGTGGTCGTGTCGTACGGGCCCTGGACGACCGGGTAGTCGGCGCCGTAGATCGTGTGCGCGTACGTCGCGCGGTCGATGCCCTTCTGCACCGCCTGGCGGACGGCGGCGTCGGCGAGCGGACGCCCGGGGGCGGTGTTGGGGTAGAGCGCGGACGCCGGGCCCGGGAGCGGCCGGCTCTGCACGCTGTCCCCGTTGCCCTCGAGCTGGGCGATCTGCTCGGGCCCGAACGGGTTGCGCGGCCAGGCGACGTCGATCGCCCCGCTGGTCAGGTTGCCGACGCGGACGCTGTCCTCGGCGACGTAGCTGATCTTGATGTGGTCGAGGTAGGCGTCGCCGGCGTGGGCGTTCAGCGCCGACGGCCAGGCGTAGCCGGGACGGCGGCTGAGGTCGATGCCCTCGGTCGGTCGGTAGGAGTCGAGCGTGAACGGCCCGGACCCGACGACCTGCCCGAGGCAGCGCTGCTCGGGGGTCTTGCTGTACGAGGCGGGCGACAGGATGGCGAGGTTGGTCGTCGACGTCGCCTGCAGGAACGCGGCGTTCGGGGTCGAGAAGCGGACCCGCACGGTGTGGTCGTCGATCACGTCTGTCCCGGCGTACCCGGCGGTGTAGACGCCCCCGTACGCGGTCGGGAGCTCCTTCAGCAGGGCCGCGTTCCCGTCGAACGCGGTCTTCACCGCGCTCGCGTCGAGCGGCGTCCCGTCGCTGAAGGTGACCCCGTCGCGCAGCGTGAAGGTGTAGCTCTTGCCCGAGCCCGCGACCTTCCAGCTCGTGGCGAGCCAGGGCACGATCTTGCCCGTCGCCGGGTCCTGGTCGGTGAGCGAGTCGGCGACGTTCCGGATGACCGTACGGTGCTCGATCCAGTACGTCTGGAAGGGGTCGACGCAGGCGAACGCGGTGTTGTCGGGCCAGAAGGCGAGGTCGAGCGTGCCGCCGCTGCGGGGGACGCCGCTCGGCGACACCGACCCGGCTCCTGTGGTGCCCGCGCCGCAGCCGGCCGCGAGCAGCACGGTCGACAGGGCGGCGGCGGCCACGGCGACGAGGCGGGCTCGTCGGCGGGGACGGAGGGACGGGAGGCGGGTCACGAGAGGTCTCCTGCGGTGGGGTCGGGCCTGAGGTCGTCGAGGGAGCGGCGGCCGGCGAGCAGCAGTGCGGCGTCGTCCTGCGGCGGGTGCGGGCGGGCGCCCTGGACGTCGCGGAAGTGCCGTTCGAGCGGGTGGTGGCGGGTGAGCGCGGGGTTGCCGATCGCGGCCAGGGCCGTCTGCACGGCGGTCGTGGCGGCGCGGGTGGTGAGGAGCTTGGCCACGCCGGCGCGGCGGGCGGCGTCCGGGTCGCCCGTGTCGAAGCGGGACGCCAGGCCGAGCAGGAGCTCCTCGGCGCCGACGAGCTGCGCCTCGATCTCGCCGGCCACGGTCTGGATGCGTTCCGTGGTGGCGATGGGGCGGCCGAGCGAGGTGGGCACGCGTTCGTGGGCGAACCGCACGAAGAAGCGTTGCGCCGCCCGGCCGACCCCGACGTAGAGCGCCGCGATCGCGAGCCCAGTCGGGCTGCCGGCGGAGAGCTCGCGGGGGAGCTCGGAGTGCCGGGTGCCCCTGAAGTTCTCGAACGGGATCTCCACGTCGGTGTAGACCACGTCGTGGGTGCTGGTCGCGCGCATGCCCAGGTGGTCCCAGGTCTTCTCGATCCGGATCCCGGGGCTCTCCGCCGGGACGATCGCGTGCGCGAGCAGCGGGTCGGCCTCGTCGGTCGCCGCCCAGACCAGGTGGTACGCCAGCCCCTCGGACCCGGTGGCGAAGCCCTTGTGGCCGTTCAGCACCCAGCCGTCGGCGGTGCGGCGGACGGTGGTCGACGGGAGGCCGCCGCGGGCCGGGGCGCCCCACTCGGGCTCGGCGCGGACGGCGTTCAGCAGCACCGGCCGGTCGAGCGAGTCGGCGACGACCGAGGCGTAGAGGTCCTCGGGCCACCACGGCGTCGCGCTCTGCTGCGCGTGCTGGAACACGGTCATGGCGGCGATCAGCGCGACCGACGGGTCACCGGCGCCCAGGGCACCGAAGACGCGGACGGCGTCGACCGCGGTGAGCGTCGTGCCGCCGTACGCGGGGCCGATGCCGAGTCGGAGGAAGCCGGCGTCGTGCAGCACCTGCAGCGGGACCCAGGGGAACTCGGCGCTGCGGTCGTACTCCTCGGCGGTGGCGGCGAGGGCGTCACGGACGCGGGCCAGGTGGTCGTCGGACAGGTCGACGGTCGGCAAGGCCGGTCTCGCGCGGCCCGGCGAGAGCCGCTGGTCGGTGAGCGTCACGCCTGCACCAGCTCCCGGGCGGCTTCACGGACAGGGAGCGGCGGCTGGTCGACGACCTCGCCGCGCCGGCCCGTCGCCCGCCGGTGGGCGAGCTCCTGACGGACCAGCGGCAGCACGTACCGGCCGTAGTCGATGGCGTCGTTGAGGTTGTCGTAGCCGCGTACCGACACCAGCGACGCGCCCAGCTCGACGTAGTCGAGGATCGCCGCGGCGACGGTCTCGTAGCTGCCGACCAGCGCGGTCGAGGCGCCGGCCCCGTTCGTGGCCTTGGCCGTCCGGGTCCACAGCGCCCGGTCGTGCCGCTCGCCACGTTCCGCGATCTCCAGCGCGCGCTGGGAACCGACGTTCTGCGGCGCGCCCGCGCCGAGCAGCCGACGGGGGAAGAACGACCCCGAGGCGTACGTCTGCTCGATCGTCGCCAGCGTGCGGTGCGCCTTCTCCCAGGCCAGGTCGTCCGTGGCCGCGACGATCGGGCGGAACGTGACCCAGGTCCGTGGGACGTCGGTGCGCCCCGCCGCCCGTGCGGCCGCGGCGACCCGCTCGATCTGCTCGCGCGTCTCGGCCAGCGGCTCGCCCCACAGCCCGAAGATGTCGCCGAGACGGCCGCCGACGCGGTACGCCGCCTCCGACGAGCCGCCGATGGACACCGGGATCGGCCCGCCCGAGTAGGTCGGGAAGCCCGGGCCGAAGTCGGTGAACCGGTAGTAGCGACCATCGTGGTTCCACGGCTCGCGCTCGGTCCAGGAGCGCTGCAGGATCTCGACGTACTCCTCCGAGCGGTCGTACCGCTCGTCCTTGGTGACGAAGTCGCCCTGCCTGGCCTGCTCGGCGTCGCTGCCGCCCGAGATGATGTGCACCACCGCACGGCCCTCGGAGAGCTGGTCCAGCGTGGCCAGCTGCTGGGCCGCGACGGTGGGGTAGATCGTGTTCGGTCGGAGCGCGATGATCGGCCGGATCCGTTCGGTGTGCTGCGCCACCGCGGCGGCGACGGTGAACGGATCGGCGGTGCTCGAGCCGTACGGCGCCAGCGTGTAGTCGAAGCCGCCGTCCTCCAGCGCGCGGGCGTAGCGCTTGAGGTACCGGAGGTCGACGCCGCTGCCGGGGCGCGGGTTGAGCTCGTCGGCCTCCCGGACGTTGATCAGGCTGATGAATTCGACCTCGGGCTGGTCGGCCGGAGTGGTCGACGGGGCAGGGGTGTGCGGCATGGAGGTTCCTCGAGGGGTGCGACCGCGTGCGGTCGGGACGGGCGTGAGCGAGCAGGGCGGACGCGGAGGTCCGTGGCGCAGGGCCCGGCCGGAGTCCTCAGAGGGGCTCCGGGTGGTCGGTCAGCGGGCGCGCAGCAGGGTCAGAGACATCGGGGACCGCGCACGGCGGCGCCCGGCATCTCGACCGGAACCACCCGTGCAGCGCTGACGGCGCGGTCCGGTGCGTGTTCCATAGCAAGAGACTAGGGAATGTCGGGTGAGAGTTCCAACCGCGATCGGTGATGGGTTCGCATCAGGGTTCGCGATGGGTGTGCCGGTCGGCCGACAGCTGACCGCGTACGCCCGCGCCGCTCGCCCGCCTGCGCCCCACCCGGAGCTCTTTGCTCGCTTTTGCCGCCTTTGCTCGTGTTGCAGCACGAGCGAACGCCACAAGGTCGAGCGAACGTGGGGCAGGAGTCGGTGCGGGGGAGTGCAACGGGTGCAGCGAGGCGAGGGCTGCGCCGCGTGAACGCGGCAGGATGGGCAGGTGTCCGACCAGATCGAGCTGTTCGCCGTGCCGACGCCGACGCGTACGGACCCGGGTCGCTGCCGGGTCCCGACCCGGTTCGGGTCGGTGAAGCCGTGCGGGCGGACCGCGGAGGGGACGGCGGCCGAGTGGACCGCACCCCTCGACCCCGCGGCCCGGCTGGGCTCGTGCCAGGAGTGCGCGGACGTCTTCGGGCTCGTCTTCACCCCGTTCTAGGTGCCGGCCAGGGGCCCTTCGCTCAACACCTGAGGGCTTGACGGCTTAGCGACGACCGACGCAGCCGCGGCTCGCCCTACCGGTCGTCGGCGTCCGTGATCCTCGCGACGCCGTTCCGGTAGGCCCAGACCACGGTCTGCAGCCGGTCCCGGGTGCCGATCTTGGCCATCGCCCGGGTGAGGTGGGACTTCACCGTGCTCGTCTCGATGAACAGCTCGCGCGCGATCTCCTCGTTGGACCGGCCCTGCGCGAGCACGCGCACGATGTCGGCCTCGCGGGCGGTCAGCCCGGCGGGCGCGGCGCCCGGCTCGGGTACGGCGTGCCGGCGCGCGAACTCGGCGATCACCCGCCTCGTGACCGCCTGGTCCAGGAGGCCGGCGCCGGCGGCCAGCCGGCGTACGGCGTCGACGAGCTCGTCGGGCTCGGCGTCCTTGAGCAGGAACCCGCTGGCGCCGGCTTCCAGGGCGCCGAAGACGTACTCGTCGAGGTCGAAGGTGGTGACGACGAGCACCGCGGGGGCGTCGGGGCCAGCGGCGAGGATGCGCCGGGTCGCGGCGAGGCCGTCCCCGCCGGGCATGCGCACGTCCATGCAGACGACGTCCGGACGCGTCCGGGCGACGACCGCCACGGCATCCGGTCCGGTGGAGGCCTCGCCGACCACCTCGAGGTCGCCCTCGCTCTCGAAGATCACTCGGAAGCCGGCGCGGATGACGGCCTGGTCGTCGACCAGCACCAGGCGGATCATCGGAGGCCCGCGTCCGCGTCGTCGAGGGCCGTGCCGGGTCCGGGCCGGGGGAGGAGGAGGGCGACGCGCCAGGCCGGACCGGGGACGGGTCCCGCCTCCAGCACCCCGCCGACCAGAGCCGCCCGCTCCCGCATGCCGGCGAGCCCGAAGCCGACCCGCACCCCGGGGTCTGGGACGGGCGTCGCTGCTGGGTCAGGGCTGCCGCTCACGACGCACAGCCGTACGGCGTCGTCGGTGTAGGTGAGCGTGACGACGACCTCCTGCTGCGGGGCGTGCTGCCGCGCGTTGCTGAGCGCCTCCTGCGCGACGCGGTAGGCGGTCACGTCGGCGACGGGGGCCAGCGGAACGGGCGTGCCGACCACCTCCAGCCGAACCGGGTCGCCGAGCCCCCGCGCGGCGTCGATCAGGCCGGGCAGCACCGCCAGGCCGGGGACGGGGTCGAGGTCGAGGGCCCCGGCGGTGCCCACGGCGCCGGTCCCGCCGCCGTGCTGCCGGAGGACGCCGACCACGGCGCGCAGGTTGTCGAGGGCCTGGCGGCCCTGGGCGCGGACCTCGAGGACGGCCCGCCGGGCGGCCTCCGGGTCGGCGCCCACGAGCCGCTCGGCGGCGGAGGCCTGGACGAGCAGGCCGGTCAGGTGGTGCGCGGCGACGTCGTGCAGCTCGCGCGCCATGCGCAGGCGCTCGGCCTCGACCGCCCGCCGGGTGTCGGCCTCTCGGCCCGCCTCCACGGCCGCCGCCCGCGCCTCGAGCAGCGCGACATTCTCCCGCCGGGTCGCGACCGCGACCCCCGCTGCCGCGGCCGCCACGCAGAGCAGCACCACGGCGACGGCCGACACCACCCAGGTGCCCGTCCCTGGGACGGTCCCGGCGGCCGCCCGGCCCGGCAGCGCCGCTCGCAGCGCCAGGTCGACGAGCGGCGTGCCCACGACCTCGACGACCAGCGCGAGCGCGCCCCAGCCCACGAGCCGGGCCAGCGGCAGGCACGTCCCGGCGGTGTAGAAGGCGACCAGGCCGGCGACGCCGCGGACCGTCGCCTGGTCCGCCACGGTGGCGCTGAGGAGCACCTGCAGCACCGCCACCAGCAACAGGCAGGCGGCGGGCCGGACGCGGCGTACGGCGAGAGCCAGGGACTGCGCGGCCGCGACGACCAGGAGCAGGGCGTGCTGCACCGGGGTCAGCCGGACGTCCAGCTCGCTCGCGAGCGGGCCGGTCAGCGCGGCCAGCCCCGCGACGGTGAGGGCGGCGACGACGACGGCGAGGGCGGTGTCCCGCGCGAGCACGGTCCGCAGCCCGGCCCGGTCCAGCCGGGCGTCGAGCCGGCCGTGCGTCCGCACCTCGGTCACCCGCTCAGTATCCGTACGCCGTGCCCGCGATCAGGACGTCGCCGCCCCGGGACGGGCCCACCGGAACGAGCGGGCGGCGACCAGCGCAACGACGACGAGGGCGACGACGAGCCAGCCGACCCAGCCCAGGACCGAGGGCGCGACGCCCGCTGCGCCGGGCACGAAGACCGCGAGCAGCGTCCCGCCGCTCGCGTTGAGGGCACCGTGCGCGAACGCGGACGGGTAGACCGACGCCGATCGCAGCCGCAGCCAGCCGAAGAGCACGCCCATCAAGATCGTCGTGACGGTCATCATGATCAGCGCGGACGGGTTCGTGGTGCCGTAGTTGTAGCCGAGCAGCACGAGCGGCGCGTGCCACGGACCCCAGACCAGCCCGGAGAGCAGCAGCGCGCGGCCGGTCCCGAGGGGGCGCAGCGCCGGCAGCAGGAAGCCGCGCCACCCGATCTCCTCGCCGAGCGCCGCGACGGTGACGAGCAGGCCGAGCAGCTGCATGGAGACGAGGGAGGGCCAGGTGCCGGGCGCCAGGTGCACCGGGGTCACGCCGAGGACCCAGGCGAGACCGATGGCCAGCAGACCGAGCACCTGCACGCCCACGAAGCCGAGCAGGGCGTAGCCCGCCGTACGCCGCCACGGCCGGACGGGGGCCAGCCCCAGGAACCGGGCCGGTCGGGCCGGCCGGACGACGACGAGGGTGGCGACCAGGGCGGCCAGCGTCGGGGTGAGCATCACGGCGAGCCCGAGGGGCAGGAAGAGCGGGTTCGCCAGGCCGCCGCTGCGCCACAGCGGCAGGGCGATCAGCCAGCCGCCGCCGTACGCCACCAGCAGGAAGGTGACGACGGCGGCCCAACGGACGCGGGGTGCGGGTGGTGCAGCCAGGTCGGTGGAAGGGTCGGCGGGAGGAACGGCCCGTTCGTTTTCGGTGATCATGATCATCACGCTAGGCAGGCGCGGCCGCCGACGCATCGCGCGCAGGTCGGCACCCCGCCTCCTCCGAAGGTCGGAGACGGGGTGCCGGGCTCAGTTCTGGCAGGGCACGTTCGACAGGCCCTTGGCCCCCCGGCTGTTGTCGCAGCCGGCGACGTTCCCGTCGTTGACGTAGGGCAGGTGGACGACGTAGCCGGGCGGCGGGCCGACGGCGACGGCGTTGTCGTAGACGACGTTGTCGAAGCCGTAGCTGCCGTCGTCGGTGTTCCAGATCTGGATCGCGTCCTCGGGGCTGTTGCTGCCCTTGCTCCCCGCCACGACCCAGCCGCTGCCCATGATCTGGATCAGCGAGTCGGCGTCGTCGGCGGTGATCGTCGACCCGTCCATCGTGTTCTTCCACATGGTGCCGTCGTTGGTGCCGGCCTTGGCCTCGATCGACTCCGCCGTGTTGTTCTTGATCACGTTGTAGGCGACGACGTTGCGGTCGCTGTTGTCGGGCTGGCAGTTGTTGTACTTGCACCAGTTGCCCTGCGCGGTGCCGATGTAGACGCCCTCGCCGTAGTTCTTGGCGTTCAGCCCAGTCGTGTCGACGCTGTTGCCGATCACCGTGCTGTCGGTGGTCATGTTCTTCAGGTGGATCGCCTCGTCGCCGATCCGCTCGACCCGCATGTCCGCGATCGTGACGTTCTTCGCGTACTGCACGGAGACGCCCTTCTGCACGTTGCGGACGGTCATGCCGGCCAGGACCACGTTGTTGGCCCCGTTCACCTGGAACCCGTAGCCCTTGGTGAAGTCGTTGTTGTCGAAGACCGCGGTGTCGGGCCCGCAGATCCACATCGGGTTGGCGGCGGTGGCCTTGGTGTTGATCAGGTAGCCGGAGCCGTAGCTGCCCGGGTTGAGCCTGATCACCGTGCCGGACGTGCCCGCCTTGATGGCCGTGAGCAGCTGGGCGCGCGTCGAGACCGTGACGGTCGCCGTCGGGCACTTCGCGTAGCGGTAGGCGAAGGTCGCGTACGGGTCCCCGCCCGTGGTCAGCACCGCCGCGTTCGAGGCGGGCGAGTCGTTCCCCGACGTGTCCCGGGCCACGACCGTCCAGGAGTAGCTCACCCCGTTCGCCAGGCCGACGTCGGTGAAGGACGTCGTGGCCGGGTCGGTCGTGCCGACGAGGACGGCGGTCGAGGAGCCGGCCGTACGCCGGAGCAGCCGGTAGGAGGCGACGTCGCGCTCCGCGTTCTTCTTCCAGAGCAGCTTCACGCCGCTGCGGACGGGCGTCTCCGTCAGGGCCTGCGGCGCCGCCGGGGCGTAGATGTCCGGGGCAACGAAGGCGTCGAGGCTGATGCCCTTGCCGGTCGACGCGGCGTTCTTGGTGCCGGTCCACGCGATCCGGATGGTGTGGCCGGTCTCGCTCAGGCCCTTGACCTCGAAGACGGTCTGCCCGGTCTTGGTGCCCGCGCTGTAGAGGTCGACGCTCTCCTGCTTGCGGCCGTCGATCCAGACGTCGGCGATGCCGGAGTAGGCGTTGGTCCGGGTGACCCACCGGATGCCGCTCGTCGCGAACGACATCTCGGCGTAGCCCGTGCCGGTCAGGCTCGAGATCGAGCCGCCGCTGTCGTACGTCGAGGACGCCTTGGTCCAGTCGCCCTGCTGGGTGACGCTCGGGCTGCCGTCCTCGTAGGTGCCGGCGGGCAGGGCGGTCATCGGCACCGTCGTCGTGATGATCTCCGAACGGGCGGACTCGGTGCCGCTCGTGTTGAGGGCGGTGACCTGGTAGCGGTAGGTCGCGCCCGGCTGCAGGCCGGTGTCGACGTAGTCGGTGTCGTCGGCCGGCTGGGTCCCGACTGCGGTCAGGTTCCCGGTGGCCGCCCCGCGGTAGACGCGGTAGCTGCTGACGTCGGCCTCCGGGCTCGCGGTCCAGTCCAGCTGCACCCCGCCAGGGACGGGCGTCGGCGCGACGTCGCGCGGTGCGGCCGGCGGGAAGACGTTGGGCGCGAGGAAGGCGTCGAGCAGGATCTGGGTGCTGTTCGAGCTCGGGCTCTTGGTCCCGGTGCGGACGATGCGGAGCGTGTGGGGCGTCTCCGGCAGGCCCTTGACCTCGTAGACGACCTGCTGGAACTTCGTCGAGGGCGAGTAGAGGTCGACGCTCTTCTGCTTCACGCCGTCGAGGTAGACGTCGGCGATGCCGGAGTAGTTGTTGACCCGGCTGATCCAGCGGATGCCGCTGGTGTTGAACGAGACCTGGGCGAAGCCGGGCCCGTCCAGGGAGGAGTAGGAACCGCCGGAGTCCAGCTTGGAGGGGATGACCGACCACGTGCCGTCGAGGGTGACCTCCGCGCTGTCGTTCTCGTACGTTCCCGCGCCCTCGGGCTTGATCGGGATGGTGACCGACGCGCCCCGGGACGGCGCCGAGACGTTGCCGGAGGTGTCCGTGGCGACGAGGTCGTAGGTGAACGTGCTGCCCTGGGCCCGACCGAGCACGGTGGTGGTCGTCGTCCCGGCGGGGAAGGTGCCGACCGAGCGCAGGGTCGTGCTCGATCCCTCGCGCTCCCGGACCTCGTAGGTCGTGAGGTCCGGCTCGGTGCTCCTGGCCCACGTCAGGACGACGTCGGTCCCCGAGGCCACGGCGGTGAGGCCGGTCGGGGCCGCCGGTGCGACGAGGTCCGGGGCGACGAAGGCGTCGAGGGTGATGGTGGTGGCGCTCGCCGCCGGGTTCTTGGTCCCCGTCCAGACGACCCGCAACGTGTGCGGGCCGGCGGGCAGGTCCTTGACCTCGTACGCGACGTACTGGGCCTTCGCGGTCGCCGCGTAGAGGTCGACGCTGGTCTGCTTGACCCCGTCGAGGTAGACGTCGGCGATGCCGGAGTAGCTGTCGAGACGCGAGATCCAGCGGATCGAGCTCGTGCTGAAGGTGAGCTGCGCGTAGCCGGCCGCCTTGAGCGAGGCGTGGGCGCCGGCGACGTCCTGGGTGGAGCTGGTCGACGTCCACGGGCCGCGCAGGCCGACCGCCGGGTTCTTCTCGTCGTAGGTGCCCGCGCCGCGGGGCGTGATCGGCAGCTGCACGGACAGGGCCGACGACGCGGGGGAGACGTTGCCGGAGGTGTCGGTCGCCACGACGTCGTAGAGGTCGGTCTCGCCGGGCAGGCGGCCGGGGTCGGTGGCGGTGCGCACCTTGGCGGTCGTCGTCGCGATCAGGGTGCGGTCGCCGCGGGTCCCCACGCGGCGGAAGACCTGGTAGCTCTTCACGTCGCTCTCGGCGTTCGCGGACCAGGTCAGGGTCACGTCGTCGCCGGTGATCTTGGAGGTGAGTCCGCTCGGGGCCGCCGGTGCGACGACGTCGGGGGTGACGAAGGCGTCGAGCTGGATGCTCTTGCCCGAGGACTTCGCGTTCTTCTTGCCCGTGCGGACGATCTTGATCGTGTGCGTGCCCGCGGTCGGCAGGCCGGTCACCTCGTACGCGACCTGCTGCCGCTGGGTGGTCGGGGAGTAGAGGTCGACGGTCGCCTTCTTGGTGCCGTCGACGTAGACGTCGGCGATGCCCGAACCGCTGGTCTTGCGGGTCACCCAGCGGACGCCCGAGGTGGTGAAGGTCAGCTGCGCGTAGCCGGACGCGTTCAGGCGCCGGACCGAGCCGCCGGAGTCCTGGCTCGACTTCGACGTCTTCCAGCTGCCCTTGTACTTGATGACGGACGACGTGTTCTCCCACGTCCCCGCACCGACCGTGCTGGCCGCCTGCGCGGGGGCTGGGACCAGCAGAGCACCCACGACGGCGAGCGCGGTGACGGCGCCCGTGGCGGCGAGCCGCGTACGGGCCGAGGTGGGCCGGGCCTCCCTGGACCGTGCGTGCGTGGACGAAAGAGGTGCGGCGGAGCGCAAGAGACGGGGCCCTTCTCGACGACGAGCCGCCCCGACGGCTGCTGACCTGCTGACACCGGCGCGGCGCGACCTCCCGACGGTGGGAGCGGCCCTGCACTGGTGCGACGAGCGTAGGTGTTTGTCGGGGATGACGTTCGTCGGTCCGACAAAGCATGTGTGAGGTACCGCTGAGAATTCGCTGCGGATCCTTCAGCCGTGCGTGGCTGAGTCGAACTTCGAGAACCCTCACGGCGTTCTTAGGCGCTCGGGCATAACGGCCGTCCGAGCCGGAGCGATCACACCCCCGAGCAGCTGCTCAGGTCAGGACACGGCCCTCCGGGGCCGCTCGGGGTGCTTCGACTCGCCATGGAGGCGCCCGTGTCCCACCCCGCCCGCCCCGCCCGCCGTGCCGCGACCACCTGGTCGCGCCTCGCCGCCGTGATCGCCCTGCTCGCGGCGACCCTGCTGAGCGCGGCGCCCGCGCCGGCCGACGCGTACGAGCTGAAGTCGCCGTCGAGCCTCAAGGCGGTCGAGAAGACCACGACCTCGCTGACGGTGACGTGGAAGCCGATCGCCGACGCCGAGAACTACCGCGTGCAGTTCTCGACCTCCTCGAAGATGAAGAAGGCGAAGTACGAGCGGTCCGCCGACACCACCGCCACCCTCACCGGGCTGAAGAAGAGCACGACCTACTACGTGAAGGTCCGCGTCATCGACGCCGACGGCGACAACCTCTCGTCGTACTCCAAGGCGGTCAAGATCAAGACGCCGAGCAAGAACCCGACGCCGACCGAGCCGACGCCGACCCCGACGCCCAGCCCCTCGCCGTCGGCCACCCCGACGCCCACGCCGACCCCGACGCCCACCGCGCCGGCCGCGCCGCTGCGGGCCGCCAGCTTCAACATCAAGTGCGCGAACTGCTTCTCCGGCCTGCCGAACGAGGGTCGTTGGGAGGACCGTCGTCAGGCGGTCGTCGACACGATCCGCGGTCAGGACCTCGACGTGCTGGGCGTGCAGGAGGCGGGCCAGTCCTGGCTGAAGGGCCCGGACGGCAAGAGCCTCTCGCCCTCGCTCACCCAGTTCGAGGACCTGCGGAACCGCCTCGGCGGGTCCTGGACGCTCTCGAACGCCAACCGGAACAACTGCGTGAAGTCGACGACCCCGAGCAGCTGCGTCTACAAGGACCAGGGCGCCTCGCAGGACACGAAGATCCTCTTCGACGCCTCCCGGGTCCAGCTGCTCGACCAGGGGTCCAAGAAGCTCCCGTTCGTCGACCCCGACGACAACGACCGCTACGTCGCCTGGGCCCAGTTCCGCCAGCGCTCGACCGGCAACCGCTTCATGTTCGCCACGACCCACCTCGAGGGGACCAAGGACAAGGCCGGGTCGACCGCGTTCTACGACCTGCGCCGCACGCAGACCGAGGTGTCGATCGCCGCGGTGAAGGAGCACAACCCCGAGAACCTGCCGGTCGTGTTCAACGGCGACTTCAACTCGAGCCGCTTCGCCCACGACTACAGCCCCACCAACGCCCCGTACGACGTCCTCGTGAAGGCCGGCCTGGTCGACCCGCTCGGCGCCGCCTTCAGCACGACGAAGACCGCACCCGGCGCGACCGTCGGCAAGCGCATCAACACCTGGGTGGACAGCTTCAACGAGTTCAACCTCGTCGTGAACAACCACAAGCAGTGGATCAACGGCTCCTACATCGACTACATGTTCGTGTCGCCGTCGATCAAGGTGCCCGAGTGGGAGACGGTCGTGAAGATGGACGCGAACGGTCAGTTCGTCGGCACCATCCCGTCCGACCACAACATGATCCGGGCCTCCCTGGTCCTGCCGAAGACGAGCTGAGCGACGCCGTGAAGGGCCGCGGGCGGTGGTGATGTTCTCGAGGCCGACACACCGCGGCGCCTTGCGGCGAAATAGGGACGGGGCGGCGAAAAATGCTCGTATGTCGAGCGACCCGGTAGCCCTGCGGACCGAAGAGACGCCCTGCCTGCTCTTCCCCGAGCTGTTCGCCCAGGGCGGTGGGCTCCAGCGGTCGGTCCAGGAGCGGGCCAGCCTCTACGCCGAGCGGTGGGACCGGGTGCTGCTCCTCACCACCGGCTTCACGCCGAACTGGCACTCCGTGCCGGTCGCGCTCAAGGAGCGGGGAAGCCTGCACCCGCGGGTCAAGGTCCGCAACTTCTTCGCCCACAGCGACTGGATGCAGCAGCTCGGCGTCCCGCCGCTCGAGGCGTACGCGGTCGTCGGCGAGGACGAGGTCACCACTCGGGCGCAGAAGCTGAAGGGCCGTGAGCCGTTCCGCCTGGCCGACTTCCGGCCGGGCGAGCGCTTCCCCTTCCGGTTCCGCTACTTCGACACCGAGGGCCGCCCGTTCCTCACCACGTTCGTCAGCGGCGACACCAAGCAGGAGTCGCGTGGCGTCGACGCGGCCGGGAACCGCGTCGACTGGTACCGGGTGCTCGCCGACTGGGTCGACGCCAAGATCGCCGACGTGCCGCACCCCGTCCTGTTCTCCCTGAAGCGGGGGAGCAACGACCCCGTCCTGCTCAAGTCGCAGAAGGCGTACCGCAAGATCGCGTCGCTGCACAACTGCCACTACAAGGACCCCGACGACCGGTCCAGCGGCATCCGCCCGAGCTTTCGGACCCTCTTCGACCACGCCGACCAGGTCGACCAGATCGTCTGCCAGACCCAGCAGCAGCTCACCGAGCTGCGCGAGGACGTCCCGGGGATGCCGTTGAGCGCTATCCGTTACCCCGGTCGCGACGTGGGCCAGGAGCCGGTCGAGAAGGACCCGTCGCTGGTGCTGCTCGTGTCGCAGCTGATCGAGCGCAAGCGCATCGACCACGCGATCCGGGCGTTCCCCCTCGTGCTCGAGTCTGTGCCGGAGGCCCGGCTCGAGATCTACGGCCAGGGGCCGCTGAAGGACAAGCTCCAGGGGTTGATCGACGAGCTCGGCGTGGGGGAGTCGGTGACGCTCATGGGCTACTCGCTCACCGTCGGCGAGGCCCAGGCCCGCGCCGCCTGCGTGCTGCTGACGTCCACCTTCGAGGGCTCGCCGCGCGTCGTCACCGAGAGCATGAGCCGGGGCACGGCGGCGGTGTCGTACGACATCCGCTACGGCCCGCGCGACCTGATCACCCACGGCGTCGACGGCCTCCTCGTCGAGCGGCACGAGCCGGCCGCGCTCGCCGCGGCGATCGTCTCGCTGGTCAGCGACCCCGACCGGGTGGTCGAGATGGGGCGCCGGGCGGGGGAGATCGTCGAGCGGCACCCGGCCAGCGCCTTCGAGGAGGCCTGGTGCGAGCTCCTGATGGCGCCGCCGCGCAAGCCGGACGTCCTCAGCCGGGCCCGGAACCTCAAGAAGTGGGTCCGCAGCTCGCGGCCCGTCCGGCGGCTGCGTCGGATCTCGACCGCGCTCCCGGCCCCGTACGGGACCAGTCGCGAGAAGCGCTCCAGGACACGCACGTCGGCCTGACGTGCCGGGGCGACGCCGCCCGCGGCGAGGCCGATCCTCGGCTTGAATGGCGGGCATGACGTGGGACGAGCAGCCGGGCACCGAACGCTGGCGACGCGTCCGCCGGCGGGTCAACCGGGTGTGGGCCGACGACGACCCGCCCACGCTCATCCACGGCGTCCCGCCGCTCGACCTGTGGGACATGCGGCGCCCGCTCCCCGCCCCGGTCGACCTCGAGCAGCAGGCGTCCTTCGACTTCGCCCACCGGGTCGGCGCGGTGATGCTCGCGCGCGGAGCCTCGATGGAGGACGTCGAGGCCTCGATCCGGGCGGCAGCGCTGGCCATGGGCCTGCCGAGCCCCGAGGTCGACGTCACCTTCACCTCGATCGTCGTCTCGGTCCGGCCTGACCCCGCCCGGCCCCCGCTCACGTCGGTGAGCGTCGTCCGCCAGCGCAGCGACGACCACTCGCGCCTGGCCGACACCCACCAGCTGCTCATCGCCCTGGCCGCCGGCAAGCTCGACCGCACCGGCGCCTTCGACCGGCTGGCGCGGATCGAGGGGCGGCCGCACCCGTACGGCCCCAACCTCGTCACCCTCGCCCGCGGCGTGCTGGCCGGGGCGATCGTCGCGCAGCTGGGCGGCACCTGGGCCGGTGCGATCGTCGTGGCGACCGTCGCCATGCTCATCGACCTGGTGGGCCGGTGGCTGGCCCGGCGCCGGGTCCCGACCTTCTACCTCAACGTCGTCGCCGGGCTGATCGCCACCCTGGCGGCCGCCGGCACGACGGTGATCGGCGCGCAGCAGACGCCGTCGCTCGTCGTCGCCGGCAGCATCGTGGTCCTGCTCCCCGGCGGCACCCTGGTCAACGGGGTCCGCGACGCGCTGAGCGGCTACGTCGTCACCGGGACCGCGCGGGTCTTCGAGGTGCTCCTCGTGGTGTCCGGCCTCGTCGGCGGCGTGGCGCTGGGGCTGTCGCTCAGCCGGGCGCTCGGCGTGGACATGTCCGTCGACCCCGGGATGTTCGGCCTCGACGCGCTCCCGGTCCGGGTCCTGTCGGCCGCCGTCGCCGCCGTCGCGGCCGCCGTCACCTACTACGCCCCGTACCGGCTGCTGCCCGCCGCCGCCCTGTCGGGTGCCCTCGGCATGCTCGTCCTGTCCGTGGTGCAGCCGGTCGGTCTCACCGGGGTGCCCGGCTACGCGCTGGCCGCGTTCGTCGTCGGCCTCAGCGGCTACGTCCTGGCCAACGCCCAGCGCGCGCTGCCGATGATGGTCGTCGTGCCGGGCATCCTGTCGCTGCTGCCCGGGCTCACCCTCTACACCGGCCTGCTCGAGCTCAGCACCGGCCAGGCCGCCGAGGGGCTCGTGACCATGGTCGACGCGGGCGCCCGCGGTCTCGCCATCGCGGCCGCCGTGCTCGTGGCCGAGCTCATCGGACAACCCGTGCGCCGCCGGATCCAGCACCGGGCCTTCCCGGTGGCGGGTCGGTCGCCGGGTGAGCCGCCCCGGCTGCCGGCGTAGCGGCGTTCGCAGGAGAGGATCGTCCGCGTGACCTCCGCGACCCCCGACCTCGACCGGTTCGACCTCGACGCGGCCTGGCGGGTCGGGTCGGGGCTGGTGCAGACCGGCCGCGCGGCGCAGCACCCCGTGGTGATCGTGATCTGGCTGGGGGAGCAGCGGGCGTTCCACGCCGCCCTGCCCGGCAGCAGCGCGGACAACGACCGCTGGGCCGAGCGCAAGGCCCGCGTCGTGCGACGGTTCGGCCGGTCCTCGCACGAGGTGGGCGTCGAGCTCGTCGGGGACGACCTGACGGCGTTCCTCACGGCCTTCGGGCTGTCGGCCGTCGAGTACGCCCCCACCGGCGGCGCGGTCCCGATCACCGTGCGGGGCGCGCTGGTCGGCGTCCTGGCCGTCTCCGGCCTCGCCTCGCTCGAGGACCACGAGCTGGCGCTCGCCGCCCTCCGCGCCGAGCGCGACCGACCCGAGCCGGCTGACGTCCGGGGCGCCTAGGTCCGGCTGCCCCCGTACGCGACCGGCACGAGGTCGGCCCGGGCCGCCCCGGTCCGGACCAGGTCGAGGATCACCTCGGCCACGCGCTCCGGCGGGTCGAAGTCCAGCCCGGCCAGGCTGGTCTCCGCGCTCTCCCGCCCGGCCCGCATCGATCCGATGAACTCGGTGCTCGTGATGAACGGGATGACGGTCGAGACCGTGACCCCCGTCCCGTCGAGCTCGGACCGGGCGATCGCCGACAGCCGCTCGAGGGCGATCTTGGACGCGACGTACGCGCCCGTCCCCGGCAGGTCGGCGAACGTCGTCCCCGAGCTCACGTTGACGATGCTGCCGGAGCCCTGCGCGCGCATCAGGGGGAGCACGGCCTGCATCACCGACAGCGGCGCGACCACGTTGAGCTCGAGCAGCGCCCGGAAGTCGTCGAGGTCGGTCTCCTCCATCCTCGCCTCGAGACCCTGCCCCGCGTTGTTGACCACGACGTCGACCCGGCCGAAGGCGTCGACGGCCGTGCGGACGAGCGCGTCGACCTGAGCGCGGTCGGTGACGTCGCACCGCACCGCGACGGCCCGCCCGAGCTCGTCGGCCAGGGCCGAGACCCGGTCCTCGCGGCGAGCGGCGAGGACGACGCGCGCGCCCCGCGCGGACGCGGCCCGGGCCGTCGCCTCACCGATGCCCGACGAGGCACCGGTCACCACCACCACGGCGTCGTCGATGTCCATCTGATCCCCCTCGTTCCCCGGGTCCTCGCGACCCGACGCGCTTTACGCTACTCCTCAGTAGCGTAACCGGCTCGGGGCTCGGTAGCCTTCGACCCGTGGAGGACGAGGAGGGTGCTCGGGCGATCCGTCGTCCCGGCGCGGGGGGACGCGCGGGTCGGCCGTTCGACCACTCGCGTGACGCCGAGATCCTGGCGATCACGCTCGACGCGCTGGCCGAGCGCGACTACGAGCACGTCGCCCTCGACGCGATCGCGGTTCGCGCCGGACGGGCCAAGACCACGCTCTACCGGCGCTGGCCGACCAAGGCCGACCTCGTGCTGGCGGCCGTCCACGCGGCCGGCGGTCCGCCCGAGGCCGAAGACCTCCCCGACCGGGGCTCGCTGCGCGACGACCTGCTCGCGGTGATCGACTCGCCCTGGCTCGGCGGACCGGAGCGGCGGCTCGCCGTCTTCGCCGGCCTGGCCTCGGCGGCCCGCACCTCGCCCGCGCTGGGCGACGCGGTCCGGATGAGGATGACCGAGCCGTACGTCGCGCTCTACCGCGCGCTGCTGCAGCGTGCGGTCGACCGCGGCGAGGTCGCCTCGGAGCTGGGCGGGAAGGTTCCGCTGCTCGCCGAGGTGATCCCGGCGATGTCGAGCCACCGCCTGGGCGCCAGCCGTGAGGCGGTGGGGCGGGCGTTCTTCGTCGGGGTCGTCGACGACGTCGTGCTGCCCGCGCTCGGGCTCAGCAGGGTTCGCGGCGAGTAACCGCCGGCGGCGCCTACTTCACCGCCCCGAAGAGCAGGCCGCGGACGAGCGACTTCTGCGCCGCCCAGCCGGCGATGATCACCGGCAGGCTGACCAGGGTCGCGACCGCGGCGACGTGTGCGGTGTAGAGCTCGCCGAAGCTGAGGAACTTCTGCAGGAACAGCGGCAGCGTCGACTTCGAGGTGGTCAGGTTGACCGCGTAGAAGTACTCGTTCCAGGAGAACACGGCGCACAGCAGGGCGGTCGAGGCCAGGCCCGGCTTGATCAGCGGCAGGATGATCGAGCGCATCTTCGTCCAGCCGGCGGCGCCGTC
This sequence comes from Microlunatus antarcticus, assembly GCF_014193425.1. Lineage (NCBI taxonomy): Bacteria > Bacillati > Actinomycetota > Actinomycetes > Propionibacteriales > Propionibacteriaceae > Microlunatus > Microlunatus antarcticus. Next base: position 2,985,451 of record NZ_JACHZG010000001.1, on the reverse strand, counting down.
GACCGACGCAGCCTCAAGGACCTCGCCGGGGATCTCCTGCATGAACGAGCGGATCATCCAGATGCCCAGGGGCAGGTTCATGCCGATGTGCATCAGCACCAGGATCGTGATGGTGTTCAGCAGCCCGAGCGCGCTGGCCACGATGTAGATCGGGATGATCCCGGCCGCGATCGGCATCATCTTGGTCGAGATGAAGAAGAACAGGACGTCCTGCGCCTTGGCCACCGGCCGGACCGAGAGCGCGTACGCCGCGGGCACGGCCAGGGCGAGCACGACCAGGGTCGAGACGACGACCACGACGAGGGAGTTGACCGCGTACGGGCCGATGCCGGCCTGGAGCGCCTCGGCGTAGTTCGTCAGGGTCGGGGTGAAGAGGAACTGCGGCGTCGGGTTGGCCGCGTCGATCTCGGTCTGGAAGCTCTTGACCACCATGTAGAAGATCGGGAAGAACAGCACGAGGCTGCCCACCCAGCCGCCGACGGCGATGCCGCTGCGCTTCAAGACGTTCGGCTTCATCGTCGTCCCTCCGACTGGAAGATCCCTGACAGCAGCCGCAGCACCGGGGAGACCAAGGCGATCGTCAGCACCAGGGCGACGACGCCCAGGGCCGAGGCGAAGCCGAAGTCGAAGGCGTTGAACGCTTTCAGGTAGATGTAGTACGTGATGTTGGTGGTGGCGTAGGCCGGTCCACCCGCGCTCAGCAGGGCGATCTCGCCGAACGTCTGGATGAGGTTCATGGCCAGCAGCAGCGCCGCCAGCTCGATGAACGGGCGCAGGTGCGGAAGGGTGATGAACCGGAACCGGCTGAACGGGCCGGCGCCGTCGACCTGCGCGGCCTCGAGCTGGTCCTGCGGGGCGCCCTGCAGGCCGGCGAGCATGATCAGCAGGCCGAACGGGGTGAACCGCCACGTCAGGAGCACGACCAGCGCGAGCAGCGGGTAGTCGCTCAACCAGGACACCGCGGGCAGCCCGACGGAGCGGCTGAGGAAGCCGAAGAGCCCGAACGTCGGGTCGAACATGGCACTGCGCCAGAAGAGCGTGACCGCGACCGGCATGGCGAAGAACGGGGTGATGGCCAGCGTGCGGGCGATGCCGCGGCCGGGGAAGCTGTGGTTGAGCGCCATCGCGATCAGCAACCCGATCGCGATGCACAGCACCGTCGAGACGCCGGTGATCAGGACGGTGTTGAGGATCGACTTCCAGAAGATCGGGTCGGTCGCGGTGTCGACGTAGTTGTGGCCCCAGTTGAAGCCCTGGTCCCCGCCGGACAGCAGGTTCCAGCGCCGGATGCTGAAGAACAGCGTCATCAGGAACGGGATCTGGGTCAGGGCCAGGGTGAACACCAGCGCGGGCAGCAGCGGTCCCCGCAGCCTCCAGCGCTCCGCCGAGGTGGGAGCCGGTGGCGGCGTGGGGGGCGCGATGACCTGTCCCGGTGGGGTGTCGGCGACGAGCGTCATGGAGCTGGGTCCTCTCGGTGGGGACCGGGGCTGCGGAGCCGCCCGGGGGGCAGGTGGCTCCGCAGCGTCCGGGAGGGGTCCTACTTGAGGAGGCCGGCGGTCTTGACCGCCTTGGTCGTGTAGTCCTGGCTCTTCTGCAGCGCCTCCGACACCGACTGCGTGCCCGCGATGGCGCCCGCGATCTGCTGCGAGGTGTAGTCGCCGATGTCGACGAACTCGGGGATCTGCACGTACTGCACGCCCGTGTAGGGGACCGGCTTGACCGTGGGCGCCTTCGGCGTCGCGGCGTTGATCGACTTCAGTGTGAGGTCGGCGTAGCTGGCCGCGGCCTGCTTGTACTCGGGGATCTCGTAGGTCGACTTGCGCGAGCCGGGCGGGATGGAGTCCCAGCCGGCCTTCTCTCCCGCGAGCTTGATGTAGTCCTTGCTGGTCACCCAGGAGATGAACTTCCAGGACGCGTCGGCGTTCTTGGAGGACTTGGTGATCCCGAGGCCCCACGACCACAACCAGCCCGAGGCCTTGCCGGACGGGCCGGTGGGCGCCATGGCGAAGCCCAGGTTGTCCTTCACCTCGGGGGTGGCCTGGTCGATGACCGACCCGGCGAAGACCGTGTCGTCGTACCACATGGCCGTCTTGCCCTGGCTCATCTGCTGCAGGCAGCCCTCCCAGCCGTCCTTGGCCGCGTCGGGCTGGCCGTACTTGCGCAGCGAGTCGACGTAGAACTGGACGGCCTGCTCGGTCTCCGGGCTGGTCAGCTGCGGGTTCCAGCTCTCGTCGAACCAGCGCCCGCCGTAGGTGTTGATCACGGTGGTGATCGCGGCCAGGTTCTGGCCCCAGCCGGGCAGGCCACGCAGGCAGAGGCCCGAGACGCCGTCGGCCTTGTCGTCCATCTTGGCCGCAGCGGCCTGGACCTCGTCCCAGGTCGGGGTCTGCGAGATCGTGACGCCGGCCTTCTTGGCCAGGTCCTTGCGGTAGAAGAGGAACGAGGACGAGCCGTAGAACGGGGCGCCGTAGAGCTTGCCGTCCTGGCCCGAGACGACGTCCTTGATCGGGGTGGTCAGGTCCGCGGCGTCCCAGGCGGTGTCCTTGGCGACGTAGTCGTCGAGGGGGACGAGCCAGCCCTTCTGCGCCCAGATGGGGACCTCGTAGGCACCGACCATGGCGACGTCGAACTGGCCGGCGTTGGTGGCGACGTCCTTGGTCACGGCGGGCCGCAGGTCGTTCTCCGGGAGGGTCGTGAACTTGACCTTGATGCCGGGGTTCTTGGCCTCGAAGTCACTGATCAACGACTCCGCGGTCTTCATCTGCGGGTTGGCGGCCAGCGCGACGTTGATCGTCACGGTGCCGCCCGGCGCCGTGCCCGCACCGCTGCCGTCGGTGGTGCAGGCGGCGAGCGGCACCACCGCCAGCGACGCGGCGGCCAGGCCTGCGGTCAGCCGCGTGGCGCGGCGGCGTGGAAGGGAAAAGCGCATCGGTGGGACCCCTGTTCCTCTGCCCTGAGGGCGACTGTACGTACAAGCCATACTGGACGGACAGGTAGCAGTATCTGGACACTCGGGGCTGGCTGTCAACCGCTTCGCTGGACAGGCGCTGACCGGGCCGGACTCCCCAGGGCAGCGGTTGTCGCCCTGGTGGGACGTCAGGTACGGTCTGTCCATACCAGGCAGTGCGCGATGCAGTGCCGTGGCCTTGGAAGGATCGGCCCATGCCTCTGGTCAGTGGTCACGACGTCATCGCTGAGTGCACGTCCCGTGGTCTCGTCGCGGGTGCGTTCAACACCACGAACCTCGAGACGACGATGGGGATCGTCGCGGCGATCGAGCGCGTCGGGGTGCCGACGTTCATCCAGTGCGCTCCCACCAACGCCGTGCTCTCGGGCTTCGAGTACATCCACGACATGGTGTCGCGGCGCCTCGCTGACTGCGAGGTCCCGGTCGCCCTCCACCTCGACCACGGCAAGTCGCTGTCCGCGGTCGAGGACGCCCTGGCCGCGAAGTTCACGTCGATCATGATCGACGCCTCCGAGGAGCCCTACGACGAGAACGTCGCCACCTCGGCGCGGGCCCGTGAGCTGTGCGGGCCGGTCGCGCTGGAGGCCGAGCTGGGCAGCATCGGCGGCAAGGAGGACGAGGTCGGCGCAGACCTGGCCGCCTCCACCGATCCTGCTCAGGTTGCCGCGTTCGTCGAGGCGGTCGGGTGCGACATGCTGGCCGTCTCCGTCGGCAACGTCCATGGCTACGCCCCGGACGCCCGCATCGACTTCGAGCTGCTCGGGAGGGTCCGCGACGTGAGTCCCGTCCCGCTGGTGATCCACGGGGGCTCCGGTCTGCCCGCCGACCAGCTCGGCCGCCTGCACGAGTTCGACGTGGTCAAGGTCAACATCGCCAGCGACCTGCGCAACGCCTACATCCGTACGTTCGGCGAGGCCTACCGGGCGAACCCGGACGAGGTCTCGCTGATCCGCGTGTCCAAGGACGCCGTCGCTGCGGTGGCCGACGTCGTGGAACGTCGGATCCGCATGTTCAACCCGTCCGCCCGATAGCGGCGGACGGGCTGACGGTGGTGCATCCCACGCTCACGGTCGACGTCGGGACGACCAGCGTCAAGCTGTGCGTGTTCGACGCCGACGCAGGCCTGATCGCGACCGCGAAGCACGCCACTCCGACCGCCCTCGACGACGCCGGCGAGATCTACGACGTGCCCGCGCTCCTGGACGTCGTCGGGTCGTTCATCAAGGACCTGCCGGCGGCCCAGCGCGCGCTGGTCGAACGGATCGCGCTCACCGGGGTGGGGGAGTCCGGCGGCCTCGTGCGCGGCGATCTCTCGCCGGCGTCGCCGATGGTCCTGTGGCACGACCAGCGCGGTGTCGACCGTCTGCGCGGGCTGTCGCTCGAGGACCGGTCCCTCGTCTACCGCGTCACCGGGCTGCCCGTCAGCGGGAACTACGCGTTGTCGAAGACGGCCTGGGCCGTGGACCGGGCCGGTGGGCACGGCGACGCGAGGTGGCTGAACATCGCCGAGCACCTGGCCGCCGTGATGACCGGGGAGCGGTGGTCCGAACCGTCACTGGCCAGCCGGACCATGGCCCTGGACCTGTCCACCCGCACCTGGTCGCCCGAGGTGTGCGCGCTGGTCGGGCTGGACGTCGGCGTCTTCCCCGAGCTCCGGTCGGCGGCGGAGGGCACGCCGGTCACGCCCGCGTACGCCGCGTCCGTGGGTCTGTCCACCGACGTTGTGGTGCACGTGGCCGGGCACGACCACATGGTCGGCGGGGTCGGGGCGGACCTGAGGCCAGGGGAGCTCCTGAACTCCACCGGCACCACCGAGGGACTGCTGCTCGTCGCCGACGCGCCGACCCTCGACGGGCACGCGGAGCGGTCCAAGCTCGCCAACGGCCTGGCCTGCGCGGGGCCTGGCTACACGCTGTTCGCCTCGATCCCGACCGGCGGCTCGGCCTTCGCGACGCTGCAGGGGATGCTCGGCCTGGACGCGGGTCGGCTGGCTGCGTGCGTGCGCGACCTGCACGCCCGCTACCTGGAGGGCCGGATCGACCTGGGGGCCGTGCCGCTCGTGCTGCCGCAGTTCCGGGGCAGCCCACCCCCGACGAAGGACCCCGCGGCACGGGGCCTCGTCGCCGGTCTGCGGACCGGCACCACGGCCGAGGATCTCGTGCTCGGCTGCTTCCTCGGCCTGGCGCTGCAGCTCGGCGACGTGCTGGAGCTGTTCCGGGTCGCGCCCCGGCAGCTCAAGGTCATCGGCCCGGCGAGCGGGAACCCGCTGTGGCTCCAGCTGAAGGCCGACCTGCTCGGGATCCCGCTCAGCGCCTCGGGCTTCGGCGAGGTCGTGTCCCGCGGAGCCCAGGCGCTGGCGTCCGGGACCACCGGCGTCTGGGCGGAGACCGGACCGTACGACGTCCTGGTCGACCCGGTCCGCCACGCGCGGCTGATCGACTGGCGCGCCGCGGTCCGGCCCCGGTGGGAGCACCTGAAGGCGACGCCCTCGTGACCCTCGTCGCCGGCATCGACTCCTCGACGCAGAGCTGCAAGGTGACGGTCCGGGACCTGGGCACGGGACTCGAGCTGCGCCACGGCAAGGCGTCGCACCCGCCGCAGACCGTCGTCGACCCCCGCGCCTGGTGGGACGCCCTGCTGCTCGCCGTCGCGAGGGCGGGCGGGCTCCACGACGTGGCCGCGATCTCGGTGAGCGGCCAGCAGCACACCCCGGTCTTCCTCGACGCCGACGGCGCGGTGGTCTGCGACTCGCCGCTGTGGAACGACACGGGCTCGCACCCGCACATGGTGGCGCTGAACGCCGAGCTCGGCCGGGAGGAGTGGATCCGCCGTACGGGGCTGCCGCTCACCCTGTCCGACACCGCCGCCAAGCTGCGCTGGTTGCGCGACACCCACCCCGAGCACGCCCGCCGCACGGCGGCGGTCGCCGTCGTGCACGACTGGCTGACCTGGCGCCTCCGGGGGTTCAACGACGGGTCCGGAGACATCCACGAGCTGACCACCGACCGCTCCGAGGCGAGCGGCACCGCCTACTGGTCGCCGCAGACCGGCGAGTACTGCACCGACCTCTTCGTGCACGCCTTCGGTCGGGCGTGCGTCCTGCCCCGGATCCTGGGTCCGCTCGACCGGGCCGGCGTGACGGGGACGGGTCTGCCGGGCATCCCGGCCGGCGTCGCGATCGGGGTGGGCGGCGGGGACAACGCCGCCGCCGCGCTCGCGCTCGACCTGCGCGACGGCGACGCGGTGATGTCGCTGGGGACCTCCGGTGTCGTCTACACCCGCTCGTCCGTCCCCGTGCACGACCTCAGCGGCTACGTCTGCAGCTACGCCGACGCGACCGGCCATCACCTGCCACTCGTCGCCACCCTCAACGCGGCCCGGAACTTCGACGCGGGGGCCGCTCTGCTCGGGTGCACGTACGCCGAGCTGTCGGACTTGGCGCTCCAGGCACCTCCGGGAGCGGCCGGCCTCACGCTGCTGCCCTTCTTCGAGGGCGAGCGGACCCCGGACCTGCCGCACGCCCGGGCGTCGCTGCACGAGGCGTCGCTGGCGAACTTCACGCGGCCCAACTTCGCGCGCGCCGTCGTCGAGGGCACGGTGGCCAGCCAGGTCGCGATGCTCGAGGCGCTGGACGCCTGCGGCCTCCGGGTGGACCGGCTCTTCCTGATCGGTGGAGCGGCTGCCAGCACGGCGGTGCAGACGATCCTCGCGCAGATGGTCGATGTCACGGTCGTCATGCCGGCGCTGGACGAGTACGTCACCAAGGGCGCGGCCCTGCAGGCGGCCTCCGCGCTGGAGGGGGCCTTCAGGACGTGGCCGGTGGCTCTGCGGGAGCTGCCGCGCGTCGCGTTGGAGAAGGACATCGCCCGGCAGCACAGGTCCGCGATGGCGGCGCTGGGCTACGACGTCTGAACGGGCAGAGGAGACTTCTGGATCGGCATCCACCACGAAGGAGGCACCTTCCGTGTCCAGCAGCAGGCGCACGGCTGTCGCCTGCGGGGTCGACATCGGGAGCACCAACGTCAAGGTCGTCGTCCTCGACCGAGACGGGGTGGTCCGCGGGCGGGCGCGACGCTCGACCCCGCGCGACCGGCACGGACTCTCGGCGGACGCCCTCGTCGTGGTGGCGCTGGTCGAGCAGCTGATCACGGAGGCCTGCGGGGACGCGTACGCGGCCCACGCCGTCTGCACGGTCGGGGTAGGGGAGGACGGTCTCCTCCTCGACGCCGACCTCGCTCCCCTGTCGCCGGTGCTGGCCTGGTTCGACCCGCGGCGGCAGGGTGTGCTCCGGCTGCTGCGCCCCGAGCTCGGCGACGACGAGGGGTTCGACGCCACGGACGACGCCGCGCGCACCCTGGTGGGCTGGGCGTGGGCGCGTCAGCAACCGGGTGCGGACGCCGCGCGCAGCTGGGTCGCCGTCGCCGACCTGCCCGCGGTGCTGTGGACCGCTCGCCGCTTCCTCAGCGACACGCTCGCCTCACGCACCGGTGCCTGGCGGGCGAGCAGCCGGTCGTGGTCCGCCGACCGTGTCGCGGCGACGCTCGGCTCGCGCGACCTCCTGCCGGGCGTGCTGCCGGCGGGTGCGGTCGTCGGGACGCTCCGGTCCCCGGGTCTGCTCGCGTCGGGCGCCGTCGTCGACGGTGCGACCGTGGTCGTGGGCGGTCACGACCATCCCGTCGGCGGGTGGGCGGCCGACCAGCTGATGCCCGGCGCCGTGCTGGACTCCATGGGGACGGCGGAGGTCGTCGTCGCCCAGACGTCCCACGCGCCGCCGGTCCACCACCCGGATGTCGACATCGCACCGGGGATCCGGTCGGCGGGGACGACGGTGCTGCGGGTGGTCGAGCTGGCGCGGAACACGGCGTGGGCGGCGCAGGACCCCGAGGTCGCCCGCTGGATGGAGGCGATCCTGGCCGGGACCGCGCAACCGGAGCCGATCCTGGGCTCGGGCTACTTCCGCGCCGGTCGACGGGGTGGCGACCAGCCGTCCTACGCGCTCGATGCCCCGCGCGCTCCCCGCGCCAAGGCTTCGGCGGTGCTGGGGGCTCTGGCCCACGCGGGACGTGCGTCGGTGGCCGCTGTGGCCGGCGGCGCCGTGAACCCGTCCTTCGTGCGGCTGGCGGGGGGTTGGACGCGCTCACCGGGCTGGCTCGACATCAAGGAAGCCGTCACCGGCCACCGGTGCGCGCCGATCGCCGAGCCCGAGGTGACCGCCGTCGGAGCAGCGATGCTTGCCGCGTCGGCGCTCGGCTGGGTGCCGGACCCGGCCACGGCGCTCGGCGAGAAGGCCGCGATCTAGGAGGCCAGCTCAGCTCGCGACGATGTTCACCTCGAGCGGCACCGTGTCGGTGAGCACCCAGGTCTCGTAGTAGTCGAAACGCCGGTCGCTCTGGTCCCACGACAGCGAACGGATGCGCAGGACCGGGTCGCCGGGTTCTACACCGAGGTGCTCCGCGACCTGTTCGGGCGCCTTCGTCGCGTGGATCACCCGCCGGGCACCCTGGATCACGAAGCCGGCCTGCCGCAGGGTGCTGTTCACCGAGCCCGTGCCGTCGAGCACGTCCGTGGCGCCGGCGATCACCGCTCCGCTGGCGCTCGGGAACCAGTTGGTGCTGAACAGCGCGGGTCGGCCGTCCAGGGAGCGCGCCCGGTCAAGGGTGAACACCTTCTCCTGGGCGGGCAGCCCCAGCGCCTCCGACACGTGCGCCGGCGGGACGCGGAAGCCGGCGTCGACCACCGTCGTCTCGATCCCCGTACGGCCGTGCCGGATCTGGGACTCGAGGAAGCCCTCCGTGTCCTGGACGATCCAGCCGGAGGTCGGCCCGGGGACGGTGGCGAAGACCCCGCGTCGGGCCACCCGGCGCGCGAAGCCGTCGGACTCGAGCCTGGACATCGTCTGGCGGACCGTGGCGCGCGCAAGGCCGAAGTCCCGGCTCAGCTCCAGCTCGCTGGGCAGACGCTCGTCGACCGGGAGGTCGCCGCTGACGATCCGGCCCTTGAGGATGTCGAACAGCTGCTCGTAGTAGGGGACCGGCGAGGTCCGGTCGATCGTCTGCGTCATCGCACCTCCTGGTGCGTCAGTGAACCAGACCGTCGGGCAGGTCTGACGGGACTGTCTTGTCCGGACAGTTTAGACAGCGCAGAGCAGCGGGCGTTAGAGTTCGGTGCCCTCCAGCAGCAGGCCCGAGTCAGACAGGCGGAACGGTGCGATGACCCAGACCATGCGAGCGGTCGTGGCCGACGGCCGTGGCGGCGTCGAGCTCGACGAGCGGCCCGTCCCCCGGAGCCGGGAGGGCTGGGTCGTGATCGCCCCGGTCGGCACCGGCGTCTGCGGCACCGACCTGCACCTGATCGACGGCGACTACCCGCACGGCCGGTTCCCGGTGGTCCCGGGTCACGAGTTCGCCGGCCACGTCACCGAGGTCGGCCCGGGGGTCCGCGGTCTGGCCGAGGGCGACTACGTCGGGGTGAACCCGAACATCAGCTGCACGGTCTGCGTCTGGTGCCGCCGGGGTGCCCCCAACCTCTGCGTCGACCTGCTGCCGGTCGGCGTCGCGGTCGACGGCTCCTGCGCGGAGTACGTCGCGGTGCCGAGCCGCACCGTCGTCCCGCTGAGCGCGTCCATCGAGCAACGGGCGGCGCCGCTCATCGAGCCGTTCGCCTGCGTGCTCCACGCGTTGGAGCGCGCCCCGGGCTGGCGGGGCGAGGAGGCTGTGGTCTTCGGTGCCGGCTCGATCGGGCTGATGGCGGTCGTGCTGGCGCGCGCCGAGGGTGGTGCCGGCGTCCGTGTCGTCGAGCCGAACGCGGCCCGCCGGGCGGCGGCGCTCGCACTGGGGGCCGCGGAGGCGGTGGGGTCGGTCGACGAGCTCGAGCGTGAGGTGTTCGACCTCGCCGTGGACGCGAGCGGGCACCCGGCGGCCATCGCCCAGGCGATCGCCGCGCTGGGCCCGCGCGGCCGGCTCGTCCAGATGGGGGTGGCGTCACCCTCGGCCGCCGTGGCGCTGAGCCCGTACGAGGTGTTCGCGAAGGAGCTCAGCATCATCGGGTCGAACTCGCTCGCCGACAGGTACGCCGAGGCGGCCGATCGGATGGTCGACCTCCAGGACGAGCTGGTCGGCATGATCACCGCGACGTTCCGGCTCGAGGACTACCGGTCGGCCCTTGCTGCGGCGAAGAGCCCGGACCACATCAAGGTCCAGGTCGTCGCCTGAGGCGTCACGAGCGTGGCGCGCCGGTGGTCACCGGCGGGCCGGGCCTGGGTCTCCGGGGGCTTCGACCGGCGGTACGGCTCGGCCTCCACCGCATCGCGCCGAGGGGAGCGGCCATCTGCGGTTCCTGATCATGCTCCTGCTGCCCGCGCCCCTGGTGATCGCCGGCCGTCGGTGGCAGCGGGGTGCCGTGACGGTGGCACAAGACGTGCGGCGGGTGGTCCACGTCGTCACCGCCCGTACGTCCGCCTACCGGCCCTGCGCACCAGCGTCGCCGCGCTCGGTGCCGTGCTCGCGCTGGGCTGGCTCGCGAACCGGGTCGGACTCACGGACGACCCGCTGAAGCCCGTCGGCAACCTGCTGGTCGACCATCCGCTGGCCCTTGCGGCGGGACTCGGGGCGCTGGCGCTCGTCCTCACCGGCCCCCGCGTCGCCCGCAGCACCGGGGCGTCCCGACGTCCTGCCGCTGTCTAGCCGGTGACCTCCGCCTGCCACAGCCCGACGGTGGCGTCGACGATCCCGTCGGCCGACCCGCGCCACGTGGCACGGGCGACGGGCGTGCCGTCGGCGAGGGCGGTCTCGCGCTGCGCGAAGACGTGCACGGCCAGCAGCCGCGTCATCTCGCCTCGTTCCAGCCGGACCGGCTCGGGCAGTCGCGCCGCGAGCCTGGCCAGTGCGGAGGCGGTCCGGGAGAGGCCGTCCGACTGCTCGAGCTCGGTGGCGATGAGCTCGCGGTAGCGCGGGTCGGTCGCGACCAGCGCGGTGAAGCGCGCCCACCACGTCGGGCTGCCCAGCGACTCCAGGTGCTCCGCCACGGGGTGGATGAGGCAGGAGACCCAGGCGCGGAGCTCGTCGCTGACCAAGGCTTCGTCGACCCAGCGCGCTCGCAGTGCCTCGACGAGCTCGCCGTGGCGGCGCACGATGGCGCGCACCAGGTCGGCGGTGGTTCCGAAGTGGTAGTTGACCGCCGAGACGTTCCCCTGACCGGCGGCGGCGGCGATCTGGCGGTGGGAGACGTTGTCCAGCCCGCGCTCGGCGAAGAGCCGCTCGGCCGCGTCGAGGATGCGCTCACGGGTCGACGCGGCGCGCTCGGCGCCGGTCGGGGCGGCTGTCGCAGCCGTTCCTGATGTCGTCCTCACCTGCACGCCCCTGAGTTTGCCGTACGTCGCGTCCTGTGGTTCCATCTAATTCAAGCGTATGAATCAAACCAGGGACGAAGGATCGACTGTGACGACAGAAGTGGCCGCACCGCTGGACGAGCTCGTGCTCGGCGTGGGGGCACCCGGAGACGACGTCGACCAGGTGGGTCCGACGCGGACCGGGCTGGTCGTGGGCGTGCTCGCTCTCGCCGGCATCGCCGTGTCGCTGATGCAGACCCTGGTCATCCCGATCGTGCCGCGGCTCCCCGTGCTCCTCGACGCCACGGCGAGCAGCGCCGCGTGGGCGGTGACGGCGACGCTGCTGGCAGGCGCGGTCGTCACCCCCATCGCGGGACGGCTCGGCGACATGGTCGGCAAGAAGCCGGTGCTGCTGGCCAGTGTCGTGGCGATGGTCGTCGGCTCGCTGCTGTGCGCGCTGGCCGGCAGCCTGGAGCTGCTCGTGGTCGGCCGCGCGGTGCAGGGCCTGGCGGCCGGGGTCATCCCGCTCGGCATGAGCCTGATGCGCGACGTCCTCCCCCCGCAGAAGCTGGGCCCGGCGGTCGCGCTGATGAGCGCGTCGCTCGGGGTGGGGGGAGCGCTGGGTCTGCCGGCCGCCGCCCTCATCGTCGAGCGCGCCAGCTGGCACGTCCTCTTCTGGGTCGCCGCGGGTCTGGGGGCCGTGGTCTTCGGGCTGGTCCTGCTGGTGGTGCCCGCAGCTCGCGCCGTCCGGGCACGGGGGCGCCTGGACGTCGGTGGGGCGGTCGGGCTGTCGGTCGCGCTGGTGTCGCTTCTCCTTGCGGTGTCCAAGGGCGCGGAGTGGGGGTGGTCGAGCCCGCGCGTCCTCGGGCTGCTCGTGCTGGCGGTGGTCGCCGGCCTGGTCTGGGGCCGGTGGCAGCTGCGGACCTCTTCTCCGTTGGTCGACCTGCGGACGACCGCCCGGCCGCAGGTGCTCATCACCAACGTCGCCTCGTTGGTCTTCGGGTTCTCGATGTTCGCCATGTCCCTGGTCGTCCCCCAGGTCGTGCAGCTGCCGGCGGAGACGGGCTTCGGGCTCGGGCGCAGCATCCTCGTGGCCGGCCTGGTCATGGTGCCGAGCGGGCTCGTGATGATGGTGGCCGCACCCGTGTCGGCCGCCGTCTCCCGTCGGACCAGCCCGCGGGTGACCCTGATGATCGGTGCGCTCGTCGTGGCGGTCGGCTACGCGCTGGGTGTGTTCTTCCTCGGCTCGGTGTGGCAGCTGTGCCTGGTGACGGGGCTCATCGGCGCCGGGATCGGCTTCGCGTACGGGTCGCTGCCGCAGCTGATCATGTCCGCGGTCCCGGTGGGGGAGACCTCGTCGGCCAACGGCTTCAACACCCTCGTCCGTTCGATCGGCACCTCGGTGTCGAGCGCCGTGGCCGGCGCGGTGCTCGCGGCTTCGGCCACTGTCGTCGGCGGCGTCAGCGCCCCGACCCTCGGCGGCTTCCAGACGATCTTGGTCCTCGGTTCCGCCGCCGCGTTCGTCACCATGATCATCACCCTGTTCCTGCCTCGGAAGGTCTCCTGAGATGCGTCTCGTCGTCGACATGACCAAGTGCCAGAGCTACGCGCAGTGCTGCTTCCTCGCCCCCGAGTCCTTCACGTTCCAGGGTCAGGAGGCGCTGGTCTACGACCCTGCCCCGACTGACGCGCACCGCGGCAAGATCCTGCAGGCGGCCGCCGCCTGCCCGGTGCAGGCCATCCTGCTCGACCGGTCGGACGACCCGACCCTCGCGCGCCGGGAGCTGCCCGCGCCGCCGCCCGGCCCGACACCGCTCGGCCCCGAGAGCCGGGTCGTCGTGGTGGGCGCCTCGCTGGCCGGGCTACGAGGGGCCGAGGCCCTGCGCCGCGAGGGCTTCCGGGGGGAGCTGACCATCATCGGCGACGAGCCCGAGGAACCGTACGACCGCCCGCCGCTGTCGAAGCAGGTCCTCTCCGGACGGGTGGCGCCGGAGAGCACCACCCTGCCCCGGCTGGAGGACCTCGACGCGGGGTGGCGGCTCGGCGTCGCGGCGACCGGCCTGGACCTCGACGCCAAGCAGGTCCTGCTGGCCGACGGGGAGCACATCGCCTTCGACCGGCTGCTGATCGCCACCGGGACGAGGGCGCGGCCGTGGGTCGACCCTGACGGCGCCGGGCTCGACGGCGTCTTCACGCTGCGGACGGTCGACGACTCCCGCCGGCTGCGGGCCGCGCTCGAGGCCCGGCCCGCCCGCGTCCTCGTGGTCGGGGGCGGGTTCACCGGGTCGGAGGTCGCGTCGGTCTGCCGGGACCTCGACCTCCCGGTCACGGTCGCCGTCCGGGGTCCTGCCCCCTTGGCCGGTGCGCTCGGGGCCGTGGTCGGCCGCATCGCCGGCGACGTCCAGCGGGACCACGGCGTCGACCTGCGCTGCGACGTGAGCGTCACCACGCTCGAGGGCCAGGACGGGCGCGTGCGGGGGGCCCGGCTCTCCGACGGCACGTTCGTGGAGGCGGACGTCGTCGTCGTGGCGACCGGGGCCGTGCGCAACGTCGAGTGGCTCGAGGGCTCCGGCCTGTCGAGCGGGGAGTGGGGCGTCACCTGCGACGCCGGCTGCCGGGTCTTCGACCTGAACGGGGTCGTCACCGACGACGTCTTCGTGGCCGGCGACGTCGCGCGCTTCCCGCACCCGGTCTTCGGGGCCGAGTTCATGGCCATGGAGCACTGGGGCAACGCGGTCGAGCAGGCCCGGGTCGCCGCGCACAACATGGTCACCGGGCAGGTCCGCCGCTGGGCGCACCTGTCGGTGCCGGTCTTCTGGAGCATCCAGTTCGGTCACGTGATCAAGTCCGTCGGCGTGCCGTCGGTCGCCGACGAGGTCATGATCACCCAGGGCTCGGTGGAGGACCGCTCGTTCGTCGCCGTCTACGGGCGGCAGGGCCGGACCGTCGCCGCCGTGTCGTTCGACCAGTCGAAGCTGCTCGAGCACCACCGCCGGGCGATCGCCGAAGGCGCCGCGTTCCCGCCGGACGCGTCCACGGTCAACGAGGCGCCCGACCAGGACCTAGAGCCGGCCGGGCTCCCGTCGACCCGGACCCCCTGGGCCGTCGCCGAGGAGACCGACCTCGTCGTCACGGGCGACGAGCCCAGCGAGTGGCGCACGACCTGGCGCCCCCGTCGCGCCGACGACCAGCAGCCCCAGCTCGCCCGACAGGAGTGATCATGACCATCACCGAGACCACCGGCACGACCAGCACCGGCACGACCAGCACGCAGGAGGCGTACGCGCAGGTCGTCGACCACGCGAACCGCGCCGACCCCTACCCGTACTACGCCCGGCTGCGGGAGCAGCCGGTGGCGCGGCTGGACGAGCGCACGTTCGTCGTGACCGGTCATCAGGAGATCCTCGACCTGATCCACGACCCGAGGATCAGCTCCGACCCCCGGAACCTCGCCGAGGGTCACAGCATCGGCGGCCACACCCCGGCGGCCGAGACCGACGCCGAGGGGGAGCCCGCCGAGGAGAGCCCGTCGCTCCTCAACGCGTTCGTGATGCTGGACGCCCCCAAGCACGACCGGCTGCGCAGCCAGACGATGCGTCACTTCGGTCCGCCGCACCACGCGGGCTACGTCGACGCGATGCGCGGCGACATGGCCCGCATCGTGAACGACCTCATCGACGGCTTCGGCGACGCGCGGGAGGTCGACCTCGTCGAGGCGCTCGCGTACCCCTTCCCGGTCACCATGATCTGCGAGGTGCTCGGCGTCCCGCGCGAGGACGAGCCCCGCTTCCACGCGTGGAGCGAGGACATCATCGCCACCGCCGAGGCGACCGGGCCCGAGGACGCCGCCGAGAAGCGGGAGCGCGCCGGCCTGGCGACCGCGCAGCTGACGGAGTACCTCTCCGCCCTGGCCGACGAGAAGACCCGGGACCCGAAGGACGACCTGCTCTCCGGGCTGGTGAACCACGACGGCCCGGGCGGGCGCATGTCGCGCGTCGACGTGCTGAACACCGCGATCATGCTGCTCATCGGCGGTCACGAGACCACCGTGAACATGATCGCCAACGGCGTCCTCACGCTCCTGCGTCACCCCGAGGTGCTGGAACGTCTCGAGCGCGAGCCGGAGCACGTCGCGCGGGTCTTCGAGGAGCTGCTGCGTCTCGAGCCGCCCGCACAGGTCACGCCCACCCGCGTCGCCCTCGACGACCTCGTGCTGGGGGGCGTCCTGATCCCGAAGGGCTCGTCGATCTGGGTGATGTGGGCCGCCGCCAACCGCGACCCGCGGCACTTCGCCGACCCTGACCGCTTCGACCCCGACCGGGAGCAGAACGACCACCTCGGCTTCGGCGGCGGCATCCACGCCTGCTTCGGCGCGCCCCTCGCCCGGCTCGAGGTGCAGATCGCGCTGGTCGAGGTCTTCCGCCGCCTGGAGAACCCGCGTCTGGTGCTCGACCCGCCGCCCTACCGGCGCAACCCGTTCCTGCGCGGACCCTCCCACCTGCCGATCGCCTTCGACGGCGTACGACCGCGGTAGCGCGTGGGCGCGATCGACGCAGGCGCGCCCGCTGGTTGCCACCTGTCCCTGCCGACCCCGCTCCCGTCTCGAGGACTCAGATGCTCGTCGAAGCCCTGGACCGAACTGCCACCCTCCTCGTCGTCGACGTGCAGGCCCTGACCCTGCCCAACGCCCGGTCAGTCCCCTCCGGCGACCTGCTCGAGCGGATCGGGCAGCTGACCGACGGGTTCCGTAGAACCGGACGTCCGGTCGCCTACGCCATCACGACCGGCATGCGAGGCGGCCGCACCGACCGACGAACGCCCGCACGATCCTGGCCCGAGGACGCGTTGTCGGTCCCGGACGTCATCGGCGCGCGTGCGGGGGAGGTCTGCTACGAACGGACGGGGTGGAGCGCTTTCTCCGGGACGAACCTCGTGGCCGACCTCAGGCGGCGCCGCTCCACTCAGCTGGTCGTCACCGGGCTCGCCACGAGCTTCGGCGTGGAGTCGACCGTCCGGGCCGGGTACGACCTCGGCTTCGACCTGGTCGTTCCCGTCGACGCCGTCTCGGACCCCGACGCGGCGTCTCACGAGCAGTCGGTCACGCACGTCTTCCCGCTGCTGGCCGAGACGACCTCGACCGAGATGGTGCTGAGGTTGCTGGCTGATCCCGGAGCGTGACTCGTCGGCCGCAGGGTGAGCGGGCGGGGCGAACGGGGCGGTGGGGCGGGTGGGGCTTGAACCCACGACCGAAGGATTATGAGTCCCTTGCTCTGACCGGCTGAGCTACCGCCCCTGGCCGGACGATGCTACCGACGCGTGCTCGTGCACCTGGTACGGCGCCTGGGTGCCGGGCGATCGACGGGTCCGGTGGATCACCACGAGGAGCCCGACCACGCTGACCACGGCGACGAGGACGTGGACGACCAGGATGTTCGAGCCGTCCCAGGCCGCGTGCAGCAGCACCGCACCGATGAACGTGGCGACGAACCGGAAGAACGCGCGGCCCTTGACCGTCGACGTCCCGATCGCGAACAGCGCCGCCGCCGTCATCCCGGTCCAGGCGACGTGGCCGGCGGGGGAGAGGAGCGCGCGCAGCAGCAGGGTCGAGTCGAGCGCGGCGATCGAGCCGCTCTTGAGCAGCGCGGTGAAGCCGTAGCCCATCGTCTCCAGCGTCGCGAAGCCCATGCCGCTCGCGACGCCGATGACGACGCCGGCGGCCGCGCCGCGGTAGCGGCTGATCAGCAGCACGAGCAGCGGGACGATGAGCTTCGCGGACTCCTCGATCAGCCCGACGAACAGCATCGGGATCGTCCTGAGCGCGCGCAGGGTGTCGTACTCGAGCGTCCCGGCGGCGACCGTGCCGATGATGCCGCCGAGGACGGCGACGAGGGCGAGCAGGCCGGACGAGACGACGATCCGTCGACCACCGGTGGCGGCGAAGGTCAGCACGGTCCCGGGCACGACTGCCGAGCCGAGCAGCAGCAGCGACGGGATGAAGTTGACGTTCTGCGTCGCGACCGCGGTCCGCAGCACGACCAGGTAGGCCGCGACGCCGAGGACGAGGACGGCGATCCAGGAGAGCCGGTGGAGGCGGCTGCGGCCGGGTTCGGGGGCGGCGGAGGCGGCGGTCACGGGCGAACCTCTCGTACGGGGCGGGCGGCGGCGAGGTCGGCGGAACGGTCCTCGGGGGGCGGGTCGGTCGACGGGGGCGCTGCTCGACGCCGCGCCACGACGACGGCGGCGACCAGGAGCACGACGCCGATGAACAGGGTGCCGGAGCCGATGAGGTTCTCCTCGAGCGTCCAGGACAGCTCGACGTCGGCGCTGTTCGGCAGGTTCTGGAACGGCTCGGCCGCGACCCAGCCGCAGAAGAGCAGGCCTAGCACGCTGAACCACTGCGGCAGCCGCGGCGGCTCCGGGAAGGGCAGCAGGTCGATGATCAGGACGACCGCGAGCGGCACGATCCACACGAAGTGGTGCAGCCAGGAGACGGGCGAGGCCAGCAGGGTGGTGACACCGCCGAGCATCACCGCGAGCGCGACCTCGCCCCGCCGGTGCCAGAGCACGGCCGCCCAGGTCCCGAGGGCGGCGACGACCGCGCTCAGGGCGAGCCCGAGCAGCGGCACCCCGGAGCCGAAGCCGAACGCACGGATGACGTCGGCCAGCACCGACTGGTTGGTGAAGTAGACGATGCTGCCGCCGAGCCCGGTGTCGCCGTGTGCGAGCCGGGTCCAGAAGCCGTACGACTGCCGCGGCGCGAAGACCGCGGCGGCCAGGGTGAGCGCGACGCCGGAGACGACGGCCACCACGAAGGCCCGCATGCGGCGCACGAGGAGCAGGTAGACCACGAACAGCGCCGGCGTGAGCTTGATGCAGGCGGCGAGGGCGGTCCAGAAGCCCTCGGGCAGGACCCGGCGCGTGAATACCCGGGGGCCGGGGACGAGGTCGAGCACGACCAGCGCGACCAGGAAGATGCCGAGCTGGCCGAAGCCGAGCGTCTGGCGGACCGGCTCGACGAAGAGCGCGGCGGTCCCGACCAGGCTCAGCACCCAGCCGTGCAGCCCGACGCGGTGCAGCACCGCGAGCAGGGCCAGGACGCCGCCGATCGTCCAGGCGACCTGGACCAGCGTGGTGGGCGCCAGCGCCAGCGGCACGGACAGCACCGCGGCCAGCGGCGGGTAGAGGAACTGCAGGCGTCCGGGCAGGGCGTAGAAGTCGCCGCCCGCCAGCAGGACCCGGCCGGCCTCGCGGTAGACCTCGAGGTCGACCATGTTCGGCGTCCAGGGCAGGCGCCGCCCGCCGAACTCGATCGCTCCGATCCACAGCCCGGTGAGGACCGGCAGCACGCAGATCAGGGCGCCGCGGACCGTACGCCTCATGCGGGCGTCGCGGCCCCGACGTGGCCGGGCGACGAGGTCGGGGCGCCGGAGGCGACCCAGTCGAGGATCGTCGCGCCGACGCCGGAGTCGTGGTTGGCCGGCACGACCGGGAAGCCGAGGGCCAGCAGGGCGGGGTGCGCGTTCGCGACGACGCGCGGCATCCCGACCCAGCTGAGCATGCTCACATCATTCGGCATGTCGCCGAAGGCGGCAACGCGACGGGCCGGTACGCCGAGACGGGTGCAGGTCCGCGCGAGCATGCTCGCCTTGTCGACCCCGGCGGCGCTGATCTCGACCAGCCCGTAGCCGCGCCCGGTGGAGCACGTCGCCGTGAGCGCGCCGCCGACGCAGGCCTGCACGCGGGCGAGCAGCGCGTCGTCGCCGAGCACCGCGCTCTGGACGAGCATCTTGACCGCGGAGACCTCGCGGGCGAGCTGCTCGACGGGCGCCCGACGCAGCGTGGGGTCCTGGCCGGTGTCGGGGACCCACGTCCGGTACGCCGGCTCGTAGCCGAAGTGCGTGCCCGACTCGAAGGCGAAGGCCGCGTCGGGGACGCTCGCGCGGATGGAGGCGACGGCGTCGAGCGCCACCAGGGGGTCGAGGCAGAGCCGGTCGAGGGTCCGCCGGCTGGCGAGGTCGTAGAGGACGGCGCCGTTGCTGGCGATGACGGTCGGGTGCACACCGGGCAGGTCGGCGATCACGCCGAGCCAGCGGACCGGCCGCCCGGTGGCGAAGACGACCGGGATGCCGGCCTGCTCGGCCCGCAGGACGGCGTGGGCGTTGAGCTCGCTCACCGTGCCGTCCGGCGACAGGAACGTGCCGTCGAGGTCGCAGGCGACCAGAGCGGGCGGGCCCGCGTCGAGGAGGGAGGTCATGGGGGTCCGTCGCGCCTTACAGCCGGGAGGGTGGGGTCGGGCTGCCCGGGGAGCCGCTGTCGTCGGGCGACGAGCCGCCGGGGGAGGGTGAGCCGGACTGCGAGCCCGAGTTCGACGGGGACGGCGAGCCCGACCCGGACTGGGACGGCGACCCCGACGGGGAGCCGGACTGCGGGGACGGCGAGCCCGACTGCGGGCTGGGCGAAGATGACGCAGGGGGCGGGCTGCCGGTGCCGTCCGCGGGCGGCGGCGGGCTCTGCGGCGGCTGGTTCTGGAAGATCAGGATCGCGATGAGGACGGCGAGCGCCGCCAGCAGCATCATCAGCAGCCACGAGACGAGGATCGTGCGCCAGCCCGCGCGGTCGTAGCGACCGGGCCACGGCAGCGGCCAGAGCCGGGCCAGGCCGGGGCGTACGCGGTCGATCCAGGGCAGCTGGTAGTCCGGTCCGACCGGTCGGCCGAGCGGTTCGAGGGCGGCGAGCTCGACGGTGTCCAGCACGCGCTGCGCCTCGGCGGCGGCCGCGGGGGACCCGTCGTACGCGAGCGCGACCCAAGGGGCGTCGGGGCGGGAGTCGGGGGTGACGGGCGTGTCCGGCGCGACGAAGCGGCGCCCGAGCCGACCGGTGTCCTGGCCCTGCCCGCCGCGCGCGAGCACGGTGTCGATGTGCATCTCGTTGACCTCGCCGGCCAGGCGGTCCCGCGCCGCGGCGTCGGACGCCGCACCCTCGGAGAGCAGCAGCACCATCGCCGGGACGCCGTCGGCCTCGTCCGCCTTGTGCGCGGTGAACGCGGTGCCGGCGGCGCTCGCGTGCAGACGGGCGTCGAGCCAGAAACCGCCGACCTTGGGCGGGTCGTCCGGCAGCAAGGGGCTCACGGGGACGAAGTCGTCGAGGGTCGAGGGATCGACGGCGTCGAACGCGCGCATGGCCTCGACGTTGGCCGGGGTCGGACCCGGCGGCGGAGCCTGCGCCGAGGGGTCGCCCGGGTTCCAGGGGCCGTAGTACGGCGACGACACAGGCACCTCCTCGGCGGGGGTCGGGGACGGACCGGGCGAGTCTATTCGCCGCGCGGAGCACCACGGCCCTCTTCGCCACCGCGCGCGGACCGAGCGCGACCCGTGACGCACCTTCTCTATGGAGGACCTGTGAACCCCTGGTGCTGGCACTCTCGCCGCCTACGCTGGAGCCGCTGGTCTGCGAGACTGTGCGGGCCTTCCGGACGGGCGTGATCGCGAGGTCCCCGGGGCCAGGCCAGCACGCAGCATCGACCGAGCAGCAACGGGCAGCGACCAGGTGCCCCGTCCCCCCGTGCCACCAGGAGTCAGCGAGTGAGCAGCCCCACGTACGGAGCGCCGAACACCTCCGGCGCGTCCGCGGAGTCGGCCTCGCCCTCGACGTCGGTGGCCGCACCCGCGCGGCCGCACCTGGACCCGGCCGAGGCGTCGCGCCTGCTCGGCGAGGCGATCAGCCAGGTCCAGCGCGTCATCGTCGGCCAGGAGCACATGGTCGAGCAGCTGATGGTCGGACTGCTGGCCAAGGGCCACATCCTGCTCGAGGGCGTGCCCGGCGTGGCCAAGACGCTCGCCGTCCGCAGCTTCGCGACCGTGGTGGGCGGGACGTTCTCGCGCATCCAGTTCACCCCCGACCTGGTGCCCTCCGACATCGTCGGCACGCGCATCTACAAGGCGAGCCAGGAGACGTTCGACGTCGAGCTCGGCCCGATCTTCGTGAACTTCGTCCTCGCCGACGAGATCAACCGCGCGCCCGCCAAGGTGCAGGCCGCGATGCTCGAGCTGATGGCGGAGAAGCAGGTCTCCATCGCCGGCACGACCTACCAGACGCCGCGGCCGTTCATCGTCATCGCGACGCAGAACCCGGTGGAGTCCGAGGGTGTCTACCCGCTCCCCGAGGCGCAGCGTGACCGCTTCCTGCTCAAGGTCGACGTCCCGTACCCGCGTGGGAACGAGGAGTTCGAGATCCTGCGCCGGATGAGCGTCGACCCGCCGGAGTCGAAGCCCGTCTTCGACCCCGAGATCGTCCGCTCGCTCCAGCAGCAGGCGAGCGAGGTGTTCGTCCACAACCTCGTGGCCGAGTACATCGTGCGGCTGGTGCTGGCGACGCGGACGCCGGCCGACTTCAACCTGCCCGACCTGACCTCGGTCATCCAGATCGGCTGCAGCCCCCGCGCCACGCTCGGCCTGGTCGCCGCGTCGCGGGCGCTCGCCCTGATCCACGGCCGTGACTACGTGCTCCCGACCGACGTGCAGGCCGTGGCCAAGGACGTCATGGCGCACCGCCTCACCCTGGGCTTCGACGCCATCGCCGACAACATCTCGCCGGCGCAGGTCGTGGAGCGGATCATCGCCATGGTCCCGCCGCCCACGCCGGTCTGGCAGGGCGGCAACGGCGCCCAGCAGCCCGCCCCCCAGGGTCAGCAGCAGGGCCAGCCGCAGCACGCCCCGCAGCAGCCGGGTCGTCCGGGCGGTCAGCAGGGACCCAACGGTCAGCAGGGGCCCCACGGCCAGGGCCCGAACGGCCAGGGCACGGGCGGCTTCCCGCCGCCGACCGGTCGGCCGGTCGCCCCGTACCCGCCGGCCCGGGACTTCTAGGCCTCCATGGCGGCACCTTTCTCCAGCCCTCCGGGGTACGGGCCTCCCGCAGGCCCGCCCGTGCAGTTCGCGGCGCCTCCGCGTGAGGCGGGGGCGGTCGCGTCGGTGCTCGCCGCACCGACCCGGGCGACGATCCCGCTCAACAAGCTCGCCCCCGAGGCCGCGCTGCGCCGGCTCGAGCTGACGATCGTGCGGCGCCTGGAGGGCTACCTCCACGGCGACCACCTCGGCCTGCTCCCGGGCCCGGGCTCGGAGGCCAACGACGCCCGCCTCTACATCGCCGGCGAGGACGACGTGCGCAAGATCGACTGGGCCGTCACGGCCCGGACGACCGTCCCGTACGTGCGCGACACCGTCTCCGACCGCGAGCTCGAGGTCTGGGGCCTGCTCGACGTCACCCCGTCGATGAACTGGGGGACCGAGGGCGTCACCAAGCGTGACCTGGGCATCGCCGCGATCGCGACCATCGGCTTCCTCAGCCAGAAGATGGGCGACCGCTTCGGCGGCTACATCATGAAGCCGGACAAGCTGCGCCACCTGCAGGCGCGGTCGGGACGTTCCGCGCTCTACGGGCTGCTGCGCACGATGCTGACCGAGCCGTTCGTGCCCGACCACGCGACCGGCCCGATGACGCTGGCGAACGCGGTCGAGCAGATGTCGCGGGCGCAGCGCCGCCGCGGCCTGCGGGTCGTCGTCTCGGACTTCCTCACCCCGGGCGACCACGAGCTCGACCCGAACGTCCCGCCCGAGTGGGAACGTTCCATGCGCCGCCTCGCCGTGCGCAACCAGGTGCTGGCGATCGAGGTCGTCGACCGCCGCGAGGTCGAGTTCCCCAACGTCGGCGACATGCTGATCCGCGACCCCGAGACCGACTTCGAGCGCTACGTGAACACGAACGACCCCGACGCCCGCGCCCGGATGGACGCGGCCAGCTCGGCGCAGCGGGAACGGATCCGCATCTCCCTGCGTCGTGCTGGTGTGGGACACATCCAGCTGCGCACCGACCGGGACTGGGTCGGCGACATCGCGCGCTTCGTCCTGGCCTACCGCCGCGTCGCCAGCATGCTGCACGCCCCGCCGCAGGGGGTCACGCGATGAGCGCGGCCACCGCGGTGCTCGCTCCGCTCAACGTCTTCGGCGACGTCTGGAGCTTCTTCAGCCAGATCAGCTTCGCGTCCCCGGGCCGGATGCTGATCCTGGTCGCGATCCCGCTGCTGGTCGCCGCGTACGTGCTGGCGAGCCGGCGCAAGAACCGTCGCGGCATGCGCTTCACCAACACCTCGATGCTCGACGTGGTCATCCCGCGGCAGTCCCAGTGGCGTCGCCACCTCGCGGTCGCCCTGTCGCTGCTGAGCCTGGTGACGCTGACGACGGCGTTCGCGAAGCCGACGACCGAGGTCAACGTGCCCCGCGAGCGCGCGACGATCGTCCTCGTCATCGACGCCTCGCTGTCGATGCAGGCGACCGACGTCCCGCCGAACCGGCTCGACGCCGCCAAGGCCGCGGCGATCGCGTTCGTCAACGAGCTGCCCGAGAAGTACAACGTCTCGGTCGTGTCGATGGCCGGGGCGACCTCGATCCTCGTCCCGCCGACGCTCCAGCACGGCACCGTCGCCAACGCGATCAACAGCATCAAGCTGCAGGACTCGACCGCGATCGGGGCCGGGATCGACACGGCGATGGCCGCGCTGCAGCAGGCGCCGAAGGACCCGGACCACCCCGACGACCCGGCTCCCGGCGCGATCGTGCTGCTGAGCGACGGGTCCAACACGACCGGTCGTGCGCCGCAGCAGGCCGCCGGCGACGCCAAGCTGGCCGGCGTGCCCGTCTACACGATCGCGTACGGCACGGAGAACGGCTACGTCGACCTCGACGGCAAGCGCAACCCGGTGCCGGTCGACAAGGAGCAGATGCAGGAGATCGCGCAGATCAGCGGCGGGCAGTACTTCGCCGCCGCGACGCCGGAGCAGCTGCGCAGCGTCTACGAGAACATCTCCTCCGAGGTCGGCTACGAGAAGGCCGACCGCGAGGTGACGTCCCAGTTCGCGGGCTTCGGCCTGGCGTTCGCGGTCCTCGCCGCGCTCGGTGCGATCTCCCTGGGGGCGAAGTGGCCGTGATCCTTCAACCCCTCAGCCCCCTGCTGATGACCCCGCTGCTGTCGTTCCTGGAGCCCAGTCGCCTCTGGTGGCTGCTCCTCATCCCGGCGCTGGTCGGCTTCTACCTGTTCCTGGTCAACCGCAAGCGCAAGCGGAACGACCGGATCGCCAGCTCGATGTTCGACCTCGTCATCCCGCGCGACCGGACCTGGCTCCGGCACGTGGCCGTCGGGCTGTCGATCCTCAGCCTGCTGACGCTCACGGTCGCGTACGCCAAGCCCAAGGGCGAGGTGTCGGTGCCGCGGGAGCGGGCCACGATCGTCGTCACCATCGACGTGTCCCTGTCGATGGAGGCCATGGACGTCCAGCCCAACCGGCTGGACGCGGCGAAGTCCGCAGCCGAGGGGTTCGTGAACTCGCTGCCGCCCAAGTTCAACGTGGCGATCGTGTCCTTCGCCGGAACGGCGACGACGCTCGTCCCGCCGACCCAGGACCGGGGCGCGGCGACGGCGGCCATCCAGTCGCTGCAGCCGAAGGCGTCCACCGCGATCGGCGAGGGCATCTACACCTCACTCGCGGCGCTCGCCCAGGTCGCGCCCGACCCGGGGGACCCGAACGCGGTCGCGCCCGCCCGCGTCGTGCTGCTGAGCGACGGCAAGACCCAGATCGGGCGCCCGTCCGACGAGGCCGCCCAGACCGCCGCGGCCCAGAAGGTGCCGATCTACACGATCGCGTACGGCACCCCCGACGGCTACATCGACATCGGCGGGCGCCGGGAGCCCGTGCCCGTCGACCGTGCGGAG
Source organism: Microlunatus antarcticus (assembly GCF_014193425.1). NCBI lineage: Bacteria > Bacillati > Actinomycetota > Actinomycetes > Propionibacteriales > Propionibacteriaceae > Microlunatus > Microlunatus antarcticus. Next base: position 2,960,396 of record NZ_JACHZG010000001.1, on the reverse strand, counting down.
CTCGCTCGCGTGTCGCGGATCAGCGGTGGCACCGCGTACACGGCCACCTCGGCCGGTCAGCTGAAGGACGTCTACCGCGACATCGGCAGCTCGGTCGGCACGGAGAAGGTCGACCAGGAGGTCACGTCCCGCTACGCCGGCTTCGGTCTCGCCTTCGCGATGCTGGCCGCGCTCGGGATGATCTCGCTCGGGGCCCGCTGGCCGTGAGGCAGCCACCCGCCCGGCAGCTCCGGCTGCTCGCGAACCTCGCACCGTTCGCCGCGATCGTGTTCGCGCTGCTGACCGTCTGGCTGACGGTGAGCGCCGTACGGGGGCTCGAGCAGATCATCATGGGGCTGGCCGAGCCCGGGTCGGCCCGCGAGCCGGTGTTCCCGGCCGTCGTCCTCGTCGTCCTGACCGCGGCGTGCGGGGTGTTCACCGCGCTCGTCGCCTACCGGCTCGGTGTCCAGGTGCCACGGATCCTGCGCGGGTGGGACGAGGCCCTCGCCGAACGAGGTCGCGCGCTCCGCGACGAGTGAGGCCCGGCCTCAGCGCTTCGGGGTGCGCGACGCGAAGTGGCCGAGGGCATACCGGACGACCAGCGCCAGCATGACCAGGCCCGCGAGGACCGCCGCGGCGTCGGCCGCGTGGGCGACGCCCGCCCCGCCGAGGCCCAGCCCGAGCGCGCCGAGCACGATCAGCGCCAGGTGAACATCCGTTCGCCGAAGGCCCAGGCGAAGGGCACAAAGTGCAGCCCCACGACGCCGGCGATCAGGGCCGGACGCAGCTCGGCGTGACCGAGGCCCGCCAGCAGCCGGGAGCCCGCCGCGATGAGCACCAGCTCGCCGACCACGCAGCCGCCGTAGACGAGCAGCGCCCGCCGGCTCGGCTCCCGGAACGTCCCCAGCGCCGTCGGCCGGACGTAGAGCGCGAGGAGGGCGAGCACGGCCAGGACCACGGCGACCGCCACGGCCGCGACGCGCACCCCGGTGCCGAAGGGCGGGCTGTAGCTGAGGACGAAGACCAGCCCGCCGGCGACGCCGATCAGCGCACCCCAGCGAAGGGGGTCGACGAGGACGGGCGGCTCGCCCTCGGGCCCGGGGGTCAGGACCCCACCGTCGGCGGGTGCTCCGCGACGCAGAAGAGGTTGCCCTCGGGGTCGCTCAGCGTCGACCACTGCACGTGGGGGTACTCGTCGAGGACGTCCCACCTCCAGGTGGCACCCAGGAGGACGAGCCGGTCCACCTCGGCCGTCCGTGATCCCCAGGGGACGGTCAGGTCGAGGTGCATCGACGTGCGCTCGGGGCGGGGGCCGGACCGGGGCTGGAAGAACATGGCGAAGCCCCCGGGTCGCGCCTCCGGCAGGAACGCCGTGTCGCCGTGGATCACCGCGCGACCACCGGTCACCGTGGCCCAGAACTGTGCCAGGGCGGCTGGGTCGGAAGCCTCGACGTTCACCGCTTCGAGGGAGATCATGGGGAGGGCCATGGCGCGACCCTACGGTCCGGCGGGCTGCCGGGCCGAGATCGGTGCCCCGCCTAGCCTGGGACCGTGACTGACGTGGCTGACCTGCCGACCGGGACCGGGCTCGAGGTCGACGTCGCGGGCAACCTGGCGCGGGTGCGGGCGGAGATCGACGGAGCCTGCGCGGCGGCCGGGCGTGACCCGGGCGACGTACGGCTGCTCCCCGTGAGCAAGACGCACCCGGTCGCGGTGCTCGAGCGGGCGTACGCGGCGGGCGTGCGGCTGTTCGGGGAGAACAAGGTCCAGGAGGCGGCGGAGAAGGCGGAGGCCTTCGCCGAGGCCGACCACCCCGACCTGCGCTGGGCGATGATCGGCCACCTGCAGAGCAACAAGGTGCGCCAGGTCGCGACGTTCGCCCACGAGCTGCACGCCCTCGACTCGCTCAAGGTCGCGCGCGGGCTGGACCGGGCGCTGGCCGAGCTCGACCGCACGCTCGACGTGTTCGTCCAGGTGAACTCCTCCGCCGAGCCGCAGAAGTCCGGGCTCGCACCCGAGGACGTCGAGGCGCTGCTCACCGAGCTGGTGGACCTGCCGAGCCTGCGCGTACGCGGCCTGATGACGCTGGCGCTGAACAGCGACGACGAGGGGGCCGTCGCGGCCTGCTTCGAGCGGACGACCGCCCTCCGCGACCGGCTGCCGGCCGAGCTCCTCGGCCGCGAGCTGTCGATGGGCATGTCCGGCGACTTCGCCCTCGCCATCGCCCACGGCGCGACGACCGTCCGCATCGGCCAGGCCATCTTCGGGGCCCGCGAGACCCGCTGACCCCTCGCGTTCCCCGGCAAGTGGTCACCCCGGCGGCTTTTCGGGCCCCAGAAGTCGGCCGCAGCGACCACTTGCCGAAGAAGGTGAGGGGACAGGCGCGTCAGGTCAGGTTCTCGACCGGCAGGACGGGGACGTCGTCGGCGGGGGTGAAGCCGAAGACCTGGGCGAGGAAGCTGACCTGGGCCTCGTACGAGGCGACGATCGTCTCCGCGCGGCGGAAGCCGTGGCCCTCGCCCGCGAACATGATCAGCGTGACGGGCAGGCCTTTGGACCGGGCGGCGTCGGCCATCTCCTCGGCCTGGTTCGGCGGGACCACGAGGTCGTCCAGGCCCTGCAGCAGCAGGATCGGCGCGGACAGCTCGTCGACGTGGTGGATGGGGGAGCGGTCGACGTAGACGTCCCGGTCCGCGGGGTAGGGCCCGACCAGGCCGTCGAGGTAGCGCGACTCGAACTTGTGGGTGTCGCGGGCCAGGATCTCGAGGTCGCCCACCCCGTACGAGCTGATGCCGGCGGTGAAGACGTCCGTCGCGGTCAGCGCGCGGAGCGTGGTGTAGCCGCCGGCGCTGCCGCCCTTGACCACGAGCCGTGCGCGGTCGGCCAGCCCCTGCTCGACCATCGCGAGCGCGCCGTTGCCGCAGTCGGCGACGTCGACGATGCCCCAGCGGCCCTTGAGGCGTTCGCGGTAGGGGCGGCCGTAGCCCGTGCTGCCGCCGTAGTTGACGTCGAGGACGGCGTAACCGCGCGACGTCCAGAACTGCGTGGACAGCGAGAACACGGCCCGGGCCTGCGACGTCGGGCCGCCGTGCGACAGGGTGATGAGCGGCGGCGTCTCGCCCTCGGGGGCGACGAAGTCGAGGTTGACCGGCGGGTGGTACCAGCCGTGCACGACCCCGCCCTCGCCCGGCCAGGTGACGTCGCGGGCGACCGAGACCCCGGCCGGGTCGGGTGCCTGCCGGGTGCTCGTCCGCACGGTGGTCCACGTGCCGTCGGCCCCGAGCGTCGCGAGCTCGGCGGGGCGGTCCGGGTGCGTCAGGACGGCGGCGACCCCGCCCGGCCCGGCGGCGAGCGCATCGGCGCCGACCCCAGCGTCCGCCACCGGGGTCAGCTCGCCGCTCTCGACGTCGAGGAGCTGCAGCCTCGGCGAGCCGTCCGTGATCACGAGGCAGAGCAGCCCGCCGTCGGTGAGCACCGCGTACGGGGTCGTGCCCAGCACCCACTGCGGCTCGGCGAACTCGGCCTCCGCCGGGTGTAGGGCGCGGACGGAGGTTGCGGTCGGGCCGGCGGAGAAGAGGTAGAGGTTCCACCAGCCGGTGCGGTCCGAGACGAAGACCAGGTCGTCGCCCCGCCACCGCGGCTGCACCGCCGACTCGGACGGTCCACCGGCCACGGTCTCGACCGCGCCGAGCCCGTCGGCCTGGAGCGGCGCCACCTGCAGAAGGGTCGCGTCCCACGGCATGCTCGGGTGGTCCCACTGGGTCCAGGCCAGCCGGCCGTCGGCCGAGAGCTGCGGGGTGGAGTAGAAGTCGGCCCCGGAGGCGAGGACGGTGACGGCGTCGACGTCGTGCGCGGCCGACCCGTCGAGCGGGATCGCCACGAGGGTCGTGACCGCCTCGCCGTGCTCGGCCACCGTCGCCTCCCGCTGGTCCTCACAGACGGCGACGACGACGCCCCGGTCCGGGTGCACGTCGGGGTCGCCGTACCAGAGCGGGCCCTCGGCGGTCAGGACGGTGACGGTCCCGTCGGCGTCGCGGCGGCGCAGGCGACCGTCGGTCAGGTCGGACCACACGACGACGCCGTCGCGGACGCCGTACTCACCGCCCCCGTACTCGTTCACCCGGGTGCGGACGTTCGTGGGGCCGGGCGTCAGCTCCGTCGCCTCGCCGCCGGCCAGGGGACGGCGCCACAGGCTCACCCGCCCGCCCTGGTCGGGCCGCGACTCCAACCAGTAGAGGTCGTCGCCGTCCACGCGCGCGGCGTCCAGCCCGGTCGAGCCGGCGGTGAGGTCCTCCACGCCGATGGGGGAGCGCCAGGAGCCGTACGGAGCGGTGGTGACCATGCCGCCCACCCTACGAAGCCGCTGCTGCGGCGCTGGTGCGCCACCTTGTGCACCGATGTCGGTGCACAGGTCGCCACCCTGACGGGACCCCGGAACTCCTGGTGCGGCTGAGACTTCTGAGGCAGAATGTGAGCGAACCACCACGCGGGACCCGGTGCGAAGGATGTCGGGGAAGGCAGCCCTGAGCTGCCGAGGTCCCACCCGTGGAGGTTCCAGATGAGCACGACCCGTGGCGTCCTGTACGTCCACTCGTCGCCGTCGGCGCTGTGCCCGCACGTGGAGTGGGCGGTCGGCGGCCTGTTCGGCATGCCCGTACGGCTGGACTGGATCCCCCAGCCGGCCGAGCGTGCCGCGTACCGCGCCGAGTACTCGTGGCTCGGTCCCGTCGGCACGGCCGCACGCCTCGCCAGCGCCCTGCGCGGCTGGCAGCGGCTGCGCTTCGAGGTGACCGAGGAGGCCCGGTCGGGCTCCGAGGGCGAGCGCTACTCGTACACTCCCCGCCTCGGCGTGTTCCACGCCATCACCGGGCTGCACGGCGACCTGATGATCCCCGAGGACCGCGTCCGTGCGGCGATGCTGACCGCCTCGAGCGGTGGTCGCGCCCTGGCCGACTCGCTCGACGAGCTGCTGGGCCACGCCTGGGACGCCGAGCTGGAACCGTTCCGGCACGCGGGCGAGGGCGCCCCCGTGCGGTGGCTGCACGAGGTCGTCTGACCTCGTCGCCGGCAATGTGGGGCTTCTTTCCTACGTGCTGCGTTCTTATGCTTACGATGCAAGCCGACGGCCCGGGCAGCAGCCGGGGCCCCTGCTGAGGAGCTCCCCCCGTGCCCCTTCCGTCCTTCCTCCGACGCCCGGCGGTGCCGCTGGCGTCCGCCGCCCTGCTCGCCGCCGTCGCCCTGCCCGGCCTCAGCACCACCGCCGTGGCCACCCCGACCCGGCCCGCTCTGCCGCTGCCCGCCGTGGCCTCGCTGCAGACGGTCCGGATCGAGGTGCCCTCGGCGCTCGACGCGGCCCCGTTCGACAAGGCGCGCTCGGTGAACGTGCCCGAGGGCTGGACCGTCAAGGTCGTGGCCCGCCCGAAGAAGCCGCGCCTCGAGGTCCCGACCCCCGACGGCCGGCTGCTCGTCTCCCGGCCCGAGTACGGCCTCATCACGCGGCTCACGCCGAACAAGCGCGGCTACCCGACGTCGTCGACCCTGGTCAAGGGCCTGCGCAAGCCCCACGGCATGGTCTTCGACGGGAACACCCTCTACGTCGCCGAGAGCAACCGGGTCGACAAGTACACGTACAAGGACGGCAAGGTCGGCAAGCGCTCGACGGTGCTGTCCGGGCTGCCCGACAGCAAGAGCAAGGACCTCAAGGGCGCGTACGCCCACGCGCTCAAGAGCCTGGCCCTCGGCCCGGACCACGAGCTGTACGTCTCGGTCGGCTCGACGCAGAACGCCTCGGCCTCCGACCGCGACCTGAAGCTGCAGCGGGCCTCGGTCCTCAAGATCGAGAAGGGCAAGTCGGGCTACTCCGTCTTCGCGCGCGGCGTGCGCAACGGCACCGGGCTCGCGGTCGCCCCGGACGGCAACCTGTGGACCGCGGTGAACAACCGCGACAACACCACCTACCCGTACCACCAGGACTACGACGGCAACGGCAGCGACGACTACGACAAGAAGATCACGGCCTACGTCAACGACCACCCGATCGAGCCCCTGGCCCGGCTCACCAAGGGCCGCGACCTCGGCTGGCCGTACTGCAACCCGAACCCCGACGTGGACCCGGGCGTGAAGGGCACGGACTTCGACTACTCCGACCGGCCGTTCGTCCGCGACGCCGAGCTCAACGGCAACGGGTCCAAGCTCGACTGCACCAAGCTCCCCGCGCTCGAGCAGGGACTGCCGGCCCACTCCGCGCCGCTCGGTCTGGCCTTCACGCGGACGGAGCTGCCGGGCATCGGCAGCGGCGCCCTGGTCGGCGTCCACGGTTCCTGGAACCGGAACCCGCCGCGCGAGCCCGAGGTCGCGTTCTTCAGCTACTCCCGCGGCGAGATGGGCGGGCAGCGCACGATCATGAGCGGCTTCCAGAACAGCAAGGGCGACCGCTGGGGCCGGCCCGTGGCCGCGGTCCAGGGGGCCGACGGCAACGTCTACGTGACCGACGACTACGCCAACGCGGTCTACCGGATGACCCCGCCGGCGTAGTCGACGAGGACGGGCCTCGGGGGGCCCGCGTCCGCAGCGCAGCGCACGAACCCCGGCACTCCTCCGGGGACCCCCGACCCCGAAGGACCGACCGTGCCCCCGACCTCTCGTCCGCGCGCCCTGCTCGCACCCGCCGCTGCCGTGCTGCTGGCGGTCTGCGCCCTGCCCGGAGCCGGCCTGACCGCCGTCGCCGCCCCCGCCCCGGCGGCGGCTCCCGTCCCGGCCGCCCGCGTCGCGCTCGGCGCCGTCCGCGTCACGGTGCCGAGCGACCTCGCCTCGGCGCCGTTCGACCAGCCACGGTCCGTGCTGGTGCCGGCCGGCTGGACCGCGGGCGTCTGGGCACGACCGGACAAGGCACGGCTCGAGGCCTGGACGCCGGACGGCCGGCTGCTCGTGTCCCGGCCGGCGGCGGGCGTCGTCATGCGGCTGACCCCCGGCCCCGACGGGCGGGCGACCTCCACCACGCTGCTGACGGGGCTGCGCAAGCCGCACGGGCTCGCGTTCGACGGGAGCACGCTCTACGTGGCCGAGAGCAACCGCATCGACCGCTACACCTACGCCGACGGCACGGTCGGGCCGCGCACGACGGTCCTGACCGACCTGCCCGACACCGAGAGCCCGGACCTCAAGGGCGCGTACGCCCATGCGCTCAAGAGCGTGGCGGTCGGGCCGGACCACGCGCTCTACGTCTCGGTCGGGTCGACCGAGAACGCCTCGGCGAGCGACCGCACCCTGACGCCCGAGCGGGCGTCGGTCCTGCGCGTGGACCCGACGACCGGGAGGTACACGACCTTCGCGCACGGGGTCCGCAACGGCACCGGCCTCGCCGTGGCCCCGGACGGCGCCGTGTGGACGGCGGTGAACAACCGCGACAACCTCGCGTACGCCTACCACCGCGACTACGACGGCGACGGCAGCGACGACTACGGCAAGGTGCTGCCGGCGTACGTCAACGACCACCCGGTCGAGCCGCTGGCCAAGCTGACCCCGGGCCGCGACCTCGGCTGGCCCTACTGCAACCCGGACCCCGACGAGGTGCGAGGCGTGAAGGGGTCGGCGCTGCGCTACGCGAACCGCGCCTTCGTCCGCGACGTCCAGCTCAACGCCGGGTCGAAGAAGCTCGACTGCACGACGCTGGCGCCGGTCGAGCAGGCGCTTCCGGGGCACTCCGCGCCGCTCGGGCTCGCCTTCACCCGTACGGCTCTGCCGGGTCTCGGCGACGGTGCGCTCGTCGGCGTCCACGGCTCCTGGAACCGGACCCCGCCCCGCCCGCCGGAGGTCGCCTTCTTCGCCTCCGTGAACGGCGGCCTCGGCGGTCAGCAGACGATCATGTCCGGGTTCCAGGACGCGAGCGGCGACCGGTGGGGCCGCCCGGTGGCTGCGGTCCAGGGCCCGGACGGTGCGCTGTACGTGAGCGACGACCTCGCCGGCGCGGTGTACCGGCTGGCGCCGCCGGCCTGACGTCGGGCCGCGACGCGGCTTGATCCGGGTCGGCACGCTGGGGGCATGAGCACAGCGCGGTCGACCCGACACCTCGCGGCGCTGGCCGTGGCCGGACTGCTCGCGGTCGCGACCGGGTGCGGCAGCGCCACCCCGGCGGCCGCGCCGTCCAGCGCGCCGACCACCGCCGCCTCGGCCTCGTCGCCGCTGCAGACCGTCGACCTCGCGATCCCGCCCGGTCTCGACGCCTCGCCGCTGGACGAGCCGCGCACGGTCCAGGCACCCACCGGCTGGTCGGTCAGCGTCTTCGCGCGCACGGACGGGGCCCGGCTGCTGGCCTGGGCGCCGGACGGCTCGCTGCTGATCTCCCGGCCGAAGGCGGGCGAGGTCGACGTCGTCACGCCGACGCCGGCCGACGGGAGCGGTGCGCCCGCGACCACGACGCTGCTCAGCGGGCTCAACCAGCCGCACGGCCTCGCGTTCCACGACGGGCGGCTCTACGTCGCCCAGAGCGACCGCGTCGACGCGTACGCGTACGCCGACGGCCGCGCGACCGACCCGCAGCCCGTCGTGACCGGGCTGCCCGACGCCAAGAGCGACGACCTGCGCGGGGCGTACGCGCACGCGCTCAAGAGCGTCGCCGTCGGGGAGGACGGCGCGGTCTACGTCTCCGTCGGCTCGACCGGGAACATCTCCGAGGAGGACCGCGACGCCGACCCGCAGCGCGCGACGATCTTGCGCGTGCCGCCGGGTGGCGGGAAGGCCGAGGTCTTCGCCCGCGGCGTCCGGAACGGCACCGGTCTGGCGATCGCCCCCGACGGGGCCGTCTGGACCGCGGTCAACAACCGCGACAACATCGAGTACCCGTACGACCGCGACTTCGACGGCGACGGTTCCTCGGACCTGGGCGACGTCCTGCCGTCTTACGTCGGCGACCACCCGCTGGAGCCGTTCGCGCGCCTGACCCAGGGCCGCGACCTGGGCTGGCCGTACTGCAACCCCGACCCCGACGTCGACCCCGGCGTGCCGGGCTCGGCCCTCGACTACTCCGACCGCCCGTTCGTCCGCGACGTCGAGACCAACGCCGACGGGTCCAAGCTCGACTGCTCGACGCTGCCGCCGGTGGAGCAGGGGATGGGCGCGCACTCCGCGCCCCTCGGCCTGAGCTTCACCTCCGCCGCCGGCCTGCCCGCCCCGTACGGCGTGGGCGCCCTGGTCGGCATCCACGGTTCCTGGAACCGGACCCCGCCGCGCGCCCCGGAGGTGTCGTTCTTCCCGTACGAGAACGGCGGCCTGGGTGACCAGCAGACGCTGCTGACCGGGTTCCAGAGCGCCGACGGCGACCGGTGGGGCCGACCCGTCTCGGCGGTCCAGGGCCCCGACGGCGCCGTCTACGTCAGCGACGACGAGGCCGGCGCGGTCTACCGGATGCAGCCGCCCGCCTGACCAACGCCCCCTGAGCCCGTCGAGACGCTCCCTGAGCTTGTCGAAGGGTCCCGAAGGGGTCGGCGTCTCTCATCACCAGCCCACGGAACCCGCCCGGTCCGAGAACGTCCCGGTCGGGCCCTCGCTGCCGACGGTCGCCATCGCGACCACCGCGTCGGTGCCCTCGGTCACCGTCTGCGGACCGGAGTGGCCGTTGAGGTCCGTGGCGGTGTAGCCGGGGTCGACGACGTTGATCCGGATCTCGGGCAGGAACTGCGCGTAGACGGAGGTCAGCATGTTCAGCGCGGCCTTGCTGGCGGAGTAGGCGAGCGAGGGGACCGAGTGCTCGATGCGGGACTCGTCGGCGCGTACCTCGAAGGACCCGAGCCCGCTCGAGACGTTGACGATCACCGGGTTCGCGGAACGGCGCAGCAGGGGCAGGAACGCGTGGGTCGTGCGTGCGACGGAGACGGTGTTCGTGTCGAGGACGGCGGTGAGGACGGGTCCGTCGACCTCGTCGATCCCCACGTCCGGACCGGTGATGCCCGCGTTGTTGATCAGGACGTCGAGGCTGCCGAAGCGCTCCTCGACCTCCGCCGCCGCGGCGGACACCGACGCTTCGGAGCTGACGTCGAGCTGGACGAAGTCCACGCCCAGCTCCTCGGCGGCGCGGCGTCCCCGGTCGGCGTCCCGCGCGCCGATGACGACGCGGTGGCCGTGCTCCTTCAGGCGGCGGGCGGTCTCGTGGCCCAGGCCCTTGTTGGCGCCGGTGATCAGGGTGGTGGTGGTCGGTTGCTGCGTGCTCTGCGTGGTCATGGAGCCAGCGTGCGTCCGGTTCCGCGCGGGCGGGTAGGAGGCTTCGACCCTGGGACTCGCGATACCACCCAGGCCGTCCTTCGCCCGCGCACACTGGTCGGGTGATCGAGACGACGGGCCGTGGCGACCTCGCCGGCCTCCTGCGCGCGTGGCGCGACCGGCTGCAGCCCGAGGCGGTCGGCTTCCCGGTGGGGCAACGGCGTACGCGGGGGCTGCGGCGCGAGGAGGTCGCGCTGCTGGCGGGACTCTCGGTCGACTACCTGGTCCGCCTCGAGCAGGGTCGCGCGGCCCGGCCGTCCGCGCAGGTCGTCGCCTCCCTGGCCCGGGTGCTCCAGCTGTCCGACCCCGAGCGCGACGAGCTGTACGCCGCGGCCGGGCTGGCGGCGCCGACGTCGGGCCTGGTGCCGACCCACATCCCGGGCAGCGTGCAGCGGCTGCTGGCCCGGCTCCCCGACGTCGCGATCGGCGTCTACACCGCGACCTGGACGCTGCTGACCGCGAACGACGCCTGGTCGGCGCTGCTCGGACCCGTGGACCCCGGGCGCAACCTCGTCGTCCAGCAGTTCACGCGCTCCGGCGTCACGGTCCTGCGGCGGGCCGACGACGAGATGCGCTTCCAGTGCGCGCTGGTGTCCGACCTCCGGCGTGCGCTGATCCGCTACCCCCAGGACGCGGCGGTCCCGGCGCTGGTGGAGCACCTGCGGAGCGTCAGCGAGACGTTCCGCGGGCTGTGGGCCGACGCGACGATCGTGGAGCACCGCTCGGAGCCGAAGACGTTCGTGCACCCGGTCGTCGGGCACATCACGCTCGACTGCGACGTCTTCACGGCCGCCGGCACCGACCTGCGGATCGTCGCCTACACCGCCGTCCCCGGCAGCGAGGACGCCTCGCGCTTCGACCTCCTGCGCACCCTCGGCGCCGTCCAGGACCCGACCTGGCAGGGTGCCGAGCTCCCGGCCTGCGCCCCGGTGGACGATGTGGCGCAGACGAGGGCACGTCCGACGAAGGGGTAGAGGTCCATGGCCGACGAACGCGGGTCCGACGAGGGTCTGAGCACCGCCGAGCGCGACGCGATCAAGCAGCGGAGCGCCGAGCTCCGCGAGCAGGCGAAGGGCGCCAAGGGCTCGGCCAAGAAGGAACGCGAGGCGCAGGCCTGCCTCGACGCGATCGACGCCCTGACCGGCGCGGACCGGGCCGTCGCCGAGCGGCTGCACGCGATCGTCGCCGAGGAGGCGCCGCACCTCGACGCGAAGACCTGGTACGGCTTCCCCTCGTACGCCCGTGACGGCAAGGTCGTCGTCTTCTACCAGCCGGCCTCGAAGTTCGGGACGCGCTACGGCACGGTCGGCTTCAGCGAGGACGCACGCCTCGACGACGGCGTTCTCTGGCCGACCTCCTTCGCCGTCCTCGAGGTGGACGACGAGGTCGACCGCACCCTTCGCGACCTGGTGCGCCGCGCCGCCGGCTGAGACCAAGAACGCTCCCTGAGCCTGTCGAAGGGCCACGGAGTGGTCAGCGTTCGATGCCAACCTCTTCGAGGCCCTTCGACAAGCTCAGGGAGCGTAAGGCGCGAGGAGGACTAGAGGGGGATGTTGGTGTGCTCACCTCGCCGACCGACGTCGGCGTCGCGGATGGCGGTCGCCACCGCGGAACGACTCGTCTGCGGCGTGACGATCTCGTCGACCACGCCGATCTCGACGGCCTTCTCGACGCCGCCGGCGATGCGCTCGTGCTCGGCGGCCAGCTCGGCCTCGAGCTGGGGGCGGACGTCGTCGGCCACGGCGGCGAGCTTGCGGCGGTGCAGGATCCGGACGGCGGCGACCGGGCCCATGACGGCGACCTCGGCGCCCGGCCAGGCGAAGACCTTCGTCGCGCCGAGCGAGCGCGCGTTCATGGCGATGTACGCGCCTCCGTACGCCTTGCGCGTCACCAGCGTCACGCGCGGGACGACGGCCTCGGCGAAGGCGTGCAGCAGCTTGGCGCCACGGCGTACGACGCCGTCCCACTCCTGGCCCACGCCGGGCAGGTAGCCGGGCACGTCGACGAGGACGACGAGCGGCACGCCGAAGGTGTCGCACATGCGCACGAACCGCGCCGCCTTCTCCGCGCTGAGGGAGTCGAGGCAGCCGCCGAGGCGGAGCGGGTTGTTGGCGATGACGCCGACCGTGCGGCCGCCGAGGCGACCGAGGGCGATGGTGACGTTGGGCGCCCAGCGGGCGTGCAGCTCGACCGTCGAGCCCTCGTCGAGGACGCCGTTGATCAGCGGGTGCACGTCGTACGCGCGGCGCGGCGACTCAGGCAGGAGCGCGGCCAGGTCGACGTCGGCCACCTCGGCCTCCATCGAGCCCTGGTCGGCCAGCAGCGTGGTGAGCGCGCGGCCCCGGTTGAGCGCGTCGGCCTCGTCGTCGGCGACGACGTGGACCACCCCGGAACGTCGCCCGTGCGTGTCGGGGCCGCCGAGGCGGAGCATGTCGACGTCCTCGCCGGTGACCGAGCGGACGACGTCCGGACCGGTCACGAAGATGCGGCCCTCGGGCGCCAGGATCACCAGGTCGGTGAGCGCCGGACCGTACGCCGCGCCGCCGGCCGCGAAGCCGAGCACGATCGAGATCTGCGGGATCTTGCCCGACGCCTGCGTCATGGCGTGGAAGATCAGCCCGACCGCGTGCAACGACAGCACGCCCTCGGCCAGGCGCGCGCCGCCCGAGTGCCAGATGCCCAGGATCGGGACGCGGTCGCGCATCGCGCGCTCGTACGCCTGAACCACCACGTCGCAGCCCTGGACCCCCATGGCGCCGCCCATGACGGTCGCGTCGGAGCAGAAGGCGACGACGCGCGAGCCGTTGATCGTCCCGACGGCGGCGAGCATGCCCGAGTCGTCGTCGGGGGTGATCAGCTCGACCGAGCCCTCGTCGAGCAGCGCCGCGAGGCGGTGGTTCGGGTTGCGCGGGTCGAGCTCGCGGGGAACCTTCTCCTTCTTGGCCGCCGGAGCGGCGGGAGAAGCAGCGGGGGTGGGTGCGACGGTGGCGGTCATGCGGGCCCTCCTGGGGTGGGGCTGGGGCTACGGGGCCGGGTGGGTGGCGTATGCGTTGGTCAGGACGACCGCGACGTTGTGACCACCGAAGCCGAACGAGTTGTTGACCGCGGCCAGGTCGCCCGAGGGCAGGTCGCGGACCTGGGTGGCGACGTCGACGTCCAGGTCGGGCTCGGGGTTGTCGAGGTTGATCGTCGGCGGGACCCGGCGGTGGTAGAGCGCGAGCAGCGTGGCCATCGACTCGAGCGCGCCGGCGCCGCCGAGCAGGTGCCCGGTCATCGACTTGGTGCCCGTGACGATCGCCTCGGTGTTCGCGCCGAGCGCCTGGTGGAGCGAGCTGATCTCGGTCATGTCACCCGTCGGGGTGGACGTGGCGTGCGCGTTCACGTGCACGACGTCGGAGGCGCTGAGCTCGGCCTCGCGCAGCGCGTACGTGATCGCCCGCGCCTGGGTGTCGCCGGCCGGGTTGGGCTGGACCATGTCGTGCGCGTCGGCGGTGATCCCGGCGCCGGCGAGCTCGCCGTAGATCCGGGCGCCGCGGGCCTGCGCATGCTCGAGGGTCTCGATGACAAGCATCGCCGCCCCTTCGCCGAGCACGAAGCCGTCGCGGTCGACGTCCCACGGGCGCGAGGCGCGTTCCGGGTCGTCGTTGCGGCGGCTCATCGCCTGCATCTGCGAGAAGGACGCCATCGGCATCGGGTGGATGCAGGCCTCGGTACCGCCGACCAGGGCGACGTCGGCGCGGCCGAGCCGGATCAGGTCCAGGCCCAGGGCGATGGCCTCGTTGCTCGAGGCGCAGGCCGACACCGCGGTGCTGACCGGCGCCTGCGCGCCGATCCGCAGCCCGAGGTTGGCCGCCGTGGCGTTGGCCATGAGCATGGGGATCGCGAGCGGGCTGACCCGGCGGGCGCCCTTCTCCTTCTGGATGTCCCACTGCCCGAGGAGCGTGTGCAGCCCACCGATCCCGGTGCCGATCGCGACGGCGAGGCGGTCGCGCTGGACGGGGTTGTCGTCCTTCAGCCCGTAGCCGGCGTCGGCCCAGGCCTCCATCCCCGCGACCACGCCGAGCTGGGCGGAACGGTCGAGCCGTCGGGCCTCGACGCGCTCCAGCACCCCGGACGGGTCCACCAGGGCGGGTGCGGCGATCTTGGTCGGGATGTCGTCGGGGAAGTCGGCGCCGAGCCGACGGACGCCGGATCGTCCCTCGAGCAGCGCGGCCCAGGTCGTGGGCGCGTCCCCGCCGAGCGGGGTGGTGGCCCCGATGCCGGTGACGACGACGCGGGTGCGAGACATCGATGTGCTCCTGGTTGAGAAGAGGTCGTACGGGGTGGTGAGGTAGGCGGGAACCCGGGACCGCGTCTGCGATCCCGGGCCGCGCTTCACGTTTCGCGAGCGCTAGCGAGTGGAACGTAGGCGGGGGTGTGGGGGTCGCCCCCCACACGATTCAGCTCAGCTCGCCGCGCGCTCGATGTAGGCGACGGCGTCGCCCACGGTCTTGAGGTTCTTGGACTCCTCGTCGGGGATCGACACGCCGAACTTCTCCTCGCAGGCGTAGATGATCTCGACCATCGACAGCGAGTCCACGTCGAGGTCGTCGGTGAACGACTTGTCGAGCTGGACGTCGTCGACCGGCACGCCAGCGACCTCGTTGACGATCTCGGCCAGGTCCGAACGGACCTCTTCGGTGGTGGGCATCGCGGTGGGAACTCCTTCGTGTGGGTGGTGCTGATCTTGCGGGATGAGGGAGATGATCACGCTACGGGAGCGTGATCACCTGGCCGGCGTAGACGAGCCCGGCGCCGAAGCCGATGATCAGGGCGGTCTGCCCGGACGTCGCCTGGCCGCTCTCGAGCAGCGTCTCGATCGCCAGGGGGATCGAGGCGGCCGAGGTGTTGCCGTGGTGGATGATGTCGCGCGCGACGACGACGTCGCCGGGGAGCTTGAGCGCCTTGAACATCGCGTCGGTGATGCGGTTGTTGGCCTGGTGCGGGACGAAGACGTCGAGCTCCTCCGGCGGCACGCCCGCGGCCTCGAGCGCCTCGGCGGCGGTCTTGGCCATCGCGTACGAGGCCCACTTGAAGACCGGGTTGCCGGTCATCCGCAGCACCGGCCAGGTGGCGGCCTCCGCCGTGCCGTCCTCGGGCCGGACCCGCTCGTGACGGGGGATCGCCTTGTCCCAGGGCTGGGTCTGGGTGATGAGGTCGGCCTGCTCGCCGTCGGAGCCCCAGACGACCGGGCCGATGGACGCGACGTCGCTCGGGCCCATGACCGCCGCCCCGGCGCCGTCGGCGAAGATGAAGGCCGTCGACCGGTCGTGGATGTCGGTCAGGTCGGTGAGCCGCTCGACGCCGATGATCACGACGTGCTTCGAGGCGCCGGAGCGGATCAGCGCGTCGGCCATCGCGACCATGTAGCAGAAGCCCGCGCACGCCGCGTTGATGTCGAAGGCCGCGGCGTCCGTGGCTCCGAGCTCCGTCGCGATGGTGGTCGCGATGGCGGGCGTCTGCAGCAGGTGGGTGACGGTGGCGACCATGACCGTGTCGATCTGCCCGGGCTCGAGGCCGGCCCGCTCGATCGCCTTGCGGGCGGCCGCGACGGACATCATCTGGACCGTCTCGTCGGGCGAGGCCCAGCGTCGTTCCGTGATACCGGAACGTGTCCGGATCCACTCGTCGGAGGAGTCGATGTAGGTGACGATCTCGGCGTTGTCGACGACCCGGCGCGGGCGGTAGCCGCCGATGCCCATGATCTTCGAGAACTCCGCTCCCTGGCTGGTGCGGATGCTCTTCATCGGGTCACCTCGGTCGCCTCGTCGGACTCCACGGTCGGGTGCAGGCGCAGCAGCGGCTGGCCCGGCGACACCGGGTCGCCGTCCTCGACGAGCCACTCCACGACGATGCCGCCGTACGGGGCGCTGATCGCGACCTCGTCGCGGCTGTTCTTGACCAGGCCGATCGTGCTGGCCACCGGGAGCAGCATGCCCGCCTCGATGTCCTCCGTACGGCTGAACTGGCCCTTGCCCGGCGACACCACGAGGCGCCAGGTCGGGTTGGCGGTGATCGGCGTCGACGACGCCGGCTGGCCGCCGTGACGCGCGATGAAGTCGAGCGCGCCCTCGGTCTGGTCCGGCGTGTTCAGCGCGAAGAGCTCGACGCCCTTGAGGTTGCGCTTGGCGATGCCGGTCAGCGTGCCGGCCGGCGGGAGCTCTAGCAGGCCCGTGACACCGAGGTCGGCCATCGCCGCCATGCAGAGGTCCCAGCGCACCGGCGAGGCCACCTGGCCGACGAGGCGGCGCAGGACGTCGCGGCCGTCGTGGACGACCTGTCCGTCGAGGTTCGACAGGAGGCGCGTGCGGGGGTCGTGTGTCGAGATGGCGCGGGAGAGGCGCGAGAGCCGGTCCACCGCGGGCTTCATGTGGACCGTGTGGAAGGCGCCGGCGACGCTGAGCGGGATCAGGCGGGCCCGGGTCGGCGGGTTCTCGGCGAGGGCGGCGAGCTGCTCGACCGTCCCCGCGGCGACGACCTGGCCGGTGCCGTTGTTGTTGGCGGCGGTGAGTCCCTGCGCCTCGAGCGCGGCAGCCACCTCGTCCGCCTGGCCGCCGACGACCGCCGTCATCGACGTAGGGCGGGCAGCGCTGGCGGCGGCCATCGCCCGGCCGCGTTCGGCGACGAAGACCATCGCCGACTCGGCGGAGAAGACGCCCACGCCCGCGGCGGCGGTGATCTCGCCGACCGAGTGACCGGCGGCGACGCCGATCAGGGGGTACGCGTCCGCCGGGTGCGGGAACAGCTCGAGCGCCGCCAGGAGCCCGGTGGCCACCAGCAGCGGCTGCGCCACCGCGGTGTCCCGGATGGTCTCGGCGTCGGCGTGGACGCCGTAGTGCTCGAGGTCGACCCCGCTCACCGCGCTCAGCCAGTTCAACCGGTCGGAGAAGGAGGACTCGGAGACCCACGGGTCCAGGAACCCGGGAGTTTGTGCGCCCTGACCGGGCGCGACGATCGCCAGCACCCCTTTACTCTTTCGTGACCTTGGCCCGGAAGTCGCGCAGGGACACCACGAATCTTCGGACATCCGATTGTCGGGTTCCCACAAAGGTGTGGCGCTCGTCTCGTCCCGCCCGCGTGTCGCGCACCGCTAGGTCTGCCCCGTACGTGGGCGGGTCTCTCCACGGCGCCTCGACCAGCGGTCAGGGGGGGAAGGCCCGTTCTCGCTCGGTCTTGGTGTCTTCGCTCGTGCTGCAGCACGAGCGAACGCACCGAAGGCGAGCGAACGCGTCTGGGGTGGCTCGTCCGCGGGGCTGCTCGCCTTGGGCGAGTCTGCGCGGCTTCGAACGCGCGCAAACTCGACAAGATCGAGCAGACGCGTACGGGGAGGCCGCCCGCCCTTCTCCCGCAAGTGGTCGCTCCGGCGCCTCTTTGCTGCGCTTTTCAGGCCCGCAACGACCACTTTCCGGGGAAGGTGACCCCGGCGCAAGCGCTCAGCGGCGCAGGCGCCCGAGGGTCAGGGCCAGGCGAAGGGCGTAGCCGTCGCGGGGGTCGGTGGGGGAGTAGCCGGTGACCTCGTGGATGCGGCGGAGGCGGTAGCGGACGGTGTTCGCGTGGACGAACAGCGCCCGCGCGGCCGCCTCGACCTGCAGGCCCTGGTCCAGGAACGTCACCAGCGTGTCCAGCAGCCCTCCGCCCGCGGCGACGAGGGGGTCGTAGAGGTCGCGGGCCAGCGCGCGCCGGGCGTGGCCGTCGCCGGAGAGGGCGCGTTCGGGGAGGAGGTCGGAGGACTCGACCGGGCGCGGGGCCTCGGGCCAGGCGGGAGCGGCGCGGTAGCCCGAGAACGCCTCCCGCGTCGAGCCGACGGCGTCCATCAGGTGCTCGACGGGCGGGCCGATGACGACGGGACCGGCGCCGAAGCAGTCGACGAAGCGCGACACGACCTGGCGCGCGAACTCCGGCGTGCTCAGGGCCGAGCCGCCGAGCACGACGACCATCCGGTCGCCCTGGACCGCGCCGAGCATGTCGAGCCCGGCGGTGCCGGCCGAGCGGCGTACGGACTCCACGGCCTGGGTCGACTCGCTCTCGGGCGCCGGGCCGACCACGACGACGACCCCGCCGGAGGAGTGCCAGCCCAGGGTCGAGGCCCGGGAGAGGACCGTCTCGTCGGTCTCGCCGCGCAGCACGGCGTCGACGACGAGGGCCTCGAGCCGGGCGTCCCAGGCGCCGCGGAGCTCGGCCGCCCGGGCGTAGATCTCGGCGGCAGCGAAGGCGACCTCGCGGCTGTAGCCGACGATCGCCGCGTGCAGCACCGGCCGGTCGCCGCGCGGCGCGACCTCGTCGATCTGCGCCTCGACGACGTCGATGGTCGTCCGGACGAGCTCGACGGTCTGCGACAGGGTGATCTTGCGGGTCAGCGCCCGGGGTGCGGCGCCGAAGATGTCGGTCGTCGTCGGCGCTTCGGGGTCCGGGTCGGAGAACCAGGTGACGAAGCCGTCGATGCCCGCCCGCGCGACGACCCCGACCCACGACCGGTAGTCGGCGTCGAGCGCGCGGAACCAGGGGTGCCGCTCCTCCATCTCCGCGATGGTGGCGGTCGTCATGGCGGGCGTGGCCCCGGCGAGGCGCTTGGCCATCGCGGCCCGCGTCTTGGGTGCGGGGAGCAGGGACTTCGTGATGCCCCTCGTGCTCGCCGCCATAGGGTCAAAGGTAGGGGGACGGGTCGTACGCACGTACGGCGCGGGCAGCACGGACAGGAGCAGGGACACGTGAGCGAGCACGCAGAGC
Organism: Microlunatus antarcticus; assembly: GCF_014193425.1. Lineage (NCBI taxonomy): Bacteria > Bacillati > Actinomycetota > Actinomycetes > Propionibacteriales > Propionibacteriaceae > Microlunatus > Microlunatus antarcticus. The sequence continues at coordinate 2,941,397 of NZ_JACHZG010000001.1, read as the reverse complement.
CGACCGAGCTGCTCGACCCCGTCGCCGCGCTGCGCGAGATCGGCTTCCTCCTGGAACGTTCCCGGTCCGACACCTACCGGGTCAAGGCCTACCGCGGCGCGGCCGACGCCGTCGCGGCCATGACTCCCGACGAACGCGCGCAGCGCAAGGCGGACGGTTCCTGGGCGAAGGCGACGGGAGTCGGGCCGAAGACGGCGACGGTGATCACGCAGGCGCTCGCCGGCCGGGTCCCCGACTACCTCCAGCAGCTCCGCGACGCGCGCGAGCCGCTCGTCGAGGGCGGCGCCGCGCTGCGTGCCCGGCTCAAGGGCGACCTCCACACGCACTCCACGTGGTCCGACGGCGGCAGCCCGGTGGAGGAGATGATGGCGACCGCCAAGACCCTTGGCCACGAGTACTGCGTGATCACCGACCACTCGCCGCGCCTGACCGTCGCCCGGGGGCTCAGCCCGGAGCGGCTGCAGGAGCAGATGGCGCTGACCGAGCGGCTGAACGAGGAGATGGCGCCCTTCCGGGTGCTGCAGGGGATCGAGGTCGACATCCTCGAGGACGGCGGCCTCGACCAGACCGACGCGCTGCTGTCCCGCCTCGACGTCGTCGTCGCCAGCGTCCACTCCAAGCTGCGCTCCGACTCCGAGACCATGACCCACCGGATGGTCGGCGCGATCGCCAACCGTCGGACGAACGTGCTCGGCCACTGCACCGGCCGCCTGATCGAGGGGGCCCGCGGGACGCGGCCGGAGTCGGTCTTCGACGCCGAGGTCGTCTTCGAGGCCTGCCGGACCTTCGACGTCGCCGTGGAGATCAACTCCCGTCCCGAGCGGCGCGACCCGCCGACCCGGCTGCTGCAGCAGGCCATCGACGCGGGCTGCCTGTTCAGCATCGACACCGACGCGCACGCGCCCGGGCAGCTGGAGTTCCTCGCGTACGGGTGCGACCGCGCGGAGGCGCTGGGGCTCGACCCGGACCGCATCGTCAACACCTGGCCGGTCGACAAGCTGCTCGCCTGGGCGGACAAGAGCTGAGCCGCAGCCCTGGAGACCGGGCCGACGACCACGGGGCCGGCCCGGCGGACGGTACATTTTTCGCCGTGCAGCCGAGGGGGACGTCCGGCCGACCTGCGGCCGCGACGTACCGCGGCACGGGCGCCACGTTCCTCCGGAGCGGCGGCTGGGCGGTCCTGCTCGATCTCTCGCCCGCGCACCCGCTCGTCGAGCTCTGCTGGCACCTGCTCGACGTGACCCCGGACCTCGACGACCTCCTCCGGGCCCTCGTCGACCGGGGCCTGCGCGACGTGCCCGCGTTCCTGGTCGTGCGCGAGACGGGCGCACGCCGACTGGTTGCGGGCGGCGCCCTCACCCTCGCTCTCGACGGGACGGACGTTCCCAACGACCGCGGCGACGGGGCCTGGCTCGACCTCCCGCTCACCGACGGATCGACGCTCGACGCGGCGTTCGGCGGTGGCGGTGGTGGCGGCGAGGAGCCTCACGCGCGGAGCTTGCCGCTGCGGGACGGGGTCGTGACCGCCACGGCCTTCCGTCTCGTCCTCGACCGCTCGGCCGACGCGGGCGGTCAGGGCGGGGGCGAGGCACCGAGTGCGGACGACACCCAGCCCTTCTTCGCGACCCTCCAAAGCGGGGTGGAGGCGCAGGAAGACGAGGCGTCGACGGCCACGGTCCGGGCCCACCGCGCCGTTATGGACGCCGGCCCGGCCGCGGAGACCCAGGCGCCGCGCGTGCTCGCCGCCGTCTGCCCGGCCGGGCACCTGACACCGGCGTACGCGGGCCTGTGCCGGGTCTGCCGCCGAACGGTTGCACCGCAGCAGGCGTTCGAGACACCCCGCCCGGTCCTCGGGCGGCTGGCCCTGCCGGAGGGCGGCACCCTGGTCCTCGACCGTGGCGCTGTGCTCGGGCGCGCTCCCCACGTGCCTGGCGACTGGGTCGGGCCGCCGCCGCGTCTGGTGACGCTGCCGGACCCCGACCAGGACGTCTCCGCGCAGCACGTCTCGGTGGTGCTCGACCTCTGGAACGTCCTCGTCTGCGACCTCGGCTCGACGAACGGGACCGCCCTCGTCGAGCCCGACGGCAAGGTCCGGCCGCTGCGGGCGTACGAGCCGGTCCCGCTCGCCGCGGGCGACGTCCTCGTGCTCGCCGACGTGGTCACGCTGGCCTACGAGGTCCAGCCGTGAGCGGTGGCCGGCCCGAGGAGGTCGGTCCGCAGATCGAGGGACTCGAGTACCGGCGCCGGATCGGCACGGGCGGCTACGCCGACGTCTTCCTCTACCGCGAGACGAGCCTCGACCGCGACGTCGCGGTGAAGGTGGTGCGGGAGACCGGGCTGTCGGAGGACGAGGCGACCGGCTTCGTCGCCGAGGCCCACGCGATGGCGCACCTGGCCCACCCGCACATCGTCCCGGTCTTCGCCGTCGGCCGGGCGGCGCACGGGCGGCCGTACCTGACGATGCCGTTCTACCCCGAGGGCACGCTCTTCGACCGGGCCCAGACCCCGCTCGGGGTGGCCGAGGTGCTCAAGACCGGCGTCCAGATCGGGAGCGCGGTGGCCTACGCGCACGGCGCGGGCATCCTCCACCGTGACATCAAGCCGCACAACATCCTGCGCAACCAGTTCGGCCCCGCGCTCAGCGACTTCGGCATCGCCGGGACGATCGCCGACGTCGGCGAGCGGATCATCGGCATGTCGATCCCGTGGTCGCCGCCGGAGGTGCTCCTCGACACGGCCGCCCCGAGCGTCGGTTCGGACGTCTACTCGCTGGCCGCCACCCTCTGGCACCTGCTGACCGCCCGCGCCCCGTTCGAGCGGGCGGGCGACACGGAGGCGGCCCTCGTCCGCCGGATCCGCCTCGACCCGCTCCCGCCGCTGGCCCGGCCGGACGTGCCTGCCGCGCTCGAGGGCCTGCTGCGCCAGTCCATGGCCAAGGACCCGCGCGACCGCTTCTCCTCGATGGCCAGCTTCGTCCACGCGCTCCAGGACGTGCAGCGCCAGCTCCGGCTCGAGCCCACCGACGTCGTGCTCGTGCCCGGGCGGCGCCGGTCGGGCGTGGCGGCGGAGCGGACGACGTCCCGGACCGGTGCCGACCTGTCCGGACTGACGCGGCGTCGGTCCGATCTCGACGTTCCCGAGCCGGTCGACGACCCGCCGGCCAAGCCGGCCGAGCCTCTGGAGCAGACCGCGCCGGGACGGCCGCGTACGCCGGTCGTGCTGCTGGTCCTCGTCCTGGTGATGGCGGCGGTCCTGCTCCTCGGTCTGCTGATGCTCCTCCTGCGCTCGGGCGGTGCCGGGTGACGACGTCCGCCTCTCCCGGGCTGCCCGGGCTGACCCTGGACTACTGCGGCGAGGTCCACACGGCCCGTCCCGGTCACCCGCTCGTCGTCGGCCGCGACGCCGAGGTCGCGATCGACGACAACCCGTTCCTGCACCGGCACTTCCTCGAGGTGTCCGACCGGGGCGACCTGTGGTGGCTGTCGAACGTCGGCACCGTGCTCAGCGCGACGGTCGCGGACGAGTTCGGCGGCCTCCAGGCCTGGCTCGCGCCGGGCGGGCAGCTGCCGCTCGTCTTCCCGCGGACGGTCGTCTGGTTCACCGCGGGTCCCACCACCTACGAGCTCGACATCCTCGTGACCGGGTCGCCCTTCGAGCCGGTCCGGCAACGGTCCGAGCTGGCCGGGTCGGTGACGGTCGGTCGGGTGTCGCTGACGCCCGACCAGCACCTCCTGCTCGTCGGCCTCTGCGAGCCCGTGCTGAAGCGCCAGAACCGGGGTGGTGCGGTGGCCCCCGCCTCGAACGTGGTCGCCGCCCGCCTCGGGTGGACGCCCACCAAGCTCAACCGCAAGCTCGACAACGTCTGCGACAAGCTGACCAAGCAGGGGGTCCGCGGCCTGCACGGGGACGCCTCGCGGCTCGCCACCAGCCGCAAGGCCCGCCTCGTCGAGTACGCGCTCGCCACCCAGCTGGTCACCACCGCCGACCTCGCCCTCCTGCCCGACGCGTCGACCCGGCCCTGACCTCGTCCACAGCTCCCGAGGGCAGGAGGCATGGGGAGTTCTCCCCCTTCTCCGCGCGGCGTCGCGTCCCTAGGGTCGTGCGCGGGCAGCAGGGGCGGGCTCACGGCGCCGAGGCGGTGGCGGGCCGCCTCGACGAAGCAGGGGAGACGCGCGTCGACGAGCTGCCCGGTCTGCGGTCACGTCACCCGGGGGGTGGGGCGGGACCGCGGTGCACGGGGCGCCGGACCTCCGGCGCCTCGTGCCGGCCGACCGGAACCGCCCGTACGCGCGCTGCCGTCCCGGCTGCTCCGACCGCCTCGTCGGACGCGGCCGTCGTGCGAGGATCGCTCGCGTGACCGGTCCCGGCGCGACGACGGCGCGTCCCGACGCCCGCCGCCTGACCACCCTCCTCGTCGCCGTCCTGGTCGTCCTCACCGCCGCGTCCGGCGTGGTCTGGTGGAACGTCCTGAACCCGCCCCGGACGGCCCCGGCGGCGACACCCCCGGCCCCGGCGACCACCGCACCCGCCGAGTCCCCGGCCACGAGCCCCGCCGGCCCGACCGACGACCTGCCCCGTTCGGCGCGACCGCTCGCCGACGACCAGATCGTCGTGCGCTTCAACGTGGGCGACGACTGGACGATGTCGACGATCAGCTCGACCGGACGGCGCGGCTCGGTGGTGCTGGCCTCGGGCGAGCAGGAGATCGCGCCCGTGGTGTCGCACGACCGCCGGACGGTGCTCTACCTCCGCCGGGAGCGGCCGGGCGACCGGACGTCCCTGCACGCCGTCGCCGCCGACGGGAGCGTCCAGCGGCTCCTCTTCCGTGACGGGTCGCCCGGGTGCCCGTTCCTGCGGCAGGTCGTCTGGAGCGTCGACGGGACGCTCGGCGTGGTGTGCAAGCTCGACCAGCAGGGGACGATCTTCACGCTGGGCACGGCGACGACGGACGGGACGTTCCTCCGCACGCTCGACGTCGGGCTGATCGGCAGCCCGACCTTCAGCCCGGACGGCCGCCAGGTCCTCTACCCGAAGGCGGCCTCGGGCTCGTGGAGCCGCGGGGGGCCGCTCTACGTCACCGACGTCGACGGGTCCACCGAACCGAGGCAGGTGGTCGACGGGCGCAACGTCGGCCCGGCCTGGGCGCCGACCGGGCGGACGATCGCGTTCTCCCGCTACGTCTCCGTCGAGGGCTCGGACGACCCGGCGCACGTCGTGACCCTGCCGGTCGACGGCCCGCCGGACGCCGTCGACGAGCTCACCGCGAGCGAGGAGATCGACACCGACCCCTCGTGGTCGCCGGACGGCACCCACCTCGTCTTCCGGCGGGCGACGGACGACTCGGACGACCGCCTCCGCCTCGTGGTCGTGACGCGGGACGGCGACGACGAGCGCGAGCTCGAGCAGGACGGCACGGTGGGGACGCCGAGCTGGACCCCGCGCTGACGGGCGGTCCCGGCACGACCGCATAGGGTCGGGGCGTGGACGACGACATGCTGGCGGCCGACCTCGTACGCGAAGCCGGCGGGCTGGCGTCGCAGATGCTGGCCGCAGGGCTCGACACGCACTTCAAGACGTCGATCTCCGACGTGGTGTCGGCGGCCGACCACGCCGCCGAGGCGCTGGTCTCCGGCCGGCTCGCGGCCGAGCGGCCCGACGACGGCCAGGTCGGCGAGGAGGGCGCCCGCAGCGCCGTCGCCGACGGGGCGGGCGGCCGCACCTGGTACATCGACCCGGTCGACGGCACGTACAACTTCCTGTCCGGCATCCCGTACTGGTGCTCCGCGATCGGGCTGATCGACACCGAGGGCCCGCTGCTCGGCGCCGTCTACTACCCGGCGCGCGACGAGCTCTGGGTCGGCGGCCGGGACCGCCCGACGACGCTGAACGAGCGCGCGCTGCCGACGCTGGCCGACCGGCCGCTGGCCGAGGTGTCGGTCGCCACCTACTCGAACGCCTCGCACCTGCGCGACCACGTCAAGGCCGCCTCCTGGAACGCCGTGACCTCGACCGCGGCCACGACGCGGATGTTCGGGTCGGCGTCGGTCGACCTCGCCGGTGTCGCGACCGGCCGGATCGGCGTGTTCCTGCAGGCCAACCTGCACCCCTGGGACTGGTACCCGGGCGCTGCGCTGGTCATCGGCGCGGGCGGGGTGGCCGAGGAGGTCCTGATCGCCGACCAGCGCTGGCTCGTCGCCGGGAACGCGCAGTCCGTCGCCGAGGCGCGCGCCGCCCTGGTCGACGCGGCCGCCGCCGCGGCGTGACCGACCCGCGACCCGAGGAGGTCTTCCCGCCCGGCTTCTTCGCCCGCGAGGACGAGAGCCCGGACGGGGAGTTCTACGGGCCGCCGCGCCTGGTCACCCACATCGACGACGGGGCCGTGCTCGCGGTATCCGGTCTGTACGCCGAGCTCGGCGTGGACGGTTCCGCGGGGGAGCCGCGCCGCGTGCTCGACCTGATGTCGTCCTGGATCTCGCACCTGGCCACGGCACCGAGCGAGCTGGTGGTGCTCGGCATGAACGCCGCCGAGCTGCAGGCCAACCCGCAGGCCACGGAACGCGTGGTCCGCGACCTCAACGACGACCCGACGCTGCCCTTCGCCGACGCCTCCTTCGACGCCGTGCTCTGCTGCGTCTCGGTCGACTACCTCGTCCACCCGGTCGAGGTGCTGCGCGAGGCCGCCCGCGTGCTGCGGCCGGGAGCGCCGGTGGTGCTGACCTTCTCCAACCGGCTCTTCCCGAGCAAGGCGGTCGCGGGCTGGCTCTACGCCGACGAACCCGGCCGCTGCGCGATCGCGGCGGCGTACGTCCGCCTGGCCGGCGGGTTCGACGAGCCCGAGGTCTCGCTGCGGACCCCGGCGGGCCGCTACCGGGGCGACCCGCTCTACGCCGTCGTGGCCCGCCGGGCCTAGAAGTCCCAGGTGCGCGACGTCACCTGGAAGGCGACCCAGTCGCCGAGCGCGCGGGCCTGCTCCAGCGCGGGCCGGGGGACCGGCACCAGGTGCAGCAGCGCGCTCGACGACGCCGCGTCGGCGACGACGCCCGGCGCCCAGGCGACGAGGCCGAGGCAGACCAGCCAGCAGCCGACGGCGGTCCCGGCCCCCGACAGCAGGGCCCCGAGCAACCCCCGCCGGCCGACGAGCGCGCCGATCACGGAGGAGGCCACGAGGACGAGGGTGACGAGGTCGACCAGCCCGAGGTGCGTCATGAGCCCAGCGTGCGCGGCGAGGCTGAAGAAGCCCTCAAGACGACGAGATCTTCAGGTTCGGCCCGCCGGAGCCCCCGGACGTCAGCCCACGCGGGCGCCGACGATACCGCCGTCGACGTCGATCGAGCTGCCCTGCACGAAGCGGCCCTCGTCCGACACGAGGAAGCGGACCGCGTACGCGACGTCGACCGGGCGGACGGGCACCCCGGCCGGCGTCTGCTTCGCCAGGTGGTCCATCGCCTCGGGGTAGTCGGCGTTGCCGCGGGTGGTGGTGGCGCCCGGCGCGACGCCGACGACCCGCACGCCGCGGGGCCCGTACTCCGCGGCCCAGCCCCGCGTCAGCTGCTCCAGGGCGGCCTTGGTCGCCGGGTACATCGCCATCGGGGCGGTGCCGACGCGGGCCATCCACGACCCGATGTTGACGATCACGCCGTCACCCCGCTCGGCCATGGCCGGAGCCAGCGCGCCGACGAGGACGTGCGGCGCGCGCACGTTGACCGCGAGCAGCGCGTCGAGGTCGTCGTCTGCGAAGGTCTCGGTCGGCCCGATCGGGTAGATGCCGGCATTGTTCACGAGGACGTCGACCCGGCCACCCAGGACGTCGGTCGCCTCGGCGGCGAACCGCCGGAGGTCGGCGTACGAGCCGGCGAGGTCGAGGGTCAGCGCGTGAGCCTTGCCGCCGGCGGCGGTGATCGCGTCGGCGACGGGCCGGGCCCGGACGAGGTCGCGGGCGGTGACGAGCACGGTGGCGCCGGAGCTGGCGAGCACCCGGGCGACGGCCTCGCCGATGCCGGCGCTGGAGCCGGTGACGATCGCGGTGCGGCCGTCGAGGCGGCCGTCGGTGGGGAGGGAGGACAGGAGGTCATCGTTGGACTGCATGGTCCAGTTCTAGCACACGCTCTGGACCGTGGGGTCCAGCGCGTAGCCTCAAGGGCGTGGACGGAACCCTCACGGAGCGCGGCCGCCAGACCCGCCAGCGCATCATCGAGGCGACCGGGCAGCAGATCCTGGCCGGCGGGATCGGCGGGACGACCCTCGACGGGGTGCGCGCGGCGACGCTGACCAGCAAGAGCCAGCTGTTCCACTACTTCCCCGGTGGCAAGAACGAGCTGGTGCGCGAGGTCGCGGCGTGGGAGGGCGACCAGCTGCTGGCCGCGCAGCTCCCGTGGCTCGACGACCTGTCGACCTGGGAGTCGTGGCACGCCTGGCGCGACGCGCTCGTCGACTACTACCTGGGCCTGGGCCGGTGGGCGTGCCCGATCGGCTCCATGGCCTGGGAGGCCGCCGCCACCGACCCCGAGCTCGCCGCCGGGATCGCCGAGGCGATGCGCGCCTGGCGCGGCAAGCTGGCCGACGGCGTACGCCGCCTCCAGGCCGCCGGGGGAGTGGCGCCCACCTCCGACCCCGAACGCCTCGCCGCCGCCATCCTCGCCGCCGTCCAGGGCGGGCTGATGCTCAGCCAGCCCGAGCGCAGCAGCTGGCCCCTCGAGGCCGCCCTGGACTCCCTGCTCGACGTCCTCCGCGCGGGTGCCCCCGCGACGAACGTTCCCTGAGACGACAACGAGCCACGTTGTGCACCGATGTCGGTGCACAACGTGGCTCGGTGCTCGGCCTTAGGCGCCCGCGCCCTCCTGCGCCACACCGGCGACCGCGGTGGGGTCGCCCACGCGGTACTTGTCGTACGCCTGCTTGGCCGCACCCGCGTCGTACTGGCCCTCGCGGCCCAGGCTCTCGAGCGTGGCGACGACGATCGACTCGGCGTCGACCTCGAAGAACCGTCGTGCCGCGGCCCGCGTGTCCGCGAAGCCGAAGCCGTCGGTGCCGAGCGAGGTCCACGGCTGGTAGACGTACGGCGCGATCTGGTCCTGCACCGCGCGCATGTAGTCGCTGACCGCGACCACGGAGCCCTCGGCCCCGTGCAGCATCTGCGTGACGTGCGGGTAGCGCTTGTCCTCGCCCGGGTGGTTGAGGTTCCAGGTCGCGGTCTCGACGGCGTCGCGGCGCAGCTCGTTCCACGAGGTCACCGACCACACGTCGGCGGCCACGCCCCACTCGTCGGCGAGCATCTTCTGGGCCTTGAGCGCCGCGGCCATGCCGATGCCCGAGGCCAGCAGCTGCGCGCGCGGCTTGCCGGCGGGGTCGATCGGCGCGGTGTTGTAGCGGTAGAGGCCCCGCAGCAGCGCCTCGACGTCGAGCCCCTCGGGCGCACCCGGCTGGTCGACCGGCTCGTTGTAGACCGTCATGTAGTAGATGACGTTCTCGCCGTCGGGGTGCTCGGTGTCGTCGTGGCCGTACATCCGGCGCAGGCCGTCCTTGACGATGTGCCCGATCTCGAACGCGAACGCCGGGTCGTAGTGCACGATCGCCGGGTTGGTGCTCGCCAGCAGCGGCGAGTGGCCGTCCGCGTGCTGCAGACCCTCACCGGTCAGAGTCGTGCGGCCCGCCGTGGCGCCGATCAGGAAACCGCGCGACATCTGGTCGGCCATCGCCCAGATCGAGTCGCCGGTCCGCTGGAACCCGAACATCGAGTAGAAGATGTAGACCGGGATCATCGGCTCGCCGTGGATCGAGTAGGCCGACCCCGCGGCGATCGTGGAGCCCATGGCCCCCGCCTCGGAGATGCCCTCGTGCAGGAGCTGCCCGTTCTTGGCCTCCTTGTAGGAGAGCAGCAGCTTGCGGTCGACCGACTCGTACGTCTGGCCGTGCGGGTTGTAGATCTTGGCCGTCGGGAACATGGAGTCCATGCCGAAGGTGCGGAACTCGTCCGGCGCGATCGGCACGATCCGCTGGCCGATCTCCTTGTCGCGCATCAGGTCGCGCAGCAGCCGGACGAACGCCTGGGTCGTCGCGACCTTGGCGCCGCCCGCGGGCTCCATCAGCGGGGCGTACATCTCGTCGCCCGGGAGCTTGACGACGACCGGCTTGACCCGCCGCTCGGGCAGGTAGCCGCCGAGCGCCCGACGGCGCTCCTGCAGGTACTGGATCTCCTCGTTGTCCTGCCCCGGGTGGAAGTAGGGCGGGTTGTACGGGTCCTCGAGCTGGCTGTCGGGGATGTCGAGGTAGAGCCGGTCGCGGAAGGCCTTGAGGTCCTTGCTCGTCAGCTTCTTCATCTGGTGCGTGGCGTTCTTGCCCTCGAGGGCGTCGATCGTCCAGCCCTTGACGGTCTGCGCCAGGATCACGGTCGGCTGCCCGACGTGCTCCTTGGCCGCCTTGAACGCCGCGTAGACCTTGCGGTAGTCGTGCCCGCCGCGCGACAGCGTCTTCAGCTGCTCGTCGGAGTAGTTGGCGACCATCTTCTGCAGGCGCGGGTCGGAGAAGAAGTTCTGGCGGATGTACGCGCCGTCCTCGACCAGGTAGGTCTGGTACTGCCCGTCCGGGGTGGTGTTCATCTTGTTCACCAGCGCGCCCGAGGCGTCCGCCGCGAGCAGCGGGTCCCAGTCGCGGCCCCACAGGACCTTGATCACGTGCCAGCCGGCGCCGAGGAAGTACGACTCGAGCTCCTGCACGACCTTGCCGTTGCCGACCACCGGGCCGTCGAGCTGCTGCAGGTTGCAGTTCACGACGTACGTCAGGTTGTCGAGGCCCTCGCGCGACGCGACGCGGATGGCGCCCAGCGACTCGGGCTCGCCCATCTCGCCGTCGCCCAGGAACGCCCAGACGTGCTGGTCGGAGGTGTCCTTGATGCCGCGGTTGGCGAGGTAGCGGTTGAACCGCGCCTGGTAGATCGAGTTGATCCCGGTCAGGCCCATGGAGACCGTCGGGAACTCCCAGAACTCCGGCATCAGGCGGGGGTGCGGGTAGGACGAGAGGCCGCGACCCGGTCCGCGCGAGACCTCCTGGCGGAAGCCGTCGAGCTGGTCGGCGCTCAGCCGGCCCTCGAGGTAGGCGCGGGCGTAGATGCCGGGGGAGGCGTGGCCCTGGATGAAGACCTGGTCGCCGCCGCCGGGGGCGTCCTTGCCCCGGAAGAAGTGGTTGAAGCCGACCTCGTAGAGGCTGGCCGCGCTCTGGTAGGTCGCGATGTGCCCGCCGACCTCCAGGCCCTTGCGGTTGGCCTTGCTGACCATGATCGCGGCGTTCCAGCGGATGTACGCCCGCAGCCGACGCTCGACGTGCTCGTCGCCGGGGAACCACGGCTCCGCCTCCGGCGGGATGGTGTTGACGTAGTCGCTGCTGCGCAGGGCGGGCAGGCCGACCTGCTTCTCGCGCGCCCGGGCGAGCAGCTGCAGCATCACGAAGCGGGCGCGTGCCTTGCCCTTCTCGTCGAGGAGGTCGTCCAGGGACTCGAGCCAGTCCTGGGTCTCCTCGGGGTCGATGTCCGGGACCTGGTGCACCAGGCCTTCTGCCGTCAGGGTCGGGCGCGGCCCGCCGGCGCTGCTCGCGCCGGTGCTGCTCGTGTGCCCGCTCTGGCTCGCCATCGATGCTCCTCACTTCGGGCCAGCGGCTGGGGTGGTGCCGCCCGCGCCCTTCGTCAACGTGGCCCCCATCCTGTCACCGGCCTCCAGCCGACGCACCGTGGTGGTCCCGCCGCGCCCCGTTCCCCCTTCCTGGAGGGGCCCGCCTGTGCGAGGCTGTCGGCCACAAGGCGCCGCGTGGACGCGGCTGCCGGGGCTCGACCGTCCTTCGGGGCGGTCGTACGAGAGGAGCGTGCCGTGAGTACGGCGGCAGGTGCCACGGGCGACAACCCGGCGGCCAGCAAGCTGGGACTCACCAGCGGTCAGATCGTCCAGGAGCTCGGCTGGGACGACGACGTCGACGACGCGCTGCGGCTCGCCGTGGAGGACGCCGTCGACGGCGAGCTCGTCGAGGAGGCGGTCGAGGCGGTCGACGTCGTGCTGCTGTGGTGGCGCGACGGGGACGGCGACCTGGTCGACGGCCTGGTCGACTCGCTCACCGACCTCACCGACACCGGCTACATCTGGCTGATGACGCCGAAGGTCGGACGCGCGGGCTACGTCGACGCGAGCGACCTCTCCGAGTCCGCCATCACCGCGGGCCTGGCCCAGACGGTGAGCGCGACGGCGTCCGCCGAGTGGTCGGCGACCAAGCTCGTCCGCCCGCGCGGCACGCGCCGGTGACCCTGGCCGTCGGAGACCGCGCCCCGGACTTCCGCACCCGGAACCACCACGGCGAGACGGTCACGTTCCACGAGGAGCTCGCCCGCGCCGAGGGCCCGGTCCTGCTGGTCTTCTACCCCTGGGCCTTCTCGGGCATCTGCACGAGCGAGCTCGGTGCGCTGCGCGCGGGTCACGCCGACCTCGTCGCGGCCGGCGTACGCGTGCTGGCGGTGTCCTGCGACGCCATGTTCACGCTGCGCGCGTTCGCCGAGGCCGAGGACCTCCCGTTCGACCTGCTGAGCGACCACTGGCCGCACGGGGCGGTCGCACGGGAGTACGGCGTCTTCGACGACGGGGCCGGGTGCGCGCTGCGCGGCTCGTTCCTGGTCGACCCCTCGGGCACGATCCGCTGGCAGGTCCTCAACGGCATCGGCGAGCCCAGGGACATCGTCGCGCACCTGCGCACCGCGCTCGCCGACCGCTGACGCCGCGGCGGACCGCGAGGCCCGAGGGCCGCGCGCACCGGGGGACCGGCGGTCCCTAGTCTCGGACCATGCCCCTCGACGGTGAGTACGAGCCCAGCCCCGACCAGTGGGTCCGCGACCAGGTGGAGACCTACGAGGCGACCGACGGGCGCGAGGCCAACACCCTTGGCGACACCGGGATGCCGGTCGTGATCTTCACGACGCGCGGCCGGAAGTCGCGCAAGATCCGCAAGATGGCGCTGATGAAGGTCGAGCACGACGGCGCGTACGCGCTGGTCGCCTCGAAGGGCGGGGCGCCCGAGCACCCCGTCTGGTACCTGAACCTCAAGGCCGACCCCGACGCGCTGATGGTCCAGGACGGCGCCGACCGCTGGGACGCGACGACGCGCGAGCTGAGCGGCGACGAGCGTCAGGAGTGGTGGGACCGCGCGGTCGCCGCCTACCCGCCGTACGCCGAGTACCAGACCAAGACCGACCGCCTGATCCCCGTGCTGCTCGCGGAGCGTCGCGACTGATCCGGCGGCTCGGGGATGACATCTTCTGCCTCGAGGGACCAGCTGCGCGCGACCCCCAGCGCCGTACGGTCGTCCCCGCCGAGGAGGACGGCTGTGCCGCACCCGTTCCGTGCGCTCCCCGGTCGGCTCGCCCCGGTCGTCCTCTGCTGCCTGCTGGCCCTCGTGCCGCTGCTCGTCGGCCCCACCTCCGCGGGCGCCGCCCCCGTGGCGGACCCGCCGCCGGCGTCGGTCGCGCAGTACCTGTACTCGACCCCCTCCGGCTCGGCCGTCGGTCCGTGGTGCCACCCCCAGGACCTCACCCCGTGCTCCCTGGGCAACGACCTGGTCCGCCGCATCGACGCCGTGCCGCCCGGCGGGGTCGTGGACGTCGTCATGTACTCGACGACCCGCGTGGACATGGCGCAGGCCCTCGTGGGCGCGGCCGCCCGCGGCGTGTCGGTCCGGGTGCTCACGAGCCATCCCAAGCCCGACGGCGAGAAGAGCGGTGACGTCGCCGACCGCGTCCAGGTCCTCGTCGACCAGCTGCGGCTGCTGCGGCGGCCGGTCAAGGTCGGCTGGGGCTCGCTCTCCCGCTCGGGCCGGGCGGGGATCGAGCACCGCAAGCTCGTCCTGATCGACCCCGACCCCGCGGTCGACGGCGACGAGGAGACGATCTCGGACTCGGGCAACTGGACCTACTCCCTCGACACCGCCTACAACGACCGGACCGTCGTCACCGACCGCTGCCTCTACGCCGCCACGCGCAAGCACCTCGACGTGCTGTGGAAGGACAAGGCCGCCAAGCGGATCGACGCCCTGCCGACCTGCGACGGACGGCGCCGGCTGTGGATGATGCCCGAGGTCCGGACCGACCCCGTGCTGGCCTGGGCCAAGCAGGCGCGCTGCGGGCTGGGCGCGCGCGTGACGTTCGCGAACTTCTACCTCACCGGGTCCAAGGCCGACCTGGTCGACCAGCTCATCCGGTTCCGGCGGGCCGGCGCGTACGTCCAGGTGGCGGCGAACGACGAGCTGACCGGGCACTACTCGACCACGCAGAAGCGGCGGATGGTCGCGGCCGGCATCAAGGTGTACGACGTGTCGGTGCTGCTCGACCCCGTGACGGGCCGCAAGGTCTACGACCACCAGAAGAGCCTGTCGGCGACGGGCTGCGGCGAGGCGTTCTCCGCCCAGGGCTCCACGACGCAGAACAGCACGGCCTACACGAAGAACGGGAACGCCGTCGTGACGTCGTCGGTCTGGTCCGACGCGGCCGCCATGCAGGCCGGGTTCGCGACGATGGTGGCGGGCGCGCACCGGTTGACCGCGGCCGACCTCGGCTGAGACCCCGGCGACCCGCCGCGGTCGGCAGGCCCGCTGATCCCGGTGCCGCCGGCCGACGCCGCCGTCGGCGGCGAACCGGGACCGGTGGTCAGCACTGGCGGCGCAGCGCACCCATGTCGAGGATCTGCACCCCGCCCCGACCGAGGCGGACGACGTCGGCCAGCTCGAGGCGTCGCAGCGCCGCGTTGACGGTCGGTCGGGTCGTCCCCGCCAGGCCGGCCAGGTCCTCCTGCGTGAGCGGGACGCGGACCGACTCCTCGCCCGTGCCGTAGAGCAGGCCCACCTCGTGCAGGCGGCGCGCGACGCGGCGGTGCACCGGCAGGTGGTGGGCCTCCGCGACGCGGTGGCTCAGGCGGTCGATCCGCCGGGCCATCAGCTGCATGACGAAGTCGTCGACCTCCGGCGTGCTGCGCCGGATCCGGTCGAACTCGGCCCGTCGCAGCACGAGCGCCTCCACCGGGTCCAGGGCGACGACGTCCGCCGTCCGCTCGCGCTCGCGGTTCAGCAGACCGACCTCGCCGATGATGTCGCCCCTCCCGAGGACGGCGAGCGTGACCTGGCTGCCCGACGGCAGGAGCAGGCGCACCACGGCATGCCCGTGGGTCACCACCAGGAGCGCCGTCGCGTCCTCGCCGTCGCGCACCAGCAGCTCTCCGGGGTCCCAGCTCCGGCGGACGGCGGCGGCCAGCACCGCGTCGCGACCCGGGACGGGGAGCCGCGCGAGGAAGCCCGAGCCGGTTCCGGGAGCAGCAGGCACGAGGCCAGCATCGCAGCGCTGCCGGTCGTCCCCGCGCGGGCGCCGGGGCCCAGCACCGGCAGCGGCGCCCCCCAGCAACCGCTGCCGGTGTCCCCCTGGGGGACCCCGACGGCCGGCGCTCGGACCCATTCCCTGTGGCCCGCGCCGTCCGACGGGTCGGTGTCGGCCCGCACGCCCAGGTTCGCCGGGCCGCGAGCGCCCGTCTGTCGTCTCGACGACACAACGCGGAAGGAGGAGTGGTTGCGATCTACGGGGGACAATGACGGCGTGCCCGCCGCCCCCGCGCCTGCCGCGCCGTGAGCGCGGGATGACCGGTCGGGCCTGCAGCTGCGGACGGATGCCCGGGGCCGAGGACCGCTTCTGCGCCAGCTGCGGACGGCCGCTGGAGGCGGGGACGGCGTCACCGCACGAGGGCCCGCCCGTCGAGCTGCTCGCCGACCCGACCGACGGCGCTGACGGTCCCGACGCCCTGGTCGAGCTCCTGCGCGGCTTCGTCGGCCGGCAGGTGGCGGACCGGATCACGCTCGAGGGTGGACGTCCCGAGGAGGAGCGCCGCCTCGTCACCGCCGTCTTCGCGGACCTCTCCGGCTTCGCCGCGCTCGCCGGCCGGCTCGACGCCGAGGAGCTGCAGAGCGTGGTCGACCCGGTCCTCGCCGGGCTGGCGGGGGTCGTCGGTCGCTACGACGGGCACGTGGAGAAGTTCGCCGGCGACGCGTTGCTGGCTCTGTTCGGCGCGCCGGTGGCCCACGAGGACGACGCGGCGCGGGCGCTCCACGCGGCCCTGGACATGCGGGCCGAACTGACCCGGCTGGTCGGGCTCGTCCCGACCGGGTCGGCCGACGAGCTGCGGCTGCACGTCGGGGTGAGCACCGGGCCGGTGGTGGCCCGGACCGTCGGGTGGACGGCGCGGATGGACTACGCCGTCCTGGGTGAGTCGGTCATCCTCGCCCAGCGTCTGCAGGCTCTCGCACCGGCGGGGGAGGTCTACGTGGGCGCCTCCACCCGAGCGCTGGTGGGTGAGGAGTTCGTGTTCGCCGACCTCGGCTCGCTGACCGTGAAGGACCGCCCGGTCCCGGTAGCGGCCTTCCGGCTCCTCGGCCGGGGGACCGCGGGAACCGAGGAGGGCCTGCCGCTGGTGGGCCGCGAGGCCGAGCAGGCCGCTCTCACCGACTGCCTGGGTCGGGCTCGCGCCGGCGAGGGCGTCGTGGTGCGGGTGAGCGGGCCGCCGGGGTCGGGGAAGTCGCGGCTGCTGGCCGAGGTGGGCCGTGCGGCGCGGGTCGGCGGCGCCACCGTCGTCGAGCTCCTCGGCGCGGTCCACGCCCAGAGCCCCTACCGTTGCGTGCTCCCGCTCGTCGCGTCCGCCCTCCAGCACCGGTACCCGGACGCGGAGGACCGTCTGGACGCGCTGGCGGCCGACGACGCGGCGCCGGCCGACGTGGGGCTCACGGCGGTCCTGGTCGGGCGGGCCGGGGCTGGGGACGCGCTCGACCCCCGGTCGCCCGACCTGGTCCGCCGACAGCTCGACGCCGCCGTCCGTGCCTGGCTCCTCGACCTGGTGACGCGAGGCCCCGTCGTCCTGCTGGCCGACGGGCTGCAGAGCTTCGACACCGCGTCGGCGGAGGTGCTGGGGCAGCTGGTCGACGACCCCGTGGCCGGTGTGCTGCTCTGCCTCGGCACGCGGGACGAGGACGGCCCGCGTACGGGGACCTCGCTGCGCCTGCCCGAGCTGGGCGCAGGGGACGTCCGCGAGCTCGTCGCCGCCGAGCTCGGCCTGGTCCCCGACGACCGCCTGGTGGCCCACGTCTCCGAGCGGGGCCAGGGGAATCCCCTGATGGTTCGCGAGACGGTCCGCCAGCTCCGCCTCGAGCGGCTGCTGGAAGAACGGCACGGTTTCGCCCGGCTGGTCACGGGCGCGCACACGGTGCCGGCCACCCTCGAGGGCTTGCTCGCGGCGCGGCTCGACGCCCTCCCACCCGCGGTCGCGCAGGTGGCGACGACGGCCGCGGTCATCGGCCTGACCGTCCCGCCGGCGCTGCTGCGCGAGGTGACCGGTCTGTCGCCGGAGAGCTGCGCCCGGCAGGTCGACGCGCTCGTGCGGGCCGACGTCCTGCGGGCGGCGCCCGCGGACGGGGTCTCGGGGACGGTCGCCGTCTGGCGCTTCGAGAACGCGCTCGTGCGCGACCTGCTCGTCGCCCGGCTCACGACGCGCCGTCGGCAGCGCCTCCACGCCCGGGTCGCGGACGCGTTGGGCGCGGTCGACGAGCCGTCGGAGGAGGTCGTCGCCCTGCGGGCCGAGCACCTCTACCTCGCCGGCGACCTGGCCGGGGCCCTTCCGTGGCTGCGGCGTGCGGCCGTGCACGCCCGGCGCCTCCTCGCCCAGGACTCCGCGGTGCTGGCGCTCACCCGGGCGGTGCAGGCCGCCCGGAGCGTGGCGCCCGAGGCGCTGGCCGAGCTCGCGACCGACCTGGCCGACGTCTGGGCCGAGCGTGGCGAGCACGCGCGGGCCCGCGAGCTCTACCGCGAGGCGCGCCGGCGCGGCGGCGACGCCCGGTCCTGGGCGGGTGAGGCCTCGGTGCTGCGCCGCGAGGGTCGCTACGCGGACGCGCTCGCCCTGCTCGACGAGGCGGACGCGGCCCGGGCGGGCGGTGACGTGCGGCTGCTCGCCAACGAGCGCAGCTGGGCGCTCTCGGTCTCGGGGGACCTCGAGGGGGCGGTCGGCGCGCTGCAGGTCGGCCTGGACGCGGGGGACCCGACCGACGGCGTCGCCGGCCTGCTCCTGCTGCAGCTCGTGCGGGCCGAGACCCTGCTGGGCCAGCTCCCGTCCGCGCGCGAGCACGTCCGGCGCGCGATCGACAACCTCGAGCGCGCCGGTGACCGGGCCGGGCTGTGCACCGCGTTCCGGCTGCTCGGGTCGCTGCAGCAGACCTCAGGGGAGCTGGACGCCGCCGCGACCACCCTCATCGAGGGCCTGCGTCTCGCCACCCAGGCGGGGCTGATGGAGGAGATGGGCGGGTGCCAGCTGAACCTCGGGCTGGTGCACGCGGACCGGGGTGACCACCGTGCCGCGGAGGACGCCTACCGGCTCGCGGGGATCACCTTCGAGCAGGCGGGCATCGAGGCCGGACGCGCGATGGCGTACGGGAACCGGGCCTGCGAGCTCTTCCTGCTGGGCGAGCACGACCGGTCGCGCACGCTGGCCCGGCGGGCGCTCGCCCTGGCCGAGCAGGTCGGCAACCAGCTGACGGCTGCCGACGTGCACCAGACCCTGGCCCTCGTCGCGGAGGCGACGGGTGACCTGGTCACGGCGCACCGGGAGGCCGAGGCGGCGGTCGCCGGCTTCGAGCGTGCCGGGCTGGCCGTGGCTGCCGGACCCAGCCGGGAGCTCGCGGAGCGCTGCGCGCCCTGAGTCCGGCTCAGGCGCCAGGCGGGTCCTGCGTCAGTGGTACGAGACGGAGCAGGTGGTGGGCTCGTACTCGCCGACGACCTCGTAGGGACCGCTGCTCGCGGCGTTCGCCCGGTGGGCGACGTCGGCCACGTCGATCCGGTGCGACTGCGGCGTCTTCACGGAGAAGCTCACCACCTTCACCCCGGCGTCCTCGGCCGTGAACGTGATTGGGGTGGTCCGCAGGCTGAAGGTGCAGTCCGGGGCGTCGACCGCGCGCAGGAGGACCGTGCCGCGGTAGCCGGTGTCCAGGCGGCCGTCGCGGCGGAGCGCCCGCAGCAGCACCGGCGTCGGGGTGGCGACCTGCACGCTCGCCGGCACGTCGACGCGGAGGCTCGTGGTGGGCTTGCGCACCACGCGCACGGTGACCCGCGACGGCTCGCGCTGACCGCTCGCGTCCGAGACCGACACCGGGAGCGCGTAGCGTCCGGTCGCCTTCGGCGCACGAATGTCGAACACCCTCAGCGTCACCGACTGCCCGGGCAGGCAGCTCAGGTGGGAGACGACGGCGATGTGCGCCTTCGCCGTGTTGAGGACCGTGACCGTCGGCGGCCCCGAGGTGCCGCGGCAGTCGTCGGGGCCGAGGTCGCCTAGCTTCTCGCTCGGCCGGACGACGACGCTCCCGGCGATGGAGGGGTCGTCGGGGAAGAGGCGGTTGCCGACCTGCAGGGTCGAGCGCCAGGCCGGCCGCGGCAGCGTGAGGACGACGGTGCCGTCGGTGAGAGGGCCGCCCGCGTCGAAGCGGAGCAGCAGGTTGTTGCCGGTGCTGCCGGCCACCACGTCGGCGACGGCGTCCGTCTCGAGGTCGTAGCCGGAGACGCCGAGCCGGTCCGGCACGCTGAGGACGGGCGGGTCGGGGTCGTCGGCCGAGGCCGGCGTCGACGAACCGGCCGTGGTCAGGACCAGGGCGAGCAGCAGGGCGAGGATCACCGCCGCGAGGCGTCGGGGGAGCGCGAGCGAGGGGTGCGTCGGCACCGGGGTGGCGTGGACTTGCGTCATCGGGGCGTCCTTGGTCGGGGGTCACCCGAACCATGACAGAAACCCTGGTGCCACGGAACCCCGACGGCCTGGGTGGGAGCAGAGGGGCTCGAACCCCCGACCCCCTGCTTGTAAGGCAGGTGCTCTGACCAGCTGAGCTATGCTCCCGCGCGCCGCGGCCGGGCCACGCTACCGGTCCGGACGACGAGCCGCACCATTCTCGCACCGGGCGGTGGAACAGGCAGGGCAGCAGGTGAGGACGCCCTAACCTGGAGGGGTGACGAACGAGGTGGTGGTGCTCCGGGACACCCTGGCGGCTCATCGCTCGATGCTCATGGGCGCGCTGAACAGCAACGAGCACCTCGACATCGACCGCGCCTTCGCCGCCCACGCGGGCCTGGCCCGCGTGCTCACCCACTGGGACGACCTCACCGCGCACCAGCAGCGCGCCGTGATGGAGACGGTGGAGTACGTCGTGAACGGCGACGACGAGCAGCCCGACCTCACCTCGCCCGACGGGTTCGCCGACGACCTCGCCCGCGTCCGCGCGTTGCAGGCCGCCCTCGGCTACGCCTGACCCGTACGCTGACCGGCCATGACCACCCTGGCGGCCCGCACCGCGCTCGGCGTGCTCACGGGGGCCATCGCCCTCGCGGCGATGCTCCGCCTGGTCGGAGGGGCCTTCACGGGCGGGATGTCGAGCTTCGCGCTCGTCGTGACCCTCGTGGCCATGGTGCCGTGGGTCGGCTACGTGACCTGGCGGGCCCGACGCAGCCGGCTCGTCCCGCGTACGGCGCTTTTGGTCCTCGGGCTCGACGTCCTCGGCCTCGTCCTGGTCTGGGTCCTCGTCTTCGGACCGGTGCTGGCCCTCGCCGTGTCGTTCGCGGCCTTCGTCCTCATCTGGATCGGCGACCGGCCGCTGCGTACGACCCCGCGCTCGGAGCGGTTCGTCCGCGTGGAGGAGCTCCGCACCCCGGAGCCCGACGACTCCGACGACCCGCTCGAGGACGAGAGCTCCGGCGAGGAGCCGGGCGACGAGGACAGCACCACGCCGCGCAGCGCCTCCGACTAGCACGAGAACGGCCCGGCGCCGTCGACGAGCCCAGCAGGCGTCGATGCGCACTTGCGCGCGCCGACACGCGCTTGGAGGGTGCCGAACTGCGCAGTCGCGAGGGAAGCGCCCCCTGAGCTGGTCGAAGGGCCTCGAAGAGGTCGGTGTTCTTGCTGGTGGCCGAGGGGGAGACCAACCCGTTCCGGGCCCTTGGACCAGATCAGGGGGCGGCGTCGCGAGCGTGCGCTCCCGCACCGGGGCACCCCGATGGGAGGTGCGGTAGCGCACGGTCGTGAGGGGGCGTTCGGGGTCAGACCTCCAGCCGCAGCGCCAGGGCGGCGGCGCCGAGGAGGCCGGCGTTCTCGAGCACGGCCGGGCGGACCTCGAGGTCGCGGACGTAGGGGAGCGCGGCGAAGTCGGCGAGGTGCCGGCGCAGCGGGTCGAAGATGACGGCGCCCGCCCGCGAGACGCCGCCGCCGAGGACGAACGTCGTCACGTCCAGCTCGGTCGCCGTGGTGGCGATCCCGGCGGCGAGGGCGCGCATGCCCTCGTCGATGACCGCGAGCGCGACCGCGTCCCCGAAACGTGCGTCAGCGGTCAGCGCGCGGGCGTCGTCGCCGCCGGCCCAGCCGCGCGCCCGTGCCGCGGCGACCAGGGCGGGGCCCCGGGCGTACATCTCGACGCAGCCGTGCCCGCCGCAGACGCAGCGGGCGCCCCACGCGTTCACGCTGATGTGGCCGAGGTGGACCGCGTTCCCGGTCGTGCCGCCGAACAGCCGGTCCTCGAGCACGGCGCCCGCGCCGACGCCGGTGGACAGGACCATCCCGACCATCGACGCCACGTCGCGGGCCGCCCCGAGCCAGTGCTCGCCGAGGGCGAAGCAGTGCCCGTCGTTGGCCAGCCCGACCACCGCCCGTCGACCCGACGCCTCGGCGGCGGCGCGGCGTACGTGGTCGACCAGCGGGAAGTCGCGCCAGGCGGGGATGTTCACCGGCGAGACCGTGCCCGCGGGACCGTCGAGCGGTCCGGCCGACGAGACGCCCACCCGCAGCGGGTCGGAGGTGGCAGGCAGCCGCGCGGCGATCGCGGCGATGCCCTCGAGCAGCGGCTCGACCACCCGGAGCGGGTCGGGCTCGGGACGGGTCGGGCGCACGTCCTCGGCCAGGACCGTGCCCTCGTCGTCGACCAGGGCCAGCGCGATCTTCGTGCCGCCGACGTCGACGGCCAGGACGACCTCGGGCATCTGGGGTCCTCTCGTCCGGGCGCCGCGGGTCCATCCAGGAGCTCCGCCTCCGCGAGCGCCCTAGACTCGCATGTCGTGGCTGGTACCGACTTCTCCGTGGAGATCCCCGACCTCGAGCGGGCGCTGGCCTCGATCGAGGCGGTGCTCGACCCTGCCGGCAAGCGCCTGGAGATCGCCGACCTCGAGCAGCAGGTGTCCGCACCCGACCTCTGGGACGACGTGGACCACGCCCAGCAGGTCACCTCGCGGCTTTCCCTGCTCCAGTCCGACGTCGACCGGCTGACCGCGCTGCACTCCCGCCTCGACGACCTCGCGGTCCTCGTCGAGCTCGGCCAGGAGGAGAGCGACGACGCCAGCATGGTCGAGGCGGAGCACGAGCTGAGCGCGCTGCGCAAGACGATCGACGCCCTCGAGGTGCGGACGCTGATGGCCGGGGAGTACGACCAGCGCGAGGCCCTCGTGACGATCCGCTCCGAGGCGGGCGGGATCGACGCGGCCGACTTCGCCGAGATGCTGCAGCGGATGTACCTGCGCTGGGCGGAGCGCCACAAGTACCCGACCGAGGTCTTCGACACCTCCTACGCCGAGGAGGCGGGGATCAAGTCGACGACGTTCCAGGTGCGGGCGCCGTACGCGTACGGGACCCTGTCGGTCGAGCAGGGCACCCACCGCCTCGTCCGGATCTCCCCGTTCGACAACCAGGGCCGCCGCCAGACGTCGTTCGCGGGCGTCGAGGTGCTGCCGGTCACGGAGTCGACCGACCACATCGAGATCCCCGAGGCCGACATCCGCGTCGACGTGTTCCGGTCCTCCGGGCCGGGCGGGCAGAGCGTCAACACGACCGACTCGGCCGTGCGCCTCACCCACCTGCCGACCGGCATCGTCGTCTCCTGCCAGAACGAGAAGTCCCAGCTGCAGAACAAGGCCGCCGCGCTCCGCGTGCTGCAGTCGCGGCTGCTGGAGAAGGCGCGGCACGACCGCGAGGCCGAGATGAACGCGCTCAAGGGCGACGGCGGCAACAGCTGGGGCTCGCAGATGCGCTCGTACGTGCTGCACCCGTACCAGATGGTCAAGGACCTGCGGACCGACTTCGAGGTCTCCTCGCCCGACGCGGTCTTCGACGGCGACATCGACGGGTTCATCGACTCGGGCATCCGCTGGCGGATGCGTGACCACGTCGGCTGAGCCGATGACGCGCGGCACGCCCGGCCCCGAGGTCAGGCGGGTGAGCGCCGCGCTCACCTACAGTGGACGCGGCCGTCCGGCCCAGCCCTGCGCTGGGCGCGGATCCTCCTACCCGGCCGGGACCCAGCTGTGATTCGATTCGAGAGCGTCTCCAAGACCTACGACGGGCAGCGCCGCGCGGCGCTCGACCGCGTCAACGTCGACATCGACAAGGGTGAGTTCGTCTTCCTCGTCGGCGCGTCCGGGTCGGGCAAGTCGACGTTCCTGCGGCTGATCCTGCGCGAGCAGCGCGCGACCCGCGGCAAGGTCTTCGTGGCCGGCCGCGACCTCGGTCGCCTGCACAGCTGGAAGATCCCCGCGATGCGGCGCCAGATCGGGACCGTGTTCCAGGACTTCCGCCTGCTGCCGAACAAGACCGTCACCGAGAACGTCGCCTTCGCCCTGCAGGTCATCGGCAAGCCGCCGTCGACCATCAAGCGGGTGGTGCCGGAGGTGCTCGAGCTCGTGGGTCTCGACGGCAAGGGCGGTCGGCTGCCCGAGGAGCTGTCCGGCGGGGAGCAGCAGCGCGTGGCGATCGCGCGGGCCTTCGTCAACCGGCCGATGATCCTCATCGCCGACGAGCCGACCGGGAACCTCGACCCGGCGACCAGCATCGGCATCATGAAGCTGCTCGACCGGATCAACCGGGCGGACACCACCGTCCTCATGGCGACCCACGACTCGACGATCGTGGACCAGATGCGCAAGCGCGTGATCGAGCTCGACGACGGCGAGGTCGTCCGCGACCAGAGCCGCGGCGTCTACGGCTACCAGTGAGCCCGAGTAAGGACCGTTGATGCGTTTCCGCCACATCTTCTCCGAGACCCGAGCCGGTCTCCGGCAGAACCTGACGATGACCCTCGCGGTCATCATGACCATGTGGGTCTCCCTGTCCCTGTTCGGGGCGGGCCTGCTGGCCAGCCAGCAGGTCGACCTCATGAAGGGCCGCTGGTACGACAAGATCGAGATCTCGATCTTCCTGTGCACCAGCGACGTCCAGGGCGACAACTGCGACCCGGGTCAGGACGCGACCGACGCGCAGAAGCAGGTCATCCAGCAGACGCTGCTGAGCAACCCCGAGGTCGCCGGCAACGGCGTCTACTTCGAGGACAAGCAGGCCGCGTACGACGAGTTCCAGAAGGCGTACGCGGGCAGCCCCATCCGCGACTCCCTCACCGTCGACCAGATGCAGGAGTCGTTCCGGGTCAAGCTCAAGAACCCGGAGGAGTACGAGGGCGTCGTCAGCTCCGTCCAGGGGCTGCGCGGGGTGCAGAAGGTCCAAGACCTCCGCCAGTACCTCGACCCCTTCTTCAACGCCCTCAACCTCGTCCAGTGGGGGACCATCGCCACGTCGGCGCTGCTGCTGCTCGCCGCGGCCCTCCAGATCGGCAACACGATCCGGCTGGCGGCCTTCGCCCGACGGCGCGAGATCGGCATCATGCGGCTCGTGGGGGCCAGCAACCTCTACATCACGCTGCCGTTCCTCTTCGAGGCCGTGTTCTCCGCGCTCGTCGGCGCCGCGCTGGCCTGCGGCACGCTCGCGGCCGGCGTCTACTTCATCGTCATGCAGAAGGCTGAGCCCGCCATCCGGTCGATCCCCTGGATCGGCTGGAACCAGACCGGCCTCGCCATGCTCGGCGTCATCATCGTCGGCGTCGTCCTCTCGGTCGTCCCGACCATCGTCACGACCCGCAAGTACCTGCGCGTCTGACCCACGGCCCCGTGAACCGGGGTCACTGCCCGCCCGCGAACTCAGCCGCGCACCCTGCACACAGCCGCTCAGGCTGCAGGTTGCGCGGCTGTGTCGTCCCTCCGCGGCTACGCCTTGCGCGGCTCGCGCGCCCCGAGCTGGCTTCGCGCGAGAACGCTCCCTGAGCTTGTCGAAGGGCCTCGAAGAGGTGGGCTTCTCCGTCGTCGTTCGGCCAGCCGACTGGCTCTCACCCTCCGAACAGGCTCAGAGGGCGTCGTTACGCCCGTTACCGGTGGAACTGGCGTCGCCACATCGAAGACCGTGGTCTGACCCGTTCGAGCACCCTCGAGAACATCGACCCTTGACGTTTCCGCGGTTCCTGTGCTGCTGAACCCGCTCTGCTGAACTCTCGATGAAGCCTTCACCCTGAGTTACGCCTGAGCCTCTTGTGACTCGAGTGCAAGGGGTTGCCGCCCGTACGGGCGTTCTGCCTACCATCCGGCCCGTTGGTCACCCTGACCGACACACCGGGATTCTCCCCAGAATCTCGATCTGTAGTTGAGAGTCACCCTTCGGCCGCCGCGAACGGCCGCATCGGGACTCCGACGGACCTCGATTGGACGAACGCTGTGCCGGACCTTCCCCGCGTCCTCACCGACGCTCCGGTCGCCGACGACCTGCCCTCGGGCACGCTCACTGGTCATCGACCGACCCGCCTCGGCGGCCGCCTGAACGCCCTCGTGCTGACGGGTGCCCTCGTGGTCGCCCTCTCCGGCGGGCTCGTGATCTCGACGGCGCAGGCCGACGACCTCACCGACCAGCGCTCGGAGCTCAAGTCGCAGATCAGCCGGACCAAGGCCGACCTCAGCGAGTCGAGCGCGGCGCTCAGCAACGCGGGCGTCCAGGTCGACCGGGTGGCGAGCCAGCTGGCCTCCGCCCAGGCCGAGCTGGCCCAGGCCCGGTCGGCGCTCGCGACGGCCAAGGCCGACGACGTCCGGCTCGCCGGCAAGCTCAAGCGGGCCCAGGCCGACCTGGCCAAGGCGCGCGCGGCGGTGCTGGACTGCCAGGAGCGGCTCGACGCCAAGAAGCAGATGGTCGGCGTCATCGTGCGGAACCAGTACCAGCAGCAGACCAACCTCATGCCGATCGCCGTGCTGACCTCCCACAGCACGACGGACCTGGCGACCCGCATGCAGTGGGCGACCACCATGCTCGACACGACGCAGTCCAAGATCGACGCGCTGCTCGCGCTCGAGACCCAGCTCAAGGCCAAGCGCGCGTCGCTGGCCAAGGCCGAGAAGAAGGTGGCGGACGACCGCGCCGAGGCCGCCGACTCGCTGGCGCAGACCCGCCGGCTCGAGGCGCAGGCGAGCTCCGCCGCCGCCGCCGTCGCCGGGCACCTCGTGCAGCAGCAGGCCATCGAGAAGGCCGCCGCCCAGGACGTCGCGCAGGACCGGTCGCACTACGCCAAGCTCACCGCCGAGCGCGCGACGGTGGAGAACCGCATCGCCGTCCGGGTGGCCAAGCAGAAGGCAGCGGCCAAGGCCGCGGCGGCGAAGGAGGCGGCACGTCAGGTGGCGGCGGCCAAGGCCGAGGCCCGCGCGGCCGCCCGCTCGAAGGCGTCGTCCCCGAAGCGGGCCTCCCGCTCGACCAGCAGCGCCCGCGTCGCCGCCCCCCGGGCCGCGAGCAGCGCCAGCACCTCGTCCTCCGGCTCGCACCACGGCTTCATCTACCCGGTGAGCGCGCCGATCACGTCGCCGTACGGGATGCGCCTGCACCCCGTGCTGCACGTCTGGAAGCTGCACGACGGCACCGACTTCGGCGCCGGCTGCGGCGCGGCCATCCACGCGGCCGCCGACGGCGTCGTGGCCGAGAAGTACTACAACGCGGGTTACGGCAACCGGCTGATGATCGACCACGGCAAGGTCGACGGGAAGTACGTGACCACCGGCTACAACCACGCGATCCGCTACGTGGTTGGCGTCGGGGACCACGTCAAGCAGGGCCAGGTCATCGGGTACGTCGGGACGACCGGCTACTCCACCGGCTGCCACCTCCACCTCATGGTGTGGCTGAACGGCGGCATGGTGAACCCGATGAGCTGGTACTGACCGAGCCGACCGCCTGACGGCGGGCCGCACGACCAGCCGGGGGAGAGCCCCGGCCCAGAACACCCCCCGGTGCGACTCGCCGGGGCAGGACCGCCGGGGAAGGGGGTTCTGCCCCGGCGTTCGGGGTCTCCGGGGCGTTCCGGCTGCGCGCGTAGGGTGGGGATCCCGTGTTCGCCGCGGTGTGCAGTCAGTGCCGGCCTTCGCCGACCTCGACGCCGCCGTCACGAGCCCGCGTGCTGCGGCCCGGTCTTTCCGGGTGCCGCACCGGGCCGGCGAGTCCCTGACCAGAGGAGTCCCCATGCTGACCGTGCACGCCTACGCCGCCCCGAGCGCCACCGCGCCGCTCGAGCCCACCACGATCGAGCGCCGCGACGTCGGCCCGACCGAGATCCTGATCGACATCAAGTTCGCCGGCATCTGCCACTCCGACATCCACACCGCGCGCGGCGAGTGGGGCGACGCCGGCTGGCCGATCGTCGTCGGGCACGAGATCGCCGGCGTCGTCGCCGAGGTCGGCTCCGAGGTCAGCAAGCACCAGGTCGGCGACCGCGTCGGCGTCGGCTGCCTCGTCGACTCCTGCCGCGAGTGCGACAGCTGCCAGAAGGGCCTGGAGCAGTACTGCCTCAACGGCAACATCGGCACGTACGGCGGCATCGGCCGTGACGGCAAGCCGACCGCCGGTGGCTACTCCACCCACCTCGTGGTCGAGCAGGACTTCGCCCTGCGCATCCCCGAGGGCATCGAGCTCGACGAGGCCGCCCCGCTGCTCTGCGCCGGCATCACCCTCTACTCCCCGCTGAACCACTGGAACGCGGGCCCGGGCAAGAACGTCGCGATCATCGGCCTCGGCGGCCTCGGCCACATGGGCGTCAAGATCGCCCACGCCATGGGCGCGAAAGTCACCGTCCTGAGCCAGTCGCTCAAGAAGCAGGAGGACGGTCTCCGTCTCGGGGCCGACTCCTACTACGCCACGAGCGAGCCTGAGACCTTCGAGAAGCTCGCGGGCTCGTTCGACCTCATCGTCAACACGGTCTCGGCCAACCTGGACCTCGACGCGTACATGGGTCTCCTCGCGGTCGACGGCACCCTGGTCGAGGTCGGCGCTCCCGAGCACCCGATGTCGGTCAAGGCCTTCTCGCTGCTGCCGGGTCGGCGCAGCCTCGCGGGCTCCAGCATCGGCGGGATCCCCGAGACCCAGGAGATGCTCGACTTCTGCGCCGAGCACGGTCTGGGCGCCGAGATCGAGGTCATTCCGGCCAGCAAGATCAACGAGGCGTGGGACCGGGTCGTCAACAGCGACGTCCGCTACCGCTTCGTCATCGACACCTCGACCCTGGGCTGATCCCAGCCCCCGTCCCGCCTCCGATCACGGAGGCGGGACGCCGGTCGACCCTTCGAGCAGGGAGAATGGATCACATGCCGAAGGAGAAGGGCCGCAACCTCGTCGCCTCGAACAAGAAGGCGAGGCACGACTACACCATCCACGACACGTGGGAGGCGGGCCTCGTCCTCAGCGGGACCGAGGTCAAGTCCCTGCGGGCCGGTCACGCGAACCTGACCGACGCCTACGCCACCCTGGACGACGGGGAGGTGTGGCTGCGCGGCGCCAACATCCCCGAGTACAGCCACGGCACGTGGACCAACCACACGGCCCGTCGCACCCGCAAGCTGCTGCTCAACCGCCGCGAGATCGACAAGATCTCCCGCGAGCTGGGCACCACCGGGTCGATGACGCTGATCCCGCTGTCGCTCTACTTCAACGACGGCTACGCCAAGGTCGAGCTCGCCCTCGGCACCGGCAAGCGGGAGTACGACAAGCGGCACACGCTCGCCGAGCGCGAGGGTCGACGTGAGGCCGAGCGGGCGTTGGCCGCCCGGAACCGGAGGAACCGATGACCCGTCCGGGCACGTCCGCCGCCCGCAGCGGTGGGCTCAGCCGGGCCTCTCGGCTGCTGCTCGCGCTGTTCCTCGCCTGCGGGGTCGTGCTGACCTCGGCGCTGATCGGGACCCGCCCCGCCTCCGCCGCCACAGCGGACCTGGTCAAGTCCCTCGACGTCGCCTACGCCGTGCAGCCCGACGGCACCCTGCAGGTCAAGGAGACGTGGGTCTGGCAGTTCGGGAGCGACTCCGGCCGGCACGGCATCAAGCGCAACCTGGTGGTGCGCGAGCCGTGGTCCGAGCAGGGCAAGGACACGAACCAGGACGCGGTGTACACCCTCAGCAACCTGCAGGTCACCAGCCCCGACGGCGTCAACACCGACGTCAGCCAGGACGACACCCCCTCCGACAAGGGGCGTGAGGTCGAGACCACCCTCACGATCGGCAGCGGCAGCGAGACCATCAGCGCCCCCACCGCGACGTACGTCATCTCGTACGACCTCACGGGCGCCCTGCGCAGCTTCCCGAACGACAACCCGCCGTACGACGAGTTCTTCTGGGACGTCACCGGGTCGGGGAACCCCGCCTTCGAGCAGGTGCGCGTGACCGCCTCCGTGCCTCAGGGGCCCTACCAAGGCGGGCTCTCGTGCTTCGCCGGTCCGATCCAGTCGAAGACGAACTGCACGGAGCCCTCGAAGGTGAGCGGTGATGCGGGCGTGTTCGAGACCGACGACCTGCCGGCCGGCCAGAACATGTCGGTCGGCGTCAAGATCCAGCCCGGCGCGGTCGCCACCGTGACGCCCGACCTCCAGCCGCGGGCCGACGCCCGGACCCCGGCCGAGAAGGCTGCTGTCGTCGGCGCAGGCGTGGCAGTCGGGGGAGCGGCGATCGCCTCACCGCTCCTCGGCGTCGCGTACTACCGCAAGCGCGGGCGCGACCTGCGCTACGCCGGCCTGCCGCCGGGGTCGTTCCCGGCCGGCGGGCAGCAGACCGAGACGGTGCCGAACGACCCGGACCTCCAGATCCCCGTCGCGTTCGTGCCCCCGAAGATCCCGGTCGCCGAAGCGGGCCTGCTGATCGACGGCGTGCTCGACACCAAGGAGACGGCCGCGACGCTGGTCGACCTCGCCGTGCGGGGTGGCGTGCGGATCATCAGCGAGAACAAGAGCGACATGCGGGTCGACCTGCTCGACCCGAGCGTCGCGACCGCGCCCCACGAGATGGCCCTGCTCAACGGGATCTTCCGCGGCGACCCGCCCGGCACCGTGGTCGACCTGGGCTCGCAGGGCAGCCTCCTGCCGGCGCACGAGGCGATGGACGCCGCCGTACGCGAGCAGGTGACGGCACGCGGATGGTTCACCAAGGTGCCGAGCGGACGCTCGACCACGGGGCTCGGCCTCGGCGTCGTCGCGTTGGTCGTCTTCGGCGTCGTGCATGCCGGGCTGTGGGCGTTGCTCCTCGCCGCCGCCCTGCTGCCCGTCGTCATCACGGTCCTCGTGGTGAAGCAGAAGATGAAGCGGGGACAGCGCACGCCAGAGGGCCGGGCCTGGTCCGACCAGACCGAGGGCTTCAAGCAGTACATCGCGACGGCCGAGGCAGGTCAGCTGCGCTTCGAGGAGGGCGAGGACATCTTCTCGCGCTACCTGCCCTGGGCGATCGTCTTCGGTCTGGCCGACCGCTGGTCCAAGGTGTGCGGCGACCTGGTCGCGATGGGCCGGCTGCCTGACACCGTCCCGTACTGGTACTACGGCAACATGAACCTGAGCTCCTTCAACACCGGGTTCCTGACCGGGACCCTCCTGTCCTCGGCCAGCCCGGTCCCGTCGGCCTCGAGCGGGAGCGGCGGCACCGGTTTTGGTGGCGGCAGCTCGTTCGGCGGCGGTGGCTTCTCCGGTGGCGGCGGTGGCGGGGGCGGCAGCAGCAGCTGGTGAGTCAGGCCAGCCGGCGGGCCAGGTGGGCCGCCGTCGGGCCTGACCCTCGCTGCACGACGTCGACCGGCCGACCCGCGTCGACGACCGCACCACCGGTGTCCCCGCCTCCGGGCCCGAGGTCGACGAGCCAGTCCGCCGCGAGGGCGACGGCGGCGTCGTGCTCGACGACGACCACCGTGCTCCCGGCGTCGACCAGGCCCTGGAGCAGGAGCAGCAGTCGTTCCACGTCGGCCGGGTGCAGCCCCGTCGTCGGCTCGTCGAGCAGGTAGAGCGTGCCGGCCAGCCGGGTGCGCTGCAGCTCGGTGGCCAGCTTGATCCGCTGGGCCTCTCCGCCGGACAGCTCCGTCGCCGGCTGACCCAGCCGGAGGTAGCCCAGACCGACGTCGCGCAGGGCGGTCAGACCGCGTACGGCGGCGGGGATGTCGTTCAGAGCGGTCACCGCGGCGTCGACGTCGAGCTCCAGCACGTCGGCGATGGTCCGGCCCCGGTGCGTCACCTCGAGCGTCTCGGCCGCGTAGCGGGACCCGTGGCAGGTGGGGCAGACCGAGTACGAGCCGGGCAGGAACAGCATCCGGACGGCCAGGCTGCCCTCGCCCTTGCAGGTCGGGCAGCGTCCGGCGGCGACGTTGAAGGAGAACCGGCTGGCACTCCAGCGGCGCCGGCGCGCCTCGGGTGTCTTGGCGAAGGTCGAGCGGACCGCGTCGAACAACCCGGTGTACGTGGCCAGGTTGGAGCGCGGCGTACGGCCGATCGGTCGCTGGTCGACCACGACGAGCCGGCTCACCGCCTCGAGCCCGTCCACGCGGCCTGCCCGTCGCTCCGCCGCGGCCTCGACAGCGACCCCTTCCGTCTCTCCTGCGTCCTCGGCCGAGGCGGGGTCTGACGGGTCGGGCTCCTCCTCGTCGTTCGCCTCGTCGGCGGAGTCGGGGAGGCCGAGGTGGTGGCGGGTGACGTCGGCCAGCACGTCGAGCAGCGTCGTCTTGCCCGCCCCGGACACGCCGGTCACCACGGTGAAGGTGCCGAGCGGCAGGTCGACGTCGAGGTCGTGCAGGTTGTGGGCCGACACCTCGTGCAGCCGGAGCCAGCCGGTCGGCGTGCGCGGCTCGGCGCGGAGGGCGGGGCGGTGGTCCGGCGCGAGATAGGGCCGTGTTGCGGAGGCGGCCACGTCCTGCAGCCCGGCCACGGGCCCGCTGTGCAGGATCCGTCCGCCGCCGTTCCCGGCGCCGGGCCCGACGTCGACCAGCCAGTCCGCGGAACGCACCAGGTCGAGGTCGTGCTCGACGAGCAGCACGCTGTTGCCGGCGTCGCGCAGCCCGAGCAGCACCCGGGTCACCGCCTCGGTGTCGGCGGGGTGGAGGCCGGCCGACGGCTCGTCCAGGACGTAGACGACCCCGAAGAGGCCCGACCGCAGCTGGGTCGCCAACCGCAGCCGCTGCAGCTCACCGGCCGAGAGGGTGGGGACGGCCCGGTCCAGGGCCAGGTAGCCGAGGCCCAGGTCGACGACGAGCTCGCTGCGGCCCAGCAGGTCGTCCAGCAGCGTGCCGGCCGCGCTGTCGCGGTCGTGCCCGGAGGCCGCCTCGCGCAGCAGGGCCACAAGACGTTCCAGGGGGAGCGCGGCGAGGTCGGCGATGTCGTGCCCGGCGAACGTGACGGCCAGCGCCTCCGGCCGCAGCCGACGACCGCCGCAGACCGGGCAGGGCGAGGCGTCGAGGTAGGCGCGCAGCCGGCGGCGGATCGGGGCCGACTTCGTCGTGGCGAAGGTCTCGAGGACGTACTCCCGCACCCCGGTCCACCGACCCTGGTACGGCCGCTGGATCCGGCCGGCCTCGCGCTCGAAGTTGACCGTCACCACCGGGTGCTCGTCGGTGAAGAGGATCCAGTCGCGGTCGGCCCGCTCGAGGTCGCGCCACGGCCGGTCGACGTCGTAGCCGAGGGTCCGGAGGATGTCGCGGAAGTTCTTGCCCAGCCACGCGCCCGGCCAGGCGGCCACCGCACCCTCGCGGATGCTGAGCGAGGGGTCGGGCACCACGGACGACTCGCTGACCGCGAACGTCACGCCCACGCCGTGGCAGTGCGGGCACGCGCCAGCCGGGGTGTTGGCCGAGAACGCGTCCGAGTCGAGCCGCTCGGCCCCGTCGGGATAGGTCCCCATCCGGGAGAAGAGCATGCGCAGCGAGTTCGACAGGGTGGTCACGGTGCCGACGGACGAGCGGGACGAGCTCCCGTTCCGCTGCTGCTGCAGGGCGACGGCCGGCGGCAGTCCGCTCACCGAGGCGACGCGGGGGACACCCGCCTGCTGGATCAGCCGACGCGCGTACGGCGCGACTGACTCCAGGTAGCGCCGCTGCGACTCGGCGAAGATCGTGCCGAAGGCGAGCGACGACTTCCCCGAGCCGGAGATGCCGGTGAAGGCGACCACCGCGTCGCGAGGGAGCGAGACGTCGACGTCGCGCAGGTTGTGCTCGCGGGCGCCCCGGACCTCGATGAAGCCCGGGGGCACCCGCGACGGGTCGTTCGGGGTCAGCGCACGCCGACGAGGTCGACAACGAAGATCAGCGTCTCGCCCGGGCCGATGACGCCACCGGCGCCGCGGTCGCCGTACGCGAGGTGCGGCGGGATGACGAGGCGACGGCGGCCGCCGACCTTCATCCCGGCCACGCCGTCGTCCCAGCCCTTGATGACGCGGCCTGCGCCGAGCGGGAAGTCGAGCGGGGCGCCACGGTTGTACGACGCGTCGAACTCCTCGCCGGTGCTGTGGGCGACACCCACGTAGTGGACGCTGACCTGGTCGCCCTTGCCGGCCTCGGCCCCGTCACCGACGGTGAGGTCGGTGATCTCGAGCTCGGTGGGGGGCGGACCGTCAGGGGCTTCGACTTCGGGCTTCTCAGGCATGAATCCAACCTAACGGTTGTCGCTGACAGGACCTCGGTACGCCCCGTCCACGGGGTTCAGGAGGCAGCGGTCCGGGTCGGACCGGGGTCGCGCCTGATGGTGGCGCGGACCGGTCCGGGACGATGCTGGGGGACATGAGCGCGACGCAGCCGAACCCGTACCAGCACCCCACACTGCAGATGAGCGTGACCCCCGAGCAGCGTGACCGCGCGGTGTCCTGGCTGCAGCAGGCGTACGCCGAGGACCGGATCGGGGAGAGCGAGCTCGACTGGCGCCTCGGCCAGGTCCTGGAGGCGACGAGCCGCCGCGAGCTCAACCAGGCGTTCTACGGGATCGTCTCCGTGCCGCTCGCCTCGCAGGCCGTCGGGCTGCACCCGGCCTACCAGCCGCTGGTGAGGCCCGAGACCCGCGAGCACGCCGGTAGAGGTGCGGCCGGCTTCGCGCACCTGTCGGTCTTCTTCCTGTGGCTGCTCGGCCCGCTCCTCGTCTTCGGGCTCTCGAGCCCCGGGTCGTACGCACGGCGCGAGGCGGCCAAGGCCTTCAACTTCCAGCTGCTCTCGTTCCTCCTGCTCATTGCGACCGGGATCGTCTCGTCGATCTTCCCGGGCGACGGCTTCGACCCGGTCTTCGGGCTGATGGCGCTCGGCTGGTTCGTACTGACGATCGTCGGCGGCGCCAAGGCGCTGCAGGGCGAGAGCTGGCGCAACCCGGTCACCCGGGCGCTCAAGCTCCAGGTGCTGTCGGAGAAGTAACGGGGTAGACGCCAGGTCCGTGGACCGCGGGCCGGTCGGGGAATGTTCTCGGCCGGCCCGCGTTACGGATGGCGGGTCCCGTGCCGCGCGAGTAGCATGGGCCCCTCGCCCCGGAAGTCGTCCGCGACCGACGGGGTGGAAAAACTCAACAGGGGGTGATCGGTTTCGACTTGGGTCGGTAGTCCCAGGAGAAGCGGGCCGAGAATCCAAGGTCAACTCGTTAATGTTCCTTGGAAACCAATAAGTGCCAACTCTAAGCGCACTGACTTCGCTCTCGCTGTCTAAACAGTGATCGAAGGGTCAGACCGAGGACGTCTCCGCCCCGGAACCTGGCCTCATCTAGGAGACTTGCTGGCCGCACTGCGTCTCAGGGTGCGTTCGGGACTTTTCTGAGACTGGGTCTGTCTGCGACGTGCTGGCGCGAGCGCAGAGATCGAGAAAACGACTAGCCAGCTGCGCCCGGAGAAGACCTGGCTCGCTGTCCAAGGACGCGGGTTCGATTCCCGCCACCTCCACCCCTGTTGTCCGGACGGCCCGCTCATCACGAGCGGGCCGTTCGTCTTTTCGTGGACAGACGATCGCCAGCCGGTTCGGCAACGCCGAGGACGGTCGCGCTGAGAATGTTCTGAAGGTCACACTTATCGACTGCGGGTGATGCCAGGGGCTGGTTGAGTGCCGGTATCGACACGTCAGGCCTCGGGGGCCAGGGGTGGCGGCGCAGGGAAGAGTCCCGAGACGCCGCTGGTGCTGGTGTGCGCCGTTGGGTGCTGCGGGCGGGTCTGGTGCTGGCGGCGGGTGCTGCGGGTCTGTCGTTGTCGGCGGGGTCTGCGCAGGCGGACAGCGGGTTGAGCGGGACGTTGGGCCATGTGTCCGACACGGTGAAGAAGGTCACCGGTTCCGGTTCCTCGCACTCCTCGTCTTCCCAGTCGTCCCACTCGTCGTCTAAGTCGTCCAGCCCGTCGAAGTCGTCGCACTCGTTCACGTCGTCCCACCGCTCGTCGGTGAAGGTGTCGACGCAGCGGGTGTCGGTACGTAAGAGCGTGGTCCGGCCGGTCGTGCGACCGGTGGTGCGGACCGTGAAGCCCGTGGTTCACGTTGAGACCGCGCACGAGAAGCGGGTGGCGAAGCAGGTCGCGCAGAAGAAGAAGGCGGTCGCGCAGAAGAAGCGGGTCCAGGAGGTCGACCGGGCCGTCGCCGACGTGACGAAGACCGTGTTCGGTGCGTCCTCGAAGTCGTCGGTGAAGCCGGGCAAGAGCTCGCACCCGGCGCCTGTCGCGCTGGTGTCGGCGGACGTGTCGAAGGTGACGACGGAGGCTCTGGCCGACGTGACCTCCACGGTGCTGACCCCGCGTACGTCGCTCGAGCTCCCGACCGTCACCCTGCCCGACCTGAACGTGGCCGTGTCCCTGCCGGCCGTCGACCTGACCGTGGTGAAGCTGCCCTCGGTCAGAGTGGGCGTCGTAGCTCCGGCTGTGGACCTCGTCGTCGATCTGCCCGTGGTCGTCGAAGGCCCGACCCTGTCGCCCGCGGCACCGCCGGCGGCGGCCGCTCCTCACGTGTCGCGTCCCGGGTCGGTGTCGCCCGCCTCGACGACCGGGTCGCTGCCCCAGGCGGCCGGGTCAATCACCCTCGACCGGGCGGCGGCAATCTCGGGTCAGCCGACTCGTACGGCTACGCCGGGCGCCGAGCAGGGCGATGGCCACGGCTATGTGACGCCGACGCTCGAGATCGGCCTGTCGCTCGTCGCGACGGCCGGCACCGGCGACTCGGGCCTCGGGCTCGGTGCTGCACCGACCGGCTCGGCCGGCGGCAGCGCCGGAGGCGCACTGATCTTCGGGCTGGCCGTCTCGGCTGGTCTGGCGGGGCTGAAGGCGTTGCACGCCCGGCCCGCGCACGCTCGTTCTGGGCACACGCTGGGGCTGCTGCGTCAGCCCGGCTTCTCTCCCGACTGACGTCTTCTCTCACACCCCAGGTGCCCACCCTTCGCGGGTCGGCACGGCGCTCCTTGCGCGCCGGTTCCCGGGCCACCCCGCACCCCTTGTGCGGTCGGTCCTCTCCCTGAACTCGTAGAGAGAAGCAACCCCCATGAACGCATGGTTCACCCGTCTGCTCGCCGGAGCAGCCTGCACGGTCGGCGCGCTCGCGCTGACGACCGGCGCCGCCCACGCCGACGACCACGACGGCGGTCTCGACCTCGGGATCGTGAAGGTCTCCACCCACCACGACAAGTCCAGCAGCCACAAGTCCTCGAACTCGCACTCGGGTGGGTTGAAGGTGTCGCTGCGGACGCCGGTGAAGGTCCGCGCCGACGTCAACCTCGGCTCGCGCCACTCCTCGACCAGCGTCCGCGTCGGCACCGGCAGCGGGAACGGCTCGCGCAGCAGCAGCGGGTCCGCGGTGAAGGTCCGCGTCGGCGCCGGCAGCTCCTCGCACCGCTCGACGAGCACGGCTCGGTCGAACCGGACGTACGTGCAGGTCCAGGCCCACGCGAAGGCCGTCAAGGCCGAGCAGAAGGCCGAGAAGGCGAAGGTCGCCAAGGCGAAGGCGGTGGCCAAGGCCAAGGCGGTGAAGGCGGCGAAGGTCAAGGCCGCGAAGGTGCGTGAGGCGAAGCGTCAGCGCGCGTTGGAGGTGCGGGCGGATGCGGCGCTGCTGAAGGGTCTGATCCCCGCGACCCGGGTGCTGGCCGACGGGCGGGTCCTGGACCTGCCGGTCCGGGCCTGCGTGCTGGTGAACACCGATGGCTGCGACCGCACCCCTGACCCGACCCACACGGGCACGAACGCGGGCGCCGGCGACACCGGTGGCGGTCTCGGGTCGAGCCCGCTGCTCACCTCGGTGGTCACCGCCACCGCGTCTGACGTCCCCGTCGTCGGTGACCTGGACGCCTGCGCCCTGATCAACGCCGGCGGCTGCACCACCGGCACCAACCCGGGCACCGGCACCAGCCCGGGCACCGGCACCGGCCCGGGCACCGGGAACACCGGCTCGAACCCCACCAGCCCGAACCCCACGAGCTCGACCAACGAGATCATCACCGCGATCGTCACCGCCACCGCTGACCTTCCGGTCGTGGGCGACGTGAACGCCTGCGCCCTGGTCAACGCGACCGGCTGCACGACTGGCACCGGCGCCGGGACGAACCCGGGCACCGGCAACACCGGCTCGACCGGGTCGAACCCGAGCACCTCGACCGATCCGATCGTGACCGCGATCGTCACGGCGACCGCCGACCTGCCGGTCGTCGGCGACGTCAACGCCTGCGCCCTGGTCAACGCCACCGGCTGCACCACCACCGCCGCTGGCTCGAACACCACGCCGGCGCTGCCGGTGATCGTGCCCCCGGTCGTGGGCCAGGCCACCGCTGACCTGCCCGTCGTCGGGACCGTCGACGCCTGCCTGCTGATCAACGCCCTCGGCTGCACCACCAACACCGGCACCGGCACCACACCGGCCGGTCCCACCGGCCCGGCCGTGCCGATTATCCCGGTCGTCATCGGCGAGGTCGGCACCACCGTCCCCGGCGTCGGCGGCGTCGACGCCTGCGTCCTGATCAACGCCACCGGCTGCACCACCGGAACCCCCACCACCCCCACCACCCCGACGACCCCGACCACGCCCACCACCCCGACCACGCCCACCACCCCGACGACCCCGACCACGCCCGGTGACGGCAACGGCGGCGACGACGGCAACGGCGACAACGGCAACGGCGGGAACGGCAATAACGACGGCAACGGGAACAACGGCAACAACGGCAACGCCAGCACCGTGTCCCTGACCGGCCCGCAGGGCCAGGCCGGCAATGGCCTCGGCGGCAACAACGGCGACCGTCTCGCTCAGACCGGCGCCGCCGCCGGCCTCGCGGGTCTGCTCGGCGGGGGACTGCTCCTGCTGATCGGCGGGCTCAGCCTCACCCTGCGCCGCCGCCGCAGCTGACGCCAGCTGACCATCCAGAGCCGGACCCACTAGTCCGGCCACGAGCAGTCCGGGCACCAGACGCGGGGGCGTCTGGTCCCCGGCACCCACCGCCCGTCGGTCGGTTCGGCGCCCACCCTGTTCCTCGGGGGGTGGCGCGCTGAACCGGCCGACGGGCCGTACCCACACCCGGGGCTACCTCTTCTTCGCCTTCACCCGTGCCTCACGCTCTGCGGCGAGGCGACCTTCCTCGACGAGCGCGGCGCGAAAGCTGGTGAGTGTGCTCATCAGAACGTCGATCTTGTGGAGCGAATTCGCGAGGCATTCGGGATCGACGTCGAAGTCGAGGCTGATCTGGCGTCCGCAGTCGGCCACCGTGAAATCCGTCTCGGTGTAGACACGGTCTCCGGTGCGTCTCGAGGTGTCTTCGACAGAGGCGAGGACATAAGCGCCGGCCAGGTGTCCGCGCCGGTTGAGAAAGCGTCGCGTGTAGTAGCGCCGAGGCATCGTGCATTTCCTTTCTGCTGGTCATGGTCGGTCTGGCATGACGTCCTCCCTCCCCGTCCGGGCCTGGCGAACCGACCAGTAAAGGACCTCCGATTCGGCGCGGCAACCTCTTTTTCGGATTGCGCGCCGAAGGCTCCCGAAACTCCCGTTGGTGTGTCGTCCATCACGTCATCGACGTGACCTCGGCCGGACCTTATGGTTCGGATGTGTCGAGGAGATCCCCCGCTTCCCGCCGCCACGCGCCTGCGCCGACACCTCGTGTCCGCCGAGCCGTCGCCGCGCTCGTCCTGGCCGCCGCGCTCGGTCTGCCGTCGACCGCCGCCTCGGCCGCGCCGAGCGACCCGGTGACGTTCGCCGACCCCGTCTTCCGCACCTGTGTGGCCGCCGCGCTCGGGATGCGTCCCTCGAACCCGATCACGCCCGCCCAGGCGGCCTCGGTCACGGACCTCGACTGCGGCGAGCTCTCACCGACGTCGCTCGGCGGGGCGCAGGCTCTGACGAACCTGACGACGCTGTCGGTCTCGTACGGCAGCACCATCACGGACCTCGCGCCGCTGGCCCGGCTCACGCGGCTGCGGGAGCTGACCCTGCCGTTCAGCCGGATCACTGACCTGGCTCCGCTGCGCGGATTGACCGGGCTCGAGCGGCTCGACGTCTACGGCAACCCCGTCTCCGGACTGGCGCCGCTGTCGGCGCTGACCCGCCTGACCTACCTCGACATCACCGGTTCCTCGTGGACGACGCTGGAACCGCTACGTCGCCTGACCCAGCTGCGCCGCCTGTCCGCCGACCAGGAGGGACAGGTCGACATCGCCGCTGTCGCCGCGCTCACCGGGCTCCAGCGGCTCGACCTGGTCGTGCCCGACGTCCGTGACCTCGCACCGCTGCGGACCCTGACCGGTCTGACCCAGCTGAACGTGCAGGCCGCCGCGACCGACGTGTCGGCCCTGACGCCGATGAGTCGGCTGCGGGTCCTCTCGCTGAACGTCGCGGGCGGCGACGGACGCGCCCTGGCCGGCAAGCCGGACCTCACCGAGCTCTCCGTGTACGGGGTGCGGCTCCCCAGCCTGGACGTGCTGACGTCGTCGACGCGACTGACCTACCTGGTCGCCGTCGCGCCCTCGATCACCGACGTCGCGGGCCTGCAGAAGCTGCCCGAGCTGAGCGAGCTGATCCTCAGCGGGGTCGACCGGGCCGACTTCAGCCCGCTGCGCGGGCTGACGCAGCTGAGCTACGTGTCGGTCTCCGACAGCCGGGTCGGCCCGGTCCGGCAGTTCAACGGGTTCGAGGCGCTGTCGTCGCTCCAGCTCAACAACGACCAGATCACCAGCGTGGACGGCTTCGAGCCCTCGGCGAACCTCTCGTCGCTGGACGTGTCCGGCAATCACCTCGCCGACATCAGCGCCCTCGGCTGCGGCCTGCTCGTGAACGCGCTTGCGCAGACCGTCGACGTCGGCCGTGCGCCGGTGGGCAGCCCGACGCGCCTGCCGCTCGTGTCGGTCGAGGGCCAGACCGTGCAGCTGGGCCGGTCGACGGACTGGACGTCAACGGGCCCCACCGTCACCTACGCCCGGGCGGGGACGTACCGGGTGCCGTTCGTCGCGTCTGGCCCACCGGACTGCGACCAGGTGCAGTTCGCCGGGGTGGTGACCCAGACGGCGTCGGCCGGCCGGCCCATGCGCCCACCGAGGGACCGGTAGGCGCACGGCCGAGGCCCCGGGGGTCAGCCGACCGGGTAGGCCACCAGGTCGACGATGGTGCTGCCGCCCTCCTTCGGGGTGGC
This sequence comes from Microlunatus antarcticus, assembly GCF_014193425.1. Lineage (NCBI taxonomy): Bacteria > Bacillati > Actinomycetota > Actinomycetes > Propionibacteriales > Propionibacteriaceae > Microlunatus > Microlunatus antarcticus. The sequence goes on along the minus strand of NZ_JACHZG010000001.1, from coordinate 2,900,663 downwards.
GGCGTCGCCGGTGTCGTTCACCACGTGGTCGATCGTCCCCGCGTTGTTGAGGCTGACGGTCACGAGGTCGTGGAGCCTGACCCCCTTGCGGTCGGGCACCTCGAAGGAGTGCGAGAGGTGCAGCGTCGGGTCGACGTTGGTGTAGATGTACGAGCCGCCGGCCCAGAGCTCGTGCTTGCGCACGTCGTCCCCGACCTTGTACGCGGCCCAGCCGAGCGTCTTCCCGTGCTTCCACGCGGCCTGGTTCGGTGCGTCGTACGGGAGCTCATTCTGGAAGAACACGGTCCGCCCGCGCTCACCGGTCCAGATCACGTTGTAGCGCTGGTAGTGCTCGACGAACAGCCCCGTCGCGGTGACGTCGTCCCCGCTGATCTTGACGCCCGTGTCGGCGGTGTTGACCTTCCAGCCGACGCCCTCGCCGTGGTCGGCGCGCCAGGCCCAGATGTCGTCGAGGATCACGTGGTCGCTCTTGACCACGAGGCTCGTGTCGGCCTTGCCGACGTGCGGACCACCGATCCGGAAGAACACGTCCTGCACCGCGGTCGGCCGCGAGGCGGTCGGCCCGTGACCCTTGCCGGTCCCGATCACCAGCAGCGCGGAGGAGTTCTTCGTCCCCGCGTCGATGGTGATCCCGGCGATGTCGACGTCCGGCACCTCGGAGACGCGGATGGGCACGGCGCCCTTCTCCGCGGTCAGGGTCGCGATGCCGAGCCCGAGGACCACGGTGCCCGCCTTGCGGACGTGCAGCGTGCGGTCGATGCCGTAGACGCCAGGGGTGAAGAGCAGGTTGCGGCCCTTGGACAGCTGCTTCTCGATGGTCTTCGCCGAGTCCGACGGACGGGCGACGAAGAAGGTCGACAGCGGGAGCGACTTCCCGGGGGTCGGGCCGTCGGTCCAGGTCGGCCCGGAGGAGTTCTTCTGGGCCTTCGGCACGAAGACCTGCCACGCGCCGCGGGCGTCGATGTAGACGTACGGCTTCTCCTTGCTCGCCGGCGTCTGCGCGAGCGTCGTGTACGGCGGGTCCGGGAAGCCCTGCGCGGGCGCGCCCTCGACGCCGGAGAACGTCTGGTTCCAGACGCCGTTCGACCAGCTGCCGATCTCGCTGTTCCGCGTCAGCCACTGCTGCTGCGACCCGTTGGTCACGGCCTTGGTGCGGGCATCGGCGAGGTAGCCGCCGCTGGCGTACTGGGGAGGCGCGGAGCAGTAGTCCATCAGCGACGTCAGGCCGGTAATGTCGACGCGGCGCAGCGGAGCGGCCTGGGAGACGGCCCAGAACTCCGTGTTCGCCCGGCAGTCCTTGCCCCCGGTCGGGTTGATCGTCAGGTTGGACATCGACCGCCAGAAGTTGTTCAGCGCGATGCAGCTCTCGGTGCCGTCCGCGGCCTTCTCGCACTGGTTGTAGACGTTCACGGCGCCATTGATCACGACGTCGCCCGGGTTGCGTCCGAGGCCGGCGACCTCGGTGTAGTAGCCGACCTGGAAGATCAACGGCGTCGCCGCGGAACCGTACGTCCCCGGCGCGAAGAGGATCGCGTCGCGTTCCTCGCCGAACTGGTTCGGCACCTGCCGGGCCGCGATGGCGTCGAGCTTGGCCTGGACGTCCGCCTGGGCCATGGCGGGGGTGATCAGGGTGACGTTCGGCCCGAGGTCGGGCGTCGTCGGCGCCGCCAGGGGCGCGCTCGGTCGGGTGGGGGCGCTGGGCAGGACGGGTGTCGCGTCAGCGGGGGCCGCGAGACCGGCGGTGGTCAGGCCGGACAGGGCGAGAGCCCCGACCAGCGCGACGGCTCGCCGTCGGAACGTCGCCGGGGCGGGTCGCGGACGGGGTGAGGTGGGCGTCATTGCCACTCCTGGGGTTTGTTGCGTCGACTATGGACCGCTCGGAACTTAACCCGGGAGCGGTCGGCTCATGCACGGGCCTGGTCCAGCGCGCGTGCGGGGGGCTGGCCTACGGTGCTCACCGAGACGGACGGTCGTCAGGACAGAGGGGTTGGACACGATGGAGCAGGCGTCGGAGAAGCAGACGTTCGTCAACGTCATCGACGGTGAGGAGCGGCCCAGCGCGTCGGGCGACGTGCTCGACATCGTCAACCCGGCGACCGGCGAGGTGTACGCGACGTCGCCCAACTCCGGCGACGAGGACGTGGACGCCGCCTTCACCGCGGCGGCGAAGGCCTTCGAGTCCCAGCGCTGGACCACCCCGTCGGAGCGGCAGCGGATGCTGCTGCGGTTCGCCGACCTCGTCGAGGGCTCGGCCGACGAGCTGGCCGCGATCGAGTCGGAGAACACGGGCAAGCCCCTCGGCCTCACGCACTCCGAGGAGGTGCTGGTCCTCGTCGACCAGATCCGCTTCTTCGCCGGCGCGGCCCGGGTGCTCGAGGGGCGCGCGTCGGGGGAGTACCTGCGCGGCTACACCTCGTCCGTACGCCGCGAACCCCGCGGCCCGGTCGCCCAGGTCACCCCGTGGAACTACCCCGCGATGATGGCGATCTGGAAGCTCGCCCCGGCGCTGGCCGCGGGCAACACCGCGGTGCTGAAGCCCTCGGACACGACCCCGGCCTCCTCGGCCTGGCTGGTGCGCAAGGCGCAGGAGGTCTTCCCGCCCGGGGTGGTCAACCTCGTCTGCGGCGACCGCGACACCGGAGCGCGGCTGGCGGCGCACCCCGTCCCGCGGATGATCTCCATCACCGGCTCGACCCGCGCCGGGATCGCGGTGGCCACGGCCGCCGCGCCGGACCTCAAGGTCGCCCACCTCGAGCTCGGTGGCAAGGCTCCGGTGATCGTCTTCGACGACGCCGACCTCGAGTCGGCCGTCGAGGGGATCCGGACGGGCGGGTTCTTCAACGCCGGCCAGGACTGCACGGCGGCGACGCGCGTCATCTGCCAGGACGGGATCTACGACCGCTTCGTCGCCGCGCTCGCCGAGGCGGCGGCCGGCACGCGGACGGGCTTCGACCCGACCGACGAGGACCTGTTCTACGGCCCGATCAACAACGCCCGTCAGCTGGCCCACGTCAGCGGGCTGGTCGACCGGGTCGCCGAGCACGCGCAGGTCGTCACGGGCGGTACGGCGGTGGGGGAGCGCGGCTACTTCTACGCCCCGACCGTCATCGCCGACGTCCGTCAGGGCGACGAGGCCGCCGTGACCGAGATCTTCGGCCCGGTGATCACCGTCCAGCGCTTCTCGGACGAGGACGAGGCCGTCCGCGTGGCCAACGACACCGCGTACGGGCTCGCGTCCTCGGTCTGGACCACCGACGCGGGCCGGGCGGCGCGGGTGCCCGCGCGGCTCGACTTCGGCTGCGTCTGGGTCAACACCCACATCCCGCTGGTGGCGGAGATGCCGCACGGCGGGTTCAAGCACTCGGGCTACGGCAAGGACCTGTCGATGTACAGCCTCGAGGACTACACGCGGGTCAAGCACGTCATGCAGCACCACGGCTTCGAGGGATGAGGCACGCCGGACACGTTCCGCTGCGGGTCACGCTGTGCCGCGGCTGCTGCTGCGGCACGGTGAAGAAGCGCCCCGACGTGGACCACGAGGCGCAGCGGCTCCGGCTGCACGCGCTCGCGGCCGAGGGAACCATCGCCTGCCGCGAGACCGACTGCCTCGGGCCCTGCGACAGCGCGAACGTCATGGTGGTCAACCCGACGCCCGTGGCCCGGCGGACGGGCGCGCGGCCGACGTGGTTCGGCGAGGTCTCGGACGACCAGCTCGACCTGGTGATCGACTGGATCACCGAGGGCGGGCCGGGCCTCGTCCCGCTCCCGGTGGGACTCGAGCGGCACGTCGTCCCGCCCGGGGCGGCCTGAGCCGAGGGAAGAACGCTGACGAGGTCTGTTCAGCGCACCATCGCCAGCACGTCGCGGACCAGCTGTCGGGCGTACGCCTCGTCGACCGGGAGCGCGAAGACGACGTGGTGGTAGAGCGGCGCGATGACGTGGTCGAGGATCTGCGGAACCGTCGGTGCCGCCTCGCCGCGTTCGACCGCGCGGCGTACGACCTCGGTCGCCTGCTCGCCCCGCCGGTCGGTGACCGCGCAGCTCGCGACGATCTCCACGCGCGACGACACCATCGCGCGCAGGAAGCGGGCCCGCTCCGGCCGGCCGATGTCGTGGACGATGGCCAGCGCCCACTGCGTGAGGTCCTCGTCGAGCGACCCGGTGTCGGGCGCCGACTCGCCCTCGCGTGTCAGGGCGGCGACGGCGACCTCCTCGAGGAGCGCGTTCACGTCGGGCCAGCGCCGGTACAGCGTGGTCGGGGTGACCCCGGCCCGCTCGGCGACGACGGGGAAGGTGATCTTGTCGACCCCCTCGCCCACGAGCTCGCCCACCGACGTGTGGATCGCGGCGAGCACGCGGCTGCTGCGTCCACCGGGCCGGCTCGCGGCTGGAGGGGGGACCATCCCACGATTATGGCAAACGTCTTGGCTTTTACGCTGAACCTCGACTACAGTCGTTAAAGCCAAGAACATGGCTTTACTCCGGAGGTCCCGTGCTCAGCCGTCCCACCTCGTTCGTCGTCGCCGGAGCCGCCGGCGCCGCGACGTTGACGGCGGCCTCCGCGCCGTCGCCGCTCTACCCCGTCTACCAGCGGCTCTGGGACCTGTCGGCCTTCACGCTGACGGTCGTCTTCGCCGTGTACGTCGCCGCGCTGCTTGTCGCCCTGCTGACCGTCGGCTCGCTGTCGGACCGGGTCGGGCGCCGACCGGTGGCCTCCGCGTCCCTGGTGCTCCTCGCGCTGGGGATGGTGCTCTTCTCGGTCGCCGGGGGCGTCGGCGGCCTGCTGACGGCCCGGGTCGTGCAGGGGTTCGCCGTCGGTGCCGCCACCGGGACGGTCACGGCCATGATCATGGACTCGGCCCCGAGCCCACGGACCGGCTCGGTGGTGAGCAGTGCCGTCCCCGCGCTGGGCATCGCGATCGGCGCGGTCCTCGCGGGCGGCCTCGTCGAGTTCGCCCCGCTCCCGCGCCAGCTCGTCTTCTGGGTCCTCGCCGTCGCGTACGTCGCACTCGCCGGGCTCGTGTGGCTGGTCCCCGACCGCGACCGCTCCGGAGCATCGTCCCGGGAGCCGGTCTGGCGGTCGCTGCTGCCGAGCGTCGGGCTACCGTCGGCGACCCGGCCGGTCTTCCTCGCCCTGGTCCCGTCGATCTGCGCGACCTGGGCGCTCTCCGGCCTCTACCTCTCCCTCGGGTCGTCGATCGTCGGCACCGTCCTCGGCGTGCGCAGCCACTTCCTCGTGGGCCTCGTCCTCGGGGTGTTCTTCCTCGCGGGACTGGGCGGGACCGTCGTCTCGGCGTCCCTGCCGGTTCGCGTGCGCGGGTGGTTCGGCCACGGGGCGCTCGTCGTCGGCGTGCTGATCACGGTCGTCGCGCTGCCGAGGGGCTCGACACCGCTGTACGTCGTCGGCTCGGTCGTGGCCGGGGTCGGCTTCGGGGCGGCGTTCCGCTCCGCCGTGAACGCGCTGGGCGAGGCCGCGCCCAGCGCCGAGCGGGGGCAGGTCTTCGCGACCATGTACGTCGTCAGCTACGTCGCTTTCAGCGTCCCGGCGCTCGCGGCCGGGCTCGCCGTCGCGCGGTTCTGGCTCGAGCCGACCGCGGTCGCGTACGGGGCGCTGGACGTCGCGCTCGTGCTGGTCGCCATGATCATCGGCGCGGTCCGGACGCATCGCGATGACCATGGAGATGCCCGGCGACCGAGCGCGGTGAAACGATGAGCGCCACGCCCACGCCGCCGGTGATCACCTCGCGCAGGTTCCGTACAGCGCGTCACACGACGCACTACCTCGAGAGCGGGCCGGCCGACGGACCGCTGATGATCTTCCTCCACGGCTGGCTGAGCATCGGCCTGATCTGGCGGGCCCAGCTCGAGGCGTTCGCCGCCGAGGGCTGGCACTGCGTCGCTCCCGACCTGCGCGGCTTCGGCGGTTCCTCCACCCCGGCGTGCACCGACGCGTACACCACCCGGGAGGTCGTGGCCGACCTGGTCGAGCTCCACGACCACCTCGGCGGCGCGCCCGCGATCTGGGTGGGCCACGACTGGGGCAGCGTCGTGGCCGGTGCGGTCGCCGCGCACGAACCCGCACGCACCCGGGGCGTCGTGCTGACCTCGTGGGCGTACTTTCCGGGCTCCAACGCCCTGTCGACCCTCGTCCCGCTGGTCGACCGGAGCCTCTACCCGGCCGACGTCTACCCGGACGGCCAGTGGGACTACTACCGCTACTACGCGACCCACTTCGAGACGGCGGTCGCCGACCTCGACGCCGACCCGGCCGCGACGCTGGCGTACGTCTACCGGTCCGGTAGCCCGGAAGCGGTGGGTCGGGTCGCACCCACGGCCACGACCACGCGGGACGGCGGGCGCTTCGGTGCCGCGCACCACGCTCCGCCGACGGCACCCGATGCGGACCTCTGGCCGGCGGCCGACTTCGACGTGCTGGTGGACGCCTTCGCGAGGACCGGCTTCCGCGCCTCCTGCGCCTGGTACGTCAACGACGACGCCAACGTCGCCTACGCGCGGGAGGCGACCGACGGGGGTCGCCTCGCGCAACCGGTGCTCTTCGTCAACGGCGACTGGGACCCGATCTGCGGCATCACCGGCAACCGCCAGGGCGACCCGATGCGGGCCGCGTGCGAGGACCTCACGGTGACCAACCTGCCCGCCGGGCACTGGCTCCCACTCGAGCGCCCAGCCGAGCACGTCGAGGCGATTCGGAGCTGGCTCGAGCGCGCTGGCCTGTGAGGTCGGGGGTTCAAGGACGCCAACCTCTTCGAGGCCCTTCGACAGGCTCAGGGAGCGTTCTCGGCCTAGCTTGTCCGGTTCAGGGCCTCGAGCTCCGCCCACAGGTCCTCGGGGATCGAGACCGCGCAGCGGCGTTCGTTCTCGGCGATCTCCGCGGCCGTCCGGACGCCCAGGGGGACCGACACGACGGCGGGGTGCCGCAGCGGGAACTGCACCGCCACGTCGGGCAGCTGGACGCCGTACCGCTCGGCGAGGTCGGCGAGGGCGTTCACGCGGGCGAGCAGGCCGGGCGGGACGGGGCCGTGGTCGTACGTCAGCCCTTCCGACGGCCGCGGCCGGCTGAGCAGGCCGGACTGGAAGACGCCTGCGGCGACGTAGCCGACGCCCCGTTCGAGCGCGAGCGGCAGCAGCTCGGTCAGGGCCTGCTGCTCAAGCACGGTGTAGCGGCCCGCGACCATCACGACGTCGAGGTCGGTCCGCCGGATCGCCTCGCACGGACCCTCCGGGTGCTTCATCCCCACGCCGACCGCGCCGACGACGCCCTGCTCGCGGAGCTCGACCAGCGCGGGGATCCCCTGGGTGAACGCGGTCTCGGCGTACTCGTCGTCGGGGTCGTGCACGTAGACGATGTCGACGTGGTCCAGCCCGAGGCGCGTCATGCTCCCCTCCAGGCTGCGGCGTACGCCGTCGGCGCTGTAATCACGCACGCGCTCGTGCGTCGCCGGGACGTCGAACTCCGGGTCGCGCTGGTTCGCCCGCTCCGGGGTCGGCACGAGCAGGCGCCCGACCTTGGTCGAGACGACGAACTCGCCGCGCGGACGACCCGCGAGCGCCTGCCCGAGGCGGCGCTCGGACAGGCCGAGGCCGTAGTGCGGGGCCGTGTCGAAGTAGCGGATGCCGTGCTCCCAGGCCGCGTCCAGCGCGCGGAGAGCGACTTCGTCGTCGAGGGCTTGGGGGAGGTTCCCGAGCTGCGCACCCCCGAAGCCGATCTCGGTGAGCGGCAGCCCGGTCCTCAGTCGACGCACCTGCATGTGCCGATCCTCCCGCGTCAGGTCCGGACGCCGATGGTCAGCAGCAGGTTCGCGCAGATCCGCTGGTCGCCCGTGGCCACCACGAAGGCCACGTCGGGTCCGCGGGCCGCGTCGTAGAAGGCGAAGCGCTCCATCACGGCGAAGTCGACCTGCGCGCCGAGCATCTGCTCGTACTCGGCGTGGGCGGGGACGGCACCGCCGTCGGGCAGCGCCATCACGCGCCCCGCCTCGATGTTCACGGCGTCCAGGAGCGGGCCCAGCACCTCGGTCACGCTCAGCAGGCCGGGCCGCAGGTTGAGGTGGATGACCTCGGCGCCCGCGGGCTTGGCGGTCGCGGCGGGGTAGTTCCCGTCGGCCAGCAGCACCTGCGAGCCGTGGCCGGCGGCGGCCAGCGCCCGCAGCAGCGGGGGGTGGGTGAGGGTGTAGTTGAGCACGGGTTCCTCCTGCGGGAGCGTGGATCAGGGTGGGTCGGGATGAGGATCAGTCGCGGGGACGGGCGACGGAGCCGCCGGGGACGAGCTCGGCGCGCAGCACGACGCGCTGGTACGGGTCCGGCCCGGCCTGGGCGCCGGGCTCGAGCTCGGACTCGGGCTGCGGCTCCAGCCGGCGGCGCATCAGGTCGGCGGCCCGGACGGCGATCTCGTGCGTGGGCTGGACGACCATCGACAGGCGGGGCTTGATCACCTGCGAGAGCTCGAGCGAGTCGAAGCCGACGAACGAGATGTCCTCGGGGATCCGCAGCCCCGACTCGTTGAGCGCGATGAGCGCGCCGACCGTGAGCTCGTAGTTCAGGCACACGACGGCGGTCGGGCGCTCGGGCTCGGCGAGCAGGCTGCGCATGCTCGCTACCCCGGACTCGACGGTCAGCGGACCGGACCGGACGGCGCCCGGCCCGACCTCGAGGCTGTGCTGGCGCATCGCGTCGAGGAAGCCGTCGCTGCGCCCGCGCAGGCTCCAGATGTCGGGCGGGCCGGCGATCGCCGCCACCCGCCGGTGCCCGTGGTCGACCACGTGGCGCACGGCCTGCCGCGCTGCGTCGGCGTTGTCGAGCACGACCGCGTCCCCGTCGAGCCCGTCGACGAGGCGGTCGATGAGCACGACCGGCAGCCCGCGCCCGGAGACGGCGACGAGCGTGGCCGCGTCGTGCGCCGCCGGCACCGCGATGATGCCGTCGACCATCCGGCCCGCGAGCGAGTCGACCGCCGCACCCGGCTCGCCGTGCGCGCCACGGCTGGCGCTCACCACGACCCCCACGCCGCTGTCGCTCAGCGCCGCCTCGATCCCGGCGATGATGCTGAGGTGGAAGGGGTTGTCGAGCACCGGCAGCAGCACGCCGACCGTGCGTGAGCGCTGCGTCCGCAGGCTCCGGGCAAGCGTGTTCACGCGATAGCCGAGCTCGGAGGCCGCGGTCTCCACGGCCACGCGGTTCGACTCCCGGAGCGGGAGCCCGTTGAAGTACTTCGAGATCGTCGACAGCGACAGCCCGGTGTGCTCCTGCAGGTCCTTGTAGGTCACGGGGGACCGCCCCGGCCTCACGGCCCGGGCGCGCGGCTCGCTCATGGGGTCATCTTGTGCCCCAGGTCGCCGTCGAGCCGTCGACGTCCCACAGGTCCTCCCACGAGCTCGCGCCCGGCCACAGGAAGACCTGACCCTTGATCAGCCGGTCGCCCGCGTCGGCCTGCGTCAGCGCGGTCATCTCCGCGTCGGTCAGCGGGTCGGTCGTGACCGCACGCAGGTTCGACACGTACTGCGACCGCTTGACCGCGAAGGGGATCGGCACCTGCCCGCGCTGGACGGCCCACTTGAGGCAGACCAGCGCCGGGTGCACGCCGTGCGCCTGCGCGGCGGCGACCACGGCCGGGTGCTCGGTGTCGACGTGGTCGCCCGGCGTCCGGTCGCGCTCCGGGCGCGAGGGGGAGCCCAGCGGCGAGTAGCCGATCGGCTGGACGCCCTCGGCCACGCAGAGGTCGAAGAGCTCGGGCTGCTGGAAGCAGGGGTGCAGCTCCAGCTCGTTCAGCGACGGCCGCACGCGCGCGTCGGCGAGGATCTGCTCCAGCTTGGGCACGGTCACGTTGGACAGGCCGAGGTGGCGCACGAGGCCCTGGTCGACGAGCAGCTCCATCGCCCGCCAGGTCTCCATGAACACCTCGTGCACGTACGGCCGGGCGTCCGGGTCGCGGGCGTCGGGGTCTGCGGCCGGCGGGTGGTGGTTGGGGAAGGGCCAGTGGACGAAGTAGCCGTCGAGGTGGTTCAACCCGAGGTCGGTGAGCGTCTTCCGGACCGCGGACGCCACGCCCTCGGCGCCGTGGCTGTCGTTCCACAGCTTCGACACCACGAACAGGTCGTCACGCTCGACCACGCGGTCGCTGAACGCGTCCGCGAAGACCTGCCCGATCTGCGCCTCGTTGCCGTAGACCGCGGCGCAGTCGACGAGGCGGTAGCCGACCTCGAGCCCACCGCGTACGGCCTCGGCGACCTGCGCGGTGCTGTAGCGGTCGGAGCCGAAGGTCCCCAGCCCGACAGCCGGCATCGCGTCGCCGTTCGTCAGCGTGCGGGCGGGCACCGAGGCCGGGTCGACGGCGTCGTCGGGGGTCGAGCTCACGTGGGCTCCTTCGTCGGAGGCGGCGGCCTCGGAAAGCGAAACGATTCGTGCGGACACTACGAGGGCTTCCCGGCCATGTCAACGATCTGGACACGATGGTCAAACGTTGCACCAGAGCCATTGACAGCGCCGAAGGACGATGAGTAGGTTCCCTCTCGTCCCGAATGCAAAACGTTTCGCCTGGCGGTGAGCCGACCTGGCGCGTGACAGGAGTGTCAATGAAGACCACGGACATCAAGAGTCGTACGCGAACGACGCTGGGTCTGGTCGGCGCGTCGCTCGCCGTGCTGATCGCCTCGGCGTGCGGCGGCGGGGGCGGCGGCGGGCTGCCCGGCCAGGCCGGTGCCTCGGCGCCGGCGCAGACCGACTCGGGCGGCGCCATCACGGTGTGGGTCGACCCGCCCCGGGTGCCCGCGGCGGAGGCCTTCAAGAAGGCCAACCCCGACATCGAGACGACGATCAACCAGATCGACGGCACGGTCGGCAGCAAGGCCCTGTCGCAGCAGTTCGCCCAGTTCAACCAGGCGAAGCAAGGCTGGCCCGACGCCATCTTCTTCCCGTCCAACGACGACATCGCCTGGGCCTCCGGCGCGCAGATCAACTACGCGGCCGACCTGACGTCGCAGGTGCCCGACCTGATCAAGGGCTACGACCCGGCGGTCCTCGCGCCCTGCAACATCGACGGCAAGATCCGCTGCCTGCGCAACGACGCCGCCCCGGACGTGTTCTGGTACAACCAGAAGTTCTTCAGCGCCAACGGCTACACCCCGCCCAAGACGTGGGAGGAGTACGGGACGCTCGCGGTCAAGATCGCCGCCGAGCACCCGGGCAAGGTGAGCGCCTTCCTCGGCGACGCCTACGCCCCGGACCGCTACCTGTGGGCGAGCGGCTGCCCGACGAACCAGCGGCTCAGCGAGACATCGGTCATGATCAACCTCGACGACGCCAAGTGCCAGCGGGCCAAGAAGCTCGTCGGCGAGATGGTGACCGGCAAGGCCGCCTCCAACCTCGGCATCTTCGACGCCGACGCGGCCAAGGCCGGGAAGGACCTCGTCATGAGCCCGGGTGCGCTCTGGTGGGGCGACTACCTGTTCAACCAGACGTGGAAGATCGACGCCGGCACCATGACGGCGACGACCCCGCTGACCTGGCAGGGCGAGTCCCAGCCCTCCACCGGCAACGAGGGTGGCGGCCTGTGGGGCGTCTCCAGCCACATCACCGGCAAGCAGCTCGAGAACACGCTCAAGTTCGCCACCTTCGTGGTGAGCGACCCGCGCTGGCAGGTCGAGCTGAGCACCGGGCTGCCGGCGTACGGGCCCGTCCAGGACGACTGGATCGCCAAGCAGAAGGCGTCGAAGTACTTCGCCGACAACGACGCCACCTTCGCGGCGTTCAAGCAGGCGGCGACGTACGTCCCCGGTGACCACGCCTACACGCTCTACAACACCGGCGGGATCTGGACCGAGACGGTCGCCAAGGACCTCGTCGCCGGCAAGAGCTTCGACGAGGCCTGGACGACCTTCGGCAGCGAGCTGAACAACCAGGCCAAGTCGCAGGGCTACGAGGTGAAGACCACCCCATGACCGTGGCCTCCTCGGCCCGGACGGACTCTGCGACGGCGGCCGACGCCGCCGTCGCAGGTCCGTCCAGGCGACCGTCTCGACGCACCTCGCGGCGCGTCGAGGCGGTCGGCGCGTGGACCCTCTGCGCGCCGTACGTCGTCCTGCTGCTGATCGCCGGGATCGTCCCGATCGGCTACGCCTTCGCGACGGCCCTGCAGACGCCGCCGACCCCGCTCAACCCGGCGGTCGGCTTCGGCGGGCTGAAGAGCTTCGAGACGGTCGTCACCGACTTCCGGTTCCTGCGGACCTTCGGCAACATCGCCAGCGTCCTGGTCATCTGGCTGCCGATCATGATGATCGGGATCGTCGGCCTGGCCCTCCTGGTGCACGCGAGCCCCGGCCGCTTCGGCAACGTGATGCGCTTCGTCTACTACCTCCCCGGTGCGCTCGCCGGCGTGGCGAACTTCGTGCTCTGGGTGTACCTGCTCAACCCGAGCTCGTCGCCGATCCGGGCGTTCTGGAGCGCCCTCGGCCTCACCGACATCAAGTCGGTCGTCGTCTCGGGGAACAACCTGTCCTTCATCCTCGCGGCGATGCTGTTCTTCCAGGGCGTCGGCACGTGGATCGTGATCGTCAACGGCGGGCTCAACGGGATCGACGAGGCCGTGCTCGAGGCGGCTGAGATCGACGGTGCGGGCCCGTGGCGCGTCGCCTGGGACGTCAAGCTGCCGATCATCCGGCCGTGGATCGGCTACGCGGCGCTGATGAACCTCGCGTACGGCTTCCAGCTCTTCCTCGAGCCCCAGCTGCTCGACCAGGTCGCCTCGAACGCGCTGCCCGACCAGTACTCGCCGAGCCAGCTCGGCTACGCCTTCGCGTTCTCCAACTACAACTTCCCGGCCGCCGCCGCGATGTCGCTCATCCTGCTCGCCATCACCCTCGGCATCGGGCTGATCATCGTGTTCAAGAGCGGGCTGTTCAGCGAGGAGACCCACTGATGGCCGTCGCTCTGCCGGAAACCACTGCCGCTCCCGAGACGCCCCTCCGCACGTCGGCCGGCCGTCGCCCGATGTCGATCAACCGGCTGGCCCGCATCGTCACGATGCTGCTCGTCGCCGCCGCCTTCGTGTTCCCGATCATCGGCTTCGTCGCCATGTCCTTCCGCAACGCGGACGAGGTCGCGGCGGGCCAGGGCGGGTTCCTCGGGCTCGGCGGGGTGTCGTGGGAGAACGTCCGCTACTCCTGGTCCCAGGTCGACGGCTTCGGGCCGGGCAACGGGGGACTGTTCGTCCAGTGGATGACCAACTCGCTGGTGATCTCGATCGGGGGCGCGCTCATCGCCGTCGTCGCCGCGATCCCGGCCGGCTACGCGATGGCCCGGCTCCGCTTCCGCGGCCGCCGCGTCCTGCTCTTCGTCACCCTGCTCGCCATGGTCATGCCGAACACCGTGCTCGTCATCCCGCTGTTCCTCGAGGTGGCGGCGATCGGCGCGGTCGGGCAGCTGTGGCCCGTCATCGTGATCATGGGGTTCTTCCCGTTCGGCTGCTACCTCGCCTACATCCACTTCATGACGACGATGCCGCCCGAGCTGGTCGAGGCCGCGCGAATCGACGGGCTGAACGAGATCTCGATCTTCACCAAGGTGGCGATCCCGATCTCCAAGCAGGCCGTCGCCCTGGTCGCGTTCTTCTCCTTCGTGGCGAACTGGACGAACTTCTTCCTCCCGCTCGCCCTGCTCAGCTCCAACCAGAACAACAAGACCGTCTCCATCGGTCTGCAGGAGCTCATCGGCGCGAGCCCGCTGTTCAACCCGACCGTCGCGGCCGGGCTGAACGTCAAGCTCTACATGCCCCAGCTCGCGCTGGCGACGTTCCTCAGCATGCTGCCGCTGCTGATCGTGTTCCTGGGCGCCCAGCGGTTCCTCATGCGCGGTCAGACGGTCGGGGCGGTCAAGGGCTGAGCGACCCCTGCTTCACCGGGGGGTGAGGACCGACCGCCCGCGCCCGCCCGGGGTCCGGGGCGGCGTGCGAGGCTGCCCCTCATGAGCACTGGTCTGGTCGAGAAGGACCGCCCGGGCACCGGCCGTACGTTCTTCGGCCACCCGCTGGGCCTGGCGAACCTCGCCGGCGTCGAGATGTGGGAGCGTTTCAGCTTCTACGGGATGCAGGGCATCCTCGTCTACTACCTCTACTACAGCGTCACCGAGGGCGGTCTGGGGCTGCCGCAGAGCGCGGCGACCTCGATCGTCGGGGCGTACGGCGGGCTGGTCTACCTCTCCGCGATCCTCGGCGCCTGGGTCGCGGACCGGCTCCTGGGCGCGGAGCGGACGTTGCTCGCCGCGGCGGTCGTGATCATGCTCGGGCACATCTCGCTGGCCGTCGTCCCCGGGCTCGCCGGAGTCGGGATCGGCCTCGTCTGCATCGCGCTGGGCTCGGGGTCGCTCAAGACCACGACCAGCTCGGTGCTCGGTGATCTCTACTCATCCGAGGACACGCGTCGCGACGCCGGCTTCTCCATCTACTACATGGGCGTCAACCTCGGCGCCCTGTTCGGCCCGCTGCTGACCGGCCTGCTGCAGGGCATGAAGGGCTTCCACTGGGGCTTCGGCCTCGCCGCGGTGGGGATGGCCCTCGGCCTGACCCAGTACCTGCTGCTGCGGCGCCGCACCCTCGGCGACGTCGGCCGCACCGTCGCCAACCCGCTCGACCGGCGTGGGCGGATCCGCTACGGCGCGGCCGCGCTGGTCGTGGTGCTGCTGGTGATCGTGCTCTCGCTGGTCGGCGTCATCACGGCCGGACGGCTCTCCGCGATCGTCGTGGGCATCACCGTCGTCGCCACCATCGCGTTGTTCGCGGTGATCCTGACGTCGAACAAGATCACGGACGACGAGCGCAACCGGGTGGTCTCGTTCATCCCGATGTTCGTCGCGAGCGCGGTCTTCTGGTCGCTGTTCCAGCAGCAGAGCACCGTCATCGCCGTGTACGCCGACCAGCGCCTCGACCGGACGATCTTCGGCTGGACGATGCCACCGAGCTTCGTGCAGTCGATCAACCCCGTGTTCATCATTGTCTTCGCCGGGGTGTTCGCCGCGCTGTGGACGCGGCTAGGGGAGCGGCAGCCCCCGACCCCGGTGAAGTTCGCGCTGGGCACGCTCTTCATGGGCGTGGCGTTCCTGCTGTTCCTGCCCTTCGCGAACGGCGCGCCCAACAGCACCCCGCTGCTCTGGCTGGTGCTGATCCTGTTCTTCTTCACCCTCGCCGAGCTGTGCCTGTCCCCGGTCGGCCAGTCGCTGTCCACCAAGCTCGCGCCGGCCGCCTTTCACACCCAGATGATCGCGCTGTACTTCCTCTCGATCGCCGTGGGCACCGCCACGGCGGGGACGCTCGCCGGCTTCTACGACCCCGAGCGCGAGACCCCGTACTTCCTGATCATCGGCCTTGCCTCGATCGCCGTGGGCGTGCTGCTGCTCCTCGCTCGGCGCTGGATCAGCGCGCGGATGGTGGGGGTCCGCTGAGCGGTGGTGGTCGTACGGGCTCCAGCCCCACCGCCTGGGCCGGGGGCGCGCGCCCCCGTCCGCCTCAGACGGCCGTGTAACCGCCGTCGATGAGGTAGTACCCGCCCGTGATGAACGACGCCTCCGGTGACAGGAGGAAGGACACGAGGTGCGCCACCTCGTCGGGCCGACCGAGCCGGCCGAGCGGGTGCCGCTGGATCAGCGCCGCCCGGTACTCCTCGGGCAGGCCCGCGAGCAGCGGGGTGTCGATGTACGCGGGGCCGACGCAGTTGATCCGGAGGCCCTGCGGTCCGTACTCCGCGGCAGCGTTCTTGGTGATCCCGACGACGCCGTGCTTTGCCGCGGTGTAGGCCCCGTTCCCGAGCGCCGCGACGGTTCCGTGGATCGACGCCATGTTGACGATCGCGCACTGCTCCGCGCCCGCGGCGAGCATCGCCGGGATCTGATAGCGCATCCCGTACAGCACGCCGCTGAGGTTGATGCCGATGACCTTGTCCCAGGCGTCGACGTCCGTCTCCCCGGCCGGCGCCTGAGGTCCGCCGATGCCGGCGTTGTTCACCGCCAGGTGCAGGCCGCCGTACGTGTCGATGGCGTGCTGCACCGCCTTCTCGGAGTCGGCTGCACGCGCCGTGTCCTGCTCGAACGCGGACGCCGTGCCGCCGCCGTCGACGATCTGCTGCGCCACGCGCTTCGCACCAGCGAGGTTGATGTCGCTGACGACGACGCTCGCCCCCTTGGCCGCCAGCTCGAGGCTGATCGCCTCGCCGAGGCCAGAACCTCCGCCCGTGACGATCGCGATCTTGCCGTTGAAGTCAGTCATCGTTTGCTCTCCTTGCGCGCGGTGCTGGTTCCACAAGTGTTCCCGAATCGGCCGGATACCGCAGGCTGGCCCCGGGGGAGGCCTCGACGTCCCGGTCGCGGCTAGCGCGGGGTGGGGAGCTATGGCTCGTGGTCGTGATCATGGGGTTCTTCCCGTTCGGCTGCTACCTCGACTCTTAGCGACATTGAAAAATGCTTACACATGCCCCAGCCGCCTGTTTGCGACCACCAGAAAAGTTTTTGGCGGCCGAAGCAATAGTTAGAAGGATGGCGCGCTTTCCGACCCAAGAACGTCTAGCGCACATGACTTGGTCGATCTAACGGATTAGCTAGCGATGTTGGGCTTTTCCCTCGGCCGAGCACGGGCAGGTTGCGCAACCCCACTGATTCACATGGGTTACCCCTGGTCGCCCCGCAATCTGTTATCTTTGCGCTGTTTAGCTAAGGTACGTGCTTGCGGGGTATCTCCCTCTGCCAAGCGCGACCAATCCGAGGTTCAGTTCTTACACAGTTTCGGGGTACCCGCTATGAACTTGCTCTCGCAACTCCTGCCTGGCGTCCGAGATTTCCGGACACCCGTGGCGGTCGGAGTGCTCTGGGTATTAACGGTAATGCTGACCTTCACGGCACTCCCTCGAGGCGACGGAAGCTTCCGATCGCACCTGCTTACGGGTATTGAGCCGATTACAGTAAGCATGGCAAAATTTCCGACCGAGGTAAAGCTGTCTGTGGCGGCTCTGGCTATCTACTTATTAGGTGTGGCCGCAACAGTCATCGGTGATCGTGTGGCCCGCCTTCTGCGCGCGCTCTTCAAGCTCTTTATTGGCATTGTTGGAAGCATTTCGCTCGCAGTGCTTCTTCTGCAAACCAAGTTCGGCCAGCTGCTATTCTTCCTCGCCTTCCTACTCCTCGTGGCAATCGTCGTTGGTGCATCTAGCCTCTCGAAAGATCAGGGTTTCCTGAATCGTATGAACGTGAGGATTAGGAACGCCTCGACGGCTTCCCTCCTGCAATTATACGGACTTGGTTCTCGAACTCGCGAAGACATCGCAAGCGCATGGAATCCTGAGAGACGTCAGATCGAGTACTTTCGCACCCAAGATCTCTCTCGTCGCATCGACGTGGATCCGGGATTTATTGGCAGATTCGTGGAGCGAATGCAGTTTTCCGAGATTGCAAGAGCACTGAACTCGTCGTCAGAGAAGTTCGACGTCCCTAGTAAGCTCCTGCACTTTTCGAGCGAATATAGCTGGGACGCCATTGCAGATGCAGCAATCGGCCTGCACGCCTACTTGAAAGTCCCGAAGTCGTTCCGAAAGTGGTTGGTGCAAAGTTTGGACACCGTCGAGATCAAGGACCCCGCCACGGCATACCGACACCTGTTCAAGCCCCTAAACTGGCGAGCGAGACTCGGCCTCAACGACCCACTCTTACCGGAGGAGGTCCAAGCCGGGTTGAGCCAGATTAGAGACCCGACGTCGCAGATGCGTGCTGATTTCAAGGCGTCTTCCATCTATGACCAGATTATGACTCTAAGCGAGATCGGCGTCGCAGTGGATGCGGTGCCGAAGCAGAGTCGCCCATATGTCGACATCAGGAAGTTTACTTGGCGGAAGATTGAGCAGAGCTTAACGCGCAATGGAGGACCGCAGTTCGTCTCTACGGAAGATCTGGGCAGGTGGCTGGTCAAACGCTTGAGCGACCTCCTGAACGACAACGAACGTTACCGGCGCCTGTTTCTGCGCCAGATCGTGGACTCTGCTGCCTATACAAAAGACTTAGAAAGGCGCACAAAGGCTGGTCAGATCAGGCTTCGGGTAGAACAATCCGGCCTCTTCGACCTCTTCGACAGGCTCAAATCAGAAGCAGAGTTTCGAGTAAGTCTCTCTCTGCCGCTTGCGATCAGCGTGTCACTACTATGGCTGCTTCTCACCAAGGAGGTTTCCCTACTAAACTATCGCGTCCCGATGCGACTCAAGTCTTGGCTTGAGCCGGTAGGACTTCAAGACATACCAATAAGAGACTTCTATATCAATGTTCGATACATAATTTCAGTCTTGACAGGTATCGTAACGTTCGTAATCTTCACTGGCGCGGGCAAAGTCAAAGATATTGAGGCGTCGGCGATACTATATTCGAGTAACCGGTATATAGGCATCCCAATTGGGACGGAAACGTTTATTGAGGACGAAGACTTTACGGCTCGTCCGGTCCCCGGCTGGTTATTTCGCTGACCAAGACGCGTTGAGTTAAGGGTCGTTGTGATGCGCTGAAGTCTCCGAGCAACCGAGCACGCGGTGACTCTGCCTGACGAGGGTGGCTGCGACCGCAGTGTGGCTCTACGTGCCCTTCCGTTGACCGAGGGGATCGGCGCCATACATTCGTTGGGCTGTGTGTGACCACACGTTTTCGGCCTCTGCCTTCGATAGGCCCACAAGCACCGTACGCAGGCCGTCGAAGACCGGCCCATAGTCGCCGGCGACGATGGAGATCGGCCAGTCGCCGCCGTACATGAGTCGGTTCGCGCCGAAGACGTCGAGTGCGCGGTCTACGAACGGGCGAACCCCGTCGATGGTCCAGGACGCGAGGTCAGCGCCGGGGTACAAGCCGGAGATCTTGGCGTGCACGAGCGGGTTCTGGGCGGCGACTCCGATGAGGCTCCACCAGGGTTCGTAGGACGCCTCGCCGATCGGTGGCTTGGCCAAGTGGTCGATGACGATGCGCAGGTCCGGGTGGCGCTCGCTGATCGTCGCCACGTGCTCGAGGTGGCGGGGAAGGACGGCGACGTGGTCCCAGGGGAGGCCGGCCTGCTCGATCAGGCCGAGGGTCTCGTCCACGTCGGGGCGCAGGACCCAGTCCGGGTCCGCGCGATCGTGGGTCAGGTTGCGGATGCCGACGACGTACGGGTTGGCCTGCAGCACCTCGAGGCGGGCTGCGGCCTCGGCCGGGCGTTCGAGCGGGATGTAGGCGACCACGCCGACGACCTCGGGCCGCTCGGCGGCGACCTCGAGCATCAGGTCGGTGTCGCGGTCGTCGTCGTCGGCCTGGACGAGGATGACGGCGTCGACGCCGTTCTGCTCGAGCTGGGGCGCGACCTCGTCGAAGGTGAAGGTGCGGTTGAACGGCGGGACGTCCCGGTCGATCCAGGAGTAGGGCGAGCGGTCGAGGTCCCAGACGTGCAGGTGGGAGTCGATGATCACCGCAGCGCCCCCTCGGGGTCGACAACATCGGCAGCGGAGCTGCGGCCGGCCCAGAAGGTCCCGTCCGGGAAGGCGTACTCGGCGACGGAGGCGGTCTTGATCTCCGCGCTGTAGCCGGGCCGCGACGGGAGCACGTACGCGCCGTCGTCCACGATGCAGGGGTCGGTGAAGTGCTCGTGCAGGTGGTCGACGAACTCGGTCACCCGGTGCTCGGTCGTCCCCGACACCGCGACGTAGTCGAAGACCGACAGGTGCTGCACGAGCTCGCAGAGCCCGACGCCGCCGGCGTGCGGGCAGACCGGGACGCCGAACTTCTTCGCCATCAGGTAGACGGGCACGATCTCGTTGATCGAAGCCAGCCGGGCCGCGTCGAGCTGGCAGAAGTCGATCGCCTCCGCCTGGAACAGCTGCTTGAACAGCACCCGGTTCATGCCGTGCTCGCCCGTCGCGACGCCGATCGGCGCGACCGCCTTGCGGATCGTGGCGTGGCCGAGCACGTCGTCCGGGCTGGTCGGCTCTTCGATCCACAGCGGCTTGAACTCGGCCAGCGCCCGCACCCACTCGATGGCCTGCGGCACGTCCCAGACCTGGTTGGCGTCGATCATGAGGTTCGCGTCCCAGCCGATGACCTCGCGCGCGATCGAGCAGCGGCGTACGTCGTCCTCGAGGTTCGCGCCGACCTTGAGCTTCACGTGGCGGAAGCCCTGCTCGAGCGCCTCGGCGGCGAGGCGGCGCAGCTTGTCGTCGGAGTAGCCGAGCCAACCGGCGGAGGTCGTGTAGCAGGGGTAGCCCGTGCGGCCGAGGTCGGCAATGCGCTCGGCCCGGTCGGGGACCGACTCCGTCAGCATCGCGACGGCCTCGTTGCGGGTCAGGACGTCGCTGAGGTAGGTGAGGTCGAGGGTGTCGACGAGCACCTCGGGGTCCATGTCGACGAGCAGCTGCCACAGCGGCTTGCCGGCGACCCGGGCGGCGAGGTCCCAGACGGCGTTCATCACGGCGGCCATGGCCAGGTGCTCGACGCCCTTGTCCGGGCCGAGCCAGCGCAGCTGCGAGTCCGAGGCGAGCCCGCGGTACGTCCCGCCGAGGTCGCCGACCACGTCGGCGACGTCGCGGCCGATCAGCGGGGCGGCGCGGTGCTCGGCGGCGAGCACGCAGATGTCGTTGCCGCGCCCGATGGTGAAGGTGAAGCCGTGCCCGGCCAGATCCGGGTCGTCGGTGCGCAGCACGACATAGGCCGCGGAGTAGTCGGCGTCCTTGTTCATGGCGTCGGAGCCGTCCAGCGACAGCGAGGTCGGGAAGCGGAGGTCGACGACGTCGACGGCGACGATGCGGGTCATGAGGGGCTCCTGGTTGGGTTCAGCGGCAGGGGTGGGGCGAAGGATGCCGCGGCAGCGGAGGCTGCGGCGAGGGCCGGTTCGACGGGCTCGCCGCGCCAGACGACGGCGTCGACCAGCTCGTTGAGCACCTGGACGAGAGTGGGCAGCTCGGGTACGCGGGGCAGCGGGCGGGAGTGCGCGTGGGCCTGCTCGAACAGCGCGTGCTCGGGGTGGTCGACGAGGAGATCGGGATCGGCCCAGGTGCTCCGGCGGGCGCCGGACGCGCCGGCGCGGGTGGTCTCGAGGTCCGTCTCCGCGGAAGCCGCGTGGCGGACGTAGTCCCAGGCGCGGTCGGGGTCGGCGCAGGCCGTCGTCACGCACGTGACCCAGAAGGCGTTGACGGTGACGGTCGGGCTGCCGTCGTCGTGGGTCGGGGCGACCGCGCAGGCGAAGTCCTCCGCCACCGCGCCGGCGGCGGCCAGCGACGAGTAGCCGGCCCAGTTCACGGTGACGCCGACGCGTCCGGCGGCGAACTCCGAGCCGCTGTCGTTGCTGTCCATCTGCGCGGCAGCCGGACTCACCAGCGTGGTGACGACCTCGCGCA
Organism: Microlunatus antarcticus; assembly: GCF_014193425.1. Classification (NCBI taxonomy): domain Bacteria; kingdom Bacillati; phylum Actinomycetota; class Actinomycetes; order Propionibacteriales; family Propionibacteriaceae; genus Microlunatus; species Microlunatus antarcticus. The sequence goes on along the minus strand of NZ_JACHZG010000001.1, from coordinate 2,879,277 downwards.
GGAAGGCGAGCGCGGCGCGCATCGGGGCGGTGCCGAGAACGATCCGGCCGTGGGCATCGATGAGGTCGCCGCCGAAGCGGCGCAGGTGCAGCACGAGGTCGTAGACGTTGTTGTGGCCGTCGGGCTTGCCGGCGAGGACGGTGCCGGCGCGGACGCCGGGCTCCTGCAGAGCGGCGGCCTGGGCGAGCAGATCCGACCAGGTCGTCGGTGGCTGGAGCCCGTGCTCGGCGAGCAGCGACGGTCGCGTGAACAGCAACTGCGGACCGTCGTGGAACGGCAAGCCGTAGACGTCGTCTCCCCAGGTGATGCCCTCGTGGAAGGACGGCGACCACGCGTCCGGCCAACCCTCTGGCGAGGTCTGCTCGAGGTACGGCGTCAGGCCGCGGATCCGCCCGCTCGCCGCCAGCGCGGGCAGCCAGTCGGCGGGGACGACGAGCAGGTCGGCGGTCGGGTCGTCGGGCCCGAGAGCGGCAGCCTCCAGCTCGGGCAGCCCGAGCCAGGTCGCCCGTACACCCTCGGTGCCGCCCGACGGCCAGGCCGTGGCGTGCGCGGACACGGCTCGACGGAACCCGTCGAACTCGCGGCCCAAGAGCGTCAGCGGCGCCGAGCTCATCCGCCGCGCTTGTTGGTCAGGTAGAGGTGCGTCAGGACCATCACGGTCTCGTCGCGCTGGTTGTTGACGGTGACGAGCTCGTGGACGTAGCCGTAGCGGTCGGGCTGCTTCTTGTGGTCAGAGAGCTCGGTGATCGCCGCGGTGACGGTGATCGTGTCGTCGATGAAGACCGGCTTGATGAACCTGATCTTGTCGTAGCCGTACGACATCGCCTGCGGGTTGATGTCCGTCGCCGTCATGCCGACCGCGACGGAGAGGATCAGCGTGCCGTGGGCGATTCGCTGGCCGGCGGGCTGGGTCTTCATCCACTCCGCGTCCATGTGGTGCGGGAAGAAGTCGCCCGTCTGGCCGGCGTGCATGACGACGTCGGTCTCGGTGATCGTGCGCCCGACCGACGTTCGGCTCTCGCCGATCTGGTAGTCCTCGAACCAGCGGTCCTCGGTCTTCATCGGTCCTCCCTTGTGTCCTGCTCGACCAGCAGACGCGCGGCCAGCTCGTTCGCGCGGTGCAGCAGCGTCTCGTCGCTCAGGTCGCGCCGCAGCGTCTTGGTGACCCAGGGCGAGACCGTGTCCTGGAGCTCGATGAGTCCGGCGGTGCGCGGGCGCACCCACGACTCCTCGACCGTCCGGCGGGTCCCGCGGAAGAAGTCGAGCGAGTCCGCGTTGAGCCGGTCGTCGTCCCATGACGCCCCGTAGCCGGGCTGGCCGCCGGCGTCGTAGTAGAGGCCCGACTGGATCTCCGGCGAGGCGACCCACAGCGCGTACGCGCGCGCCGCGGCCAGATCGGAGGCACGGCTTGATACCGCAACCCCGGCGCCGCCGAGCTGGGAGCCCGCGACCCCGCGCAGGCCGGCCGGCATGTCGACGTAGCGCAGCCGCTGCGGACGGAACGCGGCGCGGGAGTAGTTGCTGTAGCCGTAGAGCAGCGGCGCGTAGGCCCAGACCTCGTCGCTCTCGGCCGCGAGCGCCTCGGCGACCTGGATGGGGTTGGCCGACAGGCACCAGGCCGGGACCCGGTCGGCGAGGCGGTGCAGCAGGTCGAGGACGGGGGCGGCGTCCTCGGCGGAGAGGAACACGCCCGGCGAGGCCCCCACCGGGGTCCCGCGGTTGGCCGCGATTGTGCAGAGGCTCGACCACGCGTCGATCGGCTTGGCCGGCCAGATCACCCGACCCTCGTCCGCCAGCTCGAGCACCTGGTCCCAGGTCGTTGGCGCGTCCGGGAGCCGGTCGGGCCGGTGAACCGCGACCTGTGACGCGGTGTCGGTGGCGAGGCCGTACTGGTGGCCGGCGTGCGCGTACGTCGCGTGGCTCGGCCCGACCGAGTCGGCGGCCAGCGCGGCCAGCTCCTCGTCGTGCCCGGCCCCGTCGAGGGCGGCGAGCAGCCCGGCCTTGGCCGCCAGGGGCACGTGCGGGTGGTCGATGACCAGCAGGTCGTAGCGCGCGGTGAGGTCCTCGAGGGGCGCGTCGGCGAAGAGCTGCAGCGACCGGAACTCCCACTCGACCCGGACCCCCGTCCGCCGCTCGTACTCGGCGGCCGCCGCGACCTGGCAGTCGTAGCCGCGGGGGTGCTCCCAGGTGATGCCGCGCAGTGTCGTGATCGGGAGGGTCATCGGTTGTGCTCGCCCAGGGCCGGGCCGGGTCGCTCGCTCGTCAGGCGGTGGCCGTCGACACGGATCGGGCTGCGGGTGGTGGTCAGGGTGAGGTCGTCGGCGCTGACCTGCTGGGTCATCGCGATGGCGGCGAAGCCCTCGTGCGCGATCAGCTCCTCCAGCGTCAGGACGGGTGCGCACCAGACGTCCTCGGCGTCGAGCAGCGCGAGCCACGCGTCACGGGTGTCGGTCCGCAGCCGATCGGCGATCAGCTCCTCGATCTCCTCCTGCCGCTCCCACCAGGCGCTCGGGTCGCTCATCGAGGTCAGCTCGTGCAGCCCGAGCAGGCGCCCGATGGTCGGGACCGGGTTCATCGCGATGGCGAGGTAGCCGTCGGAGCAGGGGTAGATGCCGTACGGGGCGGGCAGGAACGCGTGCGCCGAGCGCGGACCCTTGCGCTGCACCGCGACGGTCGGGTCGTTCAGGCGGGTGGTGAGCAGCTCGAACTGCAGGTCGAGCAGGGCCTCGAAGAGGCTGGTCTGCACGAGGCCGCCGCGGCCGGTGCGGTAGCGGCGCACGAGCAGGGCGGTGATGCCCTGCGCCAGGTGGCAGCTGGCGAGGTGGTCGGCGACGGACAGGCCGACGGGGACGGGCGGGTCCTCGCGCGAGCCGTTCAGCCACGGCAGCCCGGAGATGGCCTGGGCCAGCAGGTCCTGGCCGGGCCGGTCCTTGAACGGGCCGGCGTCGCCGTAGCCGCTGACGCTGCCGTAGATGATCTTCGGGTTGATCGTGGAGACCGACGCGTGGTCAAGGCCGATGCGTTCCATCACGCCGGGGCGGAAGTTCTGGATCATCACGTCGGCGGTGGCCACGAGGTCGCGCACCATCGCCAGGTCGGCGGGGTCCTTCAGGTCGGCGGTGATGCTCTCCTTGTTGCGGTTCATCGCGTGGAACGACATGGAGCTCGCCCCGGCCATCCGCCCGCCGAACGCGAGGGTCCGACCGAGGTCGCCCGTGCCCGGGCGCTCGATCTTGATCACGCGCGCACCAAGATCAGCGAGCCGCAGGGCCGCGACCGGCCCGGCGAGGAACTGGCTGAAGTCGAGGACGGTCACGCCCTCCAGCGGCAGGTCCAGCTCGTCGGAGCCCTCAGGCACCGTCGCCGCCGTCACGCTTCTGGACCTGGCGGGCGCGCAGGTGGGTGGCGCCGCCGTCGACCTCGAGCGAGGTGCCCGTGGTCGAGCCCGCGCGCGGGCTGGCCAGGTAGGCGACCGCGTACGCGACCTCCTCGGGCGTCACCATCCGGCCGATGGCCTGGCGGGCGTCCATCGCGGCCTTCTCCTTGACCGGGTCGGGGAACGTCGCCAGCATCCGGTCCACGAACCCGGTGTGGACGGTCCCCGGTGCCACGCAGTTGACGCGGATGCCCTCGCCGACGTGGTCGGTCGCCATGGCGAAGGTGAGGGCGAGCACCGCACCCTTCGACGCGGCGTACAGGGTGCGCTGGGGGAGCCCGACCAGGGCCGCGATCGAGCACGTGTTGACGATGGCCGCGGCGTCGGAGCGGCGCAGGTACGGCATGGCGGCGGCCGACACGCGGGCGATCCCGACGACGTTGACGTCCAGGACGCGTGACCAGTCGTCGTCGGAGAGGTCCTCGACCGTGCCGACGGCGCTGATCCCGGCGTTGTTCACGACGACGTCGAGCTGCCCGAGCTCGGACACGACCGTGGCGATGGCCGCGTCGACCGACGCGCGGTCGCGGACGTCGCAGGGGACCGCCAGGACGCCCTCCGGGGCACCGCTGGGGTCGACGTCGAGCGCGGCGACGTGCGCCCCGCGCGCCACGAGCTCCTCGACGACGGCCAGCCCGATGCCGGCCCCGCCGCCGGTCACGACGGCGACCAGCCCGGCGAACTCCTGGCTCGGCTCCACGGGGCTCATCGGGTCGCCTGCTCGAACGTCTGCCGGCCCCGGCCGAGGCCGGTGATCTCGAGCTCCACGACGTCGCCTGCTTTCAGGTAGGGGTGGTCGGGCAGGCCGAGGGCGACCCCGGCCGGCGTGCCTGTGTTGATGACGTCCCCGGGCTCGAGGACCATGAACTGGCTCAGGTACCAGATCACGTGGTCGACGCCGAAGATCATGTCGGCCGTCGTGCCGTCCTGGCGGGCCACGCCGTTGACCGAGAGCGTGAGGCGCAGGTCCTGCGGGTCGGCGACCTCGTCCGCCGTGACCAGCTCGGGGCCGAGCGGGTTGAACGTCTCGCAGCTCTTGCCCTTGTCCCACTGGCCGCCGCGCTCGAGCTGGAACTCGCGCTCCGACACGTCGTGCGACAGCACGTAGCCGGCCACGTGGTCGCGCGACTCGGCGGGGGAGCCGAGGTAGCGCGCCGTACGGCCGATGACGACGCCGAGCTCGACCTCCCAGTCGGTCTTGGTCGAGCCGACCGGCACGAGGACGCGGTCGAACGGGCCGACGACGGTGCTCGGGTCCTTCATGAAGATGATCGGCTCCTCCGGCAGCGCCGCGCCGGTCTCCGCCGCGTGGTCGCGGTAGTTGAGGCCGATGCAGACGATCTTGCCGGGACGGGCGAGGGGTGCGCCGACGCGCAGGTCCGCCGCGCCGGGCAGCTCGGGCAGCGTGCCGTCGGCCACGGCGGTGGCGGCCCGCGCCAGGCCGTCGGCGGCGAAGAACGCGGGTCCGAGGTCGGCGACCCCGAGCGAGTCCAGCACCGGGCGGAGGTCGTGGTGGGTGCCGTCGACGACCACCGTGGGGATCTCGGCTCCGGCAGGGCCCAGGCGGGCGAGTCTCATCGTGCTCCTTCGTCGAACGGGGGTGGCTCGCCGCCGCTGGCTGCGGAGCGGTAGGCCGCCTCGACGACGGCCATGGTGCGGAAGACGTCGTCGACCGACGTCGGGAGCGAGGGGATCGAGCCCTCGCAGAAGCGTTGCAGGACGCTCATCGACCCGATGAAGGCGTCGGGGAACCACGAGCCCTTGAAGGGCAGCGGGCGCCAGCCCTCGTCGAGCCGGTCGTCGGTGACGACCTCGAGCCTGTCCTCGCCCCCGCGCGGGTAGTCGAGCAGGAGTCCCAGCTGAGCGCGGACGGCGCCCTGCGTGCCCTCCCACTTAACGAAGCTCTCCTCGTACGGGGCGCCGAAGTGGTGGTCGTGGTTCGTCGACACCACGACCCGGATGGGCCGGTCGCCGTAGGTCAGGGCGATGTCGGAGCGGGTGTTGGCGACGGTCTTGGCGGGGTGGCGGACGGTCACCGCGGAGACGCCGGTCGGGTCGCCCAGGAACGAGCGCAGCAGGTCGAGGTAGTGGACGCTGTGCATGTTGATCTCGAGGCGGGGGAGGTCGAGCACGTACGGGAACATCTCCCACGGCGTGTTCACCGAGACCCGGACCTCGACGTCGTACAGCTCGCCGATGGTGCCCGCGGCGATGAGCTCGCGGGCGGCGGCGACGTACGGGGCGAAGCGCAGCTGCGTGTTGACGGCGGCTACGAGCCCCTTGCGGTGGCAGACCTCGCGGGTGCGGACGCCGTCGGCGAGGTCGTTGCCGAGCGGCTTCTGCAGCAGCACCGGGGCTCCGTCCGGGAGCTGCTCGAGCACCCCGATGTGCGCCTCGGGCGGGAGGGCGACGTCGTACACCGCGTCGGCGGGCGCGTGGGCGACCGCGCCGGCGACGTCGTCGTAGGTCTCCGCGACGCCGTACGCGTCCGCCAGCGTCCGTGCGCGGCCCCGGTCGAGGTCGGTGAGACTGGCGACGGTTAAGCCGGCCTTCGCGTACGCGGGCAGGTGCGCGTCCCGGACGATGCCGCCGGCCCCGATGAGCACGATCGGCCGGGGCCGTTCCGGGAGGACGAGGCGGTAGCCGGGGTGCGGGGACCGCTCGGGCAGCGTACTCGGGTCACCCGCGGCGTACGGCGGCACGGTGACTCCTTCGCGGGTGGGCGAGCGGCACCCGGTGTGTCGCCCTCGACGCTGATCAAACGTTAGACCACGGCGACGGTCGAGGTCAACGGCGGGTCTTGCGCCCGGACGCCGACGTCATGTTGTGAGACGCCCCCTCACTTCGAAGCGCCAGAGGCGCCGTTCAAGCGTTATGAGCGGCTAAGCACCCCTCTGGCGCTCCAAAGTGAGGGAATCCCTCGCCGGAGGTCTTCGGAGCCGAGGGGCTTCCGCCGATTCGACGGCTCGACGCCTCAGGGCGACAGGGAAGCGGTCGACCCTCGCACCACCAGCACGGGGGCGGGGTCGAGGATCACCTCGTCGGTCATCGTCGCGTCCCCGATGCGGCGGATCACGCTGGTGACCGCCGTCCGGCCCATCGCGTAGAACTGCATGCGGACGGCGGTGAGCGGTGGCCAGGTGTTCTCCGCGGTCCAGGAGTCGAGGACGGTGACCACGGACAGGTCACCGGGGACGTCGATCCCGAGGGCGTGGGCCTCGGCGAGCAGCCCGACGGCGGCGTTCACGTTGGCGACGACTATGCCGGTCGGCCGCGGGTCGAGCTGCATCAGCGCCCGCAGGGCCTGCCGACCCTGGTCGGCGGTGTAGCCGAGCGCGGTCTCGTGGTCGGCGCGCGGGTCGAGCCCGGCCGCCCGCATCGCCTGCTGATGACCCCGGCGCCGGCGCTGGGCCGTGTAGGACGTCGGCAGCCCGCCGGCGAGGGCGATCCGGGTGTGGCCCAGCTCGACGAGGTGCTCGGTCGCGGTCCGGCCGCCGCCCACGTCGTCGACGGTGACCGACGAGGCGCGGCCGGGGGCGACGGAGTTGATCAGCACGACCGCCGCCCGGGGGTCGAGCAGCTGGGCCAGCGCGGCCGGGTCCACGCCGTCGGTGGCCTGGAGCACCAGACCGTCGACCCGGCCCTCGCCGAGCAGCCGGGCGATGACCTCGGTCTGCGGCCGGTCGGTGTCGAGGCGGCCGAGCAGGACCGTGTAGCCGTGCGCCGCGGCCTCGTCCTCGACGCCGTGCATGAGCTCGGTGAAGAGCGCGTTGGTCAGGTCGGGGACCACGAGCCCCAACACCTGGGTGCGCGCGGCCTGGAGCGCGCGGGCGGCGAAGTTGGGCCGGTAGCGCAGCTCCTCGGCCGCCGTCAGGATCCGCTGGCGGGTGTCGGGGCTGACGCGGATCGCCGCGTTCCCGCGCAGCACCTTCGAGACGGCCGAGACGGACACGCCGGCGCGCGCGGCGACCTCGGACAGCGTCACCGCCGCGGTCGCGGAGGCGCGGACGGGTTCGTCGGCGGGCCCGCCGTCAGCGCTCACGCCACGCCTCCCCGTCGTCGTCGGTGAGGACCGCGCTCGTGCCGACGCGGCCCTGCGCGCCCAGGCGGGGGGAGCCGCGTCCGCTGACGAGCGGTTCGCCGTCGATGCGGATGGGGCTGCGGGTCGTGGTCAGGCGTACGGGTTCGCCGCCCGGCTCCCGCGGCGGCCGCTCGACGGTCTGGGTCATGTCCACCGCGCGGAACGCGTCGTGGACGAGCAGCTCCTCCAGCGTCAGCACCGGTGAGCACCAGACGCCGTCGGCGTCGAGGAGGTCGAGCCACGCGTCGGTGGTGCGGCCGCGGAGGAGGTCCGGGAGCTCGGCCGCCGAGGCTGCGACGGTCCCGAGGAGCTGGGTCAACCGACCGGGCGCTGCGGTCAGGGCCAGCCAGCCGTCTTCGGTGGGGAAGACCCCCGAGACGGGAGCCGGAGCGAGCTCATCCGACTCGGCTTCGGAAGTCGCGGTCGCACTGAGCCGGTCGGTCAGGCGTACGAGCTGGAGGTCGAGCATGCCCTCCAGCAGGCTGGTCTCGACCAGCCCGCCGCGCCCGGTCCGGGCCCGGCGGACCAGGAGCGCGACGACCCCCTGCGCGATGTGGCAGCTGAGCAGGTGGTCGGCGAGCGAGAGGCCCACCGTGACCGGGCGGTCCCCGGAACCGCTCACCCAGGGCAGCGCCGAGACCGACTGCGCGAGCAGGTCCTGCCCGGGGCGGCCGGCCCACGGTCCGTCGGCCCCGTAGCCGGAGGCGCTGGCGTAGACGAGCCCGGGGTTGAGCTGGGCGACGGTGGGGTGGTCGAGCCCGAGACGTTCCATGACGCCGGGGCGGAAGTTGTGGAGCAGGACGTCGGCGCGGCGTACGAGATCCTTCACCAGGGCGAGGTCGGCCGGGTCCTTGAGGTCGGCGACGACGGCTTCCTTGTTCCGGTTCATCGCGTGGAACGACGCCGTGTCCCCGTCGATCCACCGGCCGGCGAAGGCGAGGGTCCGCCCGATCTCGCCGGTCACGGGCCGCTCGACCTTGATCACCCGGGCGCCGAGGTCCGCCAGCCGCAGGGCCGCGACCGGGCCGGCCAGGAACTGGCTGAAGTCGAGCACGACCGTTCCGTCCAGCGGGAGGTCCTCGCGGTCGAGCACAGCCCTCCGATCGTCACGACGCCAGCCGTCCGACGGGCCGAGAGTACGGCGGAGGCGTTCGGGGGAGCAACCAACCCGCCCGGTGTGGCCTCTTCACCCTCTCTTCCCGCTGGCTTTCACCGCGCGAGTGGCGCCACCCCACACGAGACACGCCGCGGAGGCGTTACGGGTGGCGCCACTCGCGCGAATTGGGAGGATCAAGAGCCGACCTCTTCGAGGCCCTTCGACAGGCTCAGGGGGCGTTGTTGCCCTTCGACAGGCTCAGGGAGCGTTGCGGCGTGAGCTCGTTCAGCTCCCAGGGGGAGTCGTAGCCGTCGGGGGAGGCGAGCAGGTCGAGGAACGGGACGGCGTCGAACGCCTCCGGCCCGAGGACGCCGGCGCCCGACCAGACGCCGGTGGCGAGGAGCTCGAGGGCGACGACCGGGTTGAGCGCCGTCTGCCAGACCACGCACTGCGCGCCGTCGATGCGCATCGAGTCGGCGTTGTCGACGACGTGGGACAGGTAGACCTTGCGCGGCTGGCCGTCCACGCCCGTACCGGTGACGAGCAGCCCGGCGCACGTCGCGCCTGACATCGCGTCACCGAGCCCGGCCGGGTCCGGGAGGCAGGCCGCGACGACGTCGCGCGGCGACACCTTCACCCCCTTGACGTCGACCGGGTCGGTCTTGTCCAGGCCCACCTTGTGCAGCGCCTTGAGCACGTCGATGAACTCGGTGCCGAGGCCGTACTTGAAGGTCACCTTGTCCGCGTCGAGCCAGCGCGGCATGAGGAGGACCTCCTCGTGCTCGACGTGCACGCACTCGACCGGGCCGATGCCGCCCGGGAAGTCGAACACCTCCGGCTCGCTGAACGGCTCGATCGTGTACCAGCCGCGGTCGCGCTCGTAGACGACCGGCGGGTTGAGGCACTCCTCGATCGTGGTCCAGATCGAGAAGCCCGGCGCGAAGGCGTAGCCGGCGACGGACAGGTTGCCGCCGTCGCGCACGCCCAGCTCGGTGACGTGGGAGAAGAGGTGGTCGACCGCGTAGCGCGCGAAGACGTCCGAGAGCCCCGGCTCGACGCCGATGCCGACCAGCGCGAGCCGGCCGTCGGCGCGCCACGCCTCGTCCTGCGCGAGCTGCTCGTCGCCGAGCTTGACGCCGGTCTGGGAGTACGGGTGCTCGGGGTGCGGCCGCGACAGCGACATCGCCATGTCGAGGTAGTCCGCCCCGGCCTGCCGGGCGCCCTCGAAGATCGGCATGACGAAGCGCGGGTCCACGGCGTTCATCACGTGGGTGGCGCCGTGGCGCCGGACGGCCTCGGCCACCGCCGTCGCGTCGGACGCGTCGACCCGGTCGGCGACGAAGCGCGTCTCCCCGGGGTTGCGCTCCCGCACGGCGGCGACCGTACGGTCCGCCCGGGCCTGGTCGTAGTCGGCCACGACCAGCGCCTCGAAGAACGAGCGCCGAGCGGCGATGCGCGCGATCGCGTCACCCACCCCGCCCGCACCGACCAGCAGAATCCGCATCGACTTGCCTCTCCACAAACGGGAATCGGAGCCCTAGACTCCCAGAAATCGCGGATTCCGCGCCATATTCGACGGCTGCGAAAAGATGTCGGCACTCGGGAGGCCCCATGGCGACCACAGTCCAGGACACGACCGGCACCGGTGCGGCGGCGGGCGAGAAGGGGCTCAAGGGCGGCGCCATCGGCCTCGTCTCGAGCATCGTGGTCGCCGTCGCCTCCACCGCGCCGGCCTACAGCCTGGCCGCGAGCCTGGGCTACGTGGTGCTGGTGGCGAACGGCGACGGCCTGGTCGGCGTCAAGGCCCCGTCGATCATGCTGCTCGCCTTCCTGCCGATGTACTTCATCGCCGTCGCGTACGCGGAGCTCAACAAGGCCGAGCCGGACTGCGGGACGACCTTCACCTGGGCGACCCGCGCGTTCGGGCCGAAGGCCGGCTGGATGGGCGGCTGGGGGATCATCGTCGCCGACATCATCGTCATGGCGAACCTGGCGCAGATCGCGGGGCAGTACACGTTCTCGCTCTTCGGGCTCACCACGCTGGCGGACTCGACCTTCTGGAGCACGGTCGCCGGTGTCCTCTGGATCGCGATCATGACCTACGTCTGCTGGCGCGGCCTGGAGCTGTCGGCCCGGATCCAGTACTGCCTGCTCGGGATCGAGCTGGTGGTGCTCGTGATCTTCGCCGTCTACGCGCTCGTCCGCGTCTTCGGCTCGAACCCGCCCGAGGGCTCGATCACGCCGAGCCTGACCTGGCTTTGGCCGTCGGGGCTGAGCCTGAACGCGCTCGTCACGGCCGTGCTCATCGCCGTCTTCATCTACTGGGGCTGGGACAGCGCCGTGGCGGTGAACGAGGAGACCAAGGACCCGGCCACCACGCCGGGCCGCGCCGCCATCCTGTCGACGCTGCTGCTGCTCGCGACGTACGCCATCGTCTCGATCGCCATGGTCGCCTTCGCCGGGGTGGGGGACTCCGGCGTGGGCCTGGGCAACGAGGCCAACGCCGACGACATCTTCGCCGCCCTCGGGACGCAGGTGTTCGGCGACAGCGCGCTCGGCCACGTGATGGAGGTGCTGCTGGTGATCACCGTCCTCACGTCCGCCTCGGCGTCCACGCAGACGACGATCCTGCCGACGGCGCGGACCTCGCTGTCGATGGCGGCCTACCGCGCCGTGCCCGCCCGCTTCGCCCGGATCCACCCTACGCACCTGTCGCCGAGCACCTCGACGATCTGGATGGGCGCGATCTCGATCGTCTTCTACGTCGGCATGACCCTGATCAGCGAGAACATCCTGGCCGACTCGATCGCCGCCGTCGGCCTGCTGATCGCCTTCTACTACGGCCTCACCGGCTTCGCCTGCGTCTGGTTCTACCGCCGGACGCTGACCTCGAGCCTGCGGAACTTCGTGATGCGGGGGCTCTTCCCGCTCCTCGGCGGGGTCATGCTGCTCGGCGCCTTCGTCATCGCGTCCTACCAGTACGCGCAGCCCGACTTCGGCGAGACCTCGATCTTCGGCATCGGCGGCGTCTTCGTGCTCGGCATCGGCTCGCTCCTGCTCGGCGTGGTGCTGATGCTGGCCTGGCAGGCACGCCACCCGGCCTACTTCCGGGGCGAGACGCTGCCCAAGCTGGCCGCCGACGAGCTCCTGCTGGTGCACGGTGGGACCCAGCAGCCGCGCGTGGCCCTGCCCGACTCGGGCGAGATGGCCACGGTCATCGCGCCCGACCGCTCCAACCTGCCGCCCGGCGCCTCCGCGGTCCGGCCGCAGGACCAGGACCCGCCGGGACGATGAACCTCCCCGAGCCCACCCCCCGGGCGGCTCGTCGTCCTCCCGTCCTGGACGACGTGTCGCGGGCGCTGGTCGAGATGCTGCAGCGCGACGGCCGGCAGTCGTACGCCGCGCTGGCCGCCGCGGTCGGCCTGTCGGAGTCGACGGTGCGCCAGCGGGTGCAGAAGCTCGTCGACGGGGGCGTGATCCAGGTGGTCGCGGTCACCGACCCGACGCAGGTCGGATTCACCCGCCAGGCCATGATCGGCATCCGCGTGGACGGCGACCCGAGCTCCCCGCTCGAGGCGCTCGAGGCGCTGCCCGAGGTCGAGTACCTCGTCAGCACGGCCGGGACGTTCGACCTCCTGGTCGAGGTCGTCTGCGAGGACGACGACCACCTGCTCGACCTGCTCGCCCGCCTCCGCCGGCTGCCCGGCGTGAGCAGCACGGAGACGTTCCTCTACCTCAAGCTCCACCGGCAGCGCTACGACTGGGGCACCCGGTGACGATCACCGGTCCCAGCCCCCGTCAGACGACATCCACGAAGATCGCAAGGAGCACGGCATGACCAGCACACCCCAGGAAGTCGCCCAGGAGTCCGCGGGCACCACCACGCCGCGCGGCACCGACCGCGGCCTCGCGGCCCGGAACCACCTGTGGAAGCACTTCACGCGCGAGTCGGCGTACGGCGAGGGCCACGAGGTGCCGATCATCGTGCGCGGCGAGGGGGCGTACATCTGGGACGACCGCGGCCGCCGCTACCTCGACGGGCTGGCCGGGCTGTTCGTCGTGCAGGCGGGCCACGGACGGCACGAGCTCGCCGAGGCCGCAGCCAAGCAGGCCCGCGACCTCGCCTTCTTCCCGCTCTGGTCGTACGCGCACCCGGCGGCGATCGACCTCGCCGAGCGGCTCGCGCACTACGCGCCCGGCGACCTCAACCGGGTCTTCTTCACCACCGGCGGTGCCGAGGCCGTCGAGAGCGCCTGGAAGCTGGCGAAGCAGTACTTCAAGCTGGTCGGCAAGCCGCTCAAGACCAAGGTCATCTCGCGCTCGGTCGCCTACCACGGCACCACCCAGGGCGCCCTGGCGATCACCGGCATCCCCGCGCTCAAGGAGGTCTACGAGCCGCTCGTGCCGGGCACGTTCCGGGTGCCGAACACCAACGCGTACCGCGCGCCCGATGTCTTCGCCGGCGACGGCAAGGCCTTCGGCCGCTGGGCGGCGGACCGCATCGAGGAGGCGATCCTCTTCGAGGGCCCCGACACCGTCGCGGCCGTGTTCCTGGAGCCGGTGCAGAACGCCGGCGGCTGCTTCCCCCCGCCCCCCGGCTACTTCGAGCGCGTCCGCGAGATCTGCGACGAGCACGACGTGCTGCTGGTCTCCGACGAGGTCATCTGCGCGTTCGGCCGGATCGGGTCGATGTTCGCCTGCGACGACCTCGGCTACGTGCCCGACATCATCACCTGCGCCAAGGGCATGACCTCGGGCTACTCACCCATCGGCGCCATGATCGCCAGCGAGCGGCTGTTCGAGCCGTTCGCGCACGGCACGACGACCTTCGCCCACGGCTACACGTTCGGTGGGCACCCGGTCTCGGCCGCGGTCGCGATGGCCAACCTCGACCTCTTCGAGCGCGAGAGGCTCAACGAGCACGTGCACACCGAGGGCCCGGCGTTCCGCCGGACGCTGGAGAAGCTGCTGGACCTGCCGATCGTCGGCGACGTCCGCGGCGAGGGCTTCTTCTACGGCATCGAGCTGGTCAAGGACAAGACGACGAAGGAGACCTTCGACGCCGACGAGTCCGAGCGGATGCTGCGCGGGTTCCTGTCGGGCGCGCTCTTCGAGGCCGGCCTCTACTGCCGTGCCGACGACCGCGGCGACCCCGTCATCCAGCTCGCCCCGCCGCTGATCAGCGGGCAGTCCGAGTTCGACCAGATGGAGTCGATCCTCCGCGACGTCCTCACGCGCGCCTGGGCGCTGATCTAGCGAGAACGCTCCTGCGGGAGGTGCGAGAACGCTCCCTGAGCTCGTCGAAGGGCCTCGAAGAGGTCAGCGTTCTTGCTGAAGTGGGTGGAGAACGCCAACCCGTTCCGGGCCCTTCGACAAGCTCAGGGAGCGTTCTGCAGGACCAACCGTTCCGAGGTGTCAAGGGCTAGAAGTTCTCGCCCGTGCGCCAGGGCATCTCCTGCAGAGCCAGGGAGTTGCCGTCCGGGTCCGCGAACCAGGCGTAGCGGACCCCACCCCCGACGTCGACGACCTCGGCCACCTCCACGCCGCGGTCGAGCAGCTCCTGGCGGGCGGAGGCGATGTCCGCGACCACGAGGTGCAGGGCCTTCTGGCTGCCGGGCGTCATGGAGGACGACTCGCCCATGCCGGTGCCCAGCAGGATCGAGCAGGCCGAGCCGGGCGGGGTGAGCTGGACGACCCGCATGCCCTCCACCGGGCGCACGTCGACGTCGAGGACGAAGCCCAGCCGGTCGGTGTAGAAGGCCAGAGCCCGGTCGACGTCGGTGACCGGGACCTGCACGAGCTCGAGCTTGAGGTCCACGGCGCTGCTCAGCTGGCGGCGAGCGCCCCGAGCAGGACCTCGAGGCCCTCGCTCAGCAGGGCGTCGTCGATCGCCAGCGGCGGCAGGAGCCGGATGACGTTGCCGTACGTGCCGCAGGTCAGGACGATCACGCCCTCGCTCGCGGTCCGCTTCGCGACGGCCGCGGTCAGCGCCGCGTCCGGCTCGCCCGTGGCGGGATCGACGAGCTCGATGGCGATCATGGCGCCGCGGCCGCGGACGTCGCCGATGCGCGGGTCGTCGGCCTGGGCCGAGGCGAGGCGGTCGAGCAGCAGCGTCCCGATCTCGCGGGCCCGCTCGACGAGACCGTCGTGCTCGAAGTGGTCGAGCGACGCGAGCGCCGCCGCGCACGCCACCGGGTTGCCCGCGTACGTCCCGCCGAGCCCCCCGCCGTGCACCGCGTCCATGATCTCGGCGCGACCGGTCACGGCCGACAGCGGCAGGCCGCCGGCGATGCCCTTGGCCGTGGTGATCAGGTCGGGGACCAGGCCCTCGTGCTCGCTCGCGAACAGGTCACCCGTCCGCGCGAAGCCGGACTGGATCTCGTCGGCGATGAAGACCACGCCGTTCTCCGTGCACCACGCCCGCAGCGCGGGCAGGAAGCCCTCGGCGGGGACGACGAAGCCGCCCTCGCCCTGGACCGGCTCGATGATCACCGCGGCGAGGTCGGCGGCGCCGACCTGCTTCTCGATCACCGAGATCGCGCGCTTGGCGGCCTCCGGCCCGGACAGGCCGTCGCGGTAGGGGTACGACATCGGTGCGCGGTAGACCTCGCTCGCGAACGGTCCGAAGCCGGCCTTGTAGGGCATCGACTTCGCCGTCAGGGCCATCGTCAGGTTGGTGCGGCCGTGGTACGCGTGGTCGAAGGCGACCACTGCGGAACGTCCCGTGTGGTGCCGCGCGATCTTGATCGCGTTCTCGACCGCCTCGGCGCCCGAGCTGAACAGCGCGGACCGCTTGGCGTGGTCGCCCGGGGTGAGCCGGTTGAGGCGTTCGGCCACCTCGACGTAGCCCTCGTACGGGGTGATGGTGAAGCAGGTGTGCGTCAGCTGCGCGGCCTGCGCGGCGACGGCCGCGGCCACCGCGGGGTCCGCGTTGCCGACGGTCGTGACGGCGATCCCGGAGCCCAGGTCGATCAGCGAGTTGCCGTCGACGTCGACCAGGACGCCGCCGCCGGCCGCGACCGCGTACACGGGCATCGACGAGGCGACGCCCGACGCGACGGCGGCCTTGCGGCGGTCCGCCAGATCCAGCGAGCGCGGGCCCGGGATGCTCGTCACCAGGCGACGTTCCTGGGGCAGCGTCGGGCCACCCAGCGCGGTGCGGTCGGTCACGGACATGGTGTTCCTCCTGGGCCGGGGTGCGTCGACGCCCAGCCTAGGACCGGCCGGTCGGTCGGAGGAGCGGCCGGGTGCCCGCGCGGAGGGCGGCGAGGCGCAGATCCGCCCCGTGGTCGTCTGCTGAGCCGAACATGAAGAACTCTCAGCGACGGGGGCGCCCTGCCGCTACGCTCCGTCTCAGATCGACGCTCCGGGCCGCCCTCACGTGCGCCCGTCCGACTCGGGGACGAAGGAGCAGCACCCGCATGTCCTCAGGTCCCCGCGTGGGGTACGTCCGACGCGCCTGCACCGTTATCGTCGCGCTGGTCCTCGGGGCGCTGAGCGTCCTGGTGGCCGGTCCGGTCGCCCTCGCGGGCGCCGGTCTCGTCACCACGGCCCCGACCACCGCACTCGTGCCTCCGGACGCGACCACCGGTCTGACCGGGGCGAGCGTCGGCGGGGCCGCCGACGACGCGTCGCTCCAGGTCACGGTCAGCACCGATCGCGGGACCTTGTCCGTGGCGACCACCACCGGCCTCGACCTCGCGTTCGGCAACGCATGGGCGGGCACGTCCTCGATCACCTTCTCCGGCGTGACCGAGGACCTGAACAGCGCCCTGGCCACGCTGGCCATCACGACGGGGTCCGACGCCGGCGTCACCGCCGACGTGACCGTGGCGGCGCTGCTCGACACCCCCGGCTTCGTGTACTCCCCGACCAACCAGCACTTCTACGAGTACGTCCCCGCCCCCGCGATCGACGCGGACACGGCCCGGGCCGAGGCGCAGCAGCGGACGTTCCTCGGTCAGCACGGCTACCTGGCGACGATGGCTTCCGCTGCCGTCAACGACCTGGTCTCCACCCGCATCGAGGGGGCTCGGTCGGTCTGGTTCGGCGCGCGGAGCGTCGACGACTACCCGACGCGGACGTGGGTGTGGGGCGACGGGCCCCTCGCCGGCCAGGTGATCAGCAGCTGCGTCAACTTCTTCGAGGTCTGTCAGGACGTCGCCGACCCTGGCGTCTACCGCAGCTGGGCCCCCGGAGAGCCGAACAACGCGGGGGCCTGGTACGACAACTACTCCGGGGAGTGGGCCGCGGTGACCAACTGGGGAGGCATCGGCAGCTGGAACGACCTGCCGCCCTCCAACGACGGCACCTCCGGCTACGTCGTCGAGTACGGCGACCAGGCCGTGGGCGCAACGACCTTCAACGGGATCGCGACGTCGACGGCGACCATCGACGTCCGAGGTGTGCCGGGTGCGCCGACCGGCGTGCTCGCCACCCGCGGGGCCGCGTCGGCCAGCGTCTCCTTCGACGCTCCGGCGAGCGACGGCGGCTCCGTGGTGACGGGGTACACCGTGACGACCGCTCCGGGCGGCACCGTGACCAGCTGTGCGACCAGCCCCTGCGAGGTCGACGGCCTCACGAACGGGACCGCGTACACCTTCACCGTCCGCGCGATGAACGCCCTGGGCACCGGCGAGCCTTCCGCTGCGTCCGACGCGGTGACCCCGGCCGTCGCGCCGGGCGCCCCGACGGACATCAGAGCCGTCGCGACCGACGCCTCCGCGACGGTGTCCTTCACGGCACCCGCCGCCGACGGCGGCTCCCCGGTGACGGGCTACGTCGTCCAGGTCGGGTCGAGCGGCGACGAGGTCAGCTGCGCGGTCAGCCCCTGCCTGGTCACGGGGCTCGAGAACGGGACGACGTACGCCCTCACCGTCCGGGCCGTGAACGACGCGGGCCGTTCGGTCGCCTCCGAGCCGGCGGAGGTGACGCCGGCCGGCCTGGCCGACGCTCCCCGTTCGGTCACCGCGAGGCGCGGCGACCAGAAGGTGACGCTGACGTTCGCGCGACCCGCGCAGGACGGCGGTGCCGCGGTCACGGGCTACCTGGTCGAGACCACCCCGGGCGGGGACGTCACGTCCTGCACCACGAGCCCGTGCACGGTCGAGGGACTGACCAACGGCACCTCCTACACGTTCGAGGTCCGGGCGAGGACCTCCGCCGGGCTCGGGGAGGCGTCGGAGCCGACCTCGCCGGTCGTCCCCGCCACCGTCCCCGGGGCTCCGACCGGGCTGACGGCCGAGCGCGGTGACGGCTCGGCGGTCCTGGGCTTCGACGCCCCGGGCAGCGACGGCGGGTCGGACGTCACGGCGTACGAGGTCAGCGTCGATGGCGGCGACACGTGGACGGCGCTCGAGGTCGACGGCCACGGCTCCCTCACCGCCACCGTCGACGGCCTGACCAACGGCGTCACGTACGTGTTCGAGGTCCGCGCCCGGAACGACGTCGGGCCCGGAGAGGCGGCGGGCGAGCCGTCGGTGACGCCCGCGCGCCGACCCGGGACCCCGACCGGCGTCTCCGCCGTGCGGGGCGACGAGGAGGTCCGCGTCTCCTTCACCGCACCGGCCAGCAACGGCTCCCCGATCACCGGCTACGTCGTCGGCGTGGAGCCCGGCGGGCACGAGGTCCCGTGCGAGGCGAGCCCGTGCACGGTGCCCGGTCTCGAGAACGGAACCTCCTACACCTTCACCGTGCGGGCGACCAACGACGTCGGCGAGTCGTCGCCGTCGGACGCCTCCGAGGCGGTCACTCCGGCCGGGAAGCCCTCCGCCCCGGAGCTGCTCGGCGTCACGTCCGGCGACGCGTCCCTCGCCCTGGTGTTCGACGCGCCCGAGACCGACGGCGGGAGCGACGTGCTGGGCTACGAGGCGACCGTCGACGGTGGTCACACCTGGGTCGCGCTCGACTCCGTCGCGACCGGGGACCACCTGACCGGCGTGGTCCACAGCGCGCTCGGCAACGGTCGGCGCTACGTGGTGTCCGTGCGCGCCGTCAACGCGGTGGGCGCCGGGACGCCCTCCGGAGGGCTCGCGGCAACGCCGGCCACGGTGCCGGGCGCGGTGCGCGACCTGGCGGTCGCCGTGTCGGACGGCAAGGTCTCGGTGAGCTGGAGCCGGCCGGCCTCGGACGGCGGGTCGGCGCTGGTCGGCTACCGGGTGGTCGTGCAGCCCGGAGGGCGCACCTGCGAGACGACGTCGACCAGCTGCACGATCACCGGCCTCCCGACCGGGGTCGCCTACACGTTCACGGTCACCGCGTCGAACACCGACCCGGAGAAGAGCGGCACCGGCCGCGGTGCGGCGACGACCTCGGACGCCGTGACGGTGACCGGGCCGCCCTCGGTGCCGCAGGCCCTGCAGGTCACGCCGGGCGACCGGCGGCTGGACCTGTCCTTCCGGACGCCTGCCGTTGACGGGGGTCTTCCGGTGACCGGCTACGAGCTGAGCCTGGACGGCGGACAGACGTGGTCGACGGCCCGCCCGACCGGTACGGACCCCCTCGCCCTGGCGGTCGTCCCGGTCCTGAACGGCCGGCACTACGACGTCGCGGTGCGGGCCAGGAACGCGCAGGGGGCCGGGATCGCCACCACGACGGGCGCGACGACGCTCCAGTGGTTCGCCGACCCGGTCAGCCCGGCCGCCGCGGCGGCCGAGGTCGCGGTGCCGAAGAAGCCGCAGTCCTACCACGGCAGGCTGCGGACCACCCGGGCGACGCTGCGCTCCGCCGACGGCACGGTCGCGATGCCCGCGACCGCCCTGAAGGGTCGGCAGCTGCAGCCGGGCCAGGCGACCGACCTGAACCGGCTCTTCCACAGCGGCGACGCGCGGTTCACCACGAAGGGCCGGGCGCAGGTGAAGGAGGTCGCGCGCAGCCTCACCTACGTCAGGGCCGTGACCTGCGAGGGCTACACCGACTACCGCGGCCGGACGGCCCACCTGAAGTCGCTCTCGGCCCAGCGCGCCGACGCGGTCTGCGACGCCCTGCGCCGCGATCTGCCGCAGGAGCTGTCGTTGAAGAAGAAGGCGTACGGGCTCACCCGTCCGGTCCTCGTCGGCGGGAAGTCCACGAGCCGGTGGACCAACCGGCGCGTGGTGGTGGTCGTGCGCGACTGAGCCCACCCACGAGGCCGCGCGCAGCGCGTGCGGGACGCGGCTACCGTGTCCCGCACGCGGTCGTCGACGAGCGCGGGTACCGAGCGCGACGCAGGGGAGCACCGTGAACCTCGAGAAGGTCGTCTTCGGCTTCTTCGTCCTGCTCGCCGCGACGCTCAACATGGGCTTCTTCGTCGGCGACATCGCCAACCCGGACCTGCACAACGTGTACGAGCTGTTCGCGGCGCTCGCGGTGAGCCTGATCGCGACGGTGCTCAAGTTCGGCGACCGGACGCAGATCGGCGCGGTGCACCTCGCGACGAGCCTGGTCGCCGACCTCCAGCTCATCGCCGCGAGCGTCGTGTGGGTGTGGGCCGACGAGATCTCCAAGGCCGGCATCACGCCGGAGTCGACGGCGAGCGTGGTGTCGCTCTCGGGCGGCGCGCTCCTGGCCAACCTGGTGTCGGTCGTGCTGCTGGTGACCGAGACCGTCACGTTCCACCGGGGCTGAGCGCGGGTCGGGGGAGAGTCGTTTCGATGAGCAACCCGCTGATGGTCTTCCTCGAGCTGCTCGGCCGGCGCGACCCCGTCCGGCGGATCCCGGCGCTCGTCGACCTGGCGCCCGAGCAGGCGTCGTCGGCGATCTTCGTCGTGATGCGTCGGATGCGCGCCCCGCTGATCACGCTGATCGTGATCTTCAGCATCAGCGTCATCGGGCTGTCGCTGATCCCCGGGATCGACGACCAGGGGCGGCCCGCCCACATCGGGCTCTTCGACTCGTTCTACTTCGTCAGCTACACCGCGACCACGATCGGCTTCGGCGAGCTGCCGTGGCCGTTCACCCCGGCGCAACGGCTGTGGGTGACCTTCACGATCTACGCGTCGGTGATCGGCTGGGCGTACGCGATCGGCTCGCTGCTGACGCTGCTGCAGGACCGCGCGTTCCAGCAGGCGGTGGCGCTGCAGGGCTTCACCCGCAAGGTCGGGCGCATGCGTGAACCGTTCTTCCTGGTCGCCGGGTTCGGCCGGGCGGGGGAGCTGCTGGCTCGTGACTTCGACGCGCTCGGGCAGCAGCTGGTGGTGATCGACTCGTCCTCGGAGCGCATCGACGCCCTCGAGCTCGGCTCGTACCACGCCGACATCCCCGGCCTGGTCGCCGACGCCGCCAACCCCCGCAACCTCGGCGCCGCCGGGCTCAACCACCCGAGCTGCGCGGCCGTGCTCGCCCTGAGCAACGACGACGAGACGAACCTCGCCGTCACCATGGCGGCAGCGCTCCTGCGCCCTGACATCCCGGTCGTGGCCCGGACGGTGTCAGCCGCGGTCGCGGAGCGGATGCACGCCTTCGGCACGCCCACCGTGGTCAACCCGTTCGACCGCTTCGGCGAGCACCTGCGGCTCGCGCTGAACGCACCGGCGTCCTACCAGCTGCTCACCTGGCTCGAGGCCGGCCCGGGCGCCGAGCTGCCCAAGCGCGGCGAGCCGCGGCGCGACGGGCTCTGGGTCGTCTGCGGGTACGGCCGCTTCGGGCGCGAGGTGACCTCCGACCTGCGCGCCGCGGGCCTCGACGTGGTGGTCGTCGAGTCGGTCGCCAGCGAGGACCACGACGCCGAGGTCGTCCTCGGCGACGGCTCCGACGGCCGGGTCCTCCTCGAGGCGGGCCTCGAGCGGGCCGTCGGCCTGGTCGCGGGCACCGACAACGACACGACGAACCTCTCGATGCTCGCCACCGCGCGCCGGCACAACCCGGGGCTGTTCCTGGCCGCCCGGCAGAACCTGCCGACCAGCGCGGCCCTCTTCGAGGCGATGCGGCCCGACGCGCTGCTGGTGCCGACCGAGGTGGTCGCGCACGAGGTCTACGCGCAGCTCAGCACGCCGCTGCTCTGGCGCTTCATCCAGCGGCTCCCCGCGCAGGGGGACGGCTGGGCCGACGTCGTCACCGCGCGGCTGCGCTCCAGCTGCGGCCAGCAGCTGCCCGCGCTGTGGAAGGTCCGGCTGGACCACGCTCAGGCCCCCGCCCTGGAGCGGCTCCTGCCGACCGGGCGCGTCCGCCTCGGCGACCTCCTCCGCAGCCCCGAGGACCGCGACCGTCGGCTGAAGGTCGTCCCGCTGCTGCTGCTGCGCGAGGACGGGGACGAGGTCGTCCTGACCCCCGACGACGACGTCGTGCTGGCGCCGGGCGACCAGCTGCTGTTCGCCGGGCGCGCCGCCGAGCGACGCGGGCTGGAGAGCACGCTGGTCATCGAGTCGGGGGCGGCGTATGTGCTCTTCGACCGCCGGGTGCCCTCGAGCTGGGTCTGGCGGCGGTTGTCGAAGGACGACGGCGACCCGCTCGGCGGGGACCGCCCCCGGAGCACCGGCACCCGGGCGGCCGAGCCGCCGACGGTGTCGGTGGGCTCGCCCAGGCTGGACGGCGACGACGAGGAGGACGCATGAGCAGACGGTCCGAGGGCACCTTCGAGGTGCTGGGCTTCACCCCCGCCGACGTGGAGCCGGCGGTGGAGGTGACGACCGCGATGCCGGTGGGCGTGGCGACCATGGAGAAGCGCTTCACCGGCGAGGTCGACGGCACGTCGGCGACCTGGTTCACCGGTGGCCAGGCACCCGAGGGCGACGGGACGTACGTCGCCCTCGAGTCCTTCGTCGGGACGCTCGACACGATGGCGGGGGCATTCGTCTTCGTCCACGCGGCCTCGACGCACCAGGGCGACCGCCACGGCGAGTTCTTCCGCATCGCCGAGGGCAGCGGCACCGGCGACCTGGCCGGGATCTCGGGCACGGGCGGCCTCGCCGTCGACGACGACGGGACGCACCGCATCTGGTTCGAGTGGGACCTGCCCGCGGGATGACCGAGCCCGGTGCGGACCGGCGCCCGGCGCTGCTCGAGCGCTACCGGGCGCTGGTCGACCACGACCTCCCGGCGGCGGCGCGGGCGGACGGCTGGTCGCTGCGGCTCAACCACTGCTTCGGGCGCGTGCTGCTCGACGACGCGGTCGGCGGGTGCTGGTACGACCACCTCGACCGCCGGGGCGGCCCGGCCTACCGCCAGCTGGACGACGCCCAGCTCGGCGGCGCGGTCGCCCTCGGCGAGCGGCTGCTCACCGAGGGCGACCCGCTGCTGCGCACGCTCGACGCCCGTTCCCTGGCGTGGCGCGGCAAGGCGCCGAAGCGCTACTGAGCCACGAACGAGCTCGGGTCGACCGAGACGATCTGGCCGGCCCCGTCGGCGCCGAAGAACGCCTTGTAGAGCGACCGGGCCGAGGCGTAGAGCTTGCCGTCGCTCCACAGCAGGCCGGTTGGCTGGGACACCTGGGCGTACGTGCGCTTGCCGTCCGGCGCGACCTTGACGACCTGGCCGACCGAGTCGGGGTTGAAGTCCGGCGCGGGCGGGCCCTCGGGCGCCCCCTGCAGGGCCTCGGACACGTAGACGCTGCCGTCGGACCCCACGGCCACGCCGGTCGGGGACGTGAAGCCGGTGAGCGTCTTGACCAGCTTGGTGTTCTTGTCCAGCACGTAGACGCGGCCCTCGCCCGGCGCCTCGCTGCTCAGCCCGGAGATGTAGAGCAGGCCGCCCGGCCCGTACGCCAGCCCCGTCGGCACCGGGTCACAGCTCGGTCCGGCGTCGCTGTTCTGCTCCTGCGTGGCGCACTCGCCCGTCGTGATCGCCTGCGGCACCCAGTAGGTCGAGACCTTCCCCTTCTTGCTCACCGCGAGGATGTCGTTAGCTCCCGCGTCGGCGATGAGCAGGAAGCCGTTCTTCGCCCGGCT
The DNA here is from genome assembly GCF_014193425.1 of Microlunatus antarcticus. Lineage (NCBI taxonomy): Bacteria > Bacillati > Actinomycetota > Actinomycetes > Propionibacteriales > Propionibacteriaceae > Microlunatus > Microlunatus antarcticus. Next base: position 2,855,803 of record NZ_JACHZG010000001.1, on the reverse strand, counting down.
CTTCACGACGGCGTAGGGGTTGGAGAGCGTGTCGTCGGTCGGCCCCGTGCCCTGGGTCTGGTTGTCCGGGTTGTGCTTCAGCTCGTACGCGAGCAGGTCGGCGAAGGTGGCCGGCTTCTGGCCGGCCTTGGCCACGTAGAGGCGGCGCGAGCCGCCGACCTGCGGCTCGCCCGGGTTCGACGACCCCGACGTGGCGTAGATCTTTCCGCCTGCCCTGACCGCGCCCTGGGCGTTCGCGACGCCCTTGACCACGGTCTTGCGGGCGCCGCCCGCCTTCGTCACCTGCGCGACCTGGTTGAGGCCGGACTCGGCGACGTAGAAGGAGTCGCCGCTCTCGCTCAGCTGACGCGGGTCGGTCAGGTTCTTGGCGACGACCTTGACCTTGGCCGGCGTCTCCGCCGCCTTCGGGCTGACGGCCGTGGCCGGCGTGGTGCTGAGCAGTCCCGCACAGCTCAGAGCGGTGGCCGCGACGAGCGCGACCCGGTTCCGTACGTGCATGTATCCCCCCGGATGTGATCTGGTTCACCCCCTGACGGGGCGGGGCGAACGTATGGCAGGGGCTGAGGGTCTGGCTAGAGGTTCTCAGAAAGGTGCACAGATCGGTCGTGCGAGGTCAACCAGTGACACGGCAGGACACGAGGTCCTGGCCGCTCTTCATCGCCACCACCCGGGTGGCGCTCTGCTCGACCCGCGCGCGGAAGGCGCGGTCCGACCGGGCCCGTTCCAGGAGGCCGTCGTGCACCTGCGCGGCGGCCGACGTGCTGCCGACGAGGGCGAGGTCGCCGCCGGCCTCGAGGAAGCGGACGCCGCGGCTGCGCACCGACGTCGACGCCAGGGCCCGGCCGAGCAGGTCGTCCGACACGACGACGCCGCGGAAGCCCAGGTCGCCGCGGAGCATGCCCTCGATGACGGTCGGCGAGTAGGTCGCGGGCCGCTTCGCGTCGATGCGCCGGTAGGTCGCCGACGACAGCATGACCAGCTCGGTCCCGTGCTCGACGTCGGCCCGGAAGCCGGCCAGGAGCGCGTCGTCGCGCGTGGTGGTCGCGTCGACCACCGTCGCGCGGGTGTCGGTGTTGCCGCGGACCCGGCCGAGGCCCGGGAAGTGCTTGACCGCCGTGGCCGTGCCGCCGTCGTGCATCCCCTCGAGCACGGCGACGGACTTGCGGGCGACCACGGCGGGCTGGGGTCCGAAGCCGCGGTGAAGCGCGCCGATGGGCTCGTTGGCGTTGCCGACGGAGCTCGGGACCACGTCGGCGACCGGGGCGAGGTTGAGGTCGACACCGGCGCGGCCCAGCTGCTCGGACCACGTCTTCGCCCGCTTGCGCAGCGTGGCGTCCGACCAGCCGGCCTGCGTGCTGGCGCGGGGGATGGTGTCGAAGCCGGGGCCCTTCAGCCGCTGCACGAGACCGCCCTCCTGGTCCGCGGCGACCAGAAGGCCGACCCCGTCGACCTTCCCGACGCCGTCGCGCAGGTCTCCGGTGAGGTCGGCCGTGCGCCGATGACCCTCCGTGCTGTTGCCGAGCAGGACGACGGAGCCGAGGTGCAGGCGGCGTACCGCGTCCCGGCCGGCCGCGCTCGGGGTCGTCGAGCTCTGCGCCACCATGATCGTCTGCCCGACCTGCTCGGAGAGGCTCATGCCCGCGACGACCGCGGCGCAGGTCCCCGGCTGACGCTGGGCGTGCTCGGCCTCGGGGGCCGTGCTGCCGCCCCCCGACGGCGTCGCCGAGGGCGCTGCCGACGTGCTCGTGGTCGGTGCGGTCGGCACCGGTGCGGGCGCCGCGGTCGTGACCGGTGCGGACGCGGCCGGTCCGGGGGTCGTCGGAGCGCCGCAGGCCGGCAGGAGCAGGGCCAGCGGAAGGAGACCGACGACGGCGGCACGACGACGCACCCGGTGACCTTAGGTGCCGCGCGGCCCGGGCGCAGACTTGCGGCGTGGTCTACCTGCCTCCGCTGCGGCATCCGCGGGTGACCTGGGGCGCCTGGAGCACGGACTTCTCGGCCCGTGTCCACACCATGGGCGTGGTCAACCGCACGCCGGACTCCTTCTGGGACGGCGGCGCCACGTACGCCCTCGAACGTGCGGTGGGCGCCGTGGTCGCCGCCGCCGAGGCCGGCGCGGACTGGGTCGACGTGGGCGGGGCCCCGTTCTCGCCGGACGCGCTCGCCGTGGGCCCGGAGGAGGAGGCCGACCGTGTCGTCCCCGTCCTCGTCGGGGCGCGGGCCTGGACCGACGTCGTCCTCTCCGTCGACACCGTCCGCCCCGAGGTCGCCCACCGCGCGCTCGAGGCCGGAGCCCTCGTCGTCAACGACACCAGCGGCCTGCGCGACCCGGAGCTCGCGGACGTCGTCGCCGGTGCGGACGCCGCCCTCGTCGTCACCCACAGCCTCGCGGCGCCGGGGACGCACCTGCGCCGACCGCGCTACGACGACGTGGTCGACGAGGTGAAGGCCTTCCTGGCCGACCGCGTCCAGCTGGCCTGCGACCGCGGCGTCGCCGAGGACCGGATCGTCCTCGACCCCGGTCACGACCTGAACAAGAACACCCGCCACAGCCTCGAGCTGACCCGGCGCCTGCCCGAGATCGCCGACCTCGGCCTCCCGCTGCTGGCCGCCGTGTCCAACAAGGACTTCGTCGGCGAGTCGACCGGGCTGGGCAAGCCCGACCGCCTCGTCCCCTCGGTCGCCGCGGCCTCCGCCTGCGTGCTCGGTGGCGCCCGCGTCCTGCGGATGCACGACGTCGCGGCCTCGGTCGCCACGGCCCGGATGCTCGAGGCCGTCCTCGGCCTGCGCGAGCCGACCGGTCTCCGTCACAACCTCGAGTGACGTCCCGCCCTTCGCCCGCCGGTTCGGGGCGCTGTCCTGCAGCCCGGAACTGTCGGCGCCGCTCACTACTGTGGCGGTCGTGGAGGTCTGGAGCCGGGCGCAGGTGCTCGCCGCGGCACCGGACGACGCGTCGCGCCGGGCGGCACCGCCGCTGACCGCGACCCGGATCTGGTCCGAGTCCGGCCGGGGTCCGGGCGGCCTGCTCTGGGGCCGGTGCCGGGGGTCGGCGACGTACGCGGTCGTGGTGGACCCGGGGCGGTCGTACGCGTGCAGCTGCCCGAGCCGGAAGTCGCCCTGCAAGCACGCGCTCGCGCTGCTCCTGCGCTGGACGGACGGCCTGGTCGCGCCGGGCGAGCCGCCCGCGTGGGTGCCGGCCGCCGGACCCGCCCGGGGACGGACCGCGGACGAGGAGCGGGTGCCCGACGCCGACGCGGCGGCCGCCCGCGCCGCAGAGCGCCGGGCCAAGGTCGACGCCGGGCTCGACGAGCTCGACCGCTGGCTGCAGGACCAGGTCCGCACCGGGCTCTCGGTGTGGGAGCGGCGCGCGTGGACCCACGTCGAGGGGGTGGCCGCCCGCATGGTCGACGCCCAGGCGCCCGGGGTCGCGGGGATGCTCCGCGGCCTGCCCGGGCTCCTCGCGCGCGACGCCTGGCCGGAGCACCTGCTCGACGCGCTCGCGGGCCTGCACCTGCTCGTCGTCGCCCACCGCGGCCTCGACCGGCTGCCCGACGACCTGGCCGCGACCGTCCGGTCGCGGGTCGGCTACCCCGTGGCCAAGGCGGCGGTGCTGGCCCGGCCGTCGGTGTCCGACCACTGGTGGGCGGTCGGCGCCGTGGACAGCATCGACGGCCGGCTCGAGACGCGGCGCGTCTGGCTCTGGGGCACGCGGACGCGCAGCTGGGCGATGCTGCTGAGCTTTGCCGTCCCCGGTGCCGGTCTGGACGAGAGCGTGGAGGTGGGAGAGCTGCTGGACGCCGAGGTCCACCGTTACCCGGGTGGTGGCGAGCACCGGGTCCTGCTGGGCGAGCAGCGACCGGTCGAGGACACGCCGTGGCCGACCCTCGAGCGCGGGTGGCCGGCCGAGCCGGTCGCCGCCGCCGAGCACCGCTGGGCCGCACAGGTGGCCGCCGACCCCTGGGCCAACCGCATGCCGACCGTGCTGCGGGCCGTGCCCGTACCGCCGGCGCGGGCGGGGGAGCCCTGGCACCTGGCCGATCGAGACGGGCCCGCGGTACGGCTCGTCGCGGCCGTCGCCGAGCCGTGGCCGCTGCTCGCCGCGTCGGGCGGCGACGTGGTGGACGTGTTCGGCGAGTGGGGACCGGCGGGGTTCACGCCCGTCCGGCTGCTCGACGCCGGCGCCGAGACCGACGCCCCGCGTCTGCTGGCGGTCGCATGAGCGCCGTCGGATGAGAGCCGTCGCGTGAGCACGACGGCGGTCGAGGTCGACCTGGTGAACGCGGCCCTGCTCGGGACGGACCGGCGCGCGGTCCCGCTCCCCGAGGGGGCCGACCCCGCCGACTGGCTGCTGGAGGCGGCGGGCCGACGTCGGGCCACCACCCTCGTCGCCGCCGCGTCGACCGTCGTCCGGCCCGGTCCGTCGGCCCCGGCCAGCACGCTGTCGCTGCCGTCCGTCGCCGCCCGCGACATGCTCGACGAGATCCTGCTCCAGGCGTCGCTGCCGCTGCTCGACCTCTGGCTGCGCGAGGCGCTCGCCGCCGGCGTCGGCCTCCCACCCGAGCGCTGGGCGCCGGTCCTCGACCGGGCCCGACGCGCCACCGGGCTGAACCGCGCCCGGCTCGGGGCGGCGCTCGGCCCGCGCGGGCTGTGGTTCGCCCGGCACAACCCCGCCTGGTCCGCCGTGGTCCGGGCGGCCGAGGTCCCCGCCCCGGACGACGCGCTGGCCGCGGAGCCGGCGCGCGCTGTCGTCCGGACGCTGGCCGCCGGGGAGCAGTCCGTGGGCGGGGCGCGCACCCTCGGGCAGCAGACCGCCGCCCGGCTCCCGCTGGCGCTCTACCCCGAGCTCGTCGAGGCGGGTCGGGACCCGACGAACGCCGCCGCCCGCGCCGGCCTCGCCGCCGCCGAGGAGGTCCTCTGGGTGCGCTGGGCGCTGGCGAGCGCGTTCGACCCGTACCGGGTGCCCCCGGAGCGTCACCCTGTCCGCACCGTCCCCACTCTTCCCACCCGCCAGGAGCGTCCGTGAGCGAGGCCATCATCGAGCAGGACCAGGCGCCTGTGGCGGCGCCGGCGGTGCTCCGCCCGCACGCGGAGGTCGCCTTCGCCGAGGAGCTCGCGGCGCTGGAGGCGTTCGACGCGGACGAGGGCCGGCCGCGCCCGCCGCAGTGGCGCCTCTCGCCGTGGGCCGTCGTGACCTACCTCGTCGGCGGCACCCTGGCCGACGGGACGGTGGTCAGCCCGAAGTACATCGGGTCGCGCCGGCTCATGGAGGTCGCCGTCGCCACGCTCGCCACGGACCGCGCGCTGCTGCTGATGGGCCTGCCCGGCACGGCCAAGTCGTGGGTGTCGGAGCACCTGGCCGCCGCGGTGTCGGGGGACTCGACGCTGCTCGTCCAGGGCACCTCGGGCACGGCCGAGGAGTCGATCCGCTACGGCTGGAACTACGCCCGCCTGCTCGCCGAGGGCCCCACCCCGCAGGCATTGGTGGCCTCCCCGGTCATGGTCGCCATGGAACGGGGCGCCCTGGCCCGGGTCGAGGAGCTCACCCGCATCCCGTCCGACGTGCAGGACGCGCTGATCACGGTCCTGTCGGAGAAGGTCCTCCCGGTGCCCGAGCTGGGGCGCGAGGTCGCCGCCCGGCCCGGCTTCAACGTCATCGCCACGGCCAACGACCGCGACAAGGGCGTGAACGAGCTGTCCTCGGCGCTGCGCCGACGCTTCAACACCGTCGTCCTGCCGCTGCCCGCCGACGCCGAGGACGAGGTCCGCATCGTCACGACCCGCGTCGCCGACCTGACCGCCGCGCTCCAGCTGCCGCCGGTCAGAACCGCCCGTGAGGAGATCGAGCGGGTCGTCACCGTGTTCCGTGAGCTGCGCTCGGGGGTGACCGAGGACGGGCGTACGGCGGTCCGCTCGCCCACGGCGACCCTGTCCGCGGCCGAGGCGATCTCGGTGATGACCAACGGGATCGCGCTGGCCGCCCACTTCGGCGACGGCGTGCTGCGACCGGCCGACGTCGCCTCGGGCATCGTCGGGGCCGTGGTCAAGGACCCGGTCGCCGACGCGCAGGCCTGGGCCGAGTACCTCGACGTCGTCGTCCGGGAACGTCCGGGCTGGGGCGCCTTCTACGAGGCCTGCCGGGACGGCACGTGAGCCTGCTCGCCGAGCACGAGACCGAGCACCCGCCCGAGACCCCGCTTGAGAACACCGCCCCGACGGGGCCGACGGTCGAGGTGTTCGGGATCCGGCACCACGGCCCGGGCTCGGCACGCTCGCTCGTCGCGGCGCTGGACGCGTACAACCCTGACTGCGTGCTCGTCGAGGGGCCGCCGGACGCCGACGCGCTGCTGCGGTTCGTCGGTGACGAGGACCTCGTGCCGCCCGTGGCGCTGCTGGCGTACGCGCCCGAGGAGCCGCGGGTCGCGTCGTTCTGGCCGTTCGCCGGCTTCTCGCCCGAGTGGCAGGCGATCCGGTGGGCCCGCCGACACGACGTCGAGGTCGGCTTCTGCGACCTGCCCGCCTCGGCCACACTCGCTCCCCGGGAGCGCACGCTGCTGGACGAGGCGGACGACGCACCGGACGACGAGACTGCGGACGCCGAGGACGACGTCGACGGGCCCTCCGCCGTCGACCTGCTGCTGAGCGGCCCCGCCGCGACCGGCCCGGACGCCGCCGCACGCCGTCGGCTGGCGAGCCGCGACCCGCTGGCCGCGCTGGCGCAGGCCGGCGGCTACGACGACGCCGAGCGGTGGTGGGAGGACGTCGTCGAGGGCCGGCTCGACGGGTCGTCGCCCTTCCCGCTCGTCCTCGAGGCGATGGGCGAGCTGCGCCGCCTGGTCGGTCAGCGCCGAGGTCGCCACGCCGAGAACGAGGCGCGCCGGGAGGCGTACATGCGCCAGACGATCCGCGCGGCGCTCAAGCGGGGGCGGACGCGGGTGGCCGTGGTCTGCGGCGCCTGGCACGCCCCGGTGCTCACCGCTCCGCTCGGTCCCGCGGCGCCCGACGCCCGGCTGCTGCGGGGGCTGCCGAAGCGCAAGGTGGTCTGCACCTGGGTGCCGTGGACGCACCGCCGGCTCGCCGCGGCCAGCGGGTACGGCGCCGGCATCACCTCGCCCGGCTGGTACGCGCACCTCTTCGAGGCGCCCGACGTGCCGGTGACGCGCTGGCTGACCGCGGTGGCCGGCGAGCTGCGCACCCGCGACCTGCCGGTGTCGAGCGCCTCGGTGATCGAGGCCGTCCGGCTCGCCGAGACGCTCGCGACCCTGCGAGGGCGGCCGCTCGCGGGTCTGAGCGAGGTCACCGACGCGACCCGCGCGGTGCTCTGCGACGGCGACGAGCTGGCGCTGCGCTACGTCACCGAGCGGCTGGTGGTGGGGGAGCGGCTGGGCGACGTGCCCGCGTCGGTGCCGACCGTCCCGCTCGAGGCCGACCTCGTGGCGACCACCCGTCGGCTGCGGCTCAAGCGCGAGCCGGCGGCGCGCGCGCTCGACCTCGACCTGCGCCGGGGCATCGACCGGGAACGGTCGCAGCTGTTCCACCGGCTCCGCCTGCTCGACCTCGGCTGGGCGCAGCCGGCGACCAGCGACGTGCAGGCGACGGGGACGTTCCGCGAGACGTGGCGCCTGGCCTGGCAGCCCGAGCTGGCTGTGTCCGTCGTCGAGGCGGCCGTCTGGGGAACGACCGTCGAGTCGGCCGCCACCGCCCGCGTGGAGTCGGTCGTCGCCGGGCAGAGCCTGGTCGAGCTGGCCCGCACCGTGGAACGTTGCCTGCTGGCCGCCCTGCCCGACGCCCTCGCTCGGCTCCTGGAGGCCTGCGCCGACCAGGCGGCGCGCGACGCCGACGTCGAGCACCTGATGGAGGCGCTGCCCGCGCTGGCCCGGGCCGCCCGCTACGGCGACGTCCGGGGCACCGACACCGGTGCGCTCCGCCAGACCGCCGAGGTCCTCGTGCGGCGTACGTGCGCGGGCCTGGGGCGGGCGACGACCGGGCTGGACGACGAGAGCGCGGTCCGCGTCCGGGACCTGGTCGACGCGGTGCACGCCGCCGTCGGGCTGCTGGCGCAGGAGGGGGACGGCGACGTCCGGCGCGAGTGGCTCGCCACGCTGCGGGGCCTGGCCGACCGGCGCGACCTCGCCCCGCTCCTGCAGGGTCGGCTGACCCGGCTGCTCGTCGACGCCGAGCTGGTCGACGACGCTCCCGCGCGCCTGCACCGCGCGCTCTCGTACGGCAGCCCGGCCGCGACGAAGGCGGCCTGGGTCGAGGGCTTCTTCACCGACGGCGCCGTGCTGCTCGTGCACGACCCGGCGCTCCGCACCCTGCTCGACGGCTGGGTCTCGAGTCTCGCCGACGCCGAGTTCGTCGACGTGCTGCCGCTCGTCCGGCGCACGTTCGGCACGTTCTCCCCGGCGCAGCGCCGCTCCCTCGCCCAACGGCTGGCCCACGGCGACCCCGTGCCCGCGTCCGCCGCGGCCGACCGCCTCACCGCGCTGGCCGGACCCGCGCTCGCGACCGTCGAGACGATCCTCGCGGCGGGCCGGCATGACTGACGCGCCCGGCTCGACCGACCCGGCCGAGCCGGTCGAGGGCGAGGAGAACAGCCGCCACCGGCGCTGGCGGCTCCTGCTCGGCGAGCCGGCCGAGGCCGCGCTCGAGCCGGGCCTCACCGCCGAGGAGCAGCAGATGGACCGGGCCCTCGCCGCGCTGTACGACGCCGACGACCCCGGCGAGGACGGGCGTACGCGGCGCCGGGGCGGGCTCGGGGCGTCGGCCCCGTCGGTGGCCCGCTGGCTCGGCGACATCCGCACGTACTTCCCGACGTCGGTCGTCCAGGTCCTGCAGCGCGACGCGATCGAGCGGCTCGACCTCGCCTCGCTGCTGCTGGAGCCGGAGCTGCTCGACTCCGTGCAGCCGGACGTGCACCTGGCCGCGACGCTGGTCAGCCTCAACCAGGTGATGCCCGAGACGACCCGGCGTACGGCACGTGTCGTCGTCGGCCGGGTCGTGGCCGAGATCGAGCGGCGGATCGCCCAGCCGACGCGTTCCGCGGTGCACGGGGCGGTCAACCGGGCGGCCCGCACCTCCCGCCCGCGGGCCCGTGACATCGACTGGAACGCCACCATCGCGGCCAACCTCAAGCACTACCTGCCCGAGCACCGCACCGTCGTCCCCGAGCGCCTGGTCGGCTACGCCCGGGCCTCGCCCGCCGTCTCCCGCGACGTGGTCGTGGCGATCGACCAGTCGGGCTCGATGGCCGAGTCGGTCGTGTTCGGCGCGGTCTTCGGCGCCGTGCTGGCCTCCATCCGGTCCCTGCGCACCTCGCTCGTCGCCTTCGACACCGAGGTCGTCGACCTCACCCCGTACCTCGACGACCCGGTCGACGTGCTCTTCGGCTGCCAGCTCGGCGGCGGGACCGACATCAACCGCGGCCTCGCGTACGCCGCCGGTCTGGTGCGTCAGCCCGAGAACACGCTCATGGTGCTGATCACCGACCTCTTCGAGGGCGGCGACGCGGAGCAGCTGCTCCGGCGGGTGGCGTCCCTGGTCCGCTCGGGCGTGACGCTCGTCGTCCTCCTGGCGTTGAGCGACGCCGGCGCGCCCGCGTACGACCATGACCACGCCGCCGCGCTGGAGGCGCTCGGGGTGCCGGCCTTCGCCTGCACGCCGGACGCGTTCCCGGACCTGCTCGCCGTCGCCCTGCGCCGCGGTGACGTCGGGGCCTGGGCCGCCGCCCAGCAGGCGGCGCGGCGGTGAACCGCCCGGCGCGCACCACCCCGCTGGTCGGGCTGCTCCTGGCCCTCCTGCTCGCGGTCGCGTCCGGCGTGGTCGCCCTCGTCGGCCGCCCGCCGGGTCCGCCCGTCCAGTCCCCGCAGTCGCCCCCGCCCGCTCCCACGACGCCGTCCCCGGCGCCCCGGACAGACGTGCCGACGCCGGGCGCGGCCTACCCGGTGCGCAAGGTGGGAGCCCTCGACGCCGACCGCAGCGTCCTGGTGAACGCACGCGGCGCGGCCGACCTGCGCTACCGCCGCGCCCCGCACAACGGCACCCGCCTGCACTTCATCTGCACGGGCTGCGACGCCGACACCTGGCTCGTCGAGCTGCCCGGGGGCACGCCCGTGGGCGGTGGCCCGCTCCCCGACCCTGCCGACGTGATCTGGGCGCTGGACACCGTCGCGCCGGACACCGTGGCGCCCAGCACCGGCAGCGGCCTGCTCGTGAGGGCCCCGGCCTCGGCCCTGTGGACCGTCACGCTCACCCCGTTCGACGCCGTCCCGGTGCACGAGCAGACCTTCGGCTCGCTCGGGGACGACGTCGTCGCGGTCAGCGCCCGGTCGGACCTGCGGCTCACCTGCGGCAGCGCCTCGGTGGTCCGGACCCTCTCCCGCCGGTCGGCCACCGGCGAGTACGCCGAGGGCGCGCGCGAGCAGCGGGACGACCCGGGGACCTTCCCGGTCCCCGGCCCCCTCGGCACCGACCCGACGATCCTGGCCGTGTCCTGCCGGGGGCGCTGGTCGGTCAGCTTCCCGTGAGAGCCGAGGCGGCGCTCGGGGCGACACCGGTCGGCACGCGGTCCGGCGCAGGCCTCAGCGCAGGCTGACCTTGACCTTCCCGTCGGACCCGCCGCCACCGGTCAGGGTGACCCCGGTGATCGTGGCCTTCTTCGGGACGTCGAAGACGATCGTGCCCTTGGCCGTGTCGCCGGGATCGACGCCGTCGGCGAGCAGGTTGCTGTCCGGGTCGTCGTACAGGGCCGCCTCGAGATCGCTGCGGTAGGTCTTGCCGTCGTCGTCGGAGAGCTTCTGGCCGTCGCCGGAGATGGTGCCCTCGGAGTCGCCGTTGTTCTTGGCGCTGATCTCGAGGAGGCAGAACTCGCCCTCGGCCTCCTTCGTGCGGTCGTCGTCGCCGACCTCGCTCTCGCCGCAGTCGAAGTCGGTGACCTTGAGCTGCCAGTCCCCGGCCTTGACCGAGTCGCCCATCTCGGCCGCCTTGGCGACCGCCTTCTTCTTCGTCGCGGTCGTCGCGGTCGTCGCCTTCTTCGTCGGCACCGCGGCCGGGACGGCCGCCGGCTCGACGATCGCCGTGCTGCCCGCCGCGGTCGACGTGGCGGGCGCTCCCGCGGCCGGGGCGGGCGTGCCGCTCCCCGCGCCACCGATGCCGATGATCACGCCGGCGGTGGCCAGCGCGGCGAGCGGGAGGAGCACACGCTTCCGCTGGTACCAGCGGCGCACGACCAGGGCGCGGCGCGGTCGTGCCCGAGGCGGCGCGTGGTGGGTGAGCAGCTCCCCGTGCGCGGCGTGGGCGGGCTGCTGCCGGCGACCAGGAGGGTTCTGGGTGGTCGGGTCGGCCATGAAGGTCTCCTTCTCGGCGAGGCCTTCGCGGCGAAGGCTCGGGGGATGCTCCACCCGGTCGCGGCACCAGACGCAGCACGGCTCCCGAGCTGGCGACACCGATTTTGTCCCTGGTCGTCAGAAAGCGAACGTAGCCCAGCCCGATCGTCGACGTGGCGGGATCCTGAACTTCGTCGGTCGGGTGGCGGGCGCAGGAGAGCGCTCCGGGGTCACCGGGTGGCGCTCACGTCCCCGAGAGGCCGAAGAGGGCCCGCGCGTTGCCGGAGGTGAAGGCCACGCGGTCGGCCTCGGTGGGGAGCTCGCCCAGGAACGTGGCGATGTCGTCCCGGGTCGGACGCTGGAACGGGTAGTCCGTGGAGAACAGCAGCCGGTCGGGCGTCGTCACCTCGAGCGCGTGGTGCAGGAGCGCCGGGCTCAGCATCCCGGAGGCCGTGACGTGGACGTTCGTGCGGACGTAGTCCGACACCTTCCGCTCCAGCCCGGCGACCCGGGACAGGCTGTCGGTGCGGTCCCGCCAGAAGAGCAGCAGCTCGCCCCAGTGCCCGAGCACGAGCTGCAGATCGGGGTGGCGGTCGAACGTGCCGCGCACGATCAGCCGCAGCGCGGCCAGCGCGGCCTCGAGGTGCCAACCCCAGCCGAAGGTGGACAGGGCGAGGTCGGTCATCGGGTCGAAGCCGCTGTACTGCGCCTCGCGCACGGCCGGGGCCGGGATCTGCGGGTGGACGAAGACGGGGAGGTGCAGCTCCGCGGCGGCCGCGAAGACGTCGTCGAAGCGCGGGTCGTCGAGCGGCGTCTCGCCGACCCGGCCGTAGACCATCGTCCCCACGCAGCCGAGCCCCGCGGCGCGCTCGAGCTCGGCGACGGCCGCCGCCGGGTCGGCCAGCGGGAGCGTCGCGAAGGCGCGCAGCCGCGTCGGGTGCCGCCGTACGGCCTCGGCGGCGACGTCGTTGGCCTCCCGGCTCAGCCGTACGGCGTCCACCGGGTCGAGCGGCTGCGTCCCGGGCGGCGCGAGGGACACGATCGCCAGGTCGATGCCCTGCGCGTCCATCGCGGCGACCCGGGCGTCGCCGAGGTCGTCGAGGCGCTCGAGGTTGTCGCCCATCTCGTCGAAGGCGAGGCTCGGGTCCTGACGCCCCGCCGGCAGCGCCTTCACGGCGGCGGTCAGCGCCGGGTGGTTCCAGTGCTCCTCGATCGCGATCAGCTCCATCGGGCCCCCTCGGGTCTCGGTCGGATCCTGACGGACCGACGTGCGTGAGAACATGCAGAGCGTGAGCGCTGTCCCCTCTGTCTCGTACTCGATCACCGTACGGCTGGAGGTCCCCGCAGGTGGAGCCTCCGTCAGCCAGCTGACCACCGCCGTCGAGCAGGCCGGCGGGGCGGTGACCGCGCTCGACGTGACGGCCTCCGGCCACGAACGCCTGCGGATGGACGTCACCGTCGCGGCCCGCGACACCGACCACGCGGACCAGCTCGTCGAGATCATGACCGCCGTGCCGGGCGTGACGATCGGCAAGGTCAGCGACCGCACGTTCCTCATGCACCTCGGCGGCAAGATCGAGATGCAGAGCAAGCACCCGATCCGCAACCGCGACGACCTGTCGATGATCTACACCCCGGGCGTGGCCCGGGTCTGCCTCGCGATCGCCAAGAACCCCGAGGACGCGCGGCGCCTCACGATCAAGCGGAACTCGATCGCCGTCATCACCGACGGCTCGGCCGTCCTCGGCCTGGGCAACATCGGCCCGCAGGCCGCGCTGCCGGTGATGGAGGGCAAGGCGGCGCTGTTCAAGCGCTTCGCCGGCATCGACGCCTGGCCGCTGTGCCTGGACACCCAGGACACCGAGGAGATCATCGCCGTGGTCAAGGCGGTGGCCCCCGGCTTCGCGGGCATCAACCTCGAGGACATCTCCGCCCCGCGCTGCTTCGAGGTGGAACGCCGCCTCCGCGAGCTCCTCGACATCCCCGTCTTCCACGACGACCAGCACGGCACCGCGATCGTGGTCCTCGCCGCGCTCTACAACGCGCTGCGCGTCGTCGGCAAGAACATCGCCGACGTCCGGATCGTCATGTCCGGCGCGGGCGCGGCCGGCACCGCGATCATCAAGCTGCTGCTCGAGGCCGGCGCGGGCGACATCGTCGTGGCCGACATCGAGGGCGTGGTCCACCGCCAGCGCGACGGCCTGGTCGGCGAGCTGCTCTGGCTGGCCGAGCACACGAACGCGCTGGACGTGACCGGCTCGCTGCGCGCAGCCGTCGCCGGCGCCGACGTCTTCATCGGGGTGTCCGCGCCCAACGTGCTGTCCGGCGAGGACGTGGCCACGATGGCCGACCAGGCGATCGTCTTCGCCCTGGCCAACCCCGAGCCCGAGGTCGACCCGGCCGACGCCAGCCGCTACGCCGCGGTCGTCGCCACCGGGCGGTCCGACTTCCCCAACCAGATCAACAACGTGCTGGCCTTCCCCGGCGTGTTCCGCGGGCTGCTCGACGCGCGGAGCTCCGAGATCACCTCGACGATGCTGCTCGCCGCGGCCCGGGCTCTGGCCGGGGTGGTCTCCGACGCCGAGCTCAACGCCTCCTACATCACCCCCAGCGTCTTCAACGCCGACGTGCACACGGCCGTGGCCGCGGCGGTGCGCCGCGCGGCGGGCGGGCCGGCCGAGCTCCCGGCCGAGGGCGTCGACGCCGAAGTCGCGGTGTGACCCCGGCCCCGACCACGAGGGCCACGACCTCCCACCAGACGCTCCGGCCGGCCCCCGGGCGCACCGTACGGGTGGCCGCCGCCGCGGCGGCCCTCGTCGGGCTGGCCGTCCACCTCTGGGGGCTCTACCGCGACCACGGGCCGCCGTCGGTGCCGTGGTTCCCGCAGGCGGACAAGCTCGAGCACCTCGTCGGCTTCGGGCTGCCCTGCTTCCTCGTCCTGCTCGCGCTGCACCTGCACGTGGCCCGGCGCGGCCAGCTGCTGAGCGGGCGCGCGGTGGCGCTGGTGGTCGGGCTCTTCGTCCTGCACGCGGGGGTCAGCGAGGTCGTCCAGGGCGAGCTCTACACGACGCGGTCGGGCGACCCGGCCGACGCGCTGGCCGACGTCGTGGGCACGGCCCTGGGGCTGGCCGCGTACCTGCTCCTGCGGCGGCGGGCGGCGCATGGCCGAGCGTGATCCCCGGCCCGGCGCCCTCCTCGTGGCCAGCGTCGCCCTGGCCGACGGCGTCTTCAACGCCACGGTGGTCCTGGTGCTCGACGCCGACGCGGACGGTGCGCTCGGCGTCGTCCTCAACGAGCTGTCGCCGACGACGCTGGACTCGGTGCTGCCCGACTGGGTGCCGGTGGTGTCGGAGCCGCGGCTGCTCTTCCACGGCGGCCCGGTCTCGCCGAACGGCGCCATCTGCCTCGCCCGGGTCCGCGTGCCGGGGGAGGAGCCCCCGGGCTGGCGCCGCCTCTTCGGCGACGTCGGCCTGCTCCACCTCGACACCCCCGTCGAGATCGTCCAGGGCGCGTACGCCGACCTGCGCATCTTCGCGGGCTACGCCGGCTGGGCCGCGGGCCAGCTGGAGGCCGAGGTCGCCGAGGGGATGTGGCACGTCCTCGACGCCGAGCCGAGCGACGTCTTCGGCATCGCCCCGCTCGACCTGTGGCGCTCGGTGCTGCGCCGCCAGCGGACCCCCGTCGCCGTCTTCTCCACCTGGGTCGACGACCCCACGACCAACTAGCCCGCGGTCACGGGTCGAGGCGGACGGCTCGCATACGATGTGGGCCACGCCACCGGGGTGCGACGACGCGCCCCGCTGGTCCCGGCGACGAAAGGGCTGTGCGTGTTCGAGGGCATGGCAGGCGGCTCGCCCGAGCCGATCGAGACCAGCGCCGCACGCCCGCGCATCCTCGTCGTCGACGACGACGCCGCCCTGGCCGAGATGCTGTCCATCGTGCTGCGCAACGAGGGCTTCGAGCCCTTCTGGTGCGCGTACGGGGACAAGGCGCTGGCGTCGTTCCGGGAGAACCACCCCGACCTCGTGCTCCTCGACGTCATGCTGCCCGGCCGCGACGGGGTCGACGTCTGCCGCGACATCCGCGGCGAGTCGGGCGTCCCGATCGTCATGCTGACCGCGCGCACCGACACCGTCGACGTGGTCGAGGGCCTCGAGGCCGGCGCCGACGACTACGTCTCCAAGCCTTTCAAGGCCAAGGAGCTCGTCGCGCGGATCCGGACGCGGCTGCGTCGCCTGCCGACGGCGGTCGAGGAGGGCGAGGCCGACACGCTCGAGATCGGCGACCTGGTCATCAGCGTCGACGGGCACTCCGTCAAGCGCGACGGTGCGTCGATCGCGCTGACCCCGCTCGAGTTCGACCTGCTGCTCGCCCTGGCCCGCCGGCCCTGGCAGGTGTTCAGCCGCGAGGTGCTGCTGGAGCAGGTGTGGGGCTACCGCCACGCGGCCGACACGCGCCTGGTGAACGTCCACGTGCAGCGGCTGCGCTCCAAGATCGAGCGCGACCCCGAGCACCCGGAGATCGTCGTGACGGTCCGTGGCATCGGTTACAAGGCCGGCGACGCCGTCCGCGCCTGACGTCGGCGCCGCTGCCGACGAGCCGGGCGCCGGTGCGGGCGCAGGGCGTCACGTCGCGCGGCTGCTCGACTTCCTGCGTCCGGTCACCACCGCCCGCTGGTGGCGACGGCTCCTGAGCTGGTGGTCACGGTCGTTGCCCTTGCGGGTCACGTCGACGGTCTTCATCGCCTCGGTCGTGGTGCTGGTGCTCGGCGGGTTCCTCCTGATGCAGCAGGCGACCCTCGGCGTGCTCTCGGGCAAGCAGGAGAGCGCGGGGAACGAGGCACGTCAGGCCATCAACGCCGCTCAGGCGCAGCTGAACGCGACCGACCTCTCCGGCGAGGTGAACGTCGACAAGCTGCTGTACGACCTCGCGGGCGGGTTCGCCACGCGGTCCGGCGGCGACGAGCAGTACCAGGTGATCATCTCCGCGCGCGGCCAGACGATCAAGGCGGGCGACGCGACCGCGGACAGCATCCCGCCCGCGCTGCGGACCCAGGTCGAGTCCAGCCCCGACCTCCTGATCACCCCGACCGAGGTCGTGTACGACGACGGCCGGCCCTCCGTCGCGGGCCTCGTCGCCGGGTCGGCGCTGACGCTGCCGGGCACGGGGCGCTACGCGATCTTCCTGGTCTTCCCGCTCACGCAGGAGGTCAACACCCTGGAGGTGCTGCGCTACGCCGTCGTGAGCACCGGTGCGGTGCTCGTGCTGATGCTGACCTTCATCGCCGCGCTCGTGGCCCGCCAGGTCGTCGTGCCCGTCCGCGACGCGCGTCGCGCCGCCGAGAACCTCGCCTCGGGCAACCTGCACGACCGGATGCGGGTGCGCGGTCAGGACGACCTGGCCCGGCTGGCCACCTCCATGAACGACATGGCCGCCGAGATGGAGAAGCAGATCACCACGCTCTCGGAGCTCTCGCAGGTGCAGCAGCGCTTCGTCTCCGACGTCTCGCACGAGCTGCGCACCCCGCTCACCACCGTCCGGATGGCCGCCGAGGTGCTGCACGACGCCCGCGACGACTTCGACCCCGTGTCCGCGCGGTCGGCGGAGCTGCTGCAGAACGAGCTCGACCGCTTCGAGTCCCTGCTCAACGACCTGCTCGAGATCTCCCGCTTCGACGCCGGGGCGGCCGAGCTCAGCGCGACGACCCTCGACCTGCGCAGCGTGGTCGACCGGGTGCTGGACGCGCAGGAGGCGCTCATCCGGGCGTACGGGGTCCAGGTCCGCGTGCACACCACGGGGGACACGACCGCCGAGGTCGACCCGCGGCGGATCGAGCGGATTCTCCGCAACCTGATGACCAACGCGATCGAGCACAGCGAGGGCCGCCCGGTGGACGTGCTCCTCGCCGGCGACGAGGACGCGGTGGCCGTGGCCGTCCGCGACCACGGCGTCGGCTTCGAGGCGAGCCAGGCCAAGCAGGTCTTCCTCCGGTTCTGGCGGGCCGACCCCGCCCGGGCCCGGACCGTGGGCGGCACGGGGCTCGGGCTGGCCATCTCGATGGAGGACGCGAACCTCCACGGCGGCTGGCTCACCGCCTGGGGCCGGCCGGGCCTCGGCGCCCAGTTCCGGCTGACCGTGCCCCGCCGGGTCGGCGGGTTGCTCGCGACCTCGCCGCTGCCGATGGCCCCCCGGGACCTCCCGCTGCTGGCCGTGCCGTCGTCGGACCATGACGCGGAGGCCGACCGCCCCCGGGCCGAAGCCGGGACCCGATCGTGAGCCGCGGACGCGCGACCGGGGCCGCGCTGCTCGTCGCGCTGACGATGCTGCTGGCCGGCTGCGTCAGCGTGCCGACGGCGGGCCGGATCGAGCGGGTCGAGGGGGCGCAGCAGAGCTGCCAGAACTGCGTGAACGTCGAGGTCGCCCCGCCCTCGCCGGGCGACGACCCGGAGCAGATCGTGGACGGCTTCCTCCGCGCGAACGCCAACTACCAGCCGACGTACGACGTGGCCAAGCGCTACCTCACCCGTGAGTCCGCCCAGACCTGGAAGCCCCAGGCCGGCGTGACCGTCTACAGCGGGGCGACCGCCGTCGACGGGGACCGGGTCCGCCTCACCGGCCGCACGATCGGCACGGTGGCGGAGGACCGGGCCTACACCGCTCGTGACGTCCCGCTCGACCAGGCCTTCACGCTCGTGCGTCAGGACGGCGAGTGGCGGATCGACGCCCCGCCGAGCGGGCTCCTGGTCGCCGACTACGCGTTCGACCAGTTCTACGCGACCTACGACCTGTTCTTCCTGGCCAACGGGCGGCCCGGCGGGCAGGCCGGGGCGGTGCAGAGCCCGGTGCTCGTGCCGGACCCGATCTACCTGCCCAAGTTCCGCAGCCCGGACAGCGTCGCCTCGGCGCTGGTCAAGCAGCTCCTGGTCGGGCCCACGACCTGGCTGGCCGGGTCGGTGACCACGGCCGTCCCCCCGGGGACCACGCTCAGCGTCGACTCGGTGACCATCGCCAACGGCGTCGCCTCGGTGTCGTTGAGCGACACCGTGCTCTCGCTGCCCGACACCCAGCGGTCGCTGCTGGCCGCGCAGATCGTCTACACGCTCAAGGAGGCGGTGGCCATCCAGGGGGTGGCCATCACCGTGAGCCAGCAGGGCTTCCGGGTCCCGGAGAGCGACCCCACCACCCTGGTCGTCCCGACGACGTCGATCTCCAGCCAGCTCGACCCGATCAGCCCGAACGCCGGCAACCAGCTCTACGTCGTGAGCAAGGGCAAGGTGGCGCTGGTGGACGCCGGGACGGGCGAGCTGCGCGACTTCGCCGGCCAGCTCGGGTCCGACGACGTGAGGTCGCTCGCCGTCTCGGTGACGGACACCGACCTCGCCGCCGTCACGTCCGGCGGCACACGGCTCGTCCAGACGCCGACGGCCGCCGCGGGCTCGCAGGCGCGCACGGTGCTGTCCGGGGTGGAGGGGCTGGTACGGCCGCAGTTCACCCGGTTCGGCGAGCTGTGGGCGCTCGGCCGCGAGGACGGGCGGCAGCGCCTGTGGCGCGTCGTCGACGGCAAGAAGAGCGTGGTCAACGCCCCCGAGCTGGAGGGGCGGCAGCTCACGGCCTTCCGCTTCTCGCCCGACGGGGTCCGGGTCGCCTTCCTCGAGCGCGACGGTTCCGGGTCCCGCCTTCTCGTCGGCCGGGTCAACCGCGGCGACCGGGTCGACATCGAGGGGGTGCGCGAGCTCGACACCAGGCAGCCCGAGGCGCCGCAGCTGACCCGGCTGAAGGACGTCGGCTGGCTCGACTCCACCCACCTGCTCGTGCTGGGGGTGGCCAAGGGCGCGGACGTGGCGGCGCCGTACGCGGTCAGCGAGGACGCGTCCACGATCACCGACCAGGGCGAGGCGCTCTCCTGGAACCCGGTCCAGCTGGCCGTCTCGCTCCGAACCCAGTCCGCCATCGTCCGCAGCAGCAACGGGCAGACGTGGCGCGACCAGGGCACCACGTGGGTGCAGTTCATCGGCGACGTCGACGCGGTGGCCTACCCCGGCTGACCCGGCGTGCCGGTCGTCCACAGGACGTCCCCCGCACCGCTCTCGACGTCCACCGCCCAGACCGGCGACGGCCGTTCACGGGTCGCGGTGACCACACTCCCGTCGTGACCACCGCTCCTCTCGTCCCGCTCGCCGCCCGGTGCCGGGCCGCCGCCGGAGACCTGCTCCTCGGCGCCAGCTGCCACGGCTGCGGCGGTCCCGCCTGGACGCTGTGCGAGGAGTGCCGGGCCGACCTGACCGCCTCGGCGGTCCGCCCGACCCAGCCGGACCCCTGCCCGCCCGGCTTCCCGCGGACGTGGACGGCGGGGGAGTACGACGCCCTGGCCCGCGGCCTCGTGAGCGCGCACAAGGAACGTTCCGCGTTGGGTCTCACCCGGGTCCTGGGGGAGCGGCTGGCCCTCGCCGTGCTGGCGCTGCTCGCGGAGGCCGGGGTGCCCGACGCGGCGGGCGGACGGGTGCTCCTGGTCCCGGTGCCGTCGGCCCGACGGGCGGTGCGGGAGCGGGGCTTCGACGCCGGCCTCGCGCTGGCCCGGGCGGCGGCGCGTCGGCTGCCGCAGGCGTCCGCCACGGCGCTGCTGAGACCGACGCGGCGCGTGGCCGACCAGAGCGGGCTGGGGGCCCACGAGCGGCTCGCGAACCTCGCCGGCGCGTTCCGCCTGGCGCGCGGTCACCCCTGGTCCGCGGCGCACCCGACGCGGTCGGCGACCCGTTCGACCCCGCCTGCGGTGGTCGTGGTGGTCGACGACGTCGTGACCAGCGGGGCCAGCCTGACCGAGGCCGCCCGGGCCCTGCGGGTGGCGGGGCAGCCGGTGCTCGGGGCCGCGACGGTGGCGGCAACCCAGCGTCGCGCACCCCCGCGGGCGTACGCCGAGGTCGGCTCCGGAAGCTTTCGCCCCGGTCGGCCGGGATCGTGGAGGGGGGTCTAACGTCACTTCATGGCGCCCCTGCTCACCTCGGAACGGAACGGACCTCGCGGTCCGTTCGACCAGGTAGGCGGGGGCTTCGTGGCGTCCGGCACCGTGGCCGGCCCGCGCTCCTGCGGGTCCGCCCGAGCCGCCGCCGGTCCGTGACCCCGAGGAAAGGCGAGATCTGATGGATGTTGTCGTGAAGAGCCGGCACTGCTCGGTCGCCGACGAGTTCCGCGCGCTGGTCGAGGAAAAGCTTGCTCGGCTCGAGAAGCTCGACGACCGGGTGATCCGGGTCGAGGTCGAGGTGACCGAGGAGCCCAACAGGCGCCAGCACGACCAGGCGCTGTGCGTCGAGATCACCCTCCGCAGCAAGGGCCCGGTGGTCCGGGCCGAGGCGGCCAGCACCGACAAGGTCGCGGCCTTCGACATGGCGCTGGACCGCATCATGGCCCAGCTGCGCAAGGCGGCCGACCGCAAGAAGGTCCACCGCGGCCAGCACGCACCCCAGTCGCTCCGGGTCGCCACCCCGCCCGACCTCGGTGCCGCCACGCCCGCCGCGTCCGAGGACGAGACCGACACCCGCGTGGTGGCCGGCATGCAGGTGCAGGGCGACGGACCGCTCGTGGTGCGCGAGAAGACGCACGCGGCGGGTCCCATGACCCTCGACCAGGCGCTGCTCGAGATGGAGCTCGTGGGCCACGACTTCTTCCTCTTCGTGGACGCCGAGCATGCGCTGCCGAGCGTCGTCTACCGGCGCCACGGCTACGACTACGGCGTCATCCGGCTCGAGACCACCGACTCCGCGGCCGCCGCGGTGGCCGCGGTCGGCTGACCTGTCGGAGGCGCCCGCTAGCGTGCGACGGGTGTCTCCTGAACGACTGACGCCGGCCCAGGCGCGACGCGTCGCGCTGGCCGCCCAGGGTTTCGGGCGGCCGGCGCCGACCCGGCCGGTGGGGATGCGCGACCTCGTCTCGCTGACCCACCGGCTCGGCCAGCTCCAGATCGACTCGATCAACGTCGTCACCCGGGCGCACTTCGTCCCCACCTTCTCGCGGCTGGGTCCGTACGACCCCGCGCTGCTCGAGCGGGCCGCGTTCTCCGCGCCCCGCCGGCTGTTCGAGTACTGGGGCCACGCCGCGAGCCTGCTCGACGTCGACCTCGAGCCGCTCCTGCGCTTCCGCATGCGGGAGGGGGCGCACGCCTGGGGCGGTGTCGACGCGGTGGCCAGGGCCAACCCGGCGCTGGTCGACCTCGTCCGCCGCGAGATCGCGGAACGCGGCCCGCTCAGCGCCCGCCAGCTCGAGGTCGAGCACGGCCAGGACGCGCGCGAGCGCGACCACTGGGGCTGGAACTGGTCCGCGGTCAAGACCGTCCTCGAGTGGCTGTTCTACGTCGGGGAGGTGAGCTCGGCGCGACGGAACTCGCAGTTCGAGCGGGTGTACGACATCCCCGACCGGGTCCTGCCCGCCGCGGTCCGGGCCCGACCGACACCATCCCCGGAGGAGTCGGTCCGCGGACTGGTCCGCCGTGCGGCGGTCGCGCTGGGCGTGGCGACAGAGCCGGCCCTGCGCGACTACTTCCGTACCCGTCCGGGTGCCACGCAGCAGGCCGTGGCCGAGCTGGTCGAGTCCGGTGAGCTGCTGACCGTGACCGTGGGCGACCAGACCCGCCCCTGGTACCTGTGGCACGAGGCGCGGTTGCCGCGGCGGGTCCACGCCCGCGCGCTGCTGAGCCCCTTCGACTCGATGGTCTTCGAGCGCGCCCGGCTGGAGGCGCTCTTCGGCTTCACCTACCGCATCGAGATCTACGTGCCGGGTCCGCGCCGGGTGTACGGCTACTACGTCTACCCGTTCCTGCTCGGCGACCGGTTCGTGGCCCGCGTCGACCTCAAGGCCGACCGGGCCAACGGGGTGCTGCGCGTCCTCTCGGCCTGGGTCGAGGACGGCGTGGACCCGTGGGAGGTCGCCGCCGAGCTGGCGGCCGAGCTCGCGTCCATGGCCGCCTGGCAGGGGCTCTCGGACGTCGAGGTGCTCCCGCGAGGAGACCTCGCCGCCGCCCTCGAGGCCGCGGTCCGCGTGTCCTGACCTCGAGCTCCTTGACTTTCCGGGCCCCGCCGGGTTCAGTGGTGACACCGCGTTGTAAACGTTTACAACGAGGGTCGGACCAGCAAGGGGGCTGAGGGTGTCGACGTTGTTGGAGGTCGCCCGGCGCGCCGGGGTCTCGATCGCGTCAGCCTCCCGCGCCCTGAACGGCGAGTCGGCCAGCCCTCGCACGGTCGAGCTCGTGACCGCCGCGGCCCTCGAGCTGGAGTACGTCCCCGACGCCCGGGCGCGGGGTCTCAAGCGGGGGGCCACGGGTCAGCTGGCCTTCGGGGTCGCCGATGTCGGCAACCACGTCTACGTCGAGATGATGCGCGCCGTCGAGGACGCGGTGCGCGACGCGAGCTACCGGGTGCTCATCTCCTCGGTCGGCTCGACGGTCGAGACCGAGGTGGCCCTGCTGCGCAGCCTCGCCAGCGGCTACGTCGACGGCCTCGTCATCAGCCCCCTGCGGGTCGACGCCGAGCTGCTCGCCGAGCTCGGCCGCCTGCGCGTGCCGGTGGTGGTGGTGGGTCTGCTCCCGCACCCGGAGGGCTTCGACAACGTGCGCGCCAACTCCGCCGCCGGCGTCGAGCTCGCCGTCGAGCACCTGCTGGACACCGGCCGACGGCGGATCGGCTTCGTCAACGGGCCGGAGGACACGACCCCGGGCCGGGTCCGCGGCCGGGCGTTCACCGCGGTCTGCGAGCGCCTCGGGCTCGCCGAGCTCGGAGTCGTCGCGTCCGACTTCACCTTCGCGGCCGGTCTCGACGCGGCCCGTGACCTGCTCGACCGCACCACCCGTACGGGGACGCCTCTGGACGCCGTCGTGGCCGCCAACGACCTGATCGCGGCCGGGACGTACCACGCCGCCGCCGAACGCGGCCTGCAGATCCCGGGCGACCTCGCCGTGGTGGGCATGGACGACTCCGCGCTCGCCGCCCAGCTGCTGCCCACCCTGACCAGCGTGGACCTCGGCGCCGCCGCACGCGGCCGGCACGCCGCCGAGCTCCTGCTGGCCCGGCTCCGCGACCCCGACCGTCCGACGCAGAGCGTCGTCGTGGAGCCCGCGCTCGTCGTCCGCTCGTCCACCGCAGGGAGCCCGTCATGACCACCGTCACCCAGACGCCGCCGCCGGTGCCGCTGGCGCCGTCCGCGCCGGCGGCGCCCCGCCGGACGTCGCGGATGGTCGTCGCCCGGCGCAAGGAGGTGGCCGCGCTGGTCATCCCCTCGCTGATCCCGATCCTGATCTTCAGCGTGGCGCCGTTGCTGAACGGGGTCTACCTGGCCTTCACCGACGCCACGCTGTCGCGGAACTCGAGCAACGCGTTCACCGGCCTGGGGCAGTTCCGCAAGCTCTTCGGCGATGCGCTGTTCCTCGAGTCGTTCAAGATCGGCATGATCTGGGCCTTCAGCGTCACGCTGCTGCAGCTGGCCGCCGGCCTCGGGCTGGCGCTCCTGCTGAACGCCAACCTCCGCTTCCAGGGCGTCACCCGGTTGCTGGCCCTCATCCCGTGGGCGATGCCGCCGGTCGTCGTGGCGATCATGTGGAAGATGCTCTACAACCCCAACTCGGGACCGATCAACGGCGCCATCCGCCTGTTCGACCCCGGCTTCGCGCTGGACTGGCTGGGCAGCTTCGGCACGGCGCTCCCGGCCGCGATCATCGTCGGCGTGTGGGTCGGGATGCCGCAGACCTCGATCACCCTGCTCGCCGGGCTGCAGCAGATCCCCGACGAGCTCGTCGAGGCCGCGGAGATGGACGGGGCCAGCACCTGGTCCTCCTTCGTCCACGTCACCCTGCCGGCGCTACGACCGGTGATCACCTCGATCACCTCGCTCAACTTCATCTGGAACTTCAACTCGTTCGGCCTGGTCTACGTCCTGACCGAGGGCGGACCGGGTGGTCAGACGATGCTGCCGATGCTCTTCGCCTACAACGAGGCGTTCAAGTACCGCGACATCGCGTACGCCGCCGCCATGGGCAACGTCATGGTGCTGGTCGTGGTGGTGCTGCTCATGTTCTACCTCTGGACCCAGTTCCGGACGGAGCGAGAAGACTGATGGCCCTCACCCGCACCCGCCCGGCGACACGTGGCGCCCAGTACGTCGGGCTCGCCGCCTACATGGTCTTCCTCGGCTTCCCGCTCTTCTACCTGCTGATGGCGTCGCTGAAGTCGACCCAGCAGCTGGCCTCGCTGGACGTCTGGATCTTCCCGCGGTCGCTCGCCTGGTCGAACTTCTCCGAGGCGCTGGCCAGCCAGGGCATCGTGCGGGCGACGGCCAACACCGCGATCGTCTCGCTCACCACGACGCTGGTCGTGACCGTGATCGCGCTGCCGGCGGCGTACGCCATGGCCCGGTTCCGTGGTCGGCTGCGGCTGATCGGCACGGGCTACGTCCTGGTCAGCCAGGTCTTCCCGGTGATCCTGATCATCATCCCGCTGTTCCTCATCCTGCGGACGATCAACCTCAACGACTCCCTGGTCGGACTCACGCTCGTCTACGTCACGTTCTGCCTGCCGTTCGCGCTGTGGATGCTGCAGGGCTTCGTGGCGGCCATCCCGGTCTCGCTGGAGGAGGCCGCGGCGATGGACGGGGCCAGCCGCCTCACCATGCTGCGCACCGTCGTGTTCCCGCTGCTCGTGCCGGGCACGGTGGCGACCGCGATGTTCACCTTCGTCTCGGCCTGGAACGAGTTCTTCTTCGCCCTGGTCCTGCTGCAGAGCCCCGACAACTTCACCCTGTCCCGCTCGCTCGCCCTGTTCGTCGGCGCGGAGGGCCAGGTCCGCCTCGGTCCGCTGGCCGCCGGCGCCGTCCTGGCCTCGATCCCCAGCCTCGTCTTCTTCGCCATCCTGCAGCGCCGTCTCACCGGCGGGCTGCTGTCCGGCGCCGTCAAGGGCTGACCCGCACACCCGCACCACCGCGCAGTCCCGCTCCAGCCGTCCCACCCGTCCACCCGAAGGAAGAACCATGAACCTCCGCCGCATCGCCGCCGCGGGCCTGACCACGGTCCTGGCCGCCTCCCTCGCCGCCTGTGGTGGCGGAGGGTCCGGCAGCTCGACCGACTCCGGCCCCGTCACCCTCAAGTTCCAGTCGTTGGCCTTCCTGCCCGGGACGCAGACGGCGACGCAGAAGATCGTCGACGACTTCAACGCGGCCAACCCGGACGTCAAGGTCGACCTGGTGCAGGGGAGCTGGGACAACGTCCACGACCAGCTCGTCACGCAGTTCGCCGGCGGGACCGCGCCGGACATCATCCACGACGAGTCCGCCGACATGACGGGCTTCGCGCAGGGCGGCTACCTCGCCGACCTCGGCGGCACGATGGACCCGACGGTGAAGGCCTCGATCAGTCCCGGCGTGCTCGACGCCGTGACGGTCGACGGCAAGGTGATCGCCGCGCCGACCGTGCTGCAGTCGTACCTCGTGTTCGCCAACAAGAAGCTGCTCGACGACGCTGGCGTGACGGTGCCGACCGGTCCGACCATGACCTGGGACCAGTTCGCCGCGCTCGCCAGGCAGGTCGAGACCAAGACCGGCACGCCGGGCGTCGGCTGGGGCCTGAAGAGCCCGACGGCCTCCTTCATGAACCTGGCGCTCGGCTTCGGCGGCACCTACTTCGACGGCACCGGCAAGGACGCGACGATCAAGGTCGGCGACCCCGAGCTCGAGGTCCCGAAGCGGATCGCGGCGATGGCCGCCGACGGCAGCCTCGACAAGGCCACGCTGACCCAGTCCGGCAGCGACGTGCTGCCCGCCTGGTACGCGGGCAAGTTCGCCATGACCGTCCAGGGCTCGTACGCCGCCGGCTCGTTCGGCACCGACGCGCCGAAGGGCTTCGACTGGGTGGCGCTCCCCGCGCTGGCCGGAAGCACCGGCGCGGCCCAGGCCGCCAACCCGCAGACCCTGTCGGTCTCGGCGGACTCCAAGCACGTCGCCGAGGCGTCCAGCTTCGTCAACTTCTACATGAACGCGCAGAACCTGGCCTCGATCGCCGAGGGCGAGACGCTCTACCCGGCGACCAAGGACGCGCAGCAGGCCGTCATCACCAAGACCGGCGGCAAGGACGGCTGGGAGCAGATCGTGGCCTCCGGCGACGCGCTGCAGAAGGCGCCCTTCCAGAGCGTCGACAACTACCCGCAGTGGAAGGACCAGATCGCCACGCCGGCCTTCCAGCAGTTCCTCGCCGGCAAGACCGACGCGGCCGGTCTGCAGAAGGCGCTCGCCGACGGCTGGACCACCGTCAACCGGTGACGCGGCGGCCGCACGCCGCCGGACCCGGCACCACCTGAGAACGACAGTCAGAGGAGAAGCAGATGGACACGCCTGAGACGGGCACGCTCGAGGCCCGCGTCTGGGCGGTGCTCGCCGGCGCCGCGGTGGGCGACGCGCTGGGCGGTGCCACCGAGGGCTGGACGGTCGAGCAGATCCAGACCCGGCACGGCGGCCCCGTCACCGGGGTCGTCGGACCCTTCTACGAGGACTGGCGCCACGCCCGCCCCATCGCGCCGTACCACAAGGGCGACGGGCACATCACGGACGACACCTTGATGACGCACGCGCTGGTCCAGGTGTACGCGGCGCGGCGTCAGCACCTCGACGCGTACGCGATGGCGAGCGACCTCGTGCCGCTGCTGATCGGGGAGCAGGTCTGGATCCCCGAGCTGGAGTCCGAGGCTCTGATCCTGCAGCGGGTGTTCCTGGCCGAGAAGTGGCTGGTGGCGCGGTTGCACTACGGCCACGTCGACCCGCGCGAGGCCGGGGTCGGCAACATCGTGAACTGCGGCGCCGCCATGTACATGGCGCCCGTCGGCGTGGTCAACGCGACGAGCCCACGGGCCGCGTACGCCGAGGCCATCGACCTGGCCGGGGCCCACCAGTCCAGCTACGGCCGAGAGGCGGCCGGGGTGTTCGCCGCTGCCGTCGCCGCCGCGCTGACCCCGGGCGCCGACGTCGAGGACGTGGTGGCCGCGGCCCTCGACGTGGCGCACGACGGCACCCGGGCGGCGCTGGTCGCCGTGGTCGAGGCGGTTCGCGGGCTCGCGCCCGGCGCCGACGACGAGACCGTCCGGGACACGCTGCGGGCGGCGATCCGGCCGTACGACACGGTCGGCGACGACTACCGCAAGCCGGCCATGGACGCCCGCCTGCCCAGCCGGACGAAGTCGATCGAGGAGCTGCCCGTCGCGCTCGGCTTCTGCCTGGCCGCCGGGGGCGACTACCGGGCGGCCGTGCTCGGCGCCGTGAACTACGGCCGCGACGCCGACTCCATCGCCACCATGGCCGGGGCGGTCTGCGCCGGTCTCGGCGGTCCGGAGGCGGTGCCGACCGAATGGGTGCGCGACGTCGAGCAGGCCAGCCGGATCGACCTGCGGCAGGTGGCCGAGGCGCTGTCCGGTGCCGCGGCCGAGATCATCGCGTCCGACCTCGACGAGGCGGACCAGCACCGTCGGCGGGTGGCCGCGCTGTGCGGCTGACCTGGGCCCAGCCCGAGGACCTGCTGCTGCACGAGCTGGTGCAGGCCCGTGTCGAAGGCGTCGACGCCCTGGCGGTGGACGCCGTAGGACGGCGCTGGCTCGAGGCGGGCGGTGGTTCGGTCGAGCCCCCGGTCAGCGGGGCGGCCGCGGTCGGCGCGGGCTCCGACCTGCGCCGGCTGGCGGGCCGGCTCCTCGACGAGCTCGACGAGCTGCCGCGCGCCGACGACCCGGACCACCCGGCGTCCCTCGCGGGGGTCGAGGCGGGCTGGGACGGCGGTCCCGCCGTCCGGCGGCCCGGGACCGACCTGGCCGACCGCGTCGCCGGGGCCTGGCTCGGCCGGTCCGCGGGCTGCCTGCTCGGGAAGCCGGTGGAGAAGATCCCGAGGGCGGGGATCCGGGCGATCGCCGAGGAGACCGGCAACTGGCCGGTGCGGGGCTACTTCACCGCGGTCGGTCTGAGTGCCGCGACAGCCGCGGCCTGGCCCTGGAACCGTCGCTCCGCGCCCACGAGCCTCGTGGAGAACATCGACGGGATGCCCGAGGACGACGACCTCAACTACCCGCTCCTCGACCTCGCCCTGCTCGAGCGGCACGGCGCCCCGACCACCGAGGACGTGGCCACGGCCTGGCTCGCCGACCTGCCCGCCGGTCGGGTCTTCACCGCCGAGCGCGCCGCCTACCGCAACCTGCTGCTGGCCCTGCCGCTGGACGAGGTCCCGAGCCGGCGCAACCCCTTCCGGGAGTGGATCGGCGCCCTCATCCGGGGCGACGTCTTCGGCTGGGCCCGGCCCGGGGACCCGTACACCGCCGCCCGGCTCGCCTGGCCCGACGCGGTGCTCAGCCACACCCGCAACGGCGTCTACGGCGAGCTGTGGGCGGCCGCGCTGGCCTCGGCCAGCCTGGTCGCGGACGACGTCGAGGAGGTGCTGGAGCGGGCGGCCGCAGTCGTGCCGCCCCGCTCGGAGCTCGCCGAGGCGATCGCCTTCGGCACCCGGTTCGGCCGGCGTGCGCTGCCTCTCGACCAGCGCCTCGACGCCCTGCACGCGCGCTACGGCCACCTGCACTGGGTGCACGTGCTGAACAACGCGGCGACGATTGCCTGCGCGCTCGCTGCGTCGGACGGCGACTTCACCAGCGGGGTCGGTCTCGCGGTGATGACGGGATGGGACACGGACTCCACCGGCGCCACCGTCGGATCGGTGCTGGGCGGGCTCCTCGGCGCCGACCGGCTGCCCGACGCCTGGACGGGGCCCCTGGACGGCCGCATCGCCACCAGCCTGCCCGGCGGGGAGCAGCAGGTCACCGACCTGGTCCGCCGGACGCTGGCACTCGCGGGGGTTGCCGCATGAGGACCGCTGCGACGACCGGGACCGCCACCTTCGTCGTGGGGGAGCGCGGCATGGACCCGCTCGTCCCGCGCCCCCTGGACCGTCCGACCGTGGTCGACCTCGACGCGCCGGACTGGGCCGCGATGGACGCGGCCAAGATCCTCGCCGCACCTGACGACCCCGCCGATCGGCCCCGGTGGCGGGCCGTGCTGGAGGAGTGGCGGTCCGGGGCGTCCGCCCGGCAGGGCTTCTCGACCGCGGCGTACGACGCGCCGGAGGGTCGGTGGGCGCAGCGGTGCTTCGCCGTCGCCCAGGTCTGGCTGTGGGACGAGCTGCTCTACGACGCCGCCGCCGGGCGCTTCACCCCGGAGCGGCTGCTGGCCGACGCGAGGGAGCGGCTGGGCGGCTTCGACGGCGTGGTGCTCTGGCACGCGTACCCGGTCATCGGGATCGACGACCGCAACCAGTGGGACTACTACCGCGACGTGCCGGGCCTGCGCGACCTCGTCGACGCCCTGCACGACGCCGGCGTCGCCGTGTTCGTCGACTACAACCCCTGGGACACCGGCACCCGGCGCGGCGGGGACGACGGTGACGAGCTGACGTCCGTCGTCCGCGAGCTGGGCGCGGACGGCGTGTTCCTCGACACCCTCAAGGAGGGCGACCCCGCCCTGGTGGCCGCACTCGAGGCCGCCCGCCCCGGGATCGCGCTGGAGAGCGAGTCGACGCTGCCGCTGGCCCGGCTCGGCGAGCACCGGCTGTCCTGGGCGCAATGGTTCGCCGACTCGCCGGTCCCCGGCGTGATCCGCACCCACTACGTGGAACGGCGCCACCTGCAGCACCACGTCCGCCGGTGGAACCGCGACCACGCCGAGGAGCTGTCGTCGGCGTTCCTCAACGGGTGCGGCCTGATGGTCTGGGAGGTCGTCTTCGGCGCCTGGGTCGGCTGGAACCCCCGTGACGCCGCCACCCTGCGCCGGCTGCTCGCCGTCCAGCGCGGCTGCGGCGACCTGCAGGCCACAGGGGAGTGGACGCCGCTCGCCGACCTCCACCCCGACGCGACGGCCGCCGGCGTGGCCGCCTCGGCCTGGTCCGCCGACGGCGTCACGCTGTGGGGGCTGACCCATCGCGGGACAGCCGCGTACGACGGTCCGCTGCTGCCGACGGACCACCCCGACCGGGTCGCGCTCACCACCGGAGCTCCTGAGCCGTCCGGGATCGGCGCTCTCGTCACCCTCGCACCGGGCGTCGCCGAGCCCGCGTGGCTCGCACCCCTCGCCGAGGCCCTGGCGGAGGCGCCCGAGGAGGGTGACGCGACCTTCCCGGTCCGCACGTCGGTCCGGGTCGTGCCCGAGCCGAGCCGCGGCGCGCCGGCGGCCGACGCCGTCGTGGTCGCCGCCGGTCGGCACCACCTCACGGTCCGCTACCGCATGCGGGAGACCGGGCTCTACGACGAGGCCCCGTTCGTCGAGGAGTGGAAGCCCCTGCCCCCGCGCCTCCACGACCTGCGCACCCTCGAGCGGACCGTCGACCTCGACCACCCGGTCGCCGTGGCGCCGACCGAGGTCACCTGGCTCGACTTCGACCGGTTCCTCGCCGCGTCTGGCTGGCGACCGCGCGAGACGAACCGCTTCCTCGCGGGTCCCGCGCCCGACCCCGACGCGCCCGTCACCTTCGTCGACCTCGACGACGCCCGCGCGTACGCCCGCTGGGCCGGCGCCCGGCTGCCCACCGAGGACGAGTGGCAGCTCGCTGCGCAGCGTGGCGGGCCGGGTTGGCGGCACGGGCGGGTGTGGAGCTGGACCGAGAGCGAGCACAGCGACGGCCGGACCCGCTACGTCCAGCTCAAGGGCGGCAGCGCGTACCTGGCGCAGGGCTCGGAGTGGTACTTCGACGGCGGCCCGCAGCCGCCCGAGGTGTCGGCCAAGCTGCTGCTCCCCGGCCTCGGCCTGGCCCGGTCGAGCATGATCGGCTTCCGGCTGGCCTGGGACCTCGACCACGATCAGCAGACTTCGGGAGATGATCACCAGTGAACGCAGGACCGCTCGAGGGGCTCAAGGTCGTCGACGTCGCGACGCTGTTCGCCGGGCCGCTGGCCGCGACCCAGCTGGGCGACTTCGGCGCGGAGGTGATCAAGGTCGAGCACCCACGGCGCCCGGACGGGGCCCGTGGGCACGGTCCGAGCAAGGATGGTGTCGGCCTCTGGTACGCCACCATCGGTCGCAACAAGGAGAGCATCACCCTCGACCTGTCGTCACCGACCGGCGCCGACGTGCTGCGCCGGCTCGTGGCCGACGCCGACGTGCTGGTGGAGAACTTCCGCCCCGGCACCCTCGAGCGCTGGGGCCTCGCCCCGGCCGACCTGCTCGCCCTCAACCCCGGGCTCGTGGTCGCACGGGTGACCGCGTTCGGCCAGACCGGCCCGTACGCCCCCCGCCCCGGGTTCGGCTCCCTGGCCGAGGCCATGAGCGGCTTCGCCGCCGTCACCGGCGAGGAGGGCGGCCCGCCGACCCTGCCGCCGTTCGGGCTGGCCGACGGCATCGCCTCGCTGGCCACGGCGTTCGCCGTCCTCGCCGCACTGCGCGGCCGGGACCGGACCGGCCAGGGCCAGGTGATCGACCTCGCGATCCTCGAGCCCATCCTGGCCATGCTCGGCGGCCAGCTCACGATCTACGACCAGCTCGGGCTCGTCCAGGAACGTCACGGCAACCGTTCCGTGAACAACGCCCCGCGCAACTGCTACCGCACCGCCGACGACAACTGGGTCGCCGTTTCCACCAGCTCGCAGTCCATCGCCGAGCGGGTGATGCGGCTCGTCGGCCACCCCGAGCACCTGGACGAGCCGTGGTTCGCCAGCGGGGCCGGCCGGGCCGCGCACGCCGACGAGCTGGACGAGGCGGTCGGCTCCTGGATCGCCGTGCGGACCACCGTCGAGGTGCTCGCCGCGTTCACGGAGGCCCAGGCCGCGGTCGCCCCGATCTACGACGTCCGCGGCATCGTCGCCGACCCGCAGGTCCAGGCCCGCGGCACCGTCCTGACCGTGCCTGACCCGGTCCTCGGCCCGCTGCAGATGCAGAACGTGCTGTTCCGGCTGTCCGAGACGCCGGGCTCGGTGCGGTGGACAGCGCGACCGCACGGGGCCGACACGGACGCGGTGCTCGCCCGGTACGGCTACGACGAGGCCGCGGTCGCCGCGCTGCGCGAGCAGGGGGTCGTGTGAGGTCGGCGCCCGTGCTCGTCGCTCTCTACGTGCCCGGCGACCGGCCCGAACGCTTCGCCAAGGCCTTCGCCACCGGCGCCGACCAGGTCATCCTCGACCTGGAGGACGCCGTGGCACCGGGGCACAAGGAGCTGGGTCGGCACGCGGTGGCCGAGCTGCTGGCCGGCTCCGTGCCCGGACGGGTCGCCGTACGCCCCAACGGCGCGGGGTCCCCGTGGCACGAGGCCGACCTGGCGATGCTCGCTCAGGCTCGCAGCCGACCCGCGCTGCGGCTGCCCAAGGTCGAGGGTCCGGACGACGTCGACCGGGTCCTGGAACGTCTCGGCGACTCTTCCGGCGAGCCCTGGGAGCTCACCTGCCTGCTGGAGTCGGCGCTCGGCGTCGAGCGGGCGTACGCCGTCGCGAGCCACCCCGCCGTCTCGGGGATCGCACTCGGCGAGGCCGACCTGCGGGCCGAGCTCGGCGTGACCGCCGAGGTCGCGCTGGACTGGCTCCGGGTGCGTTCCGTGGTGGCCGCCCGCGCCGCCGGGCTGTCGGCACCGGCGATGGCCGTGCACCCGCACCTGGACGACGACGAGGGGCTGCGGGCCTCCTGCCGGCACGGCGCGGCGCTGGGCCTGCGCGGGCGGGCGGCGATCCACCCGCGCCAGGTCCCGGTCATCCGCGAGGCCTTCACGCCGACGGCGGAGGAGGTCGCCGACGCCCGGCAGGTGGTCCAGGCGCTGGCCGGTGCCGCCGGCGCTGTCCGGCTGCCCGACGGCCGGATGGTCGACGCGGCCATGGGCGCCGAGGCCCGTGCGGTCCTCGCCCTCGCGGGCTGACGCTCAGCCGGCCGGGTTCCTCAGCGGCAGCCAGGCGAGGACGTCGACGATGCGGGCGTCCCAGTAGGCCCAGTCGTGGTCGCCGGGGCCCTCGACCAGCTCGACCGGCAGGTCGGCGGCCGTGCAGGCCGCGGCGAACCGGCGGTTGTCCTCCAGCAGCCCGTCCTCGGTCCCGCACCAGGCGCGCAGCGCCGGCAGCGCGTCCGGGTCGGCCTCGGCCACCAGGTGGAGCAGGTCGGCGTCCGTGCCCGCGACCGGTCCGTCGCCGAAGAGGCGGGCGGTCATCCGCGGGTCCTCCGGCCGCTCGCGCCGGGTCGTGCGTCCGGCGATGTCGAGGGCGCCGGAGAGGCTGGCCGCGGCGGCGAAGCGGTGCGGCTCGCGCAGCGCCCACTTGAGCGCGCCGTAGCCGCCCATCGACAGCCCGGCCACAAAGGTGTCCTCGCGGCGTTCAGAGAAGCGGAAGAAGTCGTGCACCAGCGCCGGCAGCTCTTCGGACAGGAACGTCCAGTACCGACCGCCGTACACCTCGTCGGTGTAGTAGCTGCGGTGCACCTGAGGCATCACGACGGCCAGGCCGAGCGGAGCGACGTACCGCTCGATCGACGTCCGGCGCACCCAGGTCGTCGCGTCGTCGCTCATGCCGTGCAGCAGGTAGAGCACCGGGGGAGGCGTGTCCGACGCCGCGCCCGCCAGCCCGACCTGCGAGGTCGTGCGCTGGGGCAGGATCACGTTCATCGAGGTGCTCAGGCTCAGGGCCTCGGAGAAGAAGTCGACGCGCAGCAGGGCCATGGGTCGATTCTGCGCCGCGACCTCGCGGAGTCAGAGCGTGCCGACCAGCTCGTCGAGCATCGGGTCGAGCGAGCCGAGCGCGACGGAGAGGTGGCCCTCTCCGGGCAGCAGGTGAGCGACGGCGCGGGGCAGGTGGTCCGCCAGCCAGCGGCCGTGGGCGAACGGGACCATGAGGTCCTCCTCGCCCTGCCAGACGAACGCGGGCACCGCGACCTCGCTGACGTCGAAGCCCCAGGGCCGGGTCAGCGCGAGGTCGTCGTCCAGCCACCCGTCAACCCCGGTCCGGACGGACTCGCGCAGAGCTGCCGCGAGGTCCTCGCCGTACTCGTCGGTCAGCACGGCCCGGTCGACCGGCGGCAGCAGGCTCGCCATCTCGGCGACGATCCCCCCGGCCTGCACGGTGCGGA
This sequence comes from Microlunatus antarcticus, assembly GCF_014193425.1. Classification (NCBI taxonomy): domain Bacteria; kingdom Bacillati; phylum Actinomycetota; class Actinomycetes; order Propionibacteriales; family Propionibacteriaceae; genus Microlunatus; species Microlunatus antarcticus. Next base: position 2,821,406 of record NZ_JACHZG010000001.1, on the reverse strand, counting down.
GGCCTTCCGCGTCGCGCTCGAGGTACGTCCGCAGCTCCGTCTCGCCCGCCCGCGCCGCGGCGAACTCCTCCAGGTTCTGCTCGCCCATCCCGGCGAGGAAGTCGAAGCCGTCGACGGTGCTCGGGGCGGCGCCCGCGATGCAGAGCACCCCGGCGACCCGGCCGGGCAGGTGGGCCGCCGTCGCCAGCGCGTGCGGGCCGCCGCCCGACCACCCCGCCACCACGCTTCGGTCGGCGCCTAGGTGGTCCAGCACCACCGCGACGTCGTCCGCGGCGTCGACGACGCGTCGTCCGGGCCGCCGGGTGGAGCCGCCGTAGCCCGGCCGCGACCACGTCACCAGGCGCAGCGACCGGGCGGCCGAGGCGCGCTCCAGCGCACGGGTCGCGATCCGGGATCCGGGCGTCCCGTGGTGGAAGAGGAGTGGCACGGCCCCCTCGGGACCGCTGACGGAGACGTCGAGCGAGCGGCCGTCAGGCGTACGGAGGAGAGGCACGAGGTCATCCTGCTCCGGGGCGACGCTCCCGCGAGACGAGGCCTACGTCCCGAGGGCTGGCCTACGATGGACGGGCGTCGCGGCACGGAGTCCCGGCGCCCAGTGGCACGACCTAGTAGGGAGCCCGGATCTCGTGGCGTTGATGGACAGGATGCTCCGCTTCGGCGAGGGCAAGATCCTCAAGCAGCTCAAGGGGATGGCCAACCAGGTCAACTCCATCGAGGAGGACTTCGTCGCGATGAGCGACGACGAGCTCCAGGGTCAGACGGCCGACTTCAAGCAGCGGCACGAGAACGGCGAGACGCTCGAGCAGCTGCTGCCCGAGGCGTTCGCCACGGTGCGCGAGGCCAGCAAGCGCGTCCTGGGCAAGCGGCACTTCGACGTCCAGCTCATGGGTGGGGCCGCGCTGCACCTCGGGAACATCGCCGAGATGAAGACCGGTGAGGGCAAGACACTCGTCGCCACGCTCCCGTCGTACCTGAACGCCATCACCGGACGCGGCGTCCACGTGGTCACGGTGAACGACTACCTGGCCAAGTTCCAGTCCGAGCAGATGGGCCGCATCCACCACTTCCTCGGGATGGACGTCGGCGCGATCCTGTCGCAGATGACCCCGGCCGAGCGGCGGGTCGCGTACGCGTGCGACATCACGTACGGCACGAACAACGAGTTCGGGTTCGACTACCTGCGCGACAACATGGCCCTGAGCATCGAGGACTGCGTCCAGCGCGAGCACCACTTCGCCGTGGTCGACGAGGTCGACTCGATCCTCATCGACGAGGCGCGCACGCCGCTGATCATCTCCGGCCCGGCCGAGGACAGCCAGCGCTGGTACCCGACCTTCGCGAGCATGGTCAACCGGCTCCAGAAGGACGTGCACTACGAGGTCGACGAGAAGAAGCGCACCGTCGCGATCCTCGAGGCCGGCATCGACCAGGTGGAGGACCGCCTGGGCATCGACAACCTCTACGAGTCGGCGAACACGCCGCTGATCTCCTACCTGAACAACGCGATCAAGGCCAAGGAGCTCTTCAAGCTCGACCGCGACTACGTGAATATGGACGGCGAGATCCTCATCGTCGACGAGCACACGGGTCGTTCGCTGGTCGGCCGTCGCTACAACGAGGGCCTGCACCAGGCGATCGAGGCCAAGGAGAAGGTGCAGATCCGCGAGGAGTACCAGACCCTCGCCACCATCACGCTGCAGAACTACTTCCGCATGTACGAGAAGCTCTCGGGCATGACGGGCACCGCCCTCACCGAGGCGTCCGAGTTCCAGAAGATCTACGGCCTGGGTGTCGTCCCGATCCCCACGAACATGCCGATGGTGCGCGCCGACCAGCGCGACCTGATCTACCGCACCGAGCTGGCCAAGTTCGAGGCCATCGTCGAGGACGTCGCCGAGCGGCACGAGAAGGGCCAGCCGGTCCTGATCGGCACCGCCTCCGTCGCCAAGTCGGAGACGCTGTCCAAGCTGCTGAAGGAGAAGGGCGTCAAGCACGAGGTGCTGAACGCCAAGCAGCACGCGCGGGAGGCCTCGATCATCGCGCTCGCCGGGCAGAAGGGCGCCGTCACCGTCGCCACGAACATGGCCGGCCGTGGCACCGACATCATCCTCGGCGGCAACGCCGAGTTCCTGGCCGACTTCTCCCTGCGCGGCCAGGGCATCGACCCCGTCGAGCACGCCGAGGAGTACGAGGAGCGCTACCCCAAGGTCCTGGAGTCCCTCGAGGAGCAGGTCACCGGCGAGCACGAGGAGGTCGTCGAGGCCGGCGGTCTCTACGTCGTCGGCTCCGAGCGACACGAGTCGCGCCGCATCGACAACCAGCTCCGCGGTCGTTCCGGCCGTCAGGGCGACCCTGGGGAGAGCCGCTTCTACCTCTCGCTCGGCGACGACCTGATGCGGCTGTTCAAGTCCGACATCGTCGAGTGGGTGCTCAACGCGCTGAACATCCCCGACGACCAGCCGATCGAGAACAAGCGGGTCAGCTCGTCGATCGCCAGCGCCCAGGCGCAGGTCGAGTCGCAGAACTTCGAGACCCGCAAGAACATCCTCAAGTACGACGACGTGATGAACCGTCAGCGTCACGCCGTCTACGGCGACCGCCGCAAGGTGCTCGAGGGCGCGGACATCTCCGACCGGCTCCGCACCACGGTGGACACCGTGGTCGAGCAGTACGTCGTCGGGGCGACCGCCGGCTTCGCCGAGGACTGGGACCTCGAGCAGCTGTGGACCAGCATGAACACGCTCTACCCGGTCGGGCTGGACCGGGCGACCTACGAGGACGACGACGACCTGGACCAGGCGACGCTGATCGCGGACTTCAAGGCCGACGCCGAGCGTGCGTACGACGCCCGTGAGGCCGAGCTGGGCTCCGAGGTCATGCGGGAGGTCGAGCGGCGGGTGCTGCTCACCGTCCTGGACCGCAAGTGGCGCGAGCACCTCTACGAGATGGACTACCTGCGCGAGGGCATCGGCCTGCGCGCGATGGCGCAGCGCGACCCGCTGGTGGAGTACCAGCGCGAGGGCGGCGACATGTTCAACTCCATGATGGAGGCGTTCATGGAGGAGGTCGTCGGCTTCGTCTTCCACCTGGACGTCGAGGTAGAGCCGTCGACGCCGAAGGTGGGCGTCGTCGCCGGTGCGGACGGCCGGGCGATGCAGATCGGCTCGCGCGGGTCGAACGGCAACGGGTCGAACGGCAACGGGACGAGCGCGGTCGACGCGGACGAGACCGACGGCGACGGGTCCAACGGGCACCGCCACCTGGTCGAGACGGGTCCCGACCCGGACGGCCCCGGGGTCGAGGTGACCGAGGTCGAGGAGGTCGACGAGCCCGAGCTCGAGCCCGCGGGCTCACGGCCGCAGATCCGGGCCAAGGGTCTGGAGCCGCAGGCCCGCCGCCGGCTGACCTACACGTCCCCCGACGAGTCCGGCGAGGCCACGGCCGACGCCGCGACCATCGACGACCCGTACGCGGGCGTCGGCCGGAACGCGCCCTGCCCCTGCGGGTCAGGCAAGAAGTTCAAGATGTGCCACGGGCGCTCGGGGTCCTGACCTCGTCCTGACCCTGGCTCGACCCGTGCGGAGGGCGCGGCACGCTGCGGCGTGCCGCGCCCTCGGCACAGGTTCGTGTGGTGGCCTGCAGCGGTGATCGTGCGCTGCCGTGTGCTCGCCCTCGTCGTCGCTCTGCTGACCGGTCCCGCGCCCGTCGGGGCGCCGCCCGCCCTCGCGCCCGCGCCGTCCCTGCTCAGCGCGGCCGAGGTGGCCGCCCTGGACCCGGACGCGCAGGCCGTTCTGCTCGCCCCGCTGCGGGCTGCGGCCGCGGCGCTCGACGCCGTCGGGCGGAGCCAGGACCGCGACGTGTACGCGGGAGTGGCCCTGGACGCGTCCACTGGTCGGACCGACCTCTACCTGACCGACCCGGGCGCCGCCGCCGGTGTGCTGGCCGCCGCGCGTCTCCACGACCCGGACCTGGCCGCGAACCAGGTCGTCGTCCACCGTGCGGCGTACGCGCTGACCGTCCTCGACGCCGCGAGCCGCCAGGCCGTCGAGTCCCCGGAGCCGTACGCGCTCTACGCCTCCTACCCGGCGCCGGACGCCTCCGGTGTCCGCGTGGAGGTGCGCGACCCCGTGGCGGCGTCCCGGGAGTCGGCACCCGACCTCGAGGTGGCGAGCCGCGACGGGACCCGGGTGCGCGTCCCGGTGACGTTCGTCGCCGGCAGCCCCCGCGTGGCCCACGACTGGGACGCGGTGAAGTGGCACGACTCCGCGCCCTTCATCGGCGGTGACGTGCTGACGAGCGACGGCGACCACCACTACTGCACGGCCGGTCTGCCGGCCGTGCGGAAGAAGGACCGGCACCCGGTCATGGTCACCGCGAACCACTGCTTCGGAAGCGGCGATCGCGTCTACACCGCCGCGGGCAGGACCTGGGCCTACCGCAACGGGCGGACCGGTCGCTACGTCGGCACGGTGACGAGGCGGAGCACGGCGTACGACGCCGAGGTGCTCGACGGGGCGGACGACGCCGCCGACGAGAGCGACACCTCGGGCTGGAAGCCGCTGACCAGCGTCGCCTACTCCTACCGCGGCGACGACGTCTGCCACTCGGGGGCGCGCTCCGCGGCCGACGGCCACCCGACGCCGTGCGGCATCGAGGTGACGATCGACGACCTGTACTTCCGCGAGGGCGGCCACACCGTGCGCGGGGTCGAGGGCGAGGACGTGCACGGGTGGGGCTCGGTGAACGGGGACAGCGGCGGGACGGTCTTCGCGGTGCAGCCGCACGGGACGCGCCAGCTGCGCGGGCAGGTGTCGTCGGGCGGGGCGGACGGGACCGACGACCAGCGCCGCGTCGACTGGCCCGAGGCGGTCGACATCTTCCGGACCCTGGGCCTGGAGCTCGACCCCGAGACCTGATCGGTCGCGCCGGCCCGTCCGGGTGTCGACCTCGGGGCAGACGTGTTGTCCGTCCGCTGCCGCCGTCCACAGATCGGCTCGCGGCTCTTCTCTCGCCCCGGCCGCTCGCGCAGGGTGACGACGTGAGCGTCCCCGTCGTCCGTGTCCTGCCGTCGAGCCGACCCGAGCCGCGCACCTGGCGGGTGGGTTCGCCCCGACCGGCCGCGCCCGTCGCCGCACCCGAGGTCGCGGCGCCCGTCCCGCGGCCGACGCCGGGGCAGGTGTTACGGGTTGGTCGCACCTGGGGTGCGCGTCAGCCCCAGGAGCTGCCCGACGCGGCCCGGTGGTCGGGCTGGCTGGCCCTCGCCCTGACCGAGGCGCTGCTCGGCCGCCGGCCCGCCACCCAGCTCACCGGGTGGGTGGCCGACGACGTGGTGGCGGGACTGAACCGGCGTCAGCGGCTGCACGCCGCGGACGAGGCGGCGGCTCGCACGGTGCTGCTGTCCGGCCGCGTCCAGCACCCCGCCCCGCTCGCGGTGGAGGCCACCGCGGTGCTCCGCTCCGGCCCCCGTACGGTCGTGCTCGCCTTCCGGCTCGAGGGATGCGGCCGGGGATGGCTGTGCACGGCCCTCGAGGCCGGGGTGACCTCCGGCCCCCGACGGAGGGACCGGAGGTCCGGGCTCAGCTCCGCTTCGAGCGCAGCAGGGTGAAGGAGCAGTCCCGCACGATCAGCGTGCTCACCGGTGCCGAGACGCGCTGCCCGGGGTCGCTGCTCACGACGAGCTCCCACTCCGCGTGCAGGGGCGGCGCGACCGTGAACTCGACGCCGTTGGCGGCCGCGTTGAGCAGCAGCGCGAAGGTGTCGCCGTCGCGGTGGGCGAAGACGAACATGATGCTGCGGGCCCGCGGGTCGTCCCAGTCGCTGTCGGAGAAGGTCTGGCCGTCGGAGCGCAGGAGCCACACCGTCGCGTTCGACCCCTCCTCCTCGTCGGACTTCCCCTCGGCCGCGGCCGCGCGGTACCAGTCCGGTCGCAGCGCCGGCTCGGCCTTGCGCAGCGCGACGAGGTCGGCCGTGAACCGGCGCAGCTCGTGGTCGGCGGTCGACCAGTCGTACCAGGAGATCTCGTTGTCCTGGCAGTAGGCGTTGTTGTTGCCGCCCTGGCTCCGGGCGATCTCGTCCCCGCCGAGGATCATCGGGACGCCGGCCGACAGCAGCAGCGTGGCGAGGAAGTTCCGGCGCATCCGGTCGCGCCGGGTCAGCACGGCCTCGTCGTCGGTCGGGCCCTCGGCGCCGGAGTTCGTGGAACGGTTGTCGCTCTCGCCGTCCTCGTTGTCCTCGCCGTTCGCCGCGTTGTGCTTCAGCGAGTACGACGTCAGGTCCGCCAGGGTGAAGCCGTCGTGGGCCGTGACGAAGTTGACGCTGCACAGCGGCGAGCGGCGGCTGGCCTCGTAGACGTCGGGGCTGCCCAGGATCCGCTGCGCGACGCCGCCGATGCGGCTGTCGGCGCCACCCCAGAAGTCACGGAGGTCGTCGCGGAACTTCCCGTTCCACTCCGACCAGTCTGCCGGGAACCCGCCGACCTGGTAGCCCTGCGTGTCCCACGGCTCGGCGATCATCTTGGTCGGCGCCAGCACCGGGTCCTGGTGGATGAGGTCGAGGAACGCGCTGTGCATGTCTGCCGACCCGTCCTGGCGGGTGAGGGTCGTGGCGAGGTCGAAGCGGAAGCCGTCGACGTGCATCTCGGTGACCCAGTAGCGCAGCGAGTCCATGATCAGCCCGAGCGCGGCCGGGTGGCCGACGTTGAGGCTGTTCCCGGTCCCGGTCGTGTCGAAGTAGGAGGAGCGGTCCTCCTCGACGAGGCGGTAGTAGGCGGCGTTGTCGATCCCCTTGAACGAGATCGTCGGCCCGAGGTGGTTGCCCTCGGCGGTGTGGTTGTAGACGACGTCGAGGATCACCTCGAGGCCGGCCGCGTGCAGCGCCTTGACCATCTGCTTGAACTCGACGACCTGCTGCCCACCGTCGCCCGACGCGCTGTAGTCGGCGTTCGGGGCGAAGAAGCCGTACGTGTTGTAGCCCCAGTAGTTGCGCAGGCCCTGGTCGACCAGGTGCGAGTCCTGCGCGAACTGCTGCACCGGGATCAGCTCGACGGCGGTCACGCCCAGCTCGACCAGGTAGGCGATCGACGCGGGGTGCGCGAGGCCGGCGTACGTCCCGCGGATCTCCTCGGGGACGTCCGGGTGGAGCTGGGTGAAGCCCTTGACGTGCGTCTCGTAGACGATCGTCTCGTCGAGCGGGACGAACGGGTGCTTGTCGTCGCCCCAGTCGAATGACCGGTCGGTCACCACGCACCGCGGCATGAACGGGGCGGAGTCGGTCGGGTTCAGCTCGTCCGGGGCGTTGAAGCGGTGGCTGAAGGTCGCCTCGTCGCCCTTGAGCTCGCCCTCGATCGCCGTGGCGTACGGGTCGAGGAGCAGCTTGTGCGGGTTGTGGCGCAGGCCGTTGGCAGGGTCCCACGCGCCCTGGACGCGCAGGCCGTAGCGGGTGCCGACGCCGTGGCCCTCGATGCGGCCGTGGAAGACGTGGCCGGAACGTTCCTGGAGCCGGTGCGCGGTCTCGCGCCCGGACTCGTCGAAGACGCAGACGTCGACCGCGTCGGCGGTCTCGGAGTAGACGGCCGCCACGAGGCCGTCGCCGTCGACGTGGACGCCGAGCGGGTACGGCCGGGTGCGGTGCTCGCGGGTGATGATCACAGGTCGAAGTATGGCGGGCGCGACGGGTCCGACCCGGTGCCGCTCACGACGGCGGCAGCGTCACGCCGAAGCCCTGGACCGCCAGCCGCAGCAGGACCGGCCCCGGCCGCAGGAACTCGCTGATCTTGGCCGAGGTCAGCACGTCCAGCTCGTCGACCCGATGCCGGTACGCCGGGCCCCCCTCCGCGCGCGCTCGCTGGAGCACGCCGGTGTTGTGCCAGACCTTCTCCCGCGACTCGCGCAGGAAGCGCCGGGACGCCCACCGGTGCAGCGGCCCCAGGAGGCGGTCGACGCGCCGGACCTTCCAGCCCAGCTCGGCGTCCTCGGCCCGCAGCCGCGCGAAGAGCACCTCGTCGATCCGCTGGTGGTCGCGGTCCCGACGCGCGAGCAGGGCGGGGTCGGCGAAGTCGGCGTCGGTGACGACGGCGACCAGGGACTGCGGCAGGTCGAAGTTGATGTGGGCGTTCATGGCCAGCAGCAGGTGGCCGAGCGGGTGCATCGCCGGGTCGGCGGTGAAGGCCAGCCGCCACGGACGGGGGACCGGTTCACCGGCCAGGTCGGCGTCGTGCGCCGCGAGGAACTGATCGGCGAACACCTCGTCCCACGCCACGACCCAGCCCGGGTCCTCGAACGAGCCGGCGGCCACGGCGTCGGCGACCCCCAGCGTGACCCGCCGGTAGACGGCGACGAAGGTCGCGCGGTGCGTGGCGTCGGCCGGGAGGGCGTCGAGCCGGTCCTGCAGCGTCGCCGCGACGGCCAGGACACGAGCCGGGTCGCCGGGGGTGCCGCTCACCTCCTCATCCTGCCGCGACCGCGCGGAAGCGGATGCGCCCACCCACCGGGACCTGCCCGACCCGGTCGAGGTGGTGGCGCGCGACGCAGGCGATCACCGGGTAGCCGCCGGTGACCGGGTGGTCGGCGGTGAAGACGACCGGCAGCCCGTTCTGCGGGACCTGGACCGACCCCGGGACCGTGCCCTCGCTGGGCAGCTCCTCGGTGCGGGACCGGACGAGCGGCTCGCCGTCCAGGCGGAGCCCGACCCGGTTGGACCGCGGCGTGACCGTCCACTCCTGGCGCAGGAAGCGGTCGACGACCTCCGGGGCGAACCAGTCGTCCCGGGGGCCGAGGACCACGTCGACCTCGGTCAGCTCGTCGGCGGACGGCAGGCGTGGTCCCGGGTCGGGGTCGACGGCGGCCGCCGACTCACTTGCCCGGCCGACGCGGACGACGTCACCGACCTGGAGACGTGGTGGGCCGACGCCGGAGAGCAGGTCGGTCGAGCGGCTGCCGAGCACGGCCTCGGCCGCGACACCGCCGGCGACCGCGAGATAGCCGACCATCCCCCGGGCCGGGGTGCCGAGGTGCAGCTCGTCGCCAGGCCCCAGGGCGAAAGCCCGGTCGAGCTCGAGCTCGACCTCGACCTCGGCGCCGGTCACGGCGACCACCAGGTCCGTCAGCGCCCGGACCTCCAGCCCGCCGGCTGCGATCTCCAGGGCCGCGGCCCCCGACGGGTTGCCGACCAGCCGGTTGGCCCGGCGGAGCGCCTGCCGGTCGACGGCGCCGGACCGGGCCACGCCCTGCGCGGCCCGCCCGGGCCGGCCGAGGTCGGCGACGACCGTGAGCGGTCCTGGTGCGAGCACCTCGAGCGCGGGCTGGCCCACCAGCGTCGCCGTCGCGGCAGCGCCCGACCCCGATCCCGGGTCCGGGTCAGCGAGGGCATCCGGACCCACGTCGACGAACCGCACGCGCATCCCCGGGGCCAGCAGCGCGGGGTCGGCCCGCCGCAGGTCCCACAGCGCGAGGCCGGTGCGTCCGATCAGCTGCCAGCCGCCCGGGCTCGCACGCGGGTAGATCCCGCTGAAGCGTCCGGCCAGGCCGACCGAGCCGGCGGGGATGGCGGTCCTCGGCTCGGACCGGCGCGGGACGTCGAGCGCGGGGTCGCCGCCGGAGAGGTAGCCGAAGCCCGGCGCGAAGCCGGTGAAGGCGACGGTCCACGGCGCCGCGGTGTGACGGCGGACGACCTCGGCCGGGTCCAGACCGCAGAGCCGGGCCACCTCGTCGAGGTCGGCGCCGTCGTAGCAGACCGGCACCTCGACGACCGGCCCCTCGGCCGTCGCCAGGTGACCGAGGGAGCGGGCGCGCAGGTCGGCGGCGAGGGTCTCGGCGTCGGTCAGCGCCGGGTCGAAGCGCACGAGCACCGTACGGGCGGCCGGGACGAGCTCCCAGACCCCGGGCGGGGGGGCGTCGCGCAGGGACGCGAAGAGCGCGAGCGCCTCGTCGAGGTCGGCCACCTCGGCCAGCAGGCCGTCGGACCCGGCGGGCAGCACCCGGACGTCCGTGCCGACCACGGGTCAGCCGGCCTGCGGGCCGGCAGCGAAGGAGCGCACTTCGACGCCGGCGCCGGTCAGCGCCCCGCGGACCGCCTGCGCCATCGCGACCGCACCGGGTGAGTCGCCGTGCACGCAGATCGAGTCCGCGGCGACCGGCACCGTGCTGCCGTCGACCGCCTCCACCGTGCCCGTGCGGACCAGCCTCACCATCCGCTCGGCCACCTCGTCGGCGTCGTGCAGCACGGAGCCCGGCTCGCGCCGGCTGACCAGCGCACCGGCCGGGGTGTACGCCCGGTCGGCGAACGCCTCGGCCACGACCGGCTGACCGGCCTCGCGGGCCGCGTCCAGGAACACGGAGCCGGCCAGCCCGACCACCGGCAGGGTCGGGTCGTAGCGCCCGAGGGCCGCCAGCACCGCCCGGGCGTGGCGACGACCGCGGTCGTCGTCGGCGGCGATCGTGTTGTAGAGCGCGCCGTGCGGCTTCACGTAGCCGATCCGGGCCCCGAGCGTCCGGCAGATGCCGGCGAGCGCGCCGAGCTGGTAGACGACGTCCCCGCTCAGCTCGGCCTCGTCGGCGTCGACGTAGCGCCGTCCGAAGCCGGCCAGGTCGCGGTAGGAGACGTGCGCGCCGATCGCGACGCCGTGCCGCAGCGCGGTGGTGACGGAACGGGCCATGGTCGACGGGTCGCCGGCGTGGAAGCCGCACGCGACGTTGGCGCTCGTCACGGTGGCGATCACGGCGTCGTCGTCGCCGAGCTCCCAGCGGCCGAACCCCTCGCCGACGTCGGCGTTCAGGTCCACGACGTGCACGTCGGCCTCCCGGTCCACGACTGCCCCCCGCTGGTCGTCGTCGGTGATCGTGGAACGATCCCACACGGTCGGCCCGCCGTTCTCGTCGCGTTGGTAACGTCCGCGGCGTGACCCTGCCTGCGGACGAGCCGGTCGTGCTCGACCCGGCCGGTCGGGCCGAGCGCGTGGCGGACCACGTCCGCCGCGGGATCCTCGACGGCACGTACGCCTTCGGCACGCGCCTGTCGGAGCCGCGGATCAGCCGGGACCTGCACGTCTCGCGCAACACGCTGCGGGAGGCGTTCCGCGCGCTGGCGGAGGAACGGCTGGTGGTCCACGAGCTCAACCGCGGGGTGTTCGTCCGGATGCCGACCACCCAGGAGGTGTCCGAGCTGTACGACGTCCGCCGCCTCGTGGAGTGCGCGGCGGTCGCGGCGCACCCGGGCGGCACGGCCGGGCTCGAGCGCGTCGTCGAGACCCTGGAACGGGCCGACGCGACGGCGCGGGCGCACGACTGGGTCGGCGTCGGGACGGCGGACATCGACTTCCACCGCGAGCTGACCGCGCTGGCCAGCGTCCGGGTGGTGAGCCTGATGCAGAGCGTGTGGAACGAGATGCGCCTCGCCTTCCACGTGGTCGCCCGCCCGGACGCCTTCCACGGCACCTACCTGGAGCGCAACCACGCGATCCTCGACGCCCTGGCCGTCCAGGGCGGGCCGGTCGCGGCAGAGATGCTGCGGGCCTACCTCGACGAGGCCGAGAGCCAGGTGCTGGCGGAGTACCGCAGCCGCGGGCTGGGCTGACCCCTTCCGCTCAGCCACGGCGGTCGGCCCGCGCCGCCGCGGCGGCCGCGACGAGGGCGACGGTCTGGTCGACCACCGCCCGCCGGTCGGCCTCGAAGGCCGGGTCGGTCAGCACGGTCGGGTCGCCGGGGTACTCCAGGGCCGAGATGTGCAGGTGACCGCCGGGGACGTCCCAGGCGTGCAGCGCCTGCCGCAGGCGGTTCGAGCGGTACATGCTCTCGTTGCTGAGGTAGTCGCCGCCGGTCCCGGCCGCGGCCGTGCTGCCCGGGGACGGGTCCGGTCGCTCGACCAGCGCGGTCGGGTCCGGGAACGTCCCCGCCGGCCACTCCCGGATCCCCTCCTTGAGCACGACCGGCCAGGGCCCGGTCCCGGCGTCGACCATCGCCGCGTACGGCAGCGTCGTCTCGATCCAGTCGGGGGAGTCGAAGGGCTGGGGCCAGTGCGAGGCCCGCGCCACCGACCCGAAGTGCTGGTCGCGCTGGTTGTCCGGGGTCCCGCCGCGCGCGTTCGCCGCCCACTTCTCGACGTCCATCCGACCGCGCGAGGTCATGCTGATCGTCATGATCAGGTCGGCCCGGTCGTCGCCGGGCCGCAGCACCGGGCCGTACGCGTCCTCGACCACGCACTGGTCGAAGTCGGCGTAGCCCACCGGCAGCACGACGGCCCGGACCAGCGCGTCGCCGTGCGCGGTCTGGAGCCGCCGTCCGTCGAGCTGGAGCGCGGCCGCGCCGGACGGGTTCGAGTGCCGCACGCTCTGGTCCAGCCCGAACACGTCGAAGCCGCTGACCATGACCCGGAGGTCGCCGGGTCGCGCGTCGGCCCACCCGACGCTCCCTGAGCCCGTCGAAGGGCGCTCGATGCCCCGGCTCGTCCGGTCGAGGATCCGCAGCAGCCCGTGGCGCTGGTGCTGGACGGTCAGGTGCGGCGAGTCGAGCCGGCGCAGCGTGGCGCTGAGGACGAGGCGCGCCCAGTAGAGCGGGCGGTCGTCGTACGGGTCGAGGTCACCCTGACCGCTCCGGCCCTGGGCGCGGTCGACCGCGGCGGTCCACAGCTCGGCGCCCGCCTGCCGCACGGCCGCGGTCAGCTCCGCGAGCGAGGGCGCCACCTGCAGGCGACCGGCCAGGTCGGCCGCGAGGTCGTCGAAGCCGGACCGCCGCAGGACCTGGTCGGCGAGCGACGGGCCGCCGGCGGCGAGCGACTCGCTCAGCCGCGACTCCTCGACCGTCAGGGGTGCGGGCCGGGAGGGTGCCGGGTGGGGGGTCGTCCGGTCGTCGTCTGCCTGGGGGGTCATCGCGCTCCGCCTGCCTCGAGGGTCTTGCAGAATCGTTCAACGATCCCTAGGTTACCTAGCAGGGCTTCCCTCCGCGCCCCTCCCTCCCTCCGAAAGGCGGAGAGCGTGCTCGTCCTCCTCGGCATCCTGGTGGTGGTCGTCGGCTTCGCGCTGAGGCTCAACCCCATGCTCGTGGTCACCGTCGCCGGTCTCGTGACCGGCTTCCTCGGTGGCATGACTCCCCTCCAGGTCCTGAACGCCTTCGGCACCGGCTTCGCCGGCAGCCGGTCGGTCAGCATCTTCCTGCTCGTGCTGCCGGTCATCGGCCTGGTCGAGCACTTCGGCCTGCAGCAGCAGGCGCGGCGCCTGGTCTCCAAGCTCGCCCGCCTGAGCACCGGAGGCATCCTCGCCGGCTACCTCTTCGTGCGACAGGTCCTGGCCGCGATCGGGCTGATGAGCATCGGCGGGCACGCCCAGACCGTGCGTCCGCTCGTCGCCCCGATGGCGGAGGCGGCCGCCGTGCGCAAGTACGGCCCGCTGCCCGACCGCGTCGTCCAGCGGATCCGTGCCTTCGCCGCCAGCACCGACAACGTCGGCGCCTTCTTCGGCGAGGACATCTTCGTGGCCGTCGGCGCGGTGCTGCTGATCACCTCGTTCGTCGACACCACGTACGGCTTCACCCTCGTGCCCCTGCAGGTCGCGCTCTGGGCCATCCCGACCGCGATCGTCGCCCTGCTGATCCACGGCACGCGCAGCCTGCTCGTCGACCGGGCCCTGCGCCGGGAGATGGCCGGCCTCGTTCCCGAGGCGGTGGCCCGATGATCTCCGTCGAGTGGTTCTACTGGCTGATGGGCCTGTTCTGGCTCGGCGTCGGCGTGCTCGTCGCCCGTGACCGGAGCAACCCGAAGCGCCTGACCAGCGGCCTGTTCTGGGCGCTGCTCGGCCTCTGCTTCCCCTACAGCTCCTTCGTGATCGCCAAGACCGCGCCGGCCTGGCCGCTGGGGCTGGTCATCGTGGTCATCGCCGCGCTGGCCGGCACCGGTCGGCTCGCCAAGAGCGGGACCGCCACGGCGGCCACCGAGGCCGGTGACGTCGAGGGGGCCGACCTCGACCGCGACGCCGACCGGCCCGACCGGCCCCTCCGCGCGGGTGGCGGGACGGGCGGCTCGAGCGTGGCGCTCGCCCCGACGCAGGAGCGCGAGGCGCTGGCGGAGAAGTTCGGGAACAAGCTGTTCATCCCGGTGCTCGCGATCCCGGTGATCACCGCGCTCTGCGCGATCGCCGGGCCGTACGTGATCATCGGCGGCCGACCGCTGCTGCAGAAGGGCAGCGAGACCGTGATCGGGCTCGCCGCCGCCGGCATCATCGCGATCGTCATCTCCATGATCGTCTTCCGGCTGCGCTCGCCGGCGCTGGCCCTCACCGAGGGGCGTCGGCTCACCGAGGACCTGGGGTGGGCGCTCGTGCTGCCGCAGCTGCTGTCGGTGCTCGGGCTGGTCTTCGCCACCGCCGGCGTGGGCACAGCGATCGGCTCCACCGTGTCGGCGATCCTGCCGAAGGGCTCGCTGCTGCCCGCGGTGATCCTCTACTGCGTCGGGATGGCGGTCTTCACCGTGATCATGGGTAACGCGTTCGCCGCGTTCCCTGTGCTCACCGCGGCGATCGGCTACCCGGTCCTGGTGGCGGCGATGGGCGGCAACCCGGCGGCGATCTTCGCCATCGGGATGCTGTCGGGCTACTGCGGGACGCTCTGCACGCCGATGGCGGCCAACTTCAACATCGTCCCGGTCGCCCTGCTGGAGCTGAAGAGCAACTACGCCGTGATCCGGGCCCAGCTGCCGACGGCGGTCCCGCTGCTCGTGGCGAACATCGTGATCATGTACGTGGTCGCCTTCTGAGCGCGCGGCCACCCCACGACGCGGTCGACCTGGCCGGCCTGGCCAGGACGGCCGTCACGAACGCGACCCGGGAGTACCCGTACGCCCTGGTCGCCGTCGTGACCGGTCCCGCGGACCTCCCCCTCCCGCGGGACCGGCACCCGGCGTTCCACGGCTGCTACGACTGGCACTCCGCCGTGCACACGCACTGGCTGCTCGTCCGGCTGCTCCGCCGCCACGCCGACTCGATCGATGCCGGGGCCGCCCACGCCGTGCTCGACGCGCACCTGACGCCGGCCCACCTGGCGACGGAGGCCGCGGTCCTGGCCGACCAGCCGTCGTTCGAGCGCCCGTACGGCTGGGCCTGGCTCGTCGCCCTCGCGGCCGAGTGCCGGGCCGCCGTCGGCGAGGTCGAGGCCGCCCGGGTCTGGGCCGACGCGCTCGAGCCGGCGGCGGACGTGGTCGTCGGGCTGGTCCTGGACTGGCTCCCGCGGGCGGGTCGGCCGGTGCGCGACGGCACGCACGCGAGCACCGCCTTCGCCCTCGGCCTGCTGCTCGACGCGGCGGGGCCGTTGCGTCGCGACGACCTGACTGCGGCGGTCGAGGCGTACGTGCGCGAGTGGTTCGTGCCGGACCGGGACGCGCCGCTGCGGTGGGAGCCGTCGGGGCAGGACTTCCTGTCGCCGGGGCTGTCGGAGGCCGACCTGGTCCGCCGGGTGCTCGACCCGGTGGCGTTCGCCGCGTGGCTCGACGGCTTCTGGCCCGGGCTGGCGGCGGGGGAGCCGCGCAGCCTGCTCGAGCCCGTCGTCGTGCGCGACCGCACCGACGGCCAGCTCGGCCACCTCGACGGGCTCAACCTCTCCCGCGCGTGGTCGCTCGCGCGGCTGGGGCTGGCGCTCGACGTCGACGACCCGCGGCGTGCGGTGCTGGAGGATGCGGCACAGGCGCACCGCGGGGCCGGGCTGCCGGCGCTGGCCGAGGACGGCTACCTGAGCACGCACTGGCTCGGGACGTTCGCGATGCTGGCGCTCGAACCGGCAGGATGAGGCCGTGCCCCACACCGTGAACCGTCAGCCCGCCGAGGGCGTGGCCAGGACCGGGCGACGCTGCTCGCGGTCCTGGTCGCGCTCTGAGACCTTGTCTACCACTGCCGCCCTGTCGGCTGGCCGCGCCCCCCGGGGCGCGACGGAGGTGCGGCCATGAGCCCGGCGCCGCCCGAGCAGGAGCGGGAGGTCCTGACCTGGGACCTCTACGGCCGGGCTGCCCGTGAGCTGGCCCAGACCGTCGCCGACAGCGGTTTCGTGCCCGACGTCGTCCTCGGCATCGCCCGCGGCGGCCTGATCCCGGCCGGGAGCCTCGCGTACGCGCTGGGCTGCAAGAACCTGTTCACCATCAGCGTCGAGTTCTACACCGGCGTCGACAGCCGCCTCGACGTCCCGGTGATGCTGCCGCCGTTCCTGAACGCGCACGACCTCGACGAGGCGTCGGTGCTCGTCGTCGACGACGTGGCCGACACCGGCCGCACGCTCGAGCTGGTCGCCGACTTCTGCTCCGGGCACGTCCGGGAGATGCGGACGGCGGTCCTCTACGAGAAGCCGCAGTCGGTGATCACCTGCGACCACGTCTGGAAGCGCACCTCGCGCTGGATCAACTTCCCCTGGTCGACCGAGCCCCCGGTCGCGAACCGGTCCGGTGTCCTCGACGCCTGAGCCTGACCGGTTCGTCCTGCGCGACGACCTGCCCGTCCCCGCGGCCTCGGGACTGACGGTTCCGGTCGGGGCCACCGTGCTGGTCGTGGAGGACGCGCGGGAGCCCGGGCCGGTCGGAGCAGCGATCCTCACCGGGGACCCGCCGTTGCTCGTGCTGGAGGGGCTGTGGGTGCGTCCCGACGCGTTCGCCGTGGCCGGGCCCGACCTGGCCAGGGCGGTCGGTGAGCTGGTCTGCGCCCGTGCGTCGACCTCGGGGGCCGCGGTGCTCAGCGTCGACGTCGGAGCCGACGACGTCCTCCTGCTCGACGTCGCGGCGGGGACGAAGGTCCTCGGAGAGCGCATGGTCAAGCGCGTCGCCGCCGACGTCGTGCCGCCGGCCGGGCTCGGGTGGCGGGCGATGACCCCCGCCGAGCTCGGACCCTGGCGGGAGCAGCAGGTCGTGGCGTACGCGGAGGACAACCGGGAACGTTCCGGGGGCGACCTCGTGCTCGCCCGGGAACGTGCGGAGCGCGACTTCGCGCGTCTCCTGCCTGCCGGGCTCGCCACGCCGGACACCTCGCTCGTGCTCCTCGTCGAGGGCGAGGCGCCGGTCGGGCACCTCTGGGTCCGGCACCGCCGGGGGCCCGGGCTGTCCTACGTCTACGACGTCGAGGTCGCCGAGGCGCACCGGGGTCGCGGGCTCGGTCGGGCGGCCATGGTCGTCGCCGAGGTGCTCGCCCGACGGGCGGGGGACGACCGGCTCGGCCTGCACGTCTTCGGCGGCAACGACGTGGCGCGCCGGCTCTACCGGTCCCAGGGCTTCTCCGTCACGAGCACCGAGCACGACCTGCTCGCGCCGACCGGTCCCTGACGGGCCCGAATGGTCCGTGGTCTCAGACGACGAGCGAGGACTGGATCGAGTAGTGGGCGGCCTGGTAGACGTGCCGGCCGAGCTCGACGAACTGGCCGACGTCGTCGTACGCGGTCCGCTCGACGGTGAGGCAGGCGGCCGGCGGCGTGGAGTCGAGCAGGCCGGCCTCCTCGTCGTCCATGAGCCGCGCGGAGATCCGCTGGTGGGCGATCTTGAGGTTGACGCCCAGCGTCGCGAGGTGGCCGTAGAGGCTGAGGCCGTCCTCGACGTCGCTCCGGGCGATCTCGAAGCGCGCCGGCAGGTAGTTGGTGAGGATGGCCAGCGGCACGTCGTCGGCCAGGCGCAGCCGGCGGATGGTGACGAAGTCGCCCTCGGTCACGCCGGTGGCGTCGAGCGCGTCCCGCACGTCGTCGGCCAGCGGCCCGACCGTGAAGTCGAGGAGGCGGGTGCTCGGGACGCGGCCGGCCTTGGCCAGGTCCTCGTTGAGGCTCGAGAGCCGCTCGTCGCGGCGGAACTGCGAGCGCACGACCTGGGTGCCGACCCCGCGCTTGCGGACCAGCAGGCCCTTCTTCACCAGCTCCTGGATCGCCTGCCGGGCCGTGGGGCGCGAGAGCCCCAGGCGGTTGGTCAGGGACAGCTCATTCTCGAGCCGGTCGCCCGGGGCCAGCTCGCCCGACGTGATGGCCTGCTCGATCGAGGTGGCGAGCTGGTGGTAGAGCGGCACCGACGACGTCCGGTCGAGCCGGATGTCGAGCTCGGCGAACGCGGCACCCTGCGACATGGCACCACCCTAGGACGAGCACCGGGGTTTGTCGGCACAAACCCACCCCGACCTGTGAGGCGCACGCCAGGCGCGGCGCCGCTCAGGAGGCGGAGATGTCCGCCGTGTCCACCCAGCGCCGCTCCCGCGCCGACTCGGCCATGGCGTCGACGAGCCGGGCCGCCCGGAGCGCGTCGGTGATCGTGGCGCCCTCGGGCGTGCCGGTGGCGATGGAACGCACCAGCCGGTGCGCCTCGACGACCTTGAGGTCGTCGTAGCTCATGGCGATGCCCGACCCGGGCTGGAACGCGCCGAGGTCGCCGTCGCCGGCCTTCACGTAGTGGGTCGCGTACGAGGCGTCGGTGACCTCCTGGTCGAGGCAGACCTGGAGCTCGCCCATCCGGCGGAAGTCCCACGCCAGCGAGCCGGTGTCGCCGTGCACCTCGATCCCGTACGTGCACTGCTCGCCGACCGCGACGCGGCTCGACGTCAGGGAGCCGCGCGCGCCGCCCGCGAAGCGGAGGAGGGCGCCGGCGTAGTCCTCGTTCTCGACCCGCGCGAGGGCCCCGGTGCCGCGGGCGGTGTGCGCGAAGGCGGCCCCGCTGAGCGCGGGCCGCTCGGTGATGAACGTCGCGGTGTCGCAGACCAGCGACTCCACCTCGCCGACGACGTAGCGGCCGAGGTCGATGCCGTGGCTGACCAGGTCGCCGAGCACGCCCGAGCCGGCCCACTCGTTCTGGTAGCGCCAGGTGAGCGCGCCCTCGGGGTGCGCGGCGTAGTCGGCGAGCATCGTGATGCTGACCTGCTCGATCCGGCCGAGCCGACCGTCGGCCACGAGCTGCCGGGCCAGCTCGACGGCCGGGGCGTTGCGGTAGTTGAAGCCCACCGCCGCCTGGACCCCGGCCCGCGCAACGGCCTCCGCGATCTCGGCGGTCTCCTCGGCGTTGCGCCCGGCCGGCTTCTCCAGCCACACGTGCTTGCCCGCCTCGGCCGCGGCGACCGCGACGTCGCGGTGGATGAAGTTCGGGCCGGTGATGCTGATGACGTCGATGTCGTCGCGCGCGACCAGGTCACGCCAGTCGGCGTGCACGTCGGCGAACCCGTACGCCACGACCGTCCGCGCGATCCGGGCGTCGCCGGCGTTGTCGGCCACGGCGACCAGGACGGGTCGCAGCGGGGCGTCGAGGTAGTGCTGCCCGACGCGGGTGTACGCGCGGGCGTGGACCTGGCCCATCCAGCCGAGGCCGACCACGCCGACGCGAAGGGGGGTGGCAGCAGCGTTGGTGCTTGACGTCATCGTCGGGTCCCTCTCGACCGGGTGCGTTTGTCAGGACAAAACGCTAGCACCAGGTCCGGTCGGCGGGCGCCCGCCCGGGTGACGAGGCGCGGGGCGGGTGCCCGCCGACCGTCGCCGTCAGCTCCCGAGGAACGCCAGGATGTCGGCGTCGAGCTCGGCCTGGTAGTCCCCGGCGATGCCGTGGGGGGCACCCGGGTAGACCTTGAGCGTGCCGTGCTTGACGAGCTCGATCGTCTTCAGCGCGGCGTCGTGGATCGGGACGATCTGGTCGTCGTCGCCCTGCGCGATGAAGATCGGTACGTCCAGGGACTTCAGGTCTTCGGTGAAGTCGGTCTCCGAGAACGCCTTCACGCAGTCGTACGCGGCGGTCAGCCCGGCCAGCATGCCCTGGCGCCAGAAGTCGTCCTTCAGCCCCTGCGACACCTTGGCGCCGTCGCGGTTGAAGCCGTAGAACGGCACCGACAGGTCCTGGTAGAACTGCGACCGGTCCTTCAGCACGCCCTCGCGGATGCCGTCGAAGACCTCGATCGGGCTGCCGTCAGGGTTGCTGTCGGACTTGATCATGACCGGTGGGACGGCCCCTGCGGTGATCACCTTCGTCACCCGGCCGACCCCGTGCTGCGCGGCGTAGCGCACGACCTCGCCACCCCCGGTGGAGTGGCCGATCACCGCCAGGTCGGTCAGGTCGAGGGCCTCGACCAGGTCGGCCAGGTCCGAGGCGTACGTGTCCATGTCGTTGCCCTGGTAGGTCTGCTGCGACCGGCCGTGGCCGCGCCGGTCGTGCGCGATCGCCCGGTAGCCGGCATCGGCCAGCAGCTTGAGCTCGAGCTGCCAGGCGTCCGAGCTGAGCGGCCAGCCGTGGCTGAGGACGACGGGTCGACCTTGCCCTGCTCCACGTAGTAGAGCTGGGTCCCGTCCTTGGTGCTGATGTACGGCACGAAGCCTCCTTCTTCCCGGCCCAGCGCGGGTGCTGGGCGCTGAGCCGACCCTAGGAAGATCACCGGTCGCCGGGAAGGGACGTTGGTCGCCCCCTGCATGAACGTTCAGGGCGAGAAGAGCAGGACCAGCCCGGCGCAGGTGTAGCCGACCATCAGCACGAGCATCGGCCACTGGCCCCGGAGCGCGGAACGTTCGGGGAGGAGGGCGACCGCCTTCTCGTGGGCCGAGATCACCCCGAGGACGTGCCCGACGACGATGGCGAGGAGCTGGACGACCGCGATGGCCGTCGGGTGGTCGAAGATCGAGGCGTCGACGGCCCAGCGCCCGGTGCCCAGGACGTCCCAGCCGCGCCCGAGCGGGTCGGACAGGTTGACCAGCACCCGCTGGCCCTCGAGGACGAGCAGGGTGAAGTAGTGCGCGATCGCGTAGCCCACGACGATCGGCACGAGCGAGCCGGCCATCAGCCGGGCGTACGTGCGGGCCGGTCGGTCGCCGTACCGGGCCATCCACGCGGCGGCCGCGGTGAAGGTCACCAGCACGACCAGGATCATCACGAGCAGCCCGGCCGTGGCCCAGAGGATGCTCGGCACGGCGGACGCCTGCACGGTGCTGATCCACCGCGTGGTGTTGGTGAAGCTGTCGAAGGCGGTGCTGCCCAGCAGCACGGCGACCACCCCGACGGCCCCCGGTGGCGGTCGCCACGCGGTCAGCCCGGCGAGCGGGTTGACCAGGCGCAGGACGTCGCCGGTCCGGTGCCAGGGCGACAGCCGCGCGATCGTCGTCGAGTAGACCTCGAACGGGTCGGAGACGGCGAACCATCGCTCCCCGAAGGCGATGGCGCCCAGGACCACGACGACCAGCCAGGCCAGTGCCCAGACCCGCATCACCGGGAGCGTCGTCCGGTCGGGCTGCACGAGCTCCAGCCAGGTGAACGCGGTCAGGTGGATCGCCCCGGGCCACAGCCCCACCCAGGACGGCAGCGCCGCGAGGCCCTCGCGCGGGTCGGTCCGCGCGACCGCGCACAGCAGCCGGTGCAGCGTCCGGAGCGGGTTGACCACCCGCCAGAACGGTCCGAGCAGGATCGACAGCGGGACCAGGCCCACCCACATCCACACGAAGACGAAGCCGAAGACCGGGTTGGTCAGCAGGTCGCGCCCCGCGAACAGGGCCAGCCCGACCCAGGCGAAGAGCACCAGCACCAGCACGCGCGCGAGCGTGCGGGTGACGGAGGAGTCCACGAACCGGGTGAGCCGTGGCAGCGCGACCCCGCCGACGGCGCCGAAGCGGGGCCGCCGCCACGCCACGCCGAGCACGACGAACGAGACGACGAGCGCCACCCCGGCCCCGACGAGGACGAAGGAGAACGGCAGCGGCAGGTCGTGCCGCGAGGCGATGCCGTGCAGCGGGGCGAGCACGGAAGGACCGGCGAGCGCGTACGGGGGCAACGCGCGGCTCTAGCGGACGTTCAGGACGACGATGACCTTGCCGAGGTGGTGCGACTCGATCTCGAAGCTGCCCGGCTGCGTCGGCGTGAACGAGCCCGTCGTGGGCTGGTTGGCCGGGACCTCCAGCTCGTACCCGTCACCGCCGGTGTGGGCGTGGATCTCGTCGGCCTCGTCGCTGGTCACGACCAGGACGACCTGCTGGCCGAGCGAGGCGGAGATCTTCTCGCCGTTCGGCTGCACCTGCCCGCCGGCGATCGTGATCGGGACGGTGAGCGGGGCGAGGGTGCTGCTCGCACCCGCGCTGGGGCTGTCCCCGGTCGAGATCGGCTGGTTGCAGGCCGTCGTCAGGCCGGCCGTCGCCACCACCACGGCCGCCGCCGCCATCCATCTGCTGGTTCTTCGCACCCCTCCAGCATGGCTCATGGTCGGTCAGGTGGGGCCGAACCGCTCCACCCGGACGTCGGCGTCCGGCACCCCCAGCCCGGTCAGCAGCGTGGTGGCCGAGTCGGCGAAGCCGGCCGAGCCGCACACGAAGGACGTCCAGCCCGGGCCGCGGTCCTCGAGGAACGGGGCGAGGTCGTCCGCCGCCAGCCGGCCGCTCGGCCTGCCGCCCGCCAGGCCCGTACGGCTCAGCGCGAGCACGGCGCCCGCGTCGCGGAGCTCGTCCGCGTACGGGAGGTCGTCCCAGGTGCGCGCGGCCGCGACGAGGCGGAGCAGGTCGGTCGCGCCGACCGCCTGCGCGTGCCGCAGCATCGCGACGAGCGGCACGACGCCGGTGCCGCCGCCGACGCCCAGCGCCGGGGTCGTGCCGCGCCAGACGAACCAGCCGCCGATCGGGCCGCGCACGTCGAGCCGGTCGCCGACGGCGACCCCGTCCGCGAGGTAGCCGGAGACCTCCCCGTCGTCGATCCGCTCGACGTAGAGCTCGACCAGCGGGTCCTCCGCCGGCGAGGACAGCGAGTACGAGCGCTGTGCGACGTAGCCGTCGGGCGCCGACAGCCGGACGACGTAGTGCTGGCCCGGGAGGTGGTCGATCCGGTCGGGCACCTCGAGGCGCAGCAGCACGGCCCGGGGGTGCGGGTGCCGCACCTCGCGGACGACGGCCGTGCGCCACGCCCCCGTCGGGGCGGGCGCGGTCGTGCTGTCCGCCACCTGCTCAGTCACCCTGGTAGCGCTGCTCGCGCCAGGGGTCGCCGAGGTCGTGGTAGCCGTTGCGCTCCCAGAAGCCCTGCACGTCGTGGTCCAGGAGCGTGAGCTGCGTGACCCACTTGGCGCTCTTCCAGAAGTACAGGTGCGGCACCAGCAGCCGGACCGGGCCGCCGTGCTCACGGGTGAGCGGCTTGCCGTCCGCCTCCCACGCCACCCAGGCCTGGCCGCCGCGCAGGTGCTCGAGCGGGAGGTTCGTGGTGTAGCCGGTGGTCGAGGTGGCGAGGACGAACTTCGCCTCCTTCTTCACCCCGGCGGCGTCGAGCAGGACGTCGACGCTCACCCCGGACCAGTGCATGCCGAACTTGGACCAGGTCGTCACGCAGTGGATCGGACCGTCGTAGTCGGACTGGGGGAGCGCGTGCATCTCGTCCCAGGTCCAGGTGCGCGGGGTGTCGACCAGGCCGTCGACGCCCATCGACCAGGACTGCGGGTCCAGGCGGGGCGCAACCTCGGCGGTGAGCACGGGCCAGCCGTCGCCCTCGTCGTACTGCCCGGGCGGGAGGTCGGTGCGCTGACCTCCGCGTCGACGTCCGGCGAAGCCGCGAGAGACGGTCATGGGTGGTCCTCCTGGACGTGACGGCTGGTGATCACCGACTCTAAGGGAGCCCGCTACGGTGGCGCCATGCCAGAGCTCGTCGCCGCGCTCGACCAGGGAACCACCAGCACCCGCTGCATGATCTTCGACCACGACGGTCGCGAGGTGGCGCGCCACCAGCTCGAGCACGAGCAGATCATGCCGCGCTCGGGCTGGGTCGAGCACGACCCGGACGAGATCTGGGAGCGGACCCGGACCGTGGCCAAGAAGGCCCTGCGCCGCGCGAAGGCCGACCCCTCCGACCTCGCCGCCGTCGGCATCACGAACCAGCGCGAGACCACCGTCGTCTGGGACCGCCGGACGGGCCGACCCTGCTACAACGCCATCGTCTGGCAGGACACCCGGACCGACTCGATCGCCGCCGCGCTGCAGCGGGACGGGCACGCGGACCTGATCCGGGAACGTTCCGGGCTGCCTCCGGCGACCTACTTCGCGGGCGGCAAGCTCAAGTGGGTCCTCGACGAGGTCGACGGCGTCCGTGAGGCGGCCGAGGCGGGTGACGTCATCTTCGGCACCATCGACTCCTGGCTGCTGTGGAACATGACCGGCGGGACCGAGGGCGGCGTCCACCTGACCGACGTCACCAACGCGTCGCGGACCATGCTGATGAACCTCGAGACCCTCGCGTGGGACCCCGAGCTGTGCGCGATCTTCGGCGTGCCGATGCAGATGCTGCCCGAGATCCGCCCGTCCTCGGACCCGAACCTCTTCGGTCGCACGCAGGGCGCCCGGGGCGGCGTATGGAAGGGCGAGGTGCCCATCGCCGGGGTCCTCGGCGACCAGCACGCGGCCATGGTCGGGCAGGTCTGCCTCGCGGCCGGGGAGGCCAAGAACACGTACGGCACCGGCAACTTCCTGCTGCTGAACACCGGCGAGGAGCTCGTCCGCTCCAAGAACGGCCTGCTGTCGACCGTGTGCTACCAGCTCGGCGACGCCAAGCCGGTGTACGCGCTGGAGGGCTCGATCGCCGTCACCGGCTCGGCGATCCAGTGGCTGCGCGACCAGCTCAAGATCATCGGCGACGCCGCGGAGAGCGAGGCGCTGGCGCGCTCGGTCGACGACAACGGCGGGGTCTACTTCGTGCCGGCCTTCTCGGGCCTGTTCGCGCCCTACTGGCGCTCCGACGCGCGCGGGGCGATCGTCGGACTGTCGCGCTACAACACCAACGCCCACGTCGCCCGGGCCGCGCTGGAGGCGATCTGCTACCAGAGCCGCGACGTCGTCGACGCGATGGAGGCCGACTCGGGCGTGCACCTCGACGTGCTCAAGGTCGACGGCGGCGTCACGGCGAACGACCTCTGCATGCAGATCCAGGCCGACGTCCTCGGCGTCGAGGTCAGTCGTCCCGAGGTCGCCGAGACGACAGCGCTCGGGGCGGCGTACGCGGCCGGGCTCGCGGTCGGCTTCTGGTCCGACCCCGACGAGCTGCGCGAGAACTGGCACGAGGACCGGCGCTGGACCCCGCACGGCGACGAGGAGTCGCGCGAGCAGGGCTACGCCGGCTGGAAGAAGGCCGTCGACCGCACGCTCGACTGGGTCGACGTCCCCTGAGCCGAGCTTTTGCTGCGGCAACGACACCTCACGTGCGTACCGTCACAGAAGTTCGTCGCGGGCGGCGGGGATGATGGACCCATGCCCTCGCTCACCACCCCCCTCAGTCCTGCCGCCCGTACGGAGGCGCTCCGCCGGCTCGGCGAGGAGGAGCTCGACGTCCTCGTGGTCGGCGGCGGGGTCGTCGGCGTCGGCGCCGCGCTCGACGCGGTCACCCGCGGGCTGCGGGTCGGGCTCGTCGAGGCGCGCGACTGGGCCGCCGGCACCTCGAGCCGCTCGAGCAAGCTCTTCCACGGCGGCCTGCGCTATCTCGAGCAGCTGAACTTCTCCCTCGTCTTCGAGGCGCTCAAGGAGCGCAAGCTCGCCCTCCAGACGCTCTGCCCCCACCTCGCGCACCCGGTCGAGTTCCTCTACCCGCTGCAGAAGACGGGCATCGACCGCGCGTACGCGGGTCTCGGCATCGGCGTCTACGACGTCATGGGCGCCGGGCGCGGCGTGCCGTCGCACCTCAAGCACCACGGCAAGCGGTCGACGTACGAGGCGTTCCCGTCGGCCAAGCCCGGCGCGCTGACCGGGTCGATCACCTTCTACGAGGGCCAGGTCGACGACGCCCGCCACACGATGATGATTGCCCGTACGGCTGCCCACTACGGCGCGATCGTGGCCAGCAGCGCCCGGGTCACCGGCTTCGCGCGCACGGCCGGCCGGATCACCGGCGCCACGGTCACCGACCTGGAGACCGGCACCGAGATCGCCGTGCGGGCCAAGCACGTGATCAACGCGACCGGGGTCTGGGTCGACGAGATCCAGGAGATGATCGGCGGCCGCGGGCAGTTCCGGGTGCGGGCGTCGAAGGGCATCCACCTCGTCGTGCCGCGCGAGCGGATCAGCTCGCGCACCGGCATCATCACGCGCACCGCGACGAGCCTGCTCTTCGTCATCCCGTGGGGGAACTTCTGGTTCATCGGGACCACCGACACCGACTGGAACCTCGACCTCGCTCACCCGGCAGCCAGCGCGGCCGACATCGACTACGTCCTCGAGCAGGTCAACGCGCTCCTCGCCGACCCGCTGACCACCGACGACGTCATCGGCGTCTACGCCGGGCTGCGCCCGCTGCTGGCCGGCGAGGACGAGTCGACGTCCAAGCTGTCCCGCGAGCACGCCGTCTCCTCGCCCGCCCCCGGCCTGACCGCCGTGGCCGGCGGCAAGTACACGACCTACCGGATCATGGCGCTCGACGCCGTCGACGCCGCGGTCCGCGACCTCGACGCGGGCACCGGCCCGTCCATCACCGAGAACGTGCCGCTGCTGGGCGCCGACGGCTACCACGCCGCCTGGAACTCGCGGCGCCTCCTCGCGGAACGCGCCGGCCTCGACCAGAGCTGGGTCGAGCACCTGCTCAACCGCTACGGCACCCTCCTGCCCGAGCTGCTCGAGCTGGTCGAGGCCGACCCGAGCCTGGCCGAGCCGTTGGCCGGCGCGGGGGAGTACCTGCGCGTCGAGGCCGTGTACGCGGCCTCGCACGAGGGCGCCCTGCACCTCGACGACGTGCTGGCCCGGCGTACGCGCATCTCCATCGAGACCTGGGACCGCGGCACCGTCGTGGCCGAGGAGGCCGCGCGCCTGGTCGCCCCGGTGCTCGGCTGGTCCGACGAGGACGTCGCCCGCGAGGTCGAGCACTACGTCGTCCGCGTCGCCGCCGAGCGCGAGTCGCAGACCCAGCCGGACGACCGGACGGCCGACGCCGCCCGCCTCGGTGCCCCCGACGTCCGGGTGGGCGCCTCCGCCTGACGCAGAGAGCGACACCTGTACGCCACACGTATGGCACCGACGTATGGCACTCTGGGTGACATGGTGAAGACGACGATCTACCTGCCCGAGGAGCTCGACCTCTGGTTGGAGTCCCGGTCGGCGTCGACGGCGACCAGCAAGGCCGAGCTGATCCGCAGAGCTCTGACGCGCATGCAGCAGGACGAGCCGATCAGCGGCGACCGGCCTGTCTTCAAGGTCTACGACAGTGGTCGGTCCCTCACGGTCGACGAGATGGACGAGGCGATCGCGAGCCGGATAGCCGAGCGGGCTGCTCGACGTTGATCGTCGTCGCCGACACCTCCGGGCTGCTGGCGGCCCTCGATGCCGGCCAGTCCGAGCACGTCGAGTGCTCGGCGGTGATGCGCTCGGCGTCCTTCCTCGTCTCCCCGCTGGTGCTGACCGAGCTGGACCATCTCGTCCAGCACAGGTTGGGGTGGACCGTTGCCGTCGAAGCGCTCGACCTCCTGCTCGGACGTATCGACGACGGGTACGACCAGCTGGCGACCCTGGGGCGCACCGAGCTCGGTCTGGCCCGGGACGTGCGTCGGAAGTACGCATCTCTCCAGCTCGACCTGGCCGACTGCGTCGGCGTCGCCCTGGCCCACCGTCATGAGACGAACGAGATCTTCACGCTCGACCAGCGCGATTTCCGAGCCATCACGCCCCTCGGGCGGTTCTCGCACTTCCGCTTGCTGCCGGCTGACGGGAAGCCCGCCTCCTCCTGAGCTCAGTCGAGGTCGCGGTGGGCCGACTCGGGCAGGGCGACGAGGACGACGACGAAGGTGACGGCGACCAGCAGGGCTACCCACCAGCCGAAGAGGGCCGGGTGGCCGAGCCGGCCGAACAGGGTGCCCACGAACGGGGCCGTCCCGCCGAACGCGGCGACGGTCAACGAGTAGGGGAAGCCGATGCCGGCGGCTCGCACGCGGCCGGGCACGATCTCGGCGTTCACCGCGGCGCTGATCGAGGTGAACGCGGCCAGCACCAGCATCCCGATCAGGCTGACCGTCAGCAGACCGCCGAACGAGGAGGCCGAGCGGACCAGCGCGAGGCCGGGGACGACGCCGAGGCCGAAGACGACGGTGAAGGTCAGCAGCACCGGACGCCGTCCGACGCGGTCGGAGAGGTGGCCCACCAGCGGCTGCACCAGCCCGAAGAAGGCGAGCGAGATCGTGCTGACCAGCAGCGCCCGTTCGAGCGGCACCCCACCCTGCTGCGCGTACGTCGGCAGGTAGGTCGTCCACGTGTAGTAGGCGATGGTGCCTCCGACCGTGACCCCGCAGATCAGGGCGGACTGCCGGGGGTAGCGGCGCAGCGCCTCGAACACACCCGGTCGCTCAGCAGGCGCGACAGGAGCGCGCGTCTCCTCCGCGGCCCGCCGGATCAGCAGCCCGACGAGCGCGAGCAGCGCACCGACCGCGAAGCCGACCCGCCAACCCCAGCCCGCGAGCTGCTCGTCGGTGAGCCGGGCAGCCAGCAGGGCCGCGAGACCGGAGGCGAGCAGCTGACCGACGGTCGTCGAGACGTACTGGAACGAGGAGTAGAGGCCGCGGCGGCCGCGCGGGGCCGACTCGACCAGGAACGTCGTGTTCGCGGCGAACTCGCCGCCCACCGACAGCCCGCAGATCAGCCGACCCAGGACGAAGACGACCGGCGACCAGAGCCCGACCTGCGCGTACGTCGGGCTGACCGCGAGGACCAGGCTTCCGAAGCCCATGGCCAGGATCGTCAGCGTCAGCGTGTTCTTGCGGCCCCAGCGGTCGGCGAGCGAGCCGATGAGCAGCCCGCCGAGCGGGCGGAGGAAGAAGCCGACGGCGAAGACGGCGAAGGAGGCGAGCACCGCCGACACCTCGTCGCCGCCGAAGATCTGGCGGGCGAAGACCGGGGTGAGGAAGGTGTAGAGGTACCAGTCGTACCACTCGACGGCGTTGCCGACCGAGGCCGCGACGACCTGTCGTGGTCCGTGCTGCTGGGCGCGGGTCCGCTGGTCGAGACTCTGGCTCACGCCCACACGTTAGGAGCGGCCCGGTCAGAGGCGCAGCAGACCCGCCGGGGTGGGGGAGAAGCCGCAGCGGGCGTAGAAGCGCTCGAGGTGCGGCTCGAAGTCGACGTGCAGCCACGTGCAGCCGGCCTCCCGGGTGACGTCCGTGGCGCGTCGGACCAGCGCCGCACCGATGCCCTCGCCCTGGCGTCCCGGGTCGACGCACGTGTCGAGCAGGAACGCGTGCGTCCCGCCGTCCCAGGCCACGTTCACGAACCACATCAGTCCTCGGGCACGTAGTCGAAGTTAGGGGCGAGCCAGCCCTCGGCCTCCGACAGCGTTCAGCCCTTGCGGGTGGCGTACTCCGACACCTGGTCGCGCCCGATGCGGCCGACGACGAAGTACTGGCTTTCGGGGTGCGCGAAGTACCAGCCGCTGACCGCCGCGCCGGGCCACATGGCCATCGACTCGGCCAGGATCGAGCCAGACCACAGCCCGTCACCTCGCCTGCTCTGACAGCCGAGCCCGACGACGTCGTGGAGGCCGAATTGGTGGAGGAGCCCCGGGCAGACCGTCACACCGTGCCCTCCCAGGAGTCGAAGAGCGCGACCCCACCGAAGCACCTGCGCGAGGACCTGAAGCGCGTGCAGGAACTACGGGATCTGCTCTGCCGCGAACGTCTTCGACGGGCTCGTGCTGGGCGCGGCGGGGCAGCTGATCGAGCGGTTCGTGACGTACTCACTACGTCTGTAGCTGCACCGGCGAGGCAGCCGAGAGTTGTAACGAGCGCGGGATCCGGTGGCATCGGCCTACGCCGGTCCCACGTAAGATCTGCGTCTTCGTCGGTTACTCCAGATGGGCCGACAACCTATTTTGCGCTCATGTGACCGTATGTAGCCGACGACTACGCGTATCGCGTCCATACGGTGTGCATACACTTGGGCTTCTTAAACCAAGACGCGGCGAGACGAGAACGGCTTGACTCGGACGCTTTGACGTGTAACCCTCAGTACATGACGAACCTGGAAGAGACACCCTCAGCTCCTGCTGAGCTGCTCGACACTGCCTCTCGGACGGTCACCGTCCGTGGGCCAGGAGTCGAGATCACGCGCCCAGTCGACGAGGCGAGGATGGCCGAGGTGATCGGCCTGCTGTTTGGGGCTGCGCCCAGTCGCCCTGCCGCACAGCCACCCGGCGACGGGGGTGGCGTTCGCACACCCCACCCGCCGCGTACGCCTGAGCCGGACGGCGAGCCTGACTTCGCTGACATCACGCTCGGCGAATTCGTCGAGGACTCAGGTGCGAAGACGTTCCCACAGAAGATCTGCGTGACCGGCTACTTCCTCTGGAAGAAGCAGGGAAGGGACACCTTCACCCGGGACGACGTGAGAAACGCGCTCATCGCAGCGCACGAGGACATGCCCGGCAACTTCGGTCGGGACTGGCTGACGGCTGCGTCGACGAAGCTCATCGCCTCGAACGACAATAAGGCGTTCTCCATCACGAGGACGGGACGAGTCGCCGTCGAGTCGAACTTCCAGGACGCTCCCAAGGCCCGGCCAGCGCGCCGTCCGCGCAAGACCTCCTCGCCTCCATCTGAAGAGTCCGCGTGACGGAGCCCATCGGCGTCCGCGTCCAGAGGATGGCGATGGCCGACCGGACTCTGGTCCTCGCGTCCATCGCCTCCTCCCGCTCGGAGGACGGCACATTCACTGGTCGGTCAGTCGCTCAGATCTACCTAGACACCGCGCTTCCACCCCCAGCGAAGATCGGCAACGTGATCGCGTCGCTTCGGACGTCGGGCTACGCGACTCCCGAGAAGGCTCACGGAGCATGGCTGCTGACTCCGCTTGGGCGGCAGCGGGTCTCGACTATCGTCGGAGACGACTCCGCAGCACTGCTGGCGGAGTCCATTCCAGGTGGCGCTGAGCTGGCCCACTCTCGACACCCGCTCATTCCGGCCTCGCTGGCGCCGCCGCAACTCCTCGGTCCGGTGTCGGCCTTCACGGCCACGTCGCCGTCTGCCGGGAACGTCTTCGGAATGACGCGGTTCCCCGACGGTGACGAGGTGCCTGACGGTCCCGATCCTGTGGCCGCAGCCCTGGCGGTCACGGGAACGGCTCTGCGAGAGCACGGCCTGAACTTCCTGCTAGCGTCTCAGCGAGCGATGGTGGACGACCTGTGGGGCAACGTGGCCGCCCACATGTGGGCAAGCAACTACGGCGTCGCGTTCTTCGAGGACCGTCGCGGGCGTGGGATGAACTACAACCTGGTCATCGAGGTCGGGGCGATGCTCATGGCCGGCCGTCGGTGCCTGCTGTTGAAGGATGAGTCGATAGAGCGGATGCCGACGGACCTCGTCGGCTTCATCTACAAGTCGGTCGACCTTGACGACGCAGACACGGTAGCGAGCGCGGTTCACGCCTGGGCGCGGGAGGATCTGTCGCTGGGCTGATGCGGTTGTCCAAACACTCGTCCTGGGCTTTGCGCCACGGACGGACCGGAACGTGAACTCGAGAAGATTCTCGAAAACGGTCCACACGCAGCAACCACGCCATCGGCCTGTCCGAGATCCAGGACCTGATCGAGATGCGGAACGTCATCCGTACCTCGCTGCACGCGGTGTTGCCAATCGAGGCCGCGATGACCTGTTGTCGGTGCTGCTGGGCGCGGGTTCGCTGGTCGAGATCTTGGCTCACGCCCACAGATCAGGAGAGGCCGGTCAGAGGCGGAGCAGGCCCGCCGGGGTGGGGGAGAACCCGCAGCGGACGTAGAAGGTCTCCAGGCGGGGCTCGCAGTCCACGTGCAGCCAGGTGCAGCCGGTCCCGCGGGCCGCCTCTGTCGCCCGCCGCACGAGCTCGACGCCCACGCCCTGGCCCTGCCGGTCCGGCGCCACGCAGGTGTCGAGCAGGAACGCGTGCGTCCCGCCGTCCCATGCGACGTTGACGAAGCCGACGAGGTGTCCGTCCGCGTACGCCTCGACCCAGCTCAGGCTGTTCCGGTGCAGGCGGGCGTTCCAGGGCAGCACCGGTCCTCGCCCGCCGAACGCCGCGTCGTGCAGCGCCGACAGGGCCACGTCGTCCACCGCACCCCGTACGCGGTAGCCGACCGGTCCCACCGCGCCCTCAGTCCTCGGGGATGTAGTCGAGGTTCGGCGCGAGCCACCGCTCGGCCTCGGACAGCGTCCAGCCCTTGCGCGTCGCGTACTCCGACACCTGGTCGCGGCCCAGCCGGCCGACGACGAAGTACTGGCTCTGCGGGTGGGAGAAGTACCAGCCGCTGACCGCCGCGCCCGGCCACATCGCCATGGACTCGGTGAGCGAGATCCCCACCTGGGCCTCGACGTCGAGCAGGTCCCACAGCAGGGCCTTCTCGGTGTGGTCGGGGCAGGCCGGGTAGCCCGGTGCGGGCCGGATGCCCGAGTAGCGCTCGGCGATCAGGTCGTCGCCGCCGAGCTGCTCGTCGGGCGCGTAGCCCCAGAACTCGCGGCGGACGCGCTGGTGCAGCCGCTCGGCGAAGGCCTCGGCGAGGCGGTCGGCCAGCGACTCGAGCAGGATCGCCGAGTAGTCGTCGAGGTCGGCCTTGAACGCGGCGACGTGCTCCGCGGAACCGTGCCCAGCCGTCACCGCGAACGCGCCGACGTAGTCGGGCACGCCGCTGCCCCTCGGCGCCACGAAGTCGGCCAACGAACGGTTCGGGATGCCCTCGCGGTGCTGGCCCTGCTGGCGCAGGTGGTGCAGCGTCGTCCGGACGGACGTCCGCGACTCGTCCGTGTAGACCTCCAGGTCGTCGCCGACCGAGGCGGCCGGGAAGAGCCCGAACGTGCCCGCCGCCCGCAGCCACTTCTCCTTCGACAGCCGGTCGAGCATCCGCTGCGCGTCCTCGTAGAGCTTGCGCGCCACCGTCGCCGTGGCCGGGTTGTGCAGCAGGTCCGGGAACCGCCCGCGCATCTCCCACGCGCCGAAGAACGGGCTCCAGTCGATGTAGCCGCGCAGCTCGTCGAGGTCGTAGTCGTCGAACGTCCGCGTGAACGACGCCGCCGGGTGCTGGCCGGTGGGCTCCTCGGACGTGTGCTGGTCGCGCGCCTGCTGCAGCAGCATCCGCGGGCGCGGCGGCCGGTGGCCGGTCCAGGCGATCGGGGTCGCGTGCACCTTCGCCTGCGCGAACGAGCGCAGCGGTCGGTCGGTCCGCTTGGCCCCGTGGCGCTCGCGCAGCGAGGCGTAGTCGGCGGCGACCGACTCGAGCAGCGCCGGGCGACGCTCGTCCGACAGCAGCGAGGCGACGGTCGGCACGGACCGCGACGCGTCCTTGACCCAGACGACCGGGCCGGAGTACGCGGGGGCGACCTTGACGGCCGTGTGGGCGCGAGAGGTGGTCGCGCCGCCCAGCAGCAGCGGGATGGTGAAGCCCTGGCGCTCCATCTCCTTCGCCAGGTTGACCATCTCGTCGAGCGAGGGGGTGATCAGCCCGGAGACGCCGATGAGGTCGGCGTGCTCGGTGCGGGCGACGTCGAGGATCTTCTGCCCCGGGACCATGACCCCGAGGTCGACGACGTCGTAGTTGTTGCACTGCAGGACCACGCCGACGATGTTCTTGCCGATGTCGTGGACGTCGCCCTTGACCGTGGCCATGACGACCTTGCCCTTGGTCGTCGTCTCGCCCGGCAAGCGTTCGGCGTCGATGAAGGGGACCAGGTGCGCGACGGCCCTCTTCATGACGCGCGCTGACTTCACGACCTGCGGCAGGAACATCTTCCCGGCGCCGAAGAGGTCGCCGACCTTGCCCATGCCGTCCATCAGCGGGCCCTCGATGACGTCCAGCGGACGCCCGCCCGACCCGACGAGCTCGAGGCGCAGCTCCTCGGTGTCCTCGACGACCCAGGCGTCGATGCCCTGGACCAGCGCGTGGGTGATGCGGTCCCGTACGGGCAGCCCGCGCCACTCCTGCTCGGTGACCTCCCCGGACGCCGCCCGGTTGTGCTCGGAGGCCACCTCGAGCAGCCGCTCGGTCGCGTCGGCGCGGCGGTTGAGCACCACGTCGGTGATGCGCTCGCGCAGGTCCGGCTCGATGTCGTCGTAGACCACGAGCGCCCCGGCGTTGACGATGCCCATGTCGAGGCCCGCCTCGATGGCGTGGAAGAGGAACACGGCGTGGATCGCCTCGCGGACCGGGTTGTTGCCCCGGAAGGAGAAGGAGACGTTCGAGATCCCACCCGACACGAGCGCCCCAGGCAGGCTCTTCTTGATCCAGCGGACGGCCTCGATGAAGTCCACGCCGTAGTTCTGATGCTCCTCGATCCCCGTGGCCAGGGCGAAGACGTTCGGGTCGAAGATGATGTCGTTCGGCGGGAATCCGACCTGGTCGACGAGGAGGTCGTACGCCCGCTGGCACACGTCCTGGCGCCGCTCGAGGGTGTCGGCCTGGCCGTCCTCGTCGAAGGCCATGACGACGACGGCGGCTCCGTGCCGACGCGCCAGCTGGGCGTGCTCGAGGAACGGCTCGACGCCCTCCTTCAGCGAGATCGAGTTGATGATCGGCTTGCCCTGCAGCGCCTTGAGGCCGGCCTCGACGACCTCCCACTTGGAGGAGTCGATCATGACCGGGACGCGGCAGATGTCGGGCTCGGTCGCGACGAGGCGCGTGAAGCGCTCCATCGCGGCGACGCCGTCGATCATGCCCTCGTCCATGTTGATGTCGATCACCTGCGCGCCGGCCTCGACCTGCTGGCGAGCGACCTCGAGCGCGGTGGGGTAGTCACCGGCCTTGATCAGGTTCCGGAAGCGGGCTGACCCGGTGATGTTCGTCCGCTCGCCGATGTTGACGAAGAGCGAGTCCTCGGTCACCGTCAGCGGCTCGAGCCCCGACAGCCGCAGCGCCGGCTGGACCTCGACCGGCTCGCGCAGCACGAGGCCTGCCGTCGACGGCGCCACCGCGTCGGCGAGCGCGGCGATGTGGTCGGGCGTCGTGCCGCAGCAGCCGCCGACGATGTTGACGAGCCCGGAGTGCGCGAACTCGCCCAGCACGCGCGCCAGGTCCTCGGGCGACTCGTCGTACTCGCCGAACGCGTTCGGCAGGCCCGCGTTGGGGTGCGTCGACACGAACGTGTCGGCGATCCGCGCGAGCTCGGCGACGTACGGACGCAGGTCGGCCGCGCCCAGCGCGCAGTTGAGGCCGACGGCGAGGGGGCGGGCGTGGCGGACCGAGTTCCAGAACGCCTCGGTCACCTGGCCCGACAGCGTGCGGCCGGACGCGTCGGTGATCGTCCCGGAGATGATCACCGGCCAGCGCCGGTCCTGGCGCTCGAAGAGCGTCTCGACGGCGAAGATCGACGCGCGGGCGTTGAGCGTGTCGAAGATCGTCTCGATGATCAACGCGTCGGCGCCGCCGTCGACGAGGCCCTGGGCCTGCTCGAGGTAGGCCTCGACGAGGTCGTCGAAGGTGGTGTTGCGGGCGCCGGGGTCGTTCACGTCCGGCGAGATGGACGCCGTCCGGTTGGTCGGGCCGATCGCGCCGAGCACCCAGCGCGGCCGGCCGGGGTCGCGCGCCTCGGCCGCGTCGCAGGCCCGCCGGGCGATCTGCGCCGCCGCGAGGTTCACCTCGTACGCCAGGTCGCTCATGCCGTAGTCGGCGAGCGAGATCCGCTGGGCGTTGAACGTGTTGGTCTCGAGCAGGTCGGCGCCGGCGTCGAGGTAACGGCTGTGCAGGCTCTCGATCAGCGCCGGCTGGGTGAGGTTGAGCAGGTCGTTGTTGCCCTGCACGTCGCTCGGCCAGTCGGCGAAGCGCTCCCCGCGGAAGTCGGCCTCGCCCAGCCCCTGCTCCTGCAGCAGCGTGCCCATGGCGCCGTCCATGACCACCACGCGCTCGCGCATGAGCGCAGTGAGGGCTGCGCTCGCGTCCGGGCGGTGGTCGACGGTCTTGCTCACGGTTCCCCTGAGGTTGTGCAGGCGCTCGGGACGGCACCCGACTTCCCAGGATACGGAGTGGGCCCGGTCGGGCGCCGGATTCCCGGGCGGCGGACGCCTCCCGCGCGGCGGGCCGCCGTACGGTGGTCGCGTGCCTCAGCGTCTGACCCCCCTCGAGGTCTCGCTCCTCGCGCTCGACACCTCCCGCACGCCCGGGCACGTCGGCACGGTGACCGTGCTCGAGCCGACCCCCGAGAGCGGGGAGATCGACCACGAGACCATCGGTGCGCTGATCGAGAGCCGCCTCGCGTACGTGCCGCGCTACCGCCAGCGCGTCGTCGCCGTGCCCGGTCGGCTGGCCGCCCCGGTGTGGGTGGACGACGAGGACTTCGACCTCTCCTTCCACGTCCGCCCGGCGGCCCTGCCGCGGCCGGGGACGCCCGACCAGCTGCGCGAGCTCGTCGGCCAGCTGCTGTCACGCCGCCTCGACCGTTCGCGGCCGCTGTGGGAGGTCCACGTCGTCGAGGGGCTCGAGGGCGGCCGGATGGCCGTGGTCGAGAAGGCCCACCTCGCCCTCGTCGACGGCGGCGACACCGTCGACCTCGCCCAGGTGCTGCTCGACGCCGACGAGGAGTCCTCCGCGCTCGGCGCGCCGGGCGCCTGGAACCCGGCCCTGGAGCCCGGCCCCACCGACCTCGTCGTCGGCGCCCTCTGGGAGAGCGCGCAGGACCCGGTCCGCGCCGTCGACAACCTCCGCGGCCTCGTCACCGGTGCGCTCGGGATCGCCCTGGCCGTGGGCGAGGTGGTCGGCGGCACCCTCGGCACGAGCCTGGGCGACATGGCCGGCGACGCGCTCCGCGGCGGCCGCCCGCCCGCCGGCTCGCCCCTCGCGGGGACGGTGTCGCCGTCGCGCCGCTTCGCCACCCTGCGGGTCCCGCTCGCCGACCTGCAGGCCGTCCACGAGGCGCACGGCCACACGGTGAACGACGTGGTCCTCGCGGTGGTGGCCGGAGGGCTCCGTTCCTGGCTGATGACCCGGGGCGGGGTCGGCCAGAGCCGGCGGACCCTCCGTGCGCTCGTGCCCATGAGCGTGCTCGAGGACGAGGCCGGGACCTCCTCGCTCGGCGTGCAGGTCGCGCCCCACCTGCAGGACCTGCCCGTGGGCGAGCCGAACGCGCTGGTGCGCCTGCACCAGGTCGCCTACTCCACGAAGGCCCACCGCGACAGCGGGCGGGCCGTCGACGCGCGGACGCTCACCGACATCGCCGGCTTCGCCCCGGCCACGCTGCACGTCCTCGGGGTGCGCGTGGCCGCGGAGACGGTCCGCCGCCCGCACGACGTGCTGGTCACCAACGTCCCCGGCCCGCAGCTGCCGCTCTTCGCCGGGGGCGCGCGGATGACGGAGACGTTCCCGGTCGTGCCGCTCAGCGCCGGGCACCTGCTCGCCGTCGGCGTCACCTCGTACGACGGGGGCGTGTTCTTCGGCCTCACCGCCGACCGGGAGGCGATCGACGACCTCGACGTCCTCGTCCAGTGCCTCGACGACGCGGTCGGCGACCTGCTGGACACCACCGACCAGGTCGGGCGCCGCCAGCCGACGCGGGCCGCCTCGCCGGCCGCACGGCGTGCGGCAGCGTCGAAGGCCGCCGCCCGGGCCGAGGCCGCCCGTCGGCGCGCTAGTGTGCGGCGGTCATGAGCACCCCCAGCCTCGACGGCGTCGCCGCCTTCGTCCCCGTCTCCCGCGAGCAGGCGACCGCCCTGCGTTCCGGGGACGACCTCGGCGACCTCGTCGCGTACGCCCCCGGCCCCGCGCTGCAGGCGGCTCACGGTCTCGGCCCCACCGACGAGGAGGAGGCCGGCTTCGTCGCCCTCGGCTACGCCGGGCTCGGGGCCCTGCTCACCGGGCCCGGGCTGCGCACGGTCCTCGCCGTCGACGTCGGCGGCGGGCAGGTCCAGGCCTCCGGCAGCGAGTTCGGCCAGGTCCAGCTCCACGGCCTGACCTGGGCGCAGGTGTCGGCCGTGTTCGCCGACGAGCCCGACGCCTCACCCGACCTCGACGCCGCGCGGGCCCTGGTCGCCGGCCGTTCCCTCGCCGACGTCGCCGACGACGAGGAGTTCGTCGGTCTCGTCGACCGCTGGGACCTCCTCTGGTACGCCCCGGCGGAGCTCGACGCGTCCGCGGGCTGACGGGTCAGGCCGGGCCGGGCCGATGAGATCGGCGCGGTCGTGCGGTCAGAGCACCACGCCGGGCGGGAGCATCCGACCGGCGACCACGACAGGAGCCGGTTCATGGGCAAGATCAAGGTGCACGAGTTCACGACGCTCGACGGGTCTGTCGGGGTGCCGATGTGGACGATGGACTTCCCGTTCACGCCGGAGCAGATCACCGAGACGGGCGCGCTGACCGGGGCGGCCTCGGGGATCCTGCTCGGCCGGGCGACGTACGAGATGTTCGGGCCCGCGTGGTCGCAGCGCACGGTCGAGGACGACCCGGGCGCCCCGTTCTTCAACGACACCCGCAAGTACGTGGTGTCGAGCACGCTGACCGAGCCGACGTGGGGCCCGGCGACCGTGCTCCCGTACGACGCGATCCGGATCGCCCAGCTCAAGGACGAGGTCGACGGCGACCTCTACGTCAGCGGCAGCGGGACGCTCGTCCGCTCCCTGATCGCCGACGGGCTCGTCGACGAGCTCCACCTCTTCGTCTACCCCGTGGGGCTCGGCGAGGGGCCGTACCTGTTCCCGCCCGGGGGCGCGCGGGCGACGCTCGCGCTGCTCGGCTCGACCGCGTACGAGAACGGCGTCGTCCACCTGACCTACGGCCCAGCCGCCGGCTGAGCAGCGCTCCCCTCGACAAGCGCAGGGCACAGAGGACACTGGTCGCATGCCTCGCTCGATCTGGAAGGGTGCCATCTCCTTCGGACTGGTCACCATCCCGGTGAAGCTCTACTCCGCCACGGAGGAGAAGGACATCGCGTTCCGTCAGGTCCACTCGGCGGACGGGGGCCGGATCAAGTACCGCCGCGTCTGCGAGATCGACGGCGAGGAGGTCCCGTACGCCGAGATCGCCAAGGGCTACGAGCTGGCGGACGGGCGCATGGTCATCCTCGAGAAGGAGGACTTCGACGCGCTCCCGCTGGCGACGACCAAGGCCGTCGAGGTCGTGCAGTTCGTGGCCGAGGAGGATGTCGACCCGACGTACTTCAACAAGACCTACTTCCTGCAGGCCGACGGGCCGGGCACCAAGCCGTACGTCCTCCTGCGCGACGCGCTGGTCAAGACGGGGCAGTGCGCCCTGGTCAAGGTCGCGCTGCGGTCCCGCGAGGCCCTGGCCCTCGTACGCCCGCGCGACGGCCTGCTGGTGATGCACACGATGCTCTGGCCTGACGAGCTGCGCGACGGCCAGTTCGCCGCGCCGCCCGAGACGGTCTCGGTCTCCGACGCCGAGGTGACCATGGCGCAGTCGTTCATCGAGGCGCTGTCTGGCGACTTCGCTCCGGAGGAGTACACCGACGCGTACCGCGAGGCGCTCGAGGAGGTCGTGCGGAGCAAGGCCGCCGGCGTCCCCGTGCCCGAGCAGTCCGAAGCGCCCCAGGAGGCCGAGGTCGTCGACCTGGTCGCCGCCCTCCGCGCCTCCGTCGAGGCGGCGAAGAAGCGGCGGGCGGAAGGTTCCGCGGCGAAGGCGGGCTGATCTGCTAGCACGTTGCTAGCATGGTCAGCATGAGGACCCTCTACGTGCGCAACGTCCCCGACGAGGTAGTCGAGCGGCTGGAGCAGCTCGCGGCTCGAGAGGGATCCTCGGTCAACGCGGTGGTCCTCAAGGAGCTGGCGAGTGCGGCTCGACGGACGCGGAACGCCGAGATCTTCGACTCGCTGCCCAGCCTCGGCATCTCGGCGGAGGACACACTTCGAGCGATCGACGAGGGTCGCGCACGACGATGATCGTCGTCGACGCCTCGGCCCTCGTCCAGG
Organism: Microlunatus antarcticus; assembly: GCF_014193425.1. Lineage (NCBI taxonomy): Bacteria > Bacillati > Actinomycetota > Actinomycetes > Propionibacteriales > Propionibacteriaceae > Microlunatus > Microlunatus antarcticus. The sequence goes on along the minus strand of NZ_JACHZG010000001.1, from coordinate 2,781,666 downwards.
CGTTGCTCCAGGATGCGTCGGCGCGTGCCGCGCTGAGGGGGGACGAGCTCCACGCGCCTTTCCTGATCGACTCCGAGGTGCTCAACGCACTTCGCGGGCACTTCCTGGGCGGGCGGATCAGCGACACCGAGGCCGCGCTGGTGATCGCCCAGCTCGGAGCGATGGACCTCAGCCGGCACTCAGCGGTGCCGCTTGCCGAACGCGCGTGGGAGCTGCGCTCGAACCTCACCGCGTACGACGCGTCGTACGTCGCTCTCGCCGAACGTCTGGGCGGAGGCCTCGTCACCGCCGACGCCCGGATCGCGAGGGCGCCAGGCCTCCGGTGCAGCGTGCACGTCGTCTCCTGAGCCCGACTGCGCGAAGATCGTGCGACACGCCGCGCTTCGTTCGCGATCTGCGCGCAGTCGCGGAGGGCTACGCCTGCTGGTGCTCGGCGAGCCAGCGGTCGCCAGCGGCCTGCTGCGTGCGGAACCCGGCCAGCACGGCCGGGGCGGCGCCCTGCTCGAGCTTGCGGCCGAGCAGGGGGACGTTGACCTTCAGCTCGCCGACGAGGCGGACGGTGGTGCCGCGGCCGCCGGGCGCGAGGCGGAGCTTGCCCTTCAGCGACACGGGCTGCTTGTCGACCGTGAGCACGAGGTCGGCGTCCCGAGAGCCGTCCGGGGCGGCCTCGCCCCAGGTCGTCTCCTCGAGGATGACGAGCTCGGGGCCGGTGAAGCGGGCGGCCGAGTCCGGCGCCTTCAGCGTGCGGGAGGTCCAGGTGCGGGGCGGGGTGATCTCGACCTGCCAGGGGGTGGCCTCGCTGGCCACGCACACCTGCTCCTGATAGCTGCGGTCCAGCATCATGGCGTGCACCGTGGCCGGGTCGGCGGCGAAGTCGAGGTCGGTCGAGATGTCCATCCGGCCATTGAACCAGCCCGCCGGGCACCGTCTAACGTGGTCGTGACGCACGACGCGGTGCGTCGGACGCAGAGACGGATGGTGTGGTGACGACGTACGAGGTCGGGCTCGAGCAGGACAAGACCGACAAGATCGCGGCGGTCGCCGCCGCGGGGCGGCGGGTCGCGAGCGAGCTGGGTCAGGACCCGGACGCGGTGTCGACCTTCATGTGGCACTACTTCCGCCACGTCGACCCGGCCGACCTCGAGGACCGGACGGTCGACGACCTGCTGGCCCTGGTGGAGAGCCACTACCGCACGGCCCTCGTGCGTGAGCCCGGCCAGGACGTCGTCCGGGTGGTCGGCCCGGCCGGCGCCGACTCGCTGGCGGACCTCGGCGAGCAGGACGACGCCACCGGCGTGGCCGGCCCGGGCGGGGTGGGTGGCGCGACGGTGCTCCAGGTCGTCACCGACGACCTGCCGTTCCTCGTCGACTCGGTGACGATGGAGGTCCTGCGTCAGGGCTGGACCATCCGCGAGGTGTTCCACCCGCAGTTCCTGGTCCTGCGCGACGCCGAGGGCCGGCTCTCGCAGCTGCTGCGCTCGGCCGAGGCGGCGGGGGAGCCGGCCACCCTGCACGAGTCCTGGATGAACCTCGAGCTGCTGCCCCCCGCGCGGCTCGGGTCGGAGGAGGCCGCCGCGGCCGACCTCGAACGGGGCATCCACGAGGTGCTCGACCTCGTCGGCGTGTCGGTGGCCGACTGGCACGCGATGGCCGAGCGGGCCGTCGCGATCTCGGCCGAGCTCGCGGAACAGGTCACCTCGAGCTCCTTCGGCGGCGCCGGTGGCGAGGCCGACCAGGCGCGCGAGCTGCTCGACTGGCTGAGCGGCAACCACTTCACCTTCTTCGGCGCCCGCGACTACGACCTCGTGGGAAGCGGCGCCGAGGCCCGCTACGTGCCGGTCCCGGGCACGGGTCTCGGCATCCTGCAGGGCGACGAGGACCCGGCCGGGTCGTTCTCCGCGCTGCCCCGCCTCGACGGGCCGCCCGCGCTGCTCGTCGTGACCAAGGACAACGCGCGCTCACGGGTCCACCGGCCGGCCTACCTCGACTACATCGGGGTCCGGCGCCTCGACGCGGAGAGTCGCGTGGTCGGCGAGCACCGCCTGCTCGGGCTCTTCTCCACGACGGCCTACTCCGAGAGCGTCATGCGGGTCCCGGTGCTGCGGCAGAAGGCCTTGGCCGTGATCGAGGGGTCCGGCTACGACCTCGCCAGCCACGGCGGCAAGGCGATCGTCGACACGCTCGAGACCTACCCGCGCGACGAGCTGTTCCAGACGCCGCTGCCCGAGCTGTCCGAGACCGTCGAGCGCATCGCCCACCTCAAGGAACGTCGCCAGGTGCGCATGTTCGTGCGCGCGGACCCGTACGGGCGCTTCGTGTCCTGCCTGGTCTACCTGCCGCGCGACCGCTACACCGGAACGGTGCGGCGCAAGATGGAGCAGGTCCTGCTCGAGCGCCTCGGCGGGGCGAGCATCGACGACAGCGCGCGCGTGACCGACGCGGTCCTGGCGCGGCTGCACGTCGTCGTGCGGATGCCCGCGGGCCGGCCCACCGCGCTGGACGAGGCCATCGACCTGCGCGCCCTCGAGCGCGACCTCACCGCCGCGACGCGCACCTGGGACGACGAGTTCGCCGACCTGCTCGGGGGCACCCGGGCCGCCGACCGGCTCGGTGCGCTGCTCCGCGCGCTGCCGGAGGGCTACAAGGAGGACTACACCCCGCGGCAGGGCCGGCAGGACCTCGCGGCGCTGACCGACCTGGAGAGCGGGGCCGACATGGCCCTGGCCCTCTACGCCCCCGACGCGCTCCCCGGCCGTCCCGTGGACGAGGCGGACCTGCGGCTCAAGATCTTCCGCCGCGACATGTCGCTCTCGCTCAGCCAGCTCCTCCCGCACCTGACCCGGCTCGGTGTCGACGTGATCGACGAGCGCCCGTACGAGCTCGACGCCGGCGACTCCGAGCGCGCCTGGATCTACGACTTCGGGCTGGCCGTGCCGGGCGGGGCGCAGGCGGTCGCCGCCGACTGGGACGCCGCCGGGCGCGAACGCTTCGTGGCCGCGTTCCGGGCCGCGTACGAAGGGGTCGCCGAGTCCGACGCCTTCTGCGGGCTGGTCATGGCCGCCGGCCTCGGCTGGCGCGAGGTGAGCCTGCTCCGCGCGGTGGGCCACTACCTCCGCCAGGGCGGCGTCTCCTACAGCCAGACCTACATGGCGCAGGCGCTGGCCGCCAACACCGCGATCACCCGGGAGCTCTTCGACCTCTTCGCGGTCCGCTTCGACCCCGCGCTCGCGCTCTCGGTGGCGGACCGGACGGCGCGTGCCGACGTGCTGACCGCCGCGGTGGAGGACGCGCTCGACGACGTCTCCAGCCTCGACCAGGACAAGATCATCCGCTCGTTCCTGGCCGTGCTGCGCGCGCTGGTGCGGACGAACTTCTACCGCCCGGACCGCGCCGCCCTCGCCCTCAAGCTGCGCTCGCGCGAGGTGCCGGACCTGCCCGAGCCGCGCCCGGCGTTCGAGATCTTCGTCCACGCGCCGCGCGTCGAGGGCGTCCACCTGCGCTTCGGCCTCGTCGCCCGCGGCGGCCTGCGCTGGTCCGACCGTGCGGAGGACTTCCGCACCGAGGTGCTCGGTCTGGTCAAGGCGCAGACGGTCAAGAACACGGTGATCGTGCCGACCGGGGCCAAGGGCGGCTTCGTGCCGCGCTGGCTGCCGGACCCGGCCGTCGACCGCGACGCCTGGCTGGCCGAGGGCGTCGCCTGCTACAAGATCTTCATCACCAGCCTGCTCGACGTGACCGACAACCTGGTGGGCGGCGAGGTGGTGCCGCCGGCCGACGTCGTCCGCCACGACGGCGACGACCCGTACCTCGTGGTCGCCGCCGACAAGGGGACGGCCACGTTCTCCGACACCGCGAACGCCATCGCGCTGGAGGAGGGCTTCTGGCTGGGCGACGCCTTCGCCTCGGGCGGCTCGGTCGGCTACGACCACAAGGCGATGGGCATCACCGCCCGCGGGGCCTGGGAGTCGGTCGTCCGCCACTTCCGCGAGCTCGGCATCGACCCCGACCGCGACGACTTCACCTGCGTCGGCATCGGTGACATGAGCGGCGACGTCTTCGGCAACGGGATGCTGCTGAGCGAGCACCTCCGCCTGGTCGCCGCCTTCGACCACCGCCACGTGTTCCTGGACCCGACGCCGGACCCGGCCCGCAGCTTCGCCGAGCGGCAGCGGCTCTTCGCCCTGCCGCGGTCGAGCTGGGCCGACTACGACGCGAGCCTGATCTCCGAGGGCGGCGGGGTCTACCCGCGCACGCTCAAGTCGATCCCGGTGAGCGAGCCGGTCCGGCAGGCCCTGGGGCTTCCGGCCGGGGCCACCTCGCTCGACCCGACGACGCTCATCAGCGCGGCGCTCACGGCGCCGGTCGACTTGCTCTGGAACGGCGGCATCGGCACCTACGTCAAGGCCGAGACGGAGAGCGAGGCCGACGTCGGCGACAAGGCCAACGACGCCCTGCGGGTGAACGGGGCCCAGCTCCGGGCGCGCTGCGTGGGGGAGGGCGGCAACCTCGGGCTGACCCAGCTCGGCCGCATCGAGTACGCGACCCGGGGCGGCAAGATCAACACCGACTTCATCGACAACTCCGCGGGCGTGGACACCTCCGACCACGAGGTCAACATCAAGATCCTGCTGGCGCCGGACGTCGCGGACGGCACGCTCACGACGGAGGGGCGCAACGCGCTGCTCGCGTCGATGACCGACGACGTGGCCGGGCTCGTGCTGGCCCACAACGTCTCGCAGAACCTGGCGCTGGCCAACGCGGAGGCGCAGGCCCCGTCGATGGCCCGGGTGCACGGCGAGTGGATCTCGCGGCTCGAGGACCAGGGCCTGATCGACCGGGCGATCGAGTTCCTGCCCGAGGAGGAGGCGCTCGACGCGCGCCGGGGCAAGAACCGCGGCCTCACCTCGCCCGAGCTCGCCGTGCTGCTCGCGTACACGAAGATCGTCCTCAGCGACGAGGTCGGGCGCAGCGACCTGCCCGACGAGCCGGACCTCGCGGACCGCCTCGTGACCTACTTCCCGCCGGCCCTGCGCGGCGCGTACACCGCCCAGATGCAGCAGCACCGGCTGCACCGCGAGATCGTGACGACCGTCGTGGTCAACACGTTCGTCGACACCGCCGGGATGACCTGCTTCCACCGGCTCTCCACCGAGACGGGGGCGAGCGCGCCCGACCTGATCCGCGCGCACATCGCGGCGCGCACGATCTTCGACGCGGCCTCCCTCGAGGCGGCGGTCGCCGAGCTCGACCACAGCGTCGCTGCCGACACCCAGACCCGGATGCGGCTGGCGATCCGGACGCTCGTCGAGCGCGCGACCCGGTGGCTGGTGAACGAGCGGCCCCGCCCGCTCGACATCTCCGCTGCCGTCGCCGAGCTCGGCCCCGGCGTCCGTACGGTCGTCGACGCGCTCCCCGGCCTGCTGGGCGAGCGCGAGGCGGAGGGGGTCGCCGAGCGCGCCGCGGACCTGCGTGAGGCCGGGGTGCCCGACGACCTCGCGGCGCGGGTGGCCGCGCTGCCGACCGCGTTCAGCGCGCTCTCGTCCGTGACCACCGCGCGGGTCGCGGACCCCTCGACCGGCGCAGAGCGGCGCATGGACGCGAGCCTGGTCGCCGGGGTGCACTTCGAGCTGGCCCAGCGCCTCGGCCTGGACCGCCTGATGACCCGGATCTCCGCCCTGCCGCGCGAGGACCGCTGGTCGACCATGGCGCGGGCCGCGCTGCGCGACGACCTGCACACCGCCCACGCCCGCCTGACCGCCCAGGTCGTGGCGGCCGCGGGTCCGGCGGAGGATGTCGCCGAGCCGGCCCGCGCGGCGGACGAGCTGGTCGCGGCCTGGGAACGGGCCACCCCGGCCTCCGGCGGCGCCCGGTCGACGCTCCGGTCGGTCCTCACCGGCCCGACGGACCTCGCGAAGGCCTCCGTCGCCCTGCGCGTGGTCCGGGGCCTGGTCGGCGACTGACCCTTCGGCCCTGCTCGCTCGAGCGGGTCAGCACACCACCTTCCGACCAGTGGTCGCTCCCGACCTCGGATCAGCTCCGGGAGCTCCCGGGACCGACCACTGGTCAGGTGGGGAGAAGAGCCCAGACGCCGCAGTCGCGGTGGTGCTCGTCCGGTGCGTGGTAGGTCTGGGGGATGCGGATCGACCTCCACACCCACTCCAACGTCTCCGACGGCACCGACACCCCGGCCGAGCTGGTGGTGGCGGCGCGCGACGCCGGCCTCGACGTGGTGGCGCTGACCGACCACGACACGTTCGACGGGCTGGACCGCGCGGTCGCCGCCGGCCATGAGCACGGGGTCGAGGTCGTGCGCGGCCTCGAGCTCTCCTGCATGCGGCAGGGGCAGAGCGTGCACCTGCTGGCGTTCGGGGCCGACCCCGAGGCGGCGGCGCTGGCCGAGGAGATGGTGCGGGTGCGCGAGGGCCGGACCGGGCGGCTGCGTCCGGTGCTGGACCTCCTGGCCGGGCTCGGGGTGCCGGTGACGGAGGAGGAGGTGATGGCCCAGGTCGGGTCCTCACCCTCCGTGGGTCGTCCGCACATCGCCGACGCGCTGGTCGCGGCGGGCTGGGTCGCCGACAGGACGGAGGCGTTCGACCGGTTCCTCGCCGACGGCGGGCCCGCGCACGTCGGGCGCTACGCCATCGAGGTCGCCCACGGGATCGACCTCGTGCACGCGGCCGGCGGGGTCGCCGTCATCGCGCACCCCTGGGGGCGCGGCCGGGCCGGGCTGCTGCCGGAGGCGTTCCTGGTCGAGCTCGTCGAGCAGCACGGGCTCGACGGCATCGAGGTGGACCACCAGGACCACGACGCGGAGACGCGCGCCGAGCTTCGGGCGCTGGCCGACCGGCTCGGCGTGCTGGGCACGGGCTCCAGCGACTACCACGGGACCGGCAAGACCGACCACGACCTCGGGGTGAACACGACCCGCCCCGAGGTGTACGACGAGCTGCGCAAGCGCATCCGCGTCGCCCGCTGAGGGTCGGGGGCCTGGCAGGCCCCCGACCCCTGCGCCGCTACCCCTCCGAGGGCGCGGCGATCGCGTCGAGCCGGGCGAGCTGGCTGTCGCTGAGCTGGACCGAGGCCACGGCCAGGTTCTGCTCGAGGTGGGCGACCGACGACGTGCCGGGGATGAGCAGGACGCTCTCGTCGTGCGCGAGCAGCCAGGCGAGCCCGACCTGCGCCGGCGTCGCGTCCGTCTCCTGCGCGACGGCCTGGACCGTCGCGTCGTCGACGACCTTCTTCATCCCCGGGAAGGCGGAGCCCAGCGGGAAGTAGGGCACGTACGAGATCCCGTGGTCGGAGCAGAGCCGGAGCACGGCCTCGTCGCTGCGGTCCAGCAGGCTGTAGGCGTTCTGGACCGTGACGACCGCGGCCTGCTCGATGGCCTGCACGACCTGGTCGTGGTCGGCGGTCGAGATGCCGACGCCGGCGATCAGGCCCTCCTCGCGCATGGCGACCATCGCCGCCAGCAGGTCCTCGAGCGGGGCCTGCCCGGGCACCGGGTGCTCCTGCAGGCGCAGGTTGACGGCGGCGAGGCGCTCGGTGCCGAGCGCACGGAGGTTGGCCTCGACGTCCTCGCGCACGGCCTCGGGCGTGAGAGCCGGCAGCCACTGGCCCTTCGTGTCCCGGCGGGCGCCGACCTTGGAGACGATCGCGAGGTCGTCGGCGTAGGGGTGCAGCGCCTCGCGGATCAGCGCGTTGGAGACGTCGGGGCCGTAGAACTGCGCCGTGTCGATGTGGTTGACGCCCAGCTCGACCGCGCGCCGCAGCACGGCGATCGCGTCGTCGTGGTCCTTGGGCGGACCCATCACGCCCGGGCCGGGGAGCTGCATCGCGCCGAAGCCGATGCGGTTCACCTGGTAGCCGGCGAGGTCGTACGTGCCGGCGAGGGCGGCGGTGGGGCGGGTGGCGTCGGTCATGATCGCCACGCTACCCGCGGGGTGACGCCAGGCGCTGAGCGCAGTGAGGGACCGCGTACGCCCGGATTCCTGCGTACGCGCGGCGTATCTATCCGGGCGGCTGCGGCACTCGTCACGGGCTTGTAATCTCGGGTCTTCGCGCCAGGGGGGCCTGGTGCGGCTGGGGCGTCGTCGTGCGACGGACGCCCGGAACTCGGGGGGGTTTCCATGACCGTACGCGCGCCGCGTCGGCTTCTCGTCCTGGTGCTGATGCTCGGCACCACGCTCGGACTGGCGGGCCTGACCGCCGCTCCGAGCTTCGCCGCCAACGAGGCGACCCTGTACGTCGTCCAGGGTCTGCCGGGTCGTAGCGTCGACGTGAAGGTCGACGGCAAGCAGGTGGCGTCCGGGGTCAAGACCGCGGCCGTCGTCGGTCCGTTCAAGGTCAAGCCCGGGTCGCGCGAGGTGACCTTCAGCGACGCCGGGACCGAGCTGCTGAGCCGCAAGTTCGACGTCAAGGCCCGGTCCAGCTGGGACGTCGTGGTCCACCTGCCGGGCGGCGGGTCGACCGAGCCCACCGTCACCGTGTTCCGCAACGACACCTCGTCCGTCCCGCGCGGCAAGGCCGAGCTGGTCGTGGCGCACACCGCGACGGTGCCGGCCGCGGACGTCCGCGTGAACGGCAAGGTCCTCTTCTCCAACATCGCGAACGGCGAGGCGCTGAACCTCACCGTCCCGGTCGCCACCTACAAGGTGGCGATCACCCCGACCGGCAAGACCTCGCCGGTCTACCTCGGCCCGGTCAGCCTGACCGTCAAGGGCGGCGCCGTGAACCGCGTCTACGCCCTCGGCGACCCCGACAACAACACGATGAACGTCGCCGTCCACGTGCTGGCCACCGGCTCGTCCGGCTCCGAGCGGCCGAAGAAGGTCGACACCGGCTCCGGCGGCGAGGCCGCCGGCGCGGTCCGCTTCCTCGCCAAGCTGACTCGTTGAGCCACCGCCCGGGCCCGACGACGCGGCGCGCCGGGCCGGTGGCGGTCCTCGCCCTCGCGCTCGCCCTGGCGGCGTGCGGCGGCGCGGACCCGGCCGTCGTGGCCCAGCCGCCCGCCCCGGCTCCGGCGCCCACCAGCACCGCGGCGCCGGACGGGGAAGCCCCCCCGGCCGCCGTCGGGCGGTCAGCGGCGAGCAACCGCATCACGTTCGTGCCCGACCGGGTGGTCCTGCCCGGGGGCGCCGCGGCACCCGTCCAGCCTGCGGCCACCCGGGACGGGGAGCTCCAGGTCCCCGAGGACGTGCAGCACGTCGGCTGGTGGGACGGCAGCGCCGAGGCCGGTGACCCCTTCGGGAACACGGTCGTCGCGGGCCACGTCGACTCCGCGACCGACGGGCTGGGCTTCTTCTCCCGACTGCTGAGCCTGACCAAGGGCGAGACGGTGACGTTGCGCGGGCCCGACGGGCACCACCTCGCGTACACGATCACGTCGATCCGGACGATCAAGAAGGACGCGCTCGCCACGGGGAGCGCCGCCTTCGACCAGACCGGGGACCCGCACCTGGTGCTCATCACGTGCGGCGGCGACTACCGCCGCGGCGACGGCGGCTACGACAGCAACGTGGTGGTGACCGCGACGCCGAAGGGCCTGGCCCGCTAGCGGACCAGACCCTTCGTGGGCGAGCTCGACGAACCCTCGGGACTACTCCGAGGACGACGCCTCGGGAGCCGCCGCGTCAGCCGGCCCGGACTCGTCGGACGACGCCTCGGCGCCACCCTGCTCCGTACGGCCGCGGCCCCGGCCCCCACGACGGCGGCGGCGACGCTTGGTCGCCTCCCCGTCGCCGGTGCCCTCCGTGGCGGTCTCGGCCGCGTCGGAGGTCTCGACCTGCTGCGTGGGCTCGACGACGGGGACGTCGCCCGACGTCGCGGTCGGCTCGGCCGCGGCGGCGACGACCGGGGTCTCGGCGGCGTCGGTCGTGGCGGCCGACTCGTCGGCGACCACGCCGTTGCGCAGCCGGCGGCGGTTGCGGCTGCGGCTCGGCGCCGCGCCCTCTGTCCTGCCCTCGGCCTTGCCCTCGGTCTTGTCGTCGGCGCCCTTGCTGCTGGAGCCCTTGGCGTCGGAGCCGCGGCCCTCGGCGCGGTCCTCACCGCGACGGCGACCACGGTCCCGGTCGCGGCTGCCGGCCTCACGCTCGCGCGGCGGCTCGGGCGTGGGCTCGTTGAGCCGACCCTTGGCGGACGGGTCGATGCCCATGTCGTGGAAGAGGTGCGCGGAGGTGGAGTAGGTCTCCTCCGGCTCCGGGAACGGGAGCCCGAGCGCGTTGTTGATCACCTTCCACCGCGTCTGGTCGGCCCAGTCGACGAAGGTGATCGCGATGCCCGAGGCGCCGGCGCGGCCGGTGCGGCCGATGCGGTGGACGTACGTCTTCTCGTCGTCCGGGCACTCGTAGTTGATCACGTGCGTGACCCCGGTGACGTCGATGCCGCGGGCGGCGACGTCGGTGGCCACGAGGACGTCGACCTTGCCCTCGCGGAAGCGCTTCAGCGCCTTCTCGCGGGCCACCTGGTTGAGGTCGCCGTGGATCGAGGTGGCCTCGAAGCCGCGCTCGACGAGGTCGTCGGTCAGCCGCTGAGCCGAACGCTTGGTGCGGCTGAAGATCATCACGCGTCCGCGGTCCTGCGCCTGCAGGATGCGGGCCACGACCTCGGGCTTGTCGAGCATGTGCGCCTGGTAGACGAACTGCGCCGTCGCGGGGACGGTCGTCTCGTCGTCGGCGGACTCGGCCCGGATGTTGACGGGGTGCTCCAGGTGCCGGCGGGCCAGCGTGACGATCGCCGACGGCATGGTGGCCGAGAAGAGCATGGTCTGGCGCGACGCGGGCGTCTTGGCCAGCAGGCGCTCGACGTCGGGCAGGAAGCCCAGGTCGAGCATCTCGTCGGCCTCGTCCAGCACCAGCGTCTTGAGGTGGGAGAGGTCGAGGACACGGCGGTCGGCGAGGTCGAGGAGCCGGCCCGGCGTCCCGACCACGACGTCGACGCCGTTCTTGAGCGCGTCGAGCTGCGCGTCGTAGCCGACGCCGCCGTAGACGGTCAGCACCCGGATCGGGCGCAGCGCGGCCGCGGTCGAGAGGTCCTTGCTGACCTGGCTGGCGAGCTCGCGGGTCGGGCAGACGACCAGGCCCTGCGGGGCGCCCGGCTTCGCCAGCTCGTCGTAGCCCGCCTCGCCCGGGGCCGACGCGCGCTGCAGCATGACGATGCCGAAGGCCAGCGTCTTGCCGGTGCCGGTGCGCGCCTGACCGATCATGTCGGTGCCCGAGAGCGCGATCGGGATGGCCATGGCCTGGATGGGGAAGGGGTGGAGGATGCCCACCTGCTCGAGCGCCTGGACGATCGGGCCCTCGACGCCGAGGTCGGCGAAGGTCTCCGGGAGCGGGGCCTCGGCCTCGTCGGCCTCCTCGGCGGCCGCGAGCGACTCGTCGGTCGGGCTGATGTCGGTGTCGGTGTCGGTCTGGGAGTCGGTCCCGGAGTTGGCCCCGAGGCCCTCCTCGGGCTCGATCTCGGAGGTCTCGAGGTCGGCGTCGCCCAGGACTGATTCGGACGTGTTCGTGTCGGTCTGCGTGTTCAGCGTATTCGCCTGTCTACGTCTGCGGTGGCCGCGCGAGCCCGCACGACGCGAACGGATCGCGGTGCCGAGGCCGGCGGCCAGGGACGCCGGTAGGGCGTCTGTGCTATGGAGTCTAGCCGTCCGGCCTGCCCGATCCCCTCATTAGGCTGCCGCCCATGTCCGACGTCATCGAGCCGCCCGAGGATGCCCGCCACCCGACCGTGCGCGAGGAGGAGGTGCGGGCCGGCACGGTCGACCTGCTCGGGGCGATCGCGTACGGGGCCCTGACGGCGTACGAGCGGCTCGCGCAGGACGGGGCCGGGGCGCCGACCCTGGCCGACAAGGTCACCCTCGCGACGATGTCGGGCCGCCAGGTCCACCACCTCGAACGGGTCCGGGACCGGCTGGCCGAGCTGGGGGCCGACCTGATGGGGGCGATGGAGCCGTTCCACCGGGCGTTCGACGACTTCCACGCGCACACGCGCCCGAAGGACTGGCTCGAGGGGCTGATGTGGGTCTACGTCGGCAGCGGCTTCGCCGACGACTTCTACGCCGAGGTCGCGGTCACGGTCGACCCGGCGACGCGGGCCCTGGTCGAGGACGTGCTGTCCGACACCCGCCACGACGACTTCGTGGTCGAGCACGTGCGCGCCGGCATCGAGGCCGACCCACGGGTGGCCGGACGCCTCGCCCTGTGGGGACGTCGGCTCGTGGGGGAGGCGCTCAGCCAGGCGCAGCGGGTGGCCGTGGACCGGGTGGGCCTCACGGCTCTGCTCATGGGGGCGGAGGGCGTGGACGTCGTCGCGGTCAACAAGACGTTCTCGCGGCTGGTCGGCCACCACGCCGCCCGGATGCGGCGGCTCGGCCTCCAGCCCTAGGCGGGGGTGTGGGGGTCGCCCCCCACACGACACCCTCCTAGAGGCTGCCGAAACCGACCTTGCGGGCGTTCTCCTCGCCGAGCTCGAGGTAGGCGATCTTCTCGCCCGGGATCATGACCCGACGGCCGCGGTTGTCGGTGAGGGTGAGCACCGAGCCGTTCTCGACGGCGTCGGAGAAGGACTTCTCGACGCTGGCGGCGCTCTCGTCGGTGTCGACGACGACCTCGCGGTTCACGTACTGGATGCCGACCTTGATCTCCACGGAGCTCCTCCTGCGTTCTCGACCGGACGCGGGGTGGACCCCCGCGACCGCTCTACCACGCTGCCACACGCAGCCGCGGGAGCACGTACGTGTTCGCGCCGGGCGGAGATCGCGTCCATCGAGACGCCGACCTCCTCGAGGCCCTTCGACAGGATCGGGGAGCGTCTCGCCCTATGCCGTCTCGTCCTCGGTGGCCGGGCGGACGACGAGCCGGGTCCAGGCGCCGACGTACACGCGGTCGTCAGCGTCGAGCTCCTGCTTGGCGCCGACGGCGACCGGGTTCTTGGGCAGCGGGCCCCCGCTCGCCGCGACGAACGTCCCGTTCGCCGACTCGAGGTCCTCCACCCAGAAGCGGGTGCCGTCGGTCGTCAGCTGCGCGTGCCGCCGGCTGACGCCGGTGTCGTCGGCGCAGTCCACGTCGGGGTGGATGTTGCGACTGGTGGAGGGCCGCCCGACCAGCGCCGACCGGCTGGTCAGCACGACCGTGCGCGGCGGACCGGCCGACGGCAGCGGGTCCGGGCTCTGCGACTCGGTGTACCAGGCCGGGTCCACCCAGACCTCGACCACCCAGCGGGCCACGGCGGCCGGCGCGGGGACGTCGGGCAGGCCCGAGTCGTCGGTCGGGGGCGGCGTCGCGGCGGCGTCGGGCTCGCCCGTCACCACGGACGCGTCCGGCTGGGCGCCGACCGGAGGAGCCGGGTCGGCCCCGACGGGCGGGTCGAGGGGGCGGGGCATCGCGCCGGTGGTGAAGTCGTAACCGCACCCCTCGCAGAACAGGGCGTCCGCGGTGTGCGGGGTCCCGCAGTTCGGGCAGGGCTCGAGGCCGGGGGTCGCGCCGACCGCCGGGTCGGCGGTCGCGGCGGGAGCGTTCTCGACGGCTCCGGCCTGGTCCCCGGCCGCGTCGATCGGCGCGCCGCAGATGTCGCAGTAGTCGGCCGCGCTGGTGAAGTGGCCGTTCGGGCAGCGGTTCACGACCGGATCCTCGTCGTCTTGGTGGAGGCGGTGTCGAGCGCCATCTCGTCGGCCTTCTCGACGTCGCGGCGCAGCCGTACGGTGCCGGTCTCGGGGTCGTCGATGTCGACCACCTTGCGCAGCCGTGTCGTGGCCTCGGCGTTGCCGGTGGCCTCGGCCAGCTGCACCGCACGACCCAGCCGGGTCGTCGCGGTGGCCTCGTCGCCGGACGCCTTGGCGGCGAGGCCCTCCTGGATCGCGTCGGCGAGCTCGGTCTGGCCGGTGTAGTGGGCGACCTCGGCGTTGATCCGCGTGGTGAGGCCCTCGTCGTCGGACCACCGCGCCTTGATCAGCGACTGGGCGACGACGTCCGGCCCGACCGCCAGCTGCACGCGGGCGGCGAGCTGCTCCTGGCCGAGCGACTTCGCCGGGAGCCGGACGGCCACGTGGTAGTCGCGGGACTCGTCGCCCCACGAACCCGTGGGGTAGGCGCCGGTGAGGGCGTTGACGTCCGTACGCCGCGTCGTCAGGTCCTCGACCGAGGGCGACACCTGGCGGACGAAGAGCAGCTGGGCGCCCTGCGGCGTCCACACCCGCAGGTCCGCGGCGGCGATCCCGCGTGCCATCGAGGCCTGCATCAGCGCGGCGAACTCGGCCCGCAGCTGGTCGGGCTCGGGGACGATGTCGACGGTCCCGAGCAGCGCCTGGGCGATCCGGCGCACCTCGGCGACCTGCCAGTCCACGCCGACCCCGCGGCAGTCGCACTGGAAGCGTCCGACGACCGCCGCGACGGCCGCGTCGAGCTGGTCGGGGCGCTCGTTGTGGTTCTCGCCGTCGGTCAGCAGGATCGCGTGGCGCTTGGTCAGCGTGTCGCCGCCCGGGCCGCCGACCGAGTCGAAGAGGCGCCCGGCCAGGGTGAGCCACTGGCCCATCGCTGTGCCGCCGTCGGCCCGGAACTGCTGCACCGCCTGGTGCGCCTGGAAGCGGTGGTTGGCGTCCATGACGACCATGCCCGGGCCGGACCGGACCGGCGGGTAGGCGAGGTAGGCCTGGTGCGTCCCGGCCACGACCGCGAACCAGGTCCCGTCCGCGATCTGGTCGAGCGCCGCGTCGGCGGCGAGCTTGGCCGCCTCCATCCGCGTCCGGCCCATCGAGCCGGAGGTGTCGACGATGATGATCTCGCCCGCGTCCCCCGAGCCCGTACGCCCGGCGGCGCCCGCCCCGGTGCACGTGACCGTCACGATCGCGTTGACGTCGGTGCCGCCCTCGGGCAGGAACTCGTTCTGGTAGACGGTCGCGGCGAACTCCGCCATCGTGCGTCCTCCTCGTCGCGGTGCTGGCCCCTCAGTATGAGGGGCCAGCAGGTCCGCCGGCCCGGGGGGACGACCGCTCAGTACCCCAGGTTGACGTGGGCCCGGTGGTGGTCGTCCTGCTCGACCAGGTCCACCAGCCCGAGCGCGTAGTCGGTGGCGGAGATCGCCCCGCCGTCGGTGGGCGAGACGGCGACGTCGTCGCCGAGGCGGTAGACGCCCCGCCGCTCGCCGGGGGCGAACGAGCCGAACAGCTGGGCCGGGCTGACGAAGACCCAGTCGAGCGTCTCGGACGCCGCGGGGAGGTCCTCGGTGATCAGGGCCGCACCCGCGAGGATCTCGCCGTGGAGCGCGGCGGGGACCTCGCTGAGGTCCTCGACGAAGCGCGGCGCTCCCGGTGCCGGGCGGAGCGAGGAGAAGCCGCCGACGACGAAGAGCCGGGCTCCCTCGACGTCCGCGAGGCGGGCGACGGTGCGGTAGACGTCGCGGAAGGAGCTCGTCAGCGGACCCCGGGGGGCGAGCGCGGCCACCACGACGTCGGCGCCGGAGACGACCGAGGCGATCGCGCCCTCGTCCGTGGCGTCGCCCTGGACGTACGTCACGCCGGGGACCTGCTGCGCGGGGAGCGTCCGGCTGAACGCGGTGACGTCGTGGCCGCGGCCGGCGGCCTCGGCGACGACGGCCGACCCGGCGTAGCCGGTGCCGCCGAGGACGGTGATGCGGGACATGGGATGCCTCTCTCGATGCGGGTGCGGCCCGTGCGTGGGCCACCCGGTTACCGTAGGAGACCTGGTCCCTCTTCGGAAGAAGGCACTTTGTGGTAACCACCTCGGCGACGCCGCTGCTGCCGGGCGACCCGTACCAGGCGGACTGCCCGACCCGCCGGATCCTCGACCGCATCGGGGACCGGTGGACCGTGCTCGTGATCGGCGTCCTCGACCACGGCGACGCCCGCTTCTCCGAGCTCAGGCGACGTATCGCCGGGGTCTCGCAGAAGATGCTGACCCAGACCCTCCGCGGCCTGGAGCGCGACGGGCTCGTGCGCCGCACCGTCTATCCCGAGGTGCCCGTCCGCGTGGTGTACGGGCTCACCGAGGCCGGCCGGACCCTGCAGGAACCCCTCCGCGCGCTGCAGCAGTGGTCGATCGAGCACCTCGGCGACGTGTCGGCGTCGCAGCAGGCGTACGACCTGCGGGACTGAGAGCCAGGCCTCAGTGCCGGGCGAGGGCGACCGAGACGTTGTCGCGCCCGCCCTGCTCGTTGGCCCAGCGGACGAGCGCCTCGCCGAGCTCGAGCGGTGAGGTGGTCTCGCCGGAGAGGGTCGTCACGAGCTCGCCCAGCTGGTCGGCCTCGGAGCAGTAGTTCCACAGCCCGTCGGAGCAGACGAGGACCCAGCCGGGGTGGCCGAGGATGACAGACCCGGTGCGGGGGACGACGTCCGGCGCGTCGCGCCCGAGCCACTTGGTGATGGCGTGGGCCTGCGGGCCGTTCTCGGCGGTGACGCGGTCCACGCCCATGGCGATGCGGGCCTGGGCCATCGAGTCGTCCAGGCTCAGCTCGGCCGGCGCCGCGCCCATCCCGGTGCCGCCGGCGTCGGGCAGCCAGTAGACCCGGCTGTCGCCGACGTTGCCGAAGACCACGAGGTCGCCCTCGACGACGGCGGCGGCGAAGGTGCAGGCGGCGGCGTCCGGCCCGCCCTCGGGGGTCGCCGCGAGGACGGCGTCGTTGGCCTGCGCGACCGCGCTGACCATGGCGCCCGCGATCGCCCCCGCGCGGCTGGCGGGGTTGGGCAGGCCGGTCGGCTGGAGCGCGACGAGCACGTCGCGGGCCCGCCGCGCGGCGGCCAGCGAGGCGATGTCGGAGTCGGTGGAGGTGGAGACGCCGTCGCAGACGACCAGCACGGCGCGCGACCCCGGCTCCGGGTCGGCGGCGACGGCCGTGGCGTCCTCGTTGCGGTGGTGCTTCACGCCCCGGTCGCACACCGCGGCGACCCAGCTCGCCGGCTGCTCGACGTAGTGGTCGCGCGGGATCGGGGCCTTGGTCCCGCACACCGTGCAGTAGCCGTCCTCGCCGACCTCGCTGCCGCAGGACAGGCACCGCGCGGCGGGCACGAGCGCGTCGGCGGTCGCCGACGCGGTGGTCGACGTCGCGCGGGTGAGCTCGATCGGGGCGTCCTGCTCGACCGCGGTCAGGGTCGGGTCGGCGGGGGCGGCCTGGGCGGGGCCGGAGAGCGCGGCGCCGCAGGACTCGCAGAAGGCCTGGCCGGGCTCGACGCCCGCCCCGCAGGCCGGGCAGGTGTTCTCGGTCATCGCAGGGTCCACCTTCGTACGGCGTTGGCCCGGTCGACCCAGGCGTGGCTGCGCGCCTCGTCGTCCTCGCTGCGGGCGAGCTCACGATAGGTCGCCTCGAGCCCGTCGCGCAGCGCGTCCGGCTGCGCGGCGTACCGCCCGACGGTGAGGGCCTGCGCCGGGGGCCCGGGGGTGCCGAGCGGAGCGGCGCTCTGCGCCCGGGCCAGGGCGCGCTCGAGGATGCCGGCGGTCAGCAGGCCGCGCTCGTGCGGGTCGAGCCGCACGCCCTCCAGGCTGCCGAGCGCCTGCGCGAGCTGGGGCAGGTCCGCCGCCGGTCCGGCGAGCGCGACCGCCCGCAGCCGGCGGGAGTCGCTGAAGGCGCGGCTGGTCGACGGCACGAGGTCCAGGGCCGCGACCGCGCCCGGCACGTCACCGCGGGCGCTGCGGAGCCGCGCCAGCCCGAAGGCGCCGGCGGCGACGTAGTTCGCGTCCGTGCCGGCGCAGGTCGTGTAGAGGCCCTCGGCCACGTCCGGCTCGCCGCCGCGCTCGCAGGCCAGGGCCAGGGCCAGCTTGGGCGCGAGCTCGCCGGGCACCTGGCCGTAGACGGCGTTGAACGCCGACTGGGCCGCTCCGAAGTCGCCCGCCTCGAGCGCCGCCAGGCCGCTCATCCACACTGCGCGCCACTCCCACGGGTCGGCACGCAGCATCTGGTCGACGGCCTGGGCGACGAGGTCGGGCCGTTGCAGCTCGAGCGCGGCGCGGGCCTGGGCCAGCAGCACCTCGGGGCTCAGCGCCGGCGCGGTCTGCAGGAACGTGAGCCGGTCGGCCGGGTCCTCGGCGCTCACGTTGCTCAGCCAGGCGTGCTGGGGGTCCGTGGTGTCGACGCGCAGGGACGGCAGGTCGCGTGCCTCGAGCAGCCCGCCCGTGATCGCCGGGGCCTCGAAGAGCACCGAGGCGGCGGAGGTGAGCGCTGTGCCGGGGGTGTGGGCGGCGACGACCTCGCGGAGCACGCCGAGCAGCTGGACCCGCAGCTCGTCGGCGGAGCTGAAGCGGTCGGCCGGGTCGGGCGCGCACGCCTTGAGCAGCAGCCGGTGCAGCGAGTCGTGCGACGCCAGGACGGGGGTGTCGGCGACCGGCGGCAGGCTGGCGACGTACGTCGTCTGGTAGCCGCGGAACTCGGTCATCAGCACCGTCAGGGTGCGGCCGATCGTGTAGATGTCGGAAGCGACGCTCGGGCCGAGCTGCGCGACCTCGGGGGCCTGGTAGCCGACCGTGCCGTAGATGGCGGAGTCGTCGTCGTCGATGCGGCGGACGCCCCCCAGGTCGATCAGCTTGACCGCGTCGCCGACCTGGATGAGGTTGTCGGGCTTGAAGTCGCAGTAGACCAGCCCGAGGTCGTGCAGGTAGGTGAAGGCGGGCAGCACCTCGAGGATGTACGCCAGTGCCTGGTCGACGGGCAGCGGGTCGAAGACGCCGTGGTTGGCCCGCATCCGCTCCTTGAGGATCTGCTTGAGCGAGACCCCGCCGACGTACTCCATGACGATGTAGCCCGCACCCTCGTGCGTCACGAAGTTGTAGATCTCGACGATCAGCGGGTGCTCCACCGCCGCGAGGAACTGCTGCTCCGCGATCGCCGCCGCCAGGGCGTCCGGGTCGCCCGAGTTCAGCAGGCCCTTGAGCACCACCCAGCGGTCGGAGACGTTCTTGTCGCGCGCCAGGTAGATCCAGCCGAGTCCGCCGTGCGCGAGGGCGCCGGCGACGGCGTACTGCCCCGCGACCAGGTCGCCGGCCTTGAGCTTGGGGGTGAAGGAGTACGGCGCGCCGCAGCTCGCGCAGAAGCCCTCGGGCCGGCCGGGCCGCCCGTCGCGGCTGCGGCCGACCGGCTTGCCGCAGCGGGCGCAGGACCGCTTGTTCTCGGGCACGGACGCGTCGACGAGGACCGCGTTCGCGGCGTCGACGACGGGGGCGGGCGGGACACGGGTCAGGCCCGCGCCGAGGCGGGCGGCGCGCAGCCGCTGCGACCCGCTGCCGACCCGGCGGGTGGCCCGCGAGGCACCACCGTTCAGCCGTGAGGAGCCGAGGGCCGTGGACCCCAGCCGGCTGGAGCCGCGCGTCACGGTCGACCCGGCCCCGCCCGGCTGCGGGGCGAGCGGTGTCTCGGCGGCGGGCGTCCCGGCGGGGGTCCCGCAGACGTCGCAGTAGCCGTCGACGACCGTCCCGGTGCAGCCCGGCTGGGTGCAGCGGCCCGACGCCACGGCGGGCGGCGGTCCGACCGTGCTCCGGGGCGCGGGCGCCGGGGCGGCCGCGGCGGTGCCGGGGCTGCCGCACACGTCGCACCAGCCGTCGACGATGGTGCCGGTGCAGCCGGGCTGCGTGCACGCGGGTCCGACGGCGGTCGCGGTCACCGGGCCTCCAGGTAGGTGGCGTAGAGCGTGACGAGCTGCTCGGCCAGGGCCGGGCGTGAGGGTCGGGCGTCGAGCGCGGCGCGGGCCATGCCGTACGCGCGCTGCAGGTCGGGCTCGTCGGCGCGCCCGGTCGCCTCCGCCTTCACCCGGAGCGCGGCGAGCCGTGCGTCGCGGTCGTCGTGGGCCTGCAGCGCGCGGCCGTACGCCTGCTCCGCGACCGCGAGCGCGCGGCCGACCAGGTCGAGGCGCTGCTCGTACGCGGTCAGCGCGGCGGCCGTGTTGGGCAGGGGGCCGAGGGCGGCGACGTCGGGGACCGCGTAGCGCGGGGCGTCCTCGACGGTGGCCACGCACCGTTCCGCGAGGGTGCGGAACGTCGCGGCGCGGGCCATGAGGTCGGTCCGGCGGGACCGCACGCGGGCCACGAGGGCGCCGGCCTCGCGCCGGCGGGCGCCGCCGACGATGAGGTCGCGCTCCAGCGTGGCGGCCTCGACCTCGAGGGGCCCGAGGATGCCGCCGACGTCACCACCGCGACCGGCCTTGTCGACGGCGTCGGTCAGCCGGCGCGCGAGGGCGGCCACGTGGTCGGCGGCCCGCTGGCGGGGCGACCCGACCGGCTCGAGCGTCGTCTGGTCGCGCAGCCGCTCGAGCTGGGCGCGCAGGGCCGCGACGCGGACGTTCGTCTGCGCGCCCGAGGGGTCGAGACCGAGACGTTCGCGGAGCTCGCCGACGACCGCGTCGGTGAGCCGGCAGGCCTCGGGGACGGACAGGGCGAGCGGGCTGCTCGGCCGGCCGGGACCGCGACCGGCAGCGGTCTCGCGCCGGCCCCAGACCAGCGTCGCCATCCGCTCGCGCTCGTCGCGGCCGACACGGCCCGAGTCCCAGACCCCGCGCAGCTGCGCCTCGCGGTCCGCGACGGCCTGCCACAGGGTCAGGGCCAGGGTGATGTCGCCGGTGTAGCGCGCCGGGTCGGGCGCACCGAGCACCTCGGCGTCCAGGGCGTCGACCTCGGCGCGACGACGGCTCAGCCAGTCGCCGAGGGCCGTGAGGTAGGCCAGGGCCGCCTCGGGCTCCAGCGCCTCGCCCAGCCGGCCCGGGGCCGGGGGAGCGGGCACGCCCGCCGGGACCGCGCGCACCGTGCCCGTGCCGCTCACGCGGACCGTCCGTAGACGGCCTTCGGCGGAGCGGGGGCGGAGCCCAGCGGGCCCGAGAACCAGCGGTCGTAGATCGTGGTCCACTCGCCGTCGGAGCGCATCCGCGCGAGCTCGGCGTTGACGAAGCGGACCAGGTCGACGTCCTTCGCGTTCATCCCCAGCCCGTACGGCTCCGCGGTGAACGCCTTCTGCTCGGGGACCACCGCGTACGGGTCCTGGGCGGCCAGGCCGGCCAGCACGGTGTCGTCGCCGGTGATCGCGTCGACCTGCCCCTGCTGGAACAGCACGAGGCACCCGGTGTGGCTGTCGGACCCGACGGCCACGGCCTTCGGCTGCAGGCGGACGAGGTTCTCCATGCTCGACGTGCCGTTGGGCGCGCACACGCGCTGGTCCGCCAGGTCGGCCAGCGAGGTGGCCTTCGACCCGAGCCGCACCATGATCTTCTGACCGGCCCGGTAGTACTCCGAGGAGAAGGCGATCTGCTTCCACCGGTCGCAGGTCATGGTCATGTTCCGGGCGACGAGGTCGACCTGCCCCGACTCCAGGGCGGGGATGCGCTGCGCGGCGGTGATCACGACGAGCTGGTACTTCTTCTCGTCGCCGAGGATCGCCTTGGCCATCGCCTTCACGAAGTCGATGTCGAAGCCCTGGATCTGGCCGCCGAGCGGGTCGCGCGCGCCGAGCAGGTAGCTGTCGGCCGAGACCCCGGCGACGAGCCGACCCCGCTTCTTGATCTTCGCCATCGTGGAGCCGGCCGGCAGGTCGTCGCTGCTCGTGAGCTCGCTCGGCGCGTACGAGGTGGTGGCGTCGTCGCAGGCGGCGGGCGCGGCGGGGGCCCCCGAGGGCGCGGCGGTGGCCGCGGCGGGCACGGGGACCGGCGTCTCGTCGGTGCCGAAGACCGCGCAGGCGGGTAGGAGTGCGCAGAGCGCCAGCGCCGCGCCGGCCAGCAGCCCGCGGCGCGGGGACCGTCCGGCCGGTCGGGCGCTCACCGGTACTCCCGCAGCCGGGCCGCGATGCCGCGGCTGCCGGCCCAGGCGGCGCCGAGCCCGGCCAAGAAGGTCAGCACGCAGCCGAGGAGCAGCCCGCCGTGGCTGCCGCGGAGGTCGTTGACCGCGCCGGTGCCGGTGCCGGCCACGAAGCGGGCGACGGACTGGTCGAAGGGGGCGAAGGCGGCGTTCGACGAGCCGTTCTCCGAGCCCACGGCCAGGCCGACCGCGTCGTCCCACGAGCCGCCGTCGTCGAGGCTGCGGATCTGCGTGTGGACCTTGGTGTAGCCGTCCCACTGGCCCTCGAAGACCGAGCCGTCGCGGACCCGGGACAGGCGCTCGCGCACCGTGGCGTCCGAGGCCTGCCACGACTGCTCGTAGGTGCCGCCCGAGCCGCGGGCGATCAGGGTCAGGCTCTCCGACGACTTCGCGAGGTTGGCCTGGACCCGGGCCGTCCCGACGTCGCTGACGCTCTCGAAGTCGCTGCGGGCGGTGCCCACGAGGACCGACAGGGCGGCCAGGGCCACGACCGAGGCCAGCGACAGGCCGAGCAGCACGATCGAGCCGGTCAGCAGCCCGCCGTTGACCCGGCGCTTGAACTGCCGCGCGACGCGGAGCTGGACGACCACGAAGGCCGCGGTGGCGCCCAGGGCGAGGAGCGGCAGGACCCAGCCCCAGCCGGTGGAGAGGGAGGCCGCGGCGCGGGCGGTGTTGGCCTCGACGAGCGCGTCCGCGAGGGGCAGCGCGTCGGTGCGCAGCCCGTTGCTCGCCTCGCGGAGGTACTGCGCGCCGACCGGGAGGCCCTGCCGGTTGTTCGCCCGCGCGGCCTCGACCAGTCCGGCGTAGTCGAGGACCTGCGCGTTGAGGGCGGCGAGCGCGTCGGCGTCGGCGGGCTGCGCCTGGGCGGCCTGGGAGACCAGCCCCGCGACCTCCGCGAGCGCGTCGTCGTACGCGGCCCGGCGCTGCGGCGACTCGAGCCCGCCGACGAGGAACGTGTTGGTGGCGTTGGCGTCGGCGACGAGCAGGTCGGTCTCGATGGTCTGCACGCGGACGAGCTGCTCGACGTCGTTGGCGGCCTGCCGCAGCGTCAGGGTGAGCAGGGCCATCGCGGTCGTGCCCAGCACGGCGAGGACGAGCCCGCTCGCGACCACCACGTTCCGGAGGCGCCGCAGCCGCGCCGGGGTGTCGGTGACGGGCTGCGCGACCTCGACCGGGACCGCGCCGAGCGGCGTCGGGACAGCCGGTGTGGGGGCCGGGGCAGGGCTGGGCGGTGCCGACGGGGCCGGCCGGGCCGGGGCGGGCGCGGAGGACGTCTGGCTCATCCGGGCTGCTCCTCGCTCGGCGCGGCGTCCGTCGGGGGTGACGGCCGCGGGGTCTGGGGGGCTCCAGCATCGCCTGCCGGAGGTCCGTCCGGGGCGATCCCGAGCAGAGGGTCGTCGGTGATCGGCGGTGCCGGGTCCGCCCCGAGGTCGTCGGGGACGAGGCCGCGGAGCTCGTCGACGGTGGGTTCCTCGACGTCGCGCAGCCGCCACGCCTGCCGGCCGATGGCGGCCTCGAGCACGTTGCGGGCGAAGCGGGCGTTGCCGAAGGTCGGGCCGCGCGGGGTGGTCGCCAGCAGGGCGGTGAAGCGGTCCGCGCAGCCGTCGCCGAGGTCGTAGTCGGCGCCACCCGCCATCGAGGCCAGGATCGAGCGCAGCTCGTCGTCGGTGTAGTCGGCGAACTCCAGCGTCGTGCGGAACCGGCTGGACAGGCCGGGGTTCTGGGCGACGAAGCCCACCATCGGACCCGGGTAGCCCGCGACGATCACCACCAGGTCGTCGCGGCGGTCCTCCATCTCCTTGACCAGGGTGTCGACGGCCTCCTGGCCGTACTGGTCCCCGGCCAGGCTGTACGCCTCGTCGATGAAGAGCACGCCGCCGGCCGCTGACGCGACGACCTCCGCGGTCTTGAGCGCGGTCTGCCCGAGGTAGCCCGCGACCAGCTCCGAACGGTCGACCTCGACCAGCTGACCCTGGCTGAGCAGCCCGAGAGCGGCGTAGATCCCGCCGACCAGGCGCGCGACGGTCGTCTTGCCCGTGCCCGGATTGCCCACGAACACGAGGTGACGGGTGATCGTCGCCGACCGCAGCCCGGCCCTGGCCCGCATCTTCTCCACCCGCAGCACGGCGACCTGCCGGTGGATCTCGCCCTTGACCTCGGCGAGCCCGGTCAGCGCGTCGAGGTCGGCCAGCAGCTCCTCGACGGTCTTCTTCGGCTCGGCCGGGGCCTGCGTGGCCGCCGGCTCCTCGGGCGTCGCGGGAGCCGCGGCGGCGGGCGGGGGAGGTTCCGGGGTGTGCTCCGACGTCCTGATCGCCGGCGTCTCTCCCGGAGCCAGCGGCAGGTCACCCGTCCCCGCGCCGATCCCCGGGAACTTGACGGCGCCGAGCGCCGGGGAGCCGAGGAGGTCCAGCGGGTTGAGCCCGGGCGGGGCCGGGGTGGCGATCGCCTCGGACGCCTCGCGCAGCGCGGCGATGCGGGCCAGGGCGGACTCCAGGGCCGACCGCAGCCCATCTGGCTCGGACGAGCGCGGCGTCACAGGGGTCCGAGTCCTGGGCTCGTCGGGTCCGAGGACGCGTGCCCGAACTTCTCCTGCAGGAACCGTCCCTGCACGACCAGCGCGTTCGCGTCCACCCGGACGGCGGCGTCGAAGATCGCGTCCATCGAGCTGGCCAGCAGGTCGAGGGTGTCGATGAGCAGCATCAGCGAGGTCCTCCCGTCCTCGACCGGGCGGGAGTCCGCCCACTGCCGGGGGAGCCGGGTGTACGCGGCGAGCGCTTCAGGCAGGTAGTCGGTCGCCGTGGCGGTGACCGCGTACGCCTCCGCGCTGCCCAGGCCGAGGTTGCGGACGCGCGGCAGGGTCTCGCGGACCGTCCGGGTGATCCGCCGGACGCGGGAGGCCACGGGCGCGGGTACGGCTCCGCCCGCCACCGCGGCGTCGGTCGCGTCGAGCGAGGCGAGGAGGTCCTCCTCGGTCGGGACACGGTCGAGCACGACCTCGGGGGCGGCGGGCTCGGGCGTACGCCCGTTCACCCGGTCCCACCAGTCGCGCAAGCCCATCCCTCGTCCCGGCCCGGTCTCAGCCGTCGGTCTCGGGACCGAGCTCGAGCGCGCCGGAGGCGAGGTTCGTGTCCGAGCGCGACACGCGGTCGAGGTAGCTGCGTGACTTCGCGACCTCGGACTCGAGCGCCCCGATGGTGGTGCTCATCGACGTCAGCGCCTCGGCCTTGAAGGCGTCGATGGAGTCCATCGTGGCGTAGATGTTCGCGAAGGCGGCCTGCAGCTGCGGCAGCCCGACGGTCGCCGACGCCGCCTGCTTCTGGATGGAGGCGGAGTTGTCGCGCAGGAGCTCCGAGGTCCGCTGGATCAGGTCCGACGTGGTCGTGTTGAGCGCCG
Organism: Microlunatus antarcticus; assembly: GCF_014193425.1. Lineage (NCBI taxonomy): Bacteria > Bacillati > Actinomycetota > Actinomycetes > Propionibacteriales > Propionibacteriaceae > Microlunatus > Microlunatus antarcticus. The sequence continues at coordinate 2,756,503 of NZ_JACHZG010000001.1, read as the reverse complement.
TGATCTGGTCGAGCACCAGCTTCTGGTTGTTGAGCGCCTGGGCGACGATGACTGCGGTGCGCAGGGCCGAGACGGTCGTCGTCGACGCGCGGTCGACACCCTTGATCAGCTCGATGTTGTTCTTGATGATCACGTCGATGGCGAGGTAGTTCTGGATCGACACCGCGAGCTGGGTGAGCAGGTCCTGGTGCTTCTGGCGGACGTAGAAGAGCACGTCCTGGCTCAGCGCCTTGGCCCGCTCGGGGTCGATCAGCTCGAGCTCGGCGATCTTCTCCTCGAGCCGGCCGTCGAGCTGCTCGGCGACGTAGATGTAGGCGTTGAGCCGGCCCATCACGGTCCAGAGGTTCTGCTTCTCGAGGTTGAGCGCGACGTTGTCGCGGCTCAGCTCGTCCTGGCCGTTGCGCAGGCTGTGCAGGATCGCGTCGAGGTGGCTCTGCGCGCCCTGGTACTTGCGGAAGTAGTCGGCGACCTTGTCCCCGAACGGGATCATCCCCAGGAACTTGCGCGGGCCGGTCGCCTGGCTCGGGTCCAGCTCCTCGACCGTGCGGCGCAGCTCGAGCAGCGTCCGGCCCACCTTCGAGCCCTGGGACAGCCCGCCCTCCTGCAGCGCCTTGACCGGCGTCTGCAGCAGCCGGTTGGACGTCTCCGCCGCCTTGCGGATCTCGGAGTCGCCCATGGTGCGGACGTTGTCGGCCTGCCGGGCGAACTCGGGCGAGCGCGCCTGGGCCTTCAGCAGCGCGGTGAGGTAGCCCTCGACACGGTCGTCGAGCGCGGGCAGCTGCTTGGGGTCCACCTGCGGCGCCATGGCCGGGGCCTGCGTCGTCGCGACCGCGGCGACCGGCTCGGGCGCCGTCAGCGTGAGGGCGGCGGGCTGCGGCGGGCTCAACGGTGCGGGGGCGGTGGCTCCTGGGGTGGGCGCGGCCCCTCCCGGCTCGGTCATGCGGACGCTTCCTCTCGCTCCTGCTGGCTCGCGGGTCTTCACCCGTGATCGTGCCGTGCCCGGTCGGGTGAGCGAAATCTACTCGTCCGCGGGTCGGGCGGTCCCCGCACGGTGCGCAGAGGGACGAAGATCTCGCCATGCAGACCGACGGCGACCTCCGGCTGCGCCGGTTCGTGGACCGACAGGTGCTCGTGGTCGGCGGGAGCACCGGCATCGGTCTGGCGGTCGCGCGACGCCTCGCGGCCGAGGGCGCCGTGGTCGTGCTGGCCGACCTCGAGCAGGCGGCGTGCGAGGCGGCGGGCGCGACCCTGCCCGGGTCCGGGCACCGGGCGGCTGCGGTGGACGTCACCTCCCGCACGTCGGTCGAGGCCCTGTTCGACTCGCTGGACCGGGTCGACGTCCTGGTGCACGTGTCCGGTGGAGATCGCGCGCACGGGAGCTTCGTCGAGACCGACGACCGCACGTGGCTCGAGCTCCTCGAGCTGAACCTCCTCGGCGTGGTCCGGACCTGCCGCGCCGCGGCGCCGTTGCTGCTGGCCAGCGACGTCCACCCCGCCGTGGTGATCGTCGGCTCGGTGAACGCCGTGGTTGCTCTCGGCAGCGAGCCCTACTCGGCGGCCAAGGCCGGGGTGGTCTCCCTCGTCAGCAACCTGGCCGCGGAGCTGGCGCCCCGGGTCCGGGTGAACGCGGTGCTGCCCGCCACGATCGAGACCCGCGTCTGGGACGACCAGCCCGGCGGGGCCGACCGGCTCCGGCGGCTCTACCCGCTCGACCGCGTGGGTCGGCCGGAGGACGTCGCCGCGGCCGTCGCCTTCCTGGCCGGTGACGACGCCGCGTGGATCACGGGCCACGCGCTCCCGGTGGACGGCGGGCTGCTCACGGGCGGAGCTCTGCGACGGCTGCTCGACTGACGTCGCCGCGAGCCGACGGTTCTCGCCGGTTTTCTGCCCCTCGTCGACCGCGATGCGACCTGAGCGGTGCGAAGACGCGGACGAGCGTCAGAAAACCGGCGGACCGGCTCAGTGCGCGGGCGGGATCTCCCCGGAGCCGCGGACGACCAGCGTGGCGGGCACCACGGAGGTGACGGCGGGGGAGTCGTCGCCGTCCAGGCGGGCGAAGACGCGCGCGGCGGCCGTACGGCCCATCTCGGCCGGGTCCTGGGCGACCACGGTCAGCGCGGGCTCGAGCATGTCGGCGAGGAAGAGGTCGTCGAAGCCGACCATGGCGATCTCGTGGTGCAGCCCGAGGTCGTGCAGGGCGCGGATGCCGCCGATGCTCACGAGGTTCTGGCTGGTGAAGATCGCGGTCGGCCGGCGCGGGCCGGTCACCAGGTCGCGGACGGCCTCGTACGCGGCCTCCACCGAGAGCACCCCGGTGACGACGGGGCCGGGCAGGACGCCCGCGTCCTGCAGCGTCTCGGTGTAGCCGAGGTACCGCTCACGGGCCGTCGCCACGTCGAGGTCGTCGCTGAGGAACGCGATGTCGCGGTGGTCGTGGGCCAGCAGGTGGGCGACGGCCGTGGCCGAGGCGTGCCGGTTGTCGGTCAGGACCGTGTCGGCCTCCAGCCCGCGCGGCGGGCGGTCGACGAACACGACCGGCACCCCCTGGTCGCGCTCGGTCTGCAGGTAGGTGTGGTCCTCGGAGATGGTCGTCAGCACCAGCGCGTCGACGCGGCGGCGGGTGAAGGCCTCGACGAGAGCGCGCTCACGGTCCGGGTCGTCGCCGAAGCTCGCCCCGAAGACGGCGGTCTGCCGTTCCCACGCCGCACCCTCGACGGCGCGGTGGATCGCGGCCGAGAACGGGTTGTCGACGGCGTCGAGGAGGAGGCCCAGGGTGAGCGTCTTCCGGTCCCCACGGCGGAGGGCCCCGGCGCCCTGGTTCGGCGTGAACTTCAACGCCATTACCGCTTGCTCTACCTTTTCCCGCGTTCCGACCGATACGTTCGCCTCGTGGTTGATCACCCGGGACACCGTCTTGATGCCGACTCCGGCCAGCGCGGCGACGTCGCGGATGGTCGCGCGGCCTCGAGGGTGGCGGCTGGGCGCTGGGTCGGTCACGTGAACCTCCTTGTCCTCACGACGGTGTTCGCACAATCGTGATCGAACCGAGGTTGACACCACGGCTGAGAATATCTTAGATGAAGCCTGACACCGTTGTCACGCGACATACGGTGCGTCATTCCAACGAAGGGATCACGTTCATGAAGAAGTTTCTACCCCTCGCCCGCGGTCGACGACGCGGCCTGATGGCCGGCGTCGTGCTCGCCGCCGCGGCCTCGCTGTCGCTGACGGCCTGCGCCGGCTCGGCCACCCCGAGCGGCACCAGCTCGGGCGACGGCGGCTCCGGCGGCACGATCGCCGTCGCGCTGATCACCAAGACCTCCACCAACCCCTTCTTCCTCGCCATGAAGAAGGGCGCCGAGGACGAGGCGGCCAAGGACGGCGTCACGCTCACCTACGCCGCCGGCGCGGCGGACGGCGACGAGGACGGCCAGGTCAAGGCCATCGAGGCCGCCGTGGCCCGTGGCGACAAGGGCATCCTCATCACCCCGAACGGCCCGGGCGTCAACTCGGCGATCAACAACGCCCGCAAGCAGGGGCTGTTCGTGATCGCGCTCGACACGCCGCCGGACCCCGCGGACACGGTCGACATCACCTTCGCCACCGACAACTTCAAGGCCGGCGAGGCCATCGGCAAGTGGGCGGCGGCCAAGCAGGACGGCAAGCCGGCCAACATCGCGCTGCTCGACCTCTACAACGACAAGGTCGTCTCGGTCGACCTAGGCCGCGACCAGGGCTTCCTGACCGGCATGGGCATCGACACCAAGGACATCAAGAAGAACGGCGACGAGGACAAGTCCGGCAGCTACACCGGCGGCAAGGGCGGCTCGTACACCATCGTGTGCAACGAGCCCACCAAGGGCGCCCAGGACCTCGGCAAGTCGGCCATGGAGACCTGCCTGTCCAAGACCAAGGACATCAACCTCGTCTACACGCTGAACGAGCCGGCCGCGGCCGGCGCCGCCGAGGCCCTCAAGGCCGCGGGCGTGACGGCGACCATCGTCTCGGTCGACGGTGGCTGCTCGCCGGGCATCGCGGACGTCAAGGCCGGGATCATCGGCGCGACCGCGCAGCAGTACCCGGTGAAGATGGCCGAGCTCGGCGTCAAGGCGATCAAGCAGATCGCCGACGGCGGAGCGAAGCCGGCCGTGACCCCCGGGCTCGACTTCTTCGACACGGGCGTGGCCCTGGTGACCGACAAGCCGGTCGACGGCCTCGAGAGCATCACCTCCGACGCCGCGTCGAAGATCTGCTGGGGCTGACGGCTCTGCAGCGTGAGCGCTGCAGCCTGAACCCCGCGGACTGATCCTCGCGAAGGACGTGCCGGCCCGGCCCTGCGGCCGGGCCGGCACGTTCCCCCGGGTGCCGAGCACCCTCACTGGTCACGCACCACCAACGGCAAGGAAGCCCACGTGTCCACCACCACCGCACCGGCTCAGCAGCCGGCGACCGCGGCCGAGCAGTTCGCGCTGCGTCGCCAGTCACCGGCCCAACGCATCCAGCACGTCCTGCACGCCCAGCCGGCCCTGAGCCCGCTGCTCGTGCTGATCATCGCCGTCATCGTCTTCACGCTGGTCAACCCGCGGTTCCTGCAGCCGTCGACCATCTCGATCCTGCTCCAGCAGGTGGCGATCATCGCCGCCCTGGCCATCGGCCAGACCCTGATCATCCTCACCGCCGGCATCGACCTCTCGGTCGGCGCGCTGACGGTGTTCTCCATGCTGATCATGGCCAGCCTCGCCTCTGCCGGAGGCGTGCCCGGGCCGCTGGCGATCCTGATCGGGATCCTCGTGGGCACGGCGGGCGGGTTGCTGAACGGGTTCCTGGTGACCCGGATCAACCTGCCACCGTTCATCGTCACCCTGGGGACGCTGAGCATCTTCCTGGCCGCCGGCCTGCTCTACTCCGGTGGCTCCAACATCCAGTCCACCGCCCTGCCCGCCTCGGTCAACTGGGCCGGCAGCGTCCGGCACATCGGGCCGCTGAACATCACCTGGGGCGTCATCATCGTCGCCCTCATGGCGGCGGTCGTGGGCTTCGCCCTCAGCCAGACCACCTGGGGCCGGCACGTGTACGCGGTCGGCAACGACATCGAGGCGGCGCGCTTGGTCGGCATCCGGGTCAACCGGGTCCTGCTGAGCGTCTACACCGTCGCGGGCCTGCTCTACGGCTTCACGGCCTGGCTCCAGATCGGCCGCGCGGGCAGCGCGAGCCCGAACGCCCTGACCGACGCCAACCTGGAGAGCATCACCGCCGTCGTGATCGGCGGCACGAGCCTCTTCGGCGGTCGCGGCGCCATCATCGGCACCATGATCGGCGCGCTGATCGTGTACGCGTTCCGGCTGGGCCTCAGCCTCGCCGGCGTGGACGACCAGTGGCGCGTGTTCGCCACCGGTGTCCTGGTCATCGTCGCCGTCGCCATCGACCAGTGGATCCGGAAGGTGAAGTCATGAGCGCAACCCAGAGCGAGGCCGGCTACGGCACGGTCAACGGCGTCGACCTCGACGCCGTCCAGCAGGGGATCGCGGACCCGAGCCAGACGGTCCTGTCGGCCCGCAAGCTGATCAAGACGTTCGGCAAGGTCATCGGCCTGGACGGGGTCGACCTCGACCTCTACCCGGGCGAGATCCTCGCGATCATCGGCGACAACGGGGCCGGCAAGTCGACCCTGATCAAGGCGGCCACGGGCGCCCTGACGCCGGACTCCGGCCAGCTCTACCTGGACGGCAAGGAGATCAGCTTCAAGACCCCGCAGGACGCCCGCGGCGCCGGCATCGAGACCGTCTACCAGACGCTCGCCGTCGCGCCCGCGCTCGACATCTCGGCCAACATGTTCCTCGGCCGGGAGATGCGTCGATCCGGGGTGCTGGGGTCGGTCTTCCGGATGATGGACAAGAAGGGCATGAAGGAGGCGGCCGGCAAGTCGATGGCCAACCTGGGCATCGCCACCGTCCAGAACATGGGCCAGGCGGTGGAGACGCTGTCCGGTGGTCAGCGCCAGGCCGTCGCCGTGGCCCGGGCGGCCACGTTCGCGTCGAAGTTCGTCGTCCTCGACGAGCCCACCGCCGCGCTGGGCGTCAAGGAGACCGGGCAGGTGCTGAACCTGATCCAGCAGATCAAGGCCAAGGGCCTGCCGGTCATCCTGATCAGCCACAACATGCCCAACGTGTTCGAGGTGGCCGACCGGATCCACATCGCCCGCCTGGGCGGGTGCGCCGGCGTCATCACGCCCAAGTCGCACACGCCCACCGAGGCGGTCGCGATCATGACCGGCGCCACCACGCTCCAGCGGGGCTGACGGCCGGCACGACCAGGACGGCCCGCGTACGCCTCGGCGTACGCGGGCCGTCGTCGTTCCTGGGGCACTCACCACCGGGGCTGCACCTCAGCCGCGAACCTCCGACCCAGCCGCGTACGCCGCGGCTGGCGCGGTTGTCTCTCCGGTCCGCGGCTGTGGTTCTGCGCGGCAGCGAGACGGGTCAGGCGTCGCGGGGCGCGCGCAGCGGGAACCCGCTGATGCCGCGCCAGGCGAGGGTGCTGACGAGCTGTTTGGCCTGCTCGAGCCCGATCGCGGCGCTGCGGTCGGAGACCCAGTAGCGGGCGCCCACCTGGGCGAGGCCGACCATCGAGATGGCGAGGAGCTTCGCCTGCTCCGGCGGAAGCAGCGTGTCCTCGACGATGACGGCGGCGATCAGGTCGGCGACGTCGTTGTTGACCCGCCAGAGGCGGTCCTGCACGCGACCGTCGCCGGTGAGGTCGGACTCGAAGACGAAGCGGAACTCCCCGCTGGTCGACGACACGAAGTCGAAGAACGCGCCCATCGCGGCCACGACGCGGTCGGCGTTGTCGTCGGTCGAGGCCAGGCCGTCCTGCACGACGTCGACGAGGGAGTCGCAGGCCTGGTCGAGCAGGGCGAGGTAGAGGTCGAGCTTGGAGTCGAAGTGCTGGTAGAGCACCGGCTTGCTGATCCCGGCCGCCGCGGCGATCTCGTCCATGGCGGCGGCGTGGTAGCCCCGGGTGGTGAAGACCTCGTTGGCGGCGTCGAGCAGCTGTGCCCGCCGCTGGTCGCGCGGCAGCCGGGCTCCGCGGACCTGGACCTCCTCGGTCTGCGGAACACCTGGCACGAGCGCCACCCTAACGAGCGCGGCTCCCCGCCCCGACCGCCTCGCCGATCTGCACGGCCCACAGCCCGGCGTAGATCCCACCGGCGGCGACCAGCTCGTCGTGCGAGCCCGACTCCGCGACCCGGCCGCCCGCCAGGACCCAGATCCGGTCGGCGTCACGCACCGTCGAGAGCCGGTGGGCGACCACCAGCGCGGTCCGCGAGGCGGTGACCGCGGCCAGGGAACGTTGGATCGCGGCCTCCGTCTCCGTGTCGACCGCCGACGTCGCCTCGTCGAGGACGAGCAGCGCGGGGTCGCGCAGGATCGCCCGGGCCAGCGCGATCCGCTGGCGCTGCCCGCCGGAGAGGGTCTGGCCGCGCTCGCCGACCACGGTGTCGTAGCCCTGCGGCAGCTCGGCGATGAACGCGTCCGCCTCGGCCAGCCGCGCGGCCTCGCGCACCTGCTCGTCGGTGGCGTCGACCCGCCCGTACGCGAGGTTGTCCCGCACGGTGCCGTGGAAGAGGAAGACGTCCTGGCTGACGTAGCCGATCGCGCCGCGCAGCGCGTCCCAGCCGAGCTCGCGGACGTCGGTGCCGTCGAGCAGCACCTGGCCCTCGCGGGGATCGGAGAAGCGCAGCACGAGCCGCAGCAGGCTGGACTTGCCGGCGCCGGTGGTCCCGACGACCGCGTGGGTCTCCCCGGCGGGCACGACGATGTCGAGGCCGCGCAGCACGTCTGGGCCGTCGGCGTAGCCGAAGCGGATGCCGCGCAGCTCGAGACGGCCGCGGACCGGCAGCGCGAGGCTGCTCGCCCCGGGCCGGGTGTCGCCGCGCTCGGACATGAGCGCGAAGATGCGCCGGGTCGAGGCCATCGCCCGTTGGTAGAGGTCGAGGGTCTCGCCGAGGTCGGTCAGCGGCCAGAGCAGCCGCTGGGTCATGAAGACGAGGATCGTGTAGAGCCCGACCTCGAGCCGGCCGTTGATCACGAGCCAGCCGCCCAGCAGCAGCGTGGAGGTGAAGCCGGCCAGGATCGCCATCCGGATCAGGGGGACGAAGGCCGACGACCAGCGGATCGTCGTGAGGTTGGCGTCGCGGTACCCGGTGGAGACCTCGCGGACGCGCTCGACCTCGCGCGCCTCGGCGGTGAAGGCCTTGATCGTCGAGAGGCCGCCGAGGTTGGTCGAGATGGTCGCGCTCACGTCGCCCGCCCGGGCCCGGACACGGGCGTAGAGCGGCTCGAGACGACGCTGGAAGACGATCGACCCGATCACGATCACCGGGACCGGCAGGAACGCGAGCAGCGTGAGCGTCCACGACGTCGCGGCGAAGACCGCGCCGACGAACACCACCGTCCAGAAGGTGTGCAGGATGACGCGGGCTCCCGTGTCCAGGAACCGTTCCAGCTGGTTCACGTCGTCGCTGATCACCGAGAGGACCCGGCCGGGAGCCGAGCCCTCGTGCCAGGAGACGTCGAGCTCCTGCACGTTCGTGTACGTCTCCACGCGCAGGTCGTGCTCGACGTCCTGGGCCAGCCCCCGCCAGAGCAGGGACGCGACGTAGTCGGTGATCGACTCGATCACCCAGACCCCCGCGTTGACGGCGGCGACGATGACGAGCTGGGAGAAGCGGTCCTCGACCCCGAAGAGGGTGGCGGCGAAGGAGTCGGAGCCGCGGACCACGACGTCGACCGCCACGCCGAGCAGGAGCTCGGGCAGCACGTCGGCGGCGGTGTTCAGGGTCGTCGCGGCCGCCGCCGCTACCACGCGCGGGCGGTAGCGACGGTGGTGGCGCCAGAGCGCCCGCAGCGGGGAGGTCTCGGCGTCAGACGTCGGAAGCAGGGTCGGTACGGGGCTCACGAGGTGCTAGCGTGCCATCTCACTGAGGTAAGGCTTGCCTAAGGAGCACGAAGATGGACGATCGCATCGCCCGCGACGAGGCCGCGGTTCTCGCCCGGACCGTCCTGTCCACCTCCCACGAGGCGACGTGCGCGCGGCTCGACGGGGCCGAGCACGGGTGCGCCGGCACGGTCGGGCTGCTCGCGGCCGGCGGGGAGCCCTTCCTGGTCCCGTCCGACCCGGAGGACTTCTTCGCGACCGGGACCGCGCTCAGCGTCCGGATCGCCATCCCCGAGGTCGGCGTCCTCCACGCCACCGGGACCACGGCACCGGTCCGGCTGGCGGCCGACGACCCGGGTGTCGTCCGGACGATCCAGGACCACCGTGGCTGCCTGCTGGGTCCCGTGGACCCGGCCCTGCTGCGGGTCGTGCCGCTCCGGCTCTCCGGCCTGGCGATCGCGGTCCCCGGCGCGGGCACGGCGCAGACGCTGACCCCGGGCGAGCTCGCGGCCGCGTCGCCGGACTGGCTGCTCGCCCGGGGCCGCCGGCTCACCGAGCACCTGGAGCAGAACCACGCCGACGACCTGGCCCGGCTGGCCGCGGCCCACGGGGTCCCGTCGGCGACCGCGGTGACGCTGGGCCGGCTGACCACCCGGGCCGCCCGGCTCGTGTGCCTCGGCGCCGAGGGCGTCACGACGGTCGACATGGTCTTCGACCCGCCCGTGCGCAACCCGGCCGAGCTCTGGCGCCGGCTCGCGACCGCGCAGGCCGCGTCCTGAACCCGCCCTGACCGGGCGCGGGCTCAGGACGCGTCGGGGAGCGGCGGCCGGTCGTCGAGCAGCAGGTCCGCCGCGAGGTCCCCGTGCTGGGCCACGCGGTCGAGCACCGCGGCGGGGGAGAAGTGCAGGTCCTCCGGGCGCGTGGCCGCGGCCAGCTCCTCCCAGCTGACCGGGGTGGCGACCGAGGGCCGTTCCCGGCCGCGCAACGAGTACGGCGCGATGGTGTTGCGGGCCGGCAGGTCCTGGTTGTGGTCGACGTAGATCCGCCCGCGCCGCTGCTCGACCGACATCGAGGCGACGAAGAAGTCGGGCCGGGCCTTCGCCATCGCCGCGTTGAGCCCCTTCACGTACGCCCAGGCGTCGCGCGCCCGGCACGGGGCGACGGCCGCGTACACCTGGACGCCCTTGCTCCCGGACGTCTGCGGCACGGGCACCAGCCCGTCGCCGGCCAGCACCTGGGCCACGAGCAGGGCCGCGTGGGCGGAATCGAGCACGTCCATTCCCGCGCCCGGATCGAGGTCGACGACGACCCGGTCGGCCAGCGGCTCGCCGTCTCGCGGCTCCTCGCCGGGCAGGTCGAGCACCCCGTCGGGGCCCACGACGCCGCTCGCGATCGTCCACTGCGGGACGTGCAGCTCGAGGGCGGCGAGGTTGGCCAGCCACACCAGCGTCGCGGTCTCCTCGGCGACGACGTAGTCGATGACGCCCTCGCTGGTCCGGACGGGCTGGCGGCGGACCCACGCTGGCGTGCTGACCGGCGCGTTCTTCTCGTAGAACGAGCCGGCGGCGAGCGGGGTCGTGCCGCCGGTGTGGGGCGCGGTCGACGCCCGCGGTACGCCCCCCGGGAAGCGCAGCCGCGTCAGGGCCCGGTCGCGGACGTGCGGCAGCATCGTGTCGGCGATCCGGGCGTAGTAGTCGATGACCTCGCCCTTGGTCCAGCCGTCGGGGTAGAGGGCCTTGTCCAGGTTGGACAGGCCGAGCGTGCGCCCGCCGACCCGGACCGCGGTCACGGCGCCTCGACGACCTGCCGGCCGACGCCGAACTCCTCCAGCCGGGCGGGCTCGGGGTGGTCGCCGACGCCGGGCTCGCGGCGGACGGCGACGTAGCCGTCGACCATGACCACCGGCGGGGTGACGTCGACGGCGTAGAAGCGGTCGGAGCCGGAGATGTCGCCGGTGAGGGTGAAGCCGGGCAGCCCGGCCAGCGCGGCGTTGGCGGCCCGGCCGAGCCCGGTCTCGAGCATGCCGCCGCACCAGACGGCCGCGCCGGAGGCCCGGCAGAGGTCGTGGATCCGCCGCGCCTCGAGGTAGCCGCCGACCCGGCCCGGCTTGATGTTGATGATGCTCGCCGCGCCCAGGGCCAGGGCGTCGGCCGCCCGCGGCGCGGAGACGACCGACTCGTCGAGGCAGATCGGGGTCACGAGCTGGCGGGCGAGCAGGGCGTGCTGGCGGAGGTCGTCCTCGGCCAGCGGCTGCTCGATCAGCAGCAGGTCGAAGGCGTCCAGCCTGCGCAGCACCGCGGCGTCGGCCAACGTGTAGGCGGCGTTCGCGTCGACCTGGAGCGGGATGTCGCCGAACCGCTCCCGCACGGCCCGGGTCGGCTCGACGTCGCGGCCCGGCTTGATCTTGAGCTTGATGCGGCGGTAGCCCTCGTCGAGGTAGCCCTCCACCACCCGCAGCAGCGTGGGCACGTCGTCCTGGATCCCGACGGAGACGCCCGACGGGACCCGGTCGACCGTGACGCCGAGGTAGTCGGCGAACGAGGTGCCGGCGGCGCGCAGCTGCGCGTCGAGCAGCGCCATCTCCAGGGCGGCCTTGGCCATCGGGTGCCCGACCACGGGGGCCAGCACCTCGGCGACCGTCTCGGCGCTGAGCGGGCGCTCGCGCTGCGCGGCGAACACGCGCGGCAGCAGGTGGTCGACGAGGACGGCCTGGGCGCCGGCGACGTACTCGGCCGAGTAGGTGGGTTCCTCCTGCGCGACGCACTCGCCCCAGCCGGTGACCTCGCGCCTCTGGTCGCCGACGGACACGGTTGTCCGCGCCTCGAGCAGCAGGGCGAGGCGTTCGGTCTCCGTCCCGAAGGACGTGGTGAACGGCGACACCAGGGGTAGCCGGACGAGGTGCAGCACGATCGAGTCGAGGGTCAGGGTCATGCGGGGTCCGCCTGTCGTGGGTCCGGTCGGCCGAGCACGTAGCGGCCCGACCGGGTGAAGCCGTGCACGCGCCAGCCCTGCTCGTGCAGGTCCGCGTACGCCTGCCGGAACGCAACCCGCCAGCGCGACGCCGTGCCGCGGTCGCTGGCCCGCAGGGCCTCGACGTCGGGCGGCACGGCCAGCGTGACCGTCGTGGTGCCGACGGGGACGTCCGGGGCGAGCACCGGGGCGCCGTCGGCGTCGGCGAGGAGGGCGACGTACGACCCGTCCGGCTCGTCGGCCGGCGTCACCTGCTGCGGCTCGACCGGCCAGTGCACGAGCAGCCGGTCGCTCTCCTCGCCGGCGTTCAGGCCGTCGTCCATCGGTCCGTAGAAGTCGACCAGGTACGCCTCGACGTGCGCGCCGAGCCGACCCAGGTTGAACCAGGCGTTCCGCGCGATGAGGGGGTCGTACGTCCAGCCGATGACGTCGACGCCGTGCTCCGCGCACCACGCGCGCTGGTGCAGCTTGAGGGCGGTGCCGATCCCGCGCGGGGCACCGCGACGCACGGCCGCGACGTGGGAGTGCAGCAGGCGGCCGTGCGGGGCGCCGAGGAACCCGGCGCACGTGCCGACCATCACGCCGGCGTCGTCGAACGCGCCGCTGACGTAGTTGCCGGCGAAGCCCAGCGCGACCAGCAGACCGGGTTCCATCGGGCTCTCGCGCGGGTCGGTCTGCCACACCTCGGCGAGCAGGGCGGAGGCGTCGGCCATCTCGCCGGCGACGAGGTCCCGCACGGTGACACCGGCGAGGCCCGCGGCGGCGAGGGCCGCGTCGGACAGCCGGCGCCGCAGCTCCAGCCCGTCCGCGCCGTCGACCACGGGGGCGATCCTGCCAGACGCGCCCGGGACCCCCGAGGCCAGAATGGCCGCGTGCCCACCGTGCCCCTGATCGTCGTCCGCCCGCCGTCCCCGCGGCTCGCCGAGGGGGAGCTCACCCACCTCGACCGCGTCCCCGTGGACCCCGCGCTGGCCCGGACGCAGTGGGAGGGCTACGTCGCGGCCTTCGCCGCCCGCGGCTGGGACGTCGTCGAGCTCGAGCCCGCCCCGGAGCACCCGGACGGCGTGTTCGTGGAGGACGCCCTGGTGGTCGTCGACCGGTTGGCGATCCTCACCTCGCCGGGTGCGGCCTCGCGGCGCGGTGAGCTGGTGACCGCCCGCGCCGGCGTCGACCGGCTCGTGGCCTCCGGCTTCGCCCTCGAGGTCGTGGCGATCGAGCCGCCCGGCACCCTGGACGGCGGCGACGTGCTGAAGGTCGGCGACGTGATCTACGTCGGGCGCGGCGACCGGACCAACGACGAGGGCGTCCGCCAGCTCGCCGCGCTCGTCGAGCCGTACGGGCGCCGGGTCGTCCCCGTGCCCGTGGCGAAGGTGCTGCACCTCAAGTCGGGCGTGACCGCGCTGCCCGACGGGACCGTCGTCGGCTACGCGCCGCTGGTCGACGACCCGGCCGCGTACCCCACGTTCCTGGGGGTGCCCGAGGAGCACGGCACCGCGGTGGTCGACCTCGGCGACGGCGCGGTGCTCATGTCCGCCGACGCCCCGCGCACCGCCGAGCTGTACGCCGCCCGCGGCCTCGAGGTCGTGACCGTCCCGATCACCGAGTTCGAGCGCCTCGAGGGCTGCGTCACCTGCCTGTCGGTACGGATTCGCCGCTGACCCACGTACTTCCCCCGGTCGGTCGGCTGGGACGTACAGCCGCGCGCCCTCCGCACAGCCGCGTAGCGGCGACTCAGCCGCACAGAGTGCGGCCTGTGCGGCTGTTCCGGAGGTGAGCGGCTGTGGCGAACCCGTCCTCGACGGTGGGCTAAGGGCTCAGCCCTGGTGCGGCAGCACGATCACCGGGACCGGGGCGTGGCGGATGAGCTTGGTCGCACGCGACCCCAGGAACACGCGCGCGAGCGGTCCGATGGACGAGGAACCGATCGCGAGCACCTCGCCCGACTGCCACGGGATCGACGCCATCGTGTCGCTCCAGGTCGCGCCGGTGCCGATGACGCGTTCGACGGACTCGGGGATGACGCCGTCGGCGACCAGGCGGCGCTGGGCCTTCTCGGCCTCGCTGGTCCACGAGTCGAGGACCGAGTCCTCGGCGGTGATGCCGCCGAGCGGCGGGTACATCGTGGCGCCGCGTACGCCGAAGCTCGCGACCCGCAGCGGCACGCCGAACCGCTCGGCCAGCGTGTGGACCCGCCCGACCACGGCCACCGACGACGCCGAGTCGGAGAAGGCGCAGGTCACCTTCGTGACCCCCTCGGCCGCGACCGAGCGGAACTCGCGCGGGCTGATCGCCAGCGGCACCGGGGAGGCGTGCAGCAGCTTGTCGGCGGTCGACCCGACCACGACGCGCCCGACCTGCCCGTCCGTCGAGGAGCCCAGCACGAGGACCGTCCCGTCGAGCTGGCCGACGGCGTCGATGAGCGCGCTCGCCACGGAACGTCCGGTGACCGCGCGATAGGTCAGGTCGACCTTGACGGTGGTCTCGGTGTCCACGAGGTACGCGCGGGCCTGACGTTCGGCCTCCGCGCCGACCTGACGGGCGTACTCGCCGTACTCGGCGTCGACCCGGGCCATCGAGGGGGTGCTCCACTGCCGCGGCACCACGGTGACGACGGCCATGGGCTCGTCGAGCGCGTGGGCGAGCTGCAGGCCGAGGTCGAGCGAACCTCGACCGCCCTTGCCGGGGGTGTATCCGACGACGACCGACATCAGGCTCAGTGCTCCTTCGTGGGCTCGGGCAGCTCGTCGGGCGCGATCTCCCCGCGCTGCAGCCGGCCGACGACCGAGTGCTTGCGCCCGTAGAGCATGTAGAAGGCGAGGAACACGAGCACCCAGCCGGCGAAGACCACCCAGGTGATCCAGTGCAGGCTCGACAGGATGTAGGCGCAGGCGAGGATCGACAAGATGGGGGTGACGGGGTAGCCCGGCACCTTGAACGCGCGGGGCAGGTCGGGCTCGCGGCGGCGCAGGATGATCACGCCGAGCGAGACGATCACGAACGCGGTCAGGGTGCCGATCGAGACGACGTCGATCAGGTAGTCCAGCGGCACGAAAGCGGCGAGCAGAGCGACGACGATCGCCACGATGATCGTGTTGTTGACCGGCGTCCCGCTGCGCGGGCTGACCTTGGCGAAGACCGGCGGCAGCATGCCGTCGCGCCCCATCGCGAAGAGGATGCGGGTCTGGCCGTAGAGGGTCACGAGCGTGACGGAGAAGATCGAGATCACGGCCCCGAGGGCCAGGATCGTGCCCCAGATGTTCGCGCCGGTGACGATCTCCAGGATCTTGGCCAGCCCGGCCTCCTGCTGGCCCTCGAACTCCGTCCACGGCTGCGTCCCGAGCGCGGCCAGTGCCACGAGGACGTAGAAGACGATGACGATGATCAGCGCCGCGATCAGGGCCCGCGGCATCGTGCGCTGCGGGTCCTTGACCTCGTCGCCGGCCGTCGACACGGCGTCGAGGCCGATGAAGGAGAAGAAGATCGTCCCCGCCGCCGTCCCGATGGCCGCCTTGCCCAGCGGGGCGAAGTCGGTGAAGTTGGCGCCGTTGAACGCGGTGAAGGAGATCACCACGAACATCAGCAGCACGGCGAGCTTGATCACGACCATGATCGCGTTGAGGCGGGCCGACTCGCTCGCACCGCGGATCAGCAGCATCATGCAGAGCCCGACGAGGATGACGGCAGGCAGGTTGATGATCCCGGTCGCGCCGTCGCCCTCCGCGAAGGGGGCCGCCAGCAGGGCCGGCGGCAGCGAGACCCCGGTGATGTTGGTGACCGCCTCGTTCAGGTAGCCCGACCACCCGACCGCGACCGCCGCCGTCGAGACGCCGTACTCCAGCAGCAGGCAGGCCGCGACGCCCATGGCGACGACCTCGCCGAGGGTGGCGTACGCGTATGAGTAGGTGCTGCCCGAGACGGGGACCGACGAGGCGAGCTCGGCGTAGCAGAGCGCCGCGAGCCCCGCCGCGATGCCCGCGAGGATGAAGGAGATGATCACGGCCGGCCCAGCCTCGGGCACGGCTTGGCCGAGCACGAAGAAGATGCCGGTGCCGATCGTCGCGCCGACGCCGAACATCGTCAGCTGGAACGTCCCGATCGTGCGCTCGAGCTTGGGTCCGTGCGGGTTCGCGCTCTCGCCCACGGGCTTGCGGCGCCAGAGCTCACCCCGTAGCCCCGGTCGTGCGGTCGAGGTGCTCATCCTGCTCCGATCCCGAGCGGTCGCCGGGTTGCCCGGTGACCAGTGCGTCGTAGTCTCTCGGTCCGGCGCCCCCGTTGACCAGACCCGCGCCGCGCCCGTACGCAACGGTTGCGTGTCAGCGCGGGGGCGGTGACGGTGGCGGCGCCGGGTGAGAGGGTGGCGCGATGTCGACCCTCGCCCTGCCTCCCGCCGAGGACCGGGTCGCCCGCCGCCGGGTACGCCCCGACCCCCGACGGCGACCCGATCTCCCGGTCGCTTACCACCAGCTCCTGCGCGGGCCCGGGTGGCGGTGGTGGCGGCCGCTGGTCTCGCTCGCCGTGCTGGTCGGTCTGCTGATCGTGCTCTTCGTGGCGGTGTTCGGCGGGTTCGAGGGCCTCGACGCGCTGCTGCCGGACCGTTGGGTCGGCTCGGTGGACGACGACATGAGCGCCCTGTCGATGCTCGAGCTCGACCTGGTGCTGGCCGCGCTCATCCCGGCGTCGGCGGGTGCGGTGGCGATCGCCCACCGGGTCCGGCCGCGCTGGGTCTCCTCGGTCGTCGGCCGGCTGCGGTGGCGCTGGCTGGGCCGGTGCGCCCTCGTCGTCGCGCCCGTCTGGGTGGTCTACCTGGGCCTGGGGTTCCTGCTCGACCCGGTCACGCCGGGCCGGCCGGACCACTGGGTGCTGCTGCTGGTGATGGCCCTGCTCGTCACACCGTTCCAGGCGGCGGGCGAGGAGTTCCTCTTCCGGGGCTGGCTGGTCCAGAACCTCGGCTCGTACTTCCCCCGGCCCGTCGCGGGGCTCGTCGTGACCACCGTCGTGTCGGCCGCGCTCTTCGGGCTCGCGCACGGGAGCCCGGACCCGTGGGTCCTGCTGAGCATCGCCACGCTCGCCGTCGCCGCCTGCCTGGCGAACTGGCGCACCGGCGGGCTCGAGGCCGGCATCGCGATGCACGCCGTGAACAACGTCGGCGTGGGCGTCCTGACGATCACGTACGGCGGCTACGCGGACTCGTTCGTCGACACGACCACGACCGGGTCGCCGTGGGACTTCTTCCCCGGCCTGGTCGTGCACGCGATCGCCGTGGCCCTGATCCTGTGGCAGGCCCGGCGCGTGCGGATCGACCGCGTGACGCGGGCCGTGGGCCCGGGGGCGCTCGAGGTCGGCTCGTGGTCGTACGGCGACCCGATCCCGGTCGACCCGCCCGACGCCACCTGGTTCGCCCCGCTGGGGCGCTGAGCGTCCGACGCTCCCTGAGCCTGTCGAAGGGCCTCGGAGAGGTTGGCGCCGCTCCCTCCTGGTCGACCCTGACAGACTCGGGCCGTGCCTCCGCCAGTGACGTCAGAACGGTCGACCCTGCCCGAGGGGTGGTCCACCCGGGTGCCCGGTGACGGCGACATCGGTGCCTTGACGGCACTGCTGGCCGCCAACCGGCGCCACGGCAGCAGCCCGGTCGACGTCGCCACCCTCACCGCCCTGGTCGTGGGCCCGGCGAGCTGGACGCGGCGCCAGCTCGTGGTCCTCGACGCGTCGGCGACGCTGGTCGGCTGGGTCGTCGTGCACGACCGGGCCAACGGGCGCACGGAGGTCACGGTCCTCGTCGCGCCCGACGCCCCCGCCCAGGGCGCGATCGCCGCCGGGCTCTTCGCCTGGGCCGACCGTGAGGCCGCCGAGGTCGCCGCGCTCCGTCGGGCGCCCCGTACGCAGCTCGACTCGGCCGCGGACGCCGACGACGACCGGCAGCGCACCTGGCTGGCGGCGGCGGGCTACGACTGCGTCCGGACGTGGCTGAAGATGGACCGGCCCGTCGACCCGGCCGAGGCCGAGCCGGGGGCGCTGCCCGAGCCGAGGCCCGGCGTGCGGGTGCGCCGCGTCCGCGAGCACGGCAACGGGCTGCCGACCGCCGAGGACTTGCAGACGGTGCACCTGGTGCTGGAGCAGTCGTTCGCCGACCACTTCAACTCCTACCGCGAGGGCTTCGCCGAGTTCGTCGTCCGGCTGCAGGAGGACCCCTGGCACCGCTGGGACCACTGGTGGATCGCCGAGGTCGAGCTGGAGGGGGAGTGGCGCCCGGGCGGCGCGCTGATCAGCTCGGTCTCGCCGCCCGACGCGGCCGGCGCGTACGGGAGCTACGTCGACTACATCGGCGTGCACCGACGCGCCCGCGGGCGGGGCGTCGCCAAGGCGCTGCTGAGCACGGTCGTCGCGGACGCCGCCCGGCGCGGGCGCACGCGGGTCTCGCTCGAGGTCGACGCCGACTCCTCGACCAACGCCGACGGCCTGTACCTCTCGCTGGGCTGGGTGGTCGACCACCGCACCGAGTCCTGGCACCGCTACGTGGACGCGGGCACCCAGGGGTGAGGCGCGGCGGACGCCGGCCGTGGTGAGCGCGGCCGAGCGGCTGCTGCACGACGTCGCCGCGGAGTGGGAGCTGCGCGTGGACGGCGCCGTGCGGGAGCTGCCGCGTCCATCCGTGCCGGTGCGGACGGCCGAGGGCGAACCTGGGCTGCTGGAGCACGCGCCGGACGGGTCGCCGTACGAGCACCTGGCCCTGCGGGCGTGGGACGGGCACGGTGCCGTCCGGCTGCTGCGGGCCGACCCGCGGCGCCACCTGCTGCTGACCGGACGGACCAAGCCGGACGAGGACCTGCGGACCCTCGACGCGTACGACGCCTGCACCCAGGTCGGCGGGCTCTACGCCGTGCTCCACCGCGCGCCGATCCCGCAGCCGCCGCGGCTCGCCGACCTGGTGGAGGGCTGGCTCGCCGACCTCGCCCTGCCGGCGGTGGCGGCGACCGTGCCGCGACGGTTCGCGGAGCAGGTGCGTTCCTGGGCGCCGGGGCTCGTCGACCCGACCGAGGTCACCCCCGTGCTGCTGCACGGTGACCTGCGGCCCGGGACCGTCCGCGGCGTGGGTCGGGGCTGGGCGGCCGTCGCACCGCGACCGGCGTCGGGCGACCCCGCGTACGAGGTCGCCGCGGTCCTGCGGCGCTGGGACGGGGCCGAGGGCAGCGACGACCTGCGCGGCGACCTGCTCGAACGCTTCTACGCCGTCGTCGACGCCGCCGGGCTGGACGAGGACCGGGCCCGTTCCTGGGTGGTGGTACGGACCCTCGTCGAGCTGGCCGGAACCTTCGCGAGCGGCGGCGTGGCGGCCGACGAGGTGACGTGGGCGATGACGGTGGTCAAGGCCGTCCAGCGCTGAGCCGGTCGGTGTTGTCCGGCTGGTCCATGATGTTGGTTCACTCGCACAGGTGTTCGATTCTGTCGGTGGGTCGTCGTAGGTTCATCTCATGGCGTTGCGGACGGTGGAACGGGTCGAGGAGGCTCCCCATCCCATGACTGCACGCCTGAGCTCGCTGGTGGACGAGCTGGCCGGGCTGACGTCCGACGCGCTCGCCGGGGTGGACGACGACTCGACCGAGGCCGACTTGGTCGACCAGATCGCGGTGCTGGAACGGCTGCGGGGTGCGGTCGCGGCCGTGCAGGCCGCCGTGATCGTCCGGTTCGGGCGGGCGCGGGTCGAGCGGCAGCTGGCCGCCGACGTGCACCCGCGCGACATCGGCCGCGGGGTGGCCGAGGAGCTGGGCCTGGCGTGCCGGGTGTCGCCGACGGTCGCGGCGCGGCGGTTGGGTTCGGCGCGGGCGTGGTGGTTCGACCTGCCGCACACCTACGCCGCCCTTGCGGTTGGCGCGGTGAGTGAGCCGACCGCGGAGGCGGTCGTGATGGAGACGCGGCATCTCGACGCCGTCACCCGACGTAGCGTGGACGCCCGTCTGCACGACGCCGGCGTCGCCGGGCTCGGCGTGAGGGAGGCCGCGGTGCTAGCGCGTCGCTACGCCTACGAGGCCGACCGGGAGGCCTACGTCGCCCGCGGCCGGAACGAGCGGAAGCACCGCCGCGTCGGCCTGCGGCCTGCGCCGGACACGATGAGCGTCCTGTCCGGGTACCTACCCGTGGAGCAGGGCGTCGCCTGCCTCGCCGCGCTACGGCGTCACACCGACAACCTCGTGGCGACCGGCGACGACCGGACGCGGGACCAGATCATGGCCGACACCCTCGTCGAACGCCTCACCGGACAAGCCCGAGCCGCCGACGTGGCCGTGGAGATCCAGCTGATCCTGCCCGCCGACCTCGCCGACGACCCCGACAGCACGAGGACCGCCACGATCACCGGCGCCGGCCCGCTCCCCGGAGCTCTGGCCCGCGAGATCGTCGACGCCAGCCTCGGCGCCAAGACGGTGCGTCGCCTGCACACCACCTCAGACGGGCGGATGTCCGGGATCGACCCGAGGCGCCGGTTCACCGGCGCGCTGGCCGACCTGGTCAGGGCCCGCGACCAGACGTGCCGGGTCCCCTTCTGCGGGGCGCCGGTCCGTCACCTCGACCACGTCCGGCGTCACGCCGACGGCGGCCCGACCACCCTGGTCAACGGCCGCGGGCTGTGCGCCCGCCACAACCTCGTCCACGAACAGCCCGGCTGGACCGCCGCCGTCGTCCACGACGGGCTCGGGACCGAGCCCCACACCGTCAGGACCACGACGCCGACCGGTCACGCCTACACGGCGCGGGCACCCGACCCGCCGTGAGCCTCCCGGCCGATGGGGGATGCGCCGTTCTTCGGCCTGCGGGCCGCGTCTCTGCGACGATGAGCGGCGTGCCCGATCACGCGACGATCATCGACGTCGATGGTGCGACCAGCCTGACCTTCTACTGCGGTGAACTGCCGGCGGACGAGGCCATCAGTGCTGCCGACCACGAACCCAACGGCTACTTCTGGGAGGGTCTGGTGCGGTTCGTCGCTCCCGAGCTCGCGGCCAGGGTGGAGCTCGACTCCGAGTCGGGCATGTTCGCGGCGTACGGGGATCGGGCGACGCTCGAGGAGCTGCAGCGGGTGCTGGCCGGCTACCTCGACGACGGAGACCGCGTGGCGACGACCATCCGTGATGCGGAGAGCTCAGGCTTCGCGTTCGACGACTGAGGCAGAGCGAGCGCTCGAGCCATCCGGGCCTGGTCGATCGGAGCGCGGGTCGACCTCCCGCTGGACCGCCGTCGGGGGTGAGGCGCGGGGTCGTGGTCGGTAGCGCCGGAGGTCGTGCTCGCGCTCCTCGTGAGCGGTCACGGCATCCGGGGTCCTCCGTCGGGCGCGCTTCGGGCGGTGCAGCAGGCGGCGCAGCCCGTACGGCAGCAGGTGCATGTCGCAGATTTGCAGATGCTGACGCAGGTCGACCAGAACTGTGGCTTTTCTCCGCGATCGGCGCCCGCGGCGGCAAGGGGCAGTCCGGCCGTCGGAATAGGTCGCCCCGGGGGGACGTTCCGGCTGACGATCGAGGGACCCGTCCGACGGGATCCCGTACGAGAGCAGGAGGAACCGTGGCTCTGCCACCGCTGGTCGAACCCGCCGCCGAGCTGACGACCGAAGAGGTCCGTCGCTACAGCCGTCATCTGATCATCCCGGACGTGGGCATGATCGGGCAGAAGCGGCTGAAGAACGCCCGCGTCCTCGTCATCGGGGCCGGCGGCCTCGGCAGCCCGGCCCTGCTGTACCTGGCCGCCGCGGGCGTGGGCACGCTGGGCATCGTCGAGTTCGACACCGTCGACGAGTCCAACCTGCAGCGCCAGATCATCCACGGGCAGTCGGACATCGGGAAGTCCAAGGCCATCTCGGCCAAGGAGTCCATCTCCGAGGTCAACCCGCTGGTGAACGTGATCGTCCACGACACGCGTCTCGACAACGACAACGTCATGGACATCTTCGCCCAGTACGACCTGATCCTCGACGGCACCGACAACTTCGCCACGCGCTACCTGGTGAACGACGCCGCCGTGCTGTCGCACAAGCCGTACGTCTGGGGCTCGATCTTCCGCTTCGAGGGCCAGGCGAGCGTCTTCTGGGACGACCACGGGCCCAACTACCGCGACCTCTACCCCGAGGCTCCGCCGCCCGGCATGGTGCCGTCGTGCGCCGAGGGCGGCGTGCTCGGCGTGCTCTGCGCGTCGATCGGCTCGATCATGGTCACCGAGGCGATCAAGCTGATCACCGGCATCGGCGAGCCGCTGATCGGTCGCCTCATGGTCTACGACGCGCTCGAGATGACGTACACGACGCTCAAGCTGCGCAAGGACCCCGACACCGCGCCGATCACCGAGCTGATCGACTACGAGGCGTTCTGCGGGGCGATCACCGACGAGGCCGCCAACGCCGTCGCCGGTCACACCATCGGTGTGCGCCAGCTGGAGGAGTGGCTCGCCGAGCGCGAGCGCGGCGAGAAGGACTTCCTCCTCGTCGACGTCCGCGAGTCCGTCGAGCGCGACATCAACGCGATCCCGGGTTCGGTGCTCATCCCCAAGGGCGACTTCCAGACCGGTGAGGCCCTCGGCCAGATGCCGCAGGACAAGCAGGTCGTCCTCTACTGCAAGACCGGCGTGCGTTCCTCGGAGGTGCTGGCGATCATCCAGGGCGCCGGCCTCGCCGACGCCGTGCACGTCGGCGGCGGCGTCAGCGCCTGGGTCAACGAGATCGACCCGAGCCAGCCCGCCTACTGAGCGAGCTCGCCCGGCAGCGACCCGCGCAGGGCGCCGACCGTCAGCGGTCGGCGTCCTGCAGCACCTGCTGCCAGTCCGACGGGACGCGTTCCTCCGGCCCGGGCGTGGTCTGGTCGGCCGGGTGCGAGCTCGGCGCGGCGAGCCGCGGGCCCTGGCCGATCGCGTCGTCCTTGTAGTCCCAGAACCAGTCCTCGCCCGGCTCGAACGACTGGATGTAGCGGTGATGCGTCGACATCGCGTGCGCGGTCGCGTGCTTGTTCAGCGAGTCGTCGCAGCAGCCGATGTGGCCGCACGTCGCGCAACGACGCAGGTGGAACCACCACGACCCGCTGGCGTCGCACTCGACGCAGCCGTCACCGCTCGGCGGTACGTCCGTGTCCACGTCGCTGTTCCACTTCACGTGCTCGGGCAAGGTTTCCTCCTGCTGACGGGTCCGGCGCGCTCACGGTACCGAGTCGGGCCCTCAACGCTCGTACGGGCTGAACTTCTCGATCGCCGCGGGCGTCACCGGGGCGAACAGGTTGACGAGGTTGCCGTCGGGGTCGCGCAGCAGCAGCGACCGGTTGCCCCACGGCATCGTGGTCGGCTCGTTGACGAACGTCGTCACCCAGGGCTGGAGCGAGGCGTACGTGGCGTCGACGTCGTCGACCAGCAGCTCGATGATCACCGACCGGTTCGCCGCGGACTCGGCCGAGCCCGCGCCGAACAGCCCGACCGTCCGGGTGCTCCCGAGGGCGAGGGTGCCGTTGGGCGTCCGGAGCTCGGCGAAGTCAGGCACCGGCCGGTCCACCGTGACGCCGGTGAGCCGGGCGTAGAAGTCGCTCAGGCGGTCGACGTCGTCGGTGATGATGCGGACGGAGACGAGGTTCATGTCGACCACGCTAGGACCGATATCGGACAGGATCCGCCCGGTATTCGCTACCTTCTTCTCGTGCCCCGACCGACCGCGCGCGTCCTCGCGCTGCTGGAGATCCTGCAGAACGGCGGCACCCGCTCGGTCGCCGACCTCGCGGACCGGCTCGGCGTCGACGAACGGACCGTGCGCCGCTACGTCACCCACCTGCTGGACCTCGACGTCCCGGTCGTCTCGGTGCGCGGCCGGTACGGCGGTTACCGCCTGGCGCCGGGCTACCGGCTCCCGCCGCTGATGCTCACCGACGACGAGGCGGTGGCGGTGCTGGTCGGGCTGGCCTCCGGGCTGCGGGCCGGTGGCGACGCGTCGGGGCTGGCCGCCGAGAGCGCGGCCGCCAAGCTCCACCGCGTGCTGCCGAAGCCGTTGGCCGCCCGGCTGGAGGCGCTGCTCGACGTCGCGGACCTGGGGGAGCCGACTCCTACGGGGCCGACGCCCGACGTCGACGTGCTGCTGGTGGTGGCGGGAGCCGTGCGCGACCGGCGCGCGCTCGACCTCGTCCACACGCGCGACGGACGGACCACCGACCGCACGGTGCTGCCGTACGGGATCGTCGCCCACGCGGGGCGGTGGTACCTCACCGGCGTCGACGTGGAGAACGACGAGCTCCGGACGTTCCGGCTGGACCGGGTCGTGACGGCACGCGCCGACTCGGGGACGTTCGACGTCCCGGACGGCTTCGACCCGCGCGCCGAGGTCCTTCGTGGCCTCGCCCGGACGCCCTGGCGGCACGCGGTGTCGGTGCTCGTGCACGCCGAGGCGGGAGCGGTCGAGTCCAGGCTGCCGCTCGGGATCGCGACCGTCGCACCGGTGCCGGAGCGAGAGGGCTGGGTGCGGGTCGAGATCCGCGCCGAGCGGCTGGACTGGGTCCCCGGGGTGCTCGCGACGCTCGACGCCGACCTCGTGGTGGAAGGTCCGGTCGAGCTCCGCGACCGCGTCCGTGACCTGGGACGCCGGCTCCTCGCCGCCTGAGCGGGCTGACTCCTCCGGGGACGGAACGCGACAGCCCCCGGCACCGAGGTGCCGGGGGCTGCTGCGTTCAGCCGGTGCGGGTCGTCAGATCGCGACGACCGCGTCCGCCTGGGGGCCCTTCGGACCCTGGGTGGTCTCGAACTCGACGCGCTGACCCTCGTCGAGGGACCGGAAGCCGCTCGTCTGGATCGCGCTGTAGTGGACGAACACGTCCGGGCCGCCGCCGTCGACGGCGATGAAGCCGAAGCCCTTCTCGGCGTTGAACCACTTGACGGTGCCTTGCGCCATGCACTTCTCCTTGTGACCTTCGACGCCGCATCCGCGACGCTCTGCTGCGACTCAGCCTGGCACACCGGCCCGGGGGTTGGGAACGGTTCGCGCCCGTCTTCGTCGACGGTCTGATTACGTCGGGTGCCGCTCAAACTGGACGGCCGGGCAGGCTCTCCGGTGCAGGTCGCCAACGGACGGACGCCAGGCGTACGCGGCCGTCATGGACCGGGACGCCCTCCTCGGCCAGCCGGCTCAGCGCGCGCTCACCCAGACCGTCCGCCGGCCGGCCGTCGGCGCGGATGACGCGCCACCAGGGGACGGCGGCACCGTGGCGCGCCAGGACGGCGCCGACCTGGCGCGGACCACCCCGCCCGACCATCTCGGCGAGGTCGCCGTACGTCGTCACCGCCCCGGGCGGCACGGCCTCGACGAGGCGCAGGACCTCCTCGGTGTAGGTGTCGTCCACCCTGCGCTCCCGCTCCGTACCGGCCTCACCAGCCCTGGGAGCCCGGCCCGCCCTTGAACGGACCGCTGACCGCGGCGGTGATCCAGCCGCCGTAGAACGTCCCGGGCTGCGGCTCGACCCGCTCCCCGTCCACCGTGCAGTAGTCCATCTGGCCGGGGTAGAGCGCGATCATCCCGCGCAGCGCGGCGTAGCGGGGCGTGGGGCTGAGGTAGGTCCAGGCCGCCCGGCGCACGACCTTGTCGCCGCCGACCACGTCGAGGTACGACGCCTCGCCCTTCCACTCGCAGTACGACGACCCGCCCGCCTCCTTCAGCGACCCGGCGATGAACGCGCTCCGCGGGAGGTAGTAGGTCGGCGGGTGAGAGGTCTCGAGGTACTGCACGCTCGTCTGCGTCTCGCAGATCTCGACCCCGCCGAGCACGACGGTGACGAGGTGGTCGACGCTCCGCAGCGCGGGCGGGCGCGGGTAGTCCCAGACCGACTCCTGGCCGGGCGCGACGGGATCGGGGACGGGACGGCTGGCCATGCGGGAAGCCTAGGCGTGGCACGCGAGCGGCAGCAGGCGATACTGACGCCCGTGGAAGGGGTCGAGGTGCGTCGCTCCGCCGACCGCTTCGCCACCGTCGCGCCCGCCACGCCGGACGCCGCCGAGGGCTGGGCCCTGACCCGCCACAGCTTCTCCTTCGGCGAGCACTACGACCCCGACCGCGTCGGCTTCGGGTCCCTCCTGGCGCTGAACGACGAGACCGTCCGCGCGGGCACGGGTTACCCGGAGCACACCCACCGCGACGTCGAGATCGTCACGTGGGTGGTCTCCGGAGAGCTGCGCCACGCGGACACCGCCCACCCGGACGACTCGGTCGCGACCATCGAGCCGGGCGAGGTGCAGGGTCTGAGCGCCGGCAGCGGCGTGACGCACGCCGAGGGCGCCGCCGCCGACGCGGACGTGCGCTTCGTGCAGACCTGGATCCGGCCCGACGCCCCCGGAGGAACGCCGTCGTACGTGGTCGGCGGCTTCAAGCCCGCGTACCTGGCGTCCACCTGGGTGGCGGCCGCGTCCGGCTCCGACCCGACGGCGGTGGTCGACCTGCGCAGCCGGGGGACCACCCTGTGGGTCACCCGCCTCGAGACCGGCGAGGAACGCACCCTGCCCGCGTCGGCCTCCGCGTACGTCCTTCTCGCCCGCGGTGCCGTGGACGTCGACGGTGTCGGGCCGCTCGACGAGGGGGACGCGCTCGAGCTCACGGTGCCCGCCCCGCTCCGGGTGGTCGCCCGCGAACCGGCCGAGATCCTCGCCTGGACCTTCGCGTGAGCGTGGTCGAGGCGGGCCACCCGCTGCTGATCCGCGTCTCCGGGCGCGACCGGCCCAGCGTCACGCGTGACCTGCTCCAGCTGCTCGGCAGCGCGGGGGCGGTGCTCGAGGACATGGAACAGCTCGTCGTGCGCGAGCGGCTCACCCTCGACGTGCTCGTCCGGCTCGACGGCGCCGACGACAGCGTCGTACGGGACGTCCTGTTCTGGGGCTTCACCCACGACATGAAGGTCGACTTCGAGCGCGTCGCCAGCACCTCGAGCCGCGCCGGCCTGATGCGGCACGCCGTGACTGTCCTGGGCCGCCCGCTCACCCCGTCGTCGCTGGCCGCGGTGGCCGAGGCGATCGCCGCCACCGGCGGCAACATCGACCGCATCGTCCGGCTGGCCACCGACCCGGTCACCGCGTACGACCTCGTCGTCATCGCCGGGGACGTCGAGGCCATGCGGCGCGAGCTCGGCGAGGTGGCGCAGGCCGAGCGGATCGACATCGCGGTCCAGGTCAACGGCCTGGAACGTCGCGCCAAGCGGCTCGTCGTCATGGACGTCGACTCGACGCTGATCATGGACGAGGTCATCGAGCTGCTCGCCGACGAGGCCGGCTGCGGGGCCGAGGTGGCGGCGACGACGGCGCGGGCGATGGCCGGCGAGCTGGACTTCGAGGGGTCGCTGCGCGAGCGCGTCCGGCTGCTCGCCGGGCTCGACGAGGCCGCGATCGACCGGGTCCGCGCCCGGATCCGGCTGACGCCGGGCGCCCGGACGTTCGTCCGCACGCTCAAGCGCCTCGGCTTCGTCGTCGGCATCGTCAGCGGCGGGTTCACGCCGTTCACCGACTTCCTGCGCGTCGACCTCGGCCTGGACCACGCCCACGCGAACACCCTCGAGGTCCGCGACGGGCGGCTGACCGGCGAGGTGCTCGGCACCGTCGTCGACCGGGCGCGTAAGGCCGAGCTGCTGGCGCAGATCGCGGCGGCGGAGGGCGTCCCGCTGTCGCAGACGGTAGCCGTCGGGGACGGCGCGAACGACCTCGACATGCTCGCCGCCGCCGGGCTCGGCATCGCCTTCAACGCCAAGCCGGTCGTCCGGGCGCAGGCCGACACCACCGTGTCGGTGCCCTACCTGGACGCGATCCTCTTCATGCTCGGCATCCGCGGCGCCGACGTCGAGCGGGTCAGCGCAGCCGAGGCGACATCCACGAGAGGGGAGCCGGCATGAGCACGTTGCGGGTGGCGCAGGCCCAGATCGCGACGGGGGCCGACCTCGACGACAACCTCCGGCAGGTCGCCGAGCAGACCGGGTGGGCCGCCGCCGCCGGCGCCCGGCTGGTCACGTTCCCGGAGGCGACGATGCGCGCGTTCGGGCTGCCGCTCGCCGAGATCGCGCAGCCCCTCGACGGACCCTGGGCGGACGGTGTGCGGGCGATCGCCGCGCGCCACGACGTCGTGGTGGTCGCCGGCATGTTCACCCCGGCAACGGACGGCCGGGTGACCAACACCCTGCTGGTGACGGGTCCCGGCGTCGAGGCGAGCTACGACAAGATCCACGTCTACGACGCCTTCGGCTACGCGGAGTCGGACGCGGTGGCGCCCGGCGACGACGTGGTCGTCGTCCGGGTCGACGGGATCGGGGTGGGGCTGGCCACCTGCTACGACGTGCGGTTCCCCGACCTGTTCACCGCGCTCGCCGACCGCGGGGCGGAGGTCGTGTGCCTGCCCAGCTCGTGGGGCGCCGGCCCCGGCAAGCTCGAGCAGTGGCAGCTCCTGACCCGCGCTCGGGCCCTGGACAGCACGTGCTTCGTCGTGGCCACCGGCCAGGCCGACCCGCTGACCGCCGGCCTCCTGCTGCCCGGCCGCGGGAACGCGCCGACCGGCATCGGGCACAGCTGCGTCGTCGGTCCGGACGGGACGGTGCTCGCCGAGCTCGGCGCCGAGGAGGACCTCGTCGTGACCGAGCTCGACCTCGACGAGGTGGCCCGCGTCCGCGCCGTGCTGCCGGTCCTGCTGAACCGGCGCCGCGACCTCGGGTAGAGACTGCCGAGATGCGCACTGTCGTCTACGCCGAGACCGGTGGTCCCGAGGTCCTGAGGCTCACCGACGAGCCCGTCCCCGAGCCCGGACCGGGCGAGCTCCGGGTGCGGGTGCTCCGATCCGGGGTCAACCCGACCGACTGGAAGTCCCGCGCCGGACGCGGTCCCGGCAGCCCGGTGGACCCGCCGCAGATCCCGGGCCAGGACGGCGCGGGCGTCGTCGAGGCCGTCGGCGAAGGGGTGCCCGCCTCGTGGCTCGGCCTGGACGTCTGGGTCTTCGAGGCCGCGTTCAAGCGCCGCTGGGGCACGACGAGCGAGCACACCCTCGTCCGGCAGACGCACCTGGCGGCGCTGCCCTCCCGCGGGGCGGAGGGGGCCCCGTACGACCTCGGCGCCGCCCTCGGCATCCCGTTCATCACCGCGCACCGGTGCCTGACGGTGCACGAGGAGGGCCCGCTGCGCCTCGGGCCGGGGACGCTGCAGGGCCGTACGGTCCTGGTCTCGGGTGGTGCGGGCGCGGTCGGCAACGCCGCCATCCAGCTCGCCCGCTGGTCCGACGCCACGATCCTCACCACGGTCAGCAGCCCCGCCAAGGGCCGGCTCGCGGCCGCCGCCGGGGCGGACCACGTGATCGACTACCGGGAGACCGACGTGCGGGCCGAGGTCCGCCGGATCGTCCCCGGCGGGGTCGACGTCGTCGTCGAGGTGAACCCGCAGGCCAACGCGGGGCTCGACGGCGGGCTGCTCGCGCCGGGCGCGGTCGTGGTGACGTACGCCGACGACGGCGGCGGGGCGGAGGTCGCGGTCCCGGTGCGGACGTCGATGGTCCGCAACGTGCGCTGGCAGTTCGTCCTCGTCTACACCCTGCCCGCCGCCGCGAAGGCGCGCGCGGTGGACGACCTCGGCGCCGCCCTGCTCGACGGCGCGATCGGGGTCGGTGACGCCCACGGCCTGCCGCTGCACCACTTCCCCCTCGAGCAGGCGGCGCAGGCGCAGGAGGCGGTCGAGCGCGGTGCGGTCGGCAAGGTGCTGATCACCCCGTGACCACCGCCTGACCCACCCGGCTGACTCACCCGCGGATGAGCGCCGGGTGGCGCTCCCGGCTGGCAGGATGACCGCCGTGAGCGCGGCGGGGGACGAGCGCTGGGCGCCGTTCCCCGTGCAGGACTGGTCGACGATGCCGGTCGACCCCCTGCTCGGCGCCGCGTACGCCCAGCACGACCCGGGCGTCGACCCGAGCTGGGGCCCGCCGGCGTCCGCGGGCCCGACGCGGCCGTGGTGGGTCCCGCTCGTCGTACTCCTCTGCCTCGGGCTCGTCGTCGGCACCGGCAGCTGGCTCGCCCGCCGGGCCCCTCAGGTCCGCACGACGGCCCTGTCGTACGTGCCCGCGGACGGCGCGGCGCTGTGGCAGCGGGTGGACCAGACGCGCGAGTCGGTCACGCAGACGAGGACGCAGGTGACCGAGTCGGCCCGGTTCGCCGGGGTCGACGGCCTGCTGAGCGGTGACGCGTTCGTCGTCACCCGGGTGCTGCACCAGGACTACGACGACCCGTCGGGCTCGCGGCTCTGGCGCGAGACCACCACGTCGGTGGACGGCGCCGGGGTCCCGAGCCAGACGACCCGCTACCACCGCGTCCGGGGCAGCGTCGAGCTCGCGGGCGAGCGGTCGGCCGACGGGACCATCACCGCGTACGAGCCCGCGCTCGTAGAGCTCCCGGCCGACGTGGGGCCGGGGTCGAAGTGGTTCGGCACCGGGACCGCCGGCGACACCGCGGACTACGCGAGCTTCTTCCAGGCGGCGGCAGGTGCGGACGGGTGCCTCGAGGTCAGCGGTCAGGTCGAGCTGACGGACCGGGGAGCGCCGCAGACCAAGCGTCGGACGTGGCTGACCCGGACGTGGTGCCCCGGGCGTGGGGTGGTCGAGGCCAGCGAGAGCGAGGGGGCCGACCGCACCTGGGAGACGGCCGTGCCCGCGCCGGACCCGGGAGCGCGCCGGACCACCGCCGACGACGTCGCGTGGACCGACCCGGCCGCCTGGAAGCCCCGGACCTGGGACACGGTGACCGTCGACGGCACCGACGAGACCCGGACGATGCTGGGCACGGTGGCGACCACCGTGCACCCCGTGCTGACCTCGTCGGGCCTGGTCGTGCGGGCCCTGCAGGCGCCGGACGACCTGGTGGCGACCACGCCCAAGACGATCGACGCCTGGACCCCGGCGTGGTCGGTCCACCCCGGCGGGACGGTGCTGAGCCTCGCGGCCTTCGGCTCGGTCGTGCTCGTGACGACCAGCGAGCGCGCGCTGGTCGCGTACTCCGACGCCGGGATGCGGCTCTGGTCGGCGGCCCTGCCCGAGATCGGCCCTAACGCCCCGGTACGCGTGTCCGGGGACGACGCCGTGGTGGTCGACCTGTCCGGGCGCGTGCTGCGCTTCGGCATCGCGGACGGCGCGGTGCGCTGGACCGGGAACGTTCCCGGTGACGTCAACCTCACACCCGCGGCCGGCAGTGGGGTCGTCGTCGTGGCCGACCGGAGGGGGACCGTCACCGCGCTCGACGCGGCGAGCGGGGCGACCCGCTGGGACCGGTCCTTCGCCGCCTCGGCCGTCGCCGTGGTCGGGGACCGGGTCCTCGTCACCGAGGACCAGAATCTCGACGGGCTCGACCCGGCGACCGGCACGACCCGTTTCCTCACGCACTTCGACGGCGGGCTCACGGCGCTCACGGGCTTCGCCGGCCGGCCGGTGGTCGCCTCCAAGGAGGCGACGCTGCTGCTGGACGCCGACGGACGGGTGACCGCCCGGCTGCCGGGCTACCTCGCGGTCGACCCCACGGCGACGCACCTCGCCGGCTGGACCTCGGACCGGCTCGACGTCGTCGGCGGCGACGGGCGCGTCGCAGCGACCTGGCCGACCCGCTCGACCTCGCTGGTGTCGAGCGAACGCCCCGGGCTCGCGACGCCGCAGGGGCTCTACCTCTTCGGCTACACCAAGGGCTGGACCTTCGACTCCTGGACCACCGGTGGCTGAGCGCCGGGCCGACGCTCGGGTGGGCCGGGCGGCCGCCTTCGTCCGCGGCGTCGTCGACCAGACCGTCGTCGGACCGGTCCAGGAGGGCCGGATCCGCGAGGACCGCTGGCCGTACGGGCTCCGGGCGGTCGTGCTGGTGGCCTACCTCGCCTTCGCCCTCGCGGGCGTCCTCGTCGTGACGTCCGGCGCGATCCGGCGCACGTCCGTCCTCGACCCCGTCGGCACCGGAGGCATCGGGCTGCCCGGCCCCGCCGTCTGGATGCTGGTCACCCTCTTCTCCTTCGGCCTCAGCCTGCTGCTGACCGCCGGGCTCCGCGCGCCGTGGTGGCTGCGGCTGCTCGCGCTCCTGGTCGTGCTCGCCGCGCTCGCCGCCTGGAGCCTGCGCACCCCGGGGACGAGCGGGTCGCTCTGGTTGCCGCTGCTGGTGCTGCTCCTGCTCGCCGGTCTCGTCGTGCTCGTGCTCGTCCGCTCCCGCCGCCCGTTCGCCTGGTGGGAGCTCGGGGCCGTCTGGGCCCTCTGCGCCGCCTGCCTGGTCATCGGGATCGTGCAGAACCGCTACTCGATCGCCTTCGGGTCGGACCAGGTGCCGCTCTTCCTCCAGTACCTCGCCCTGGTCCTCGGCTACCTCGTGCTGCCGACCGCGATGGTCGCCGGGGCGGCCGCCGCCGAGGTCTGCCTGCGGCTGACGGTCGCCGCGACCGGGCAGGCCCAGCGCCTCGCCCGGCACTGGGTCCCGTACGCGGTCCTCGGGGTCGTGGTGCTCGTGCGGGCGGTGCAGGTGGCGTTCCAGCTGGCCACCCGCGACCCGGTCACGCAGGGCTGGGACGTCGTCGTCCCGTCGCTCGTGCTCGTCGGGCTGCTGGCGGCGGTGGGCGTCGCGCTGGTACGGGTGGCGCAACGGCGGGGCGCGGGCGTCGCGGTGGACGGTCTGGGGGACGAGCTGACGGCGGTCGGGCTCCCCATCGGGGCCGCGCTGGTCCTCGTGATCCTGCCGGTGCAGCTCGCGGTGGGCGTCCTGCCCCTGGCCGCCGCGCTCGACCCGAGCGGCACCCTCCTCGGCTCCGACGTCGACCTGGGCGCGATCGTCGGCCGGCTCGTCGACCCCATCCGCGCGGTCGTCGGTCTCGGGGTGGTGCTGCTGGCGTTCCGGGCCGCCCGCCGCGGCCGGGCCACCCGGGCGCTGGTGCTCGGCACCGTCGGCGTGATGCTCCTGATGCTGGCCCGGACGCTCGTGCAGGGCCCGCAGGCCCGGGCCGGGGTCGACCCCGACGTGCTGAACCTCGTGGCGACGACGGTGGTGGTCGTCGCCGGCGTCGTCCAGCTCCTCCGACGCCGGCTGGACCGTCCGCGCGCGCTCGGCCTCGCCGGCGCCCTGACGCTCTGCGCCCTGTTCTCCAGCCGCGACTTCGTCTCCGACCCCGTCGGCGCGGTGCTCGGCTTCTCCGGCGCCGCGCTGGTCCTGTTCGGCCTGGTGTGGGACCTGTTCACCGGCTCGTCCTGGGCCAACGGCGAGAGCCGCCGCTTCGCCCGCCCGACCCGGGTGCTGCTCGTCCTCGCCAACTCGGTGACCACCATGTCCGTGCTCGCCTTCGCGGCCCTGGTTCGCGACGGCAGCACGACGATCTACCTCGACCCGTACGCCGAGCTCGGCGACCTCGTGTTCGGCACGGCCCTGCTTGCCGCGGGCGTCGTCGCCGTGCTCGCCCCGCCGAGAGGGGAGCTGGTCGCGCCCGCCCCGACCAGCCCGGATCTCGGCGCCACCGACCCGTACGCCGTCTCCGCCGGGTCGTCGACGAGCCAGCCCGCCCCGTCCTGAGCCGGTCCCGGTCCGGCTACCGCGCTACCCGGCAGGGCGAAGGGCACGAGCAGCGGTCCGACGACCGCCGCGACGAGACGGAAGCAGAGCAGCCCCAGCACGGTGCCGGTGACGTTGGCGATCAGGTCGTTGACGTCGACCGTGCGGCTCATGCCGAGCAGGACGTCCCCGACGCCCTGACCGCCCTCGATCGTGGTGCTGACCGCCAGCCCGACCAGCGCGACCGCGGGCACGGACCGGACTCGCAGGACCAGCGGCAGCAGCGCGCCCAGCGGGAGCGTCATGACGATGTTGAGCACGAACGTGGGTGCGTCGAGGGTGACGAGCGGGACCACGTTCAGCAGGCTGCGCAGCGCGACCTCGCGGCCGAAGGTCGGCGCGCCCGTCCCGAGGGTGACGTGGTCGGAGGTGCCGAAGGGGATCTGCCAGGGGAAGAACGTCACGGCCAGGACGCCGACCGCGTACGCCGTCACGACCAGCACGGTCAGCGCGCGACCCGCGGTCAGCGTGCGCCGGTGGCCGAGCGCGAGCAGCCAGACGACGACCACGCCGACCAGCAGGGGCACCAGGACGGGGCCCGCGTGGACGGCGACGACGAACGAACCAGGCACAGGGTGATCTCCTCGAGGGGCGTCAGGACGACTCCTCGAGACTGCCCGGCGGGAGCCGCCCGGACATCAGCCCTGGGGCCGCGGCCTCAGCGACCGGCGGCGACCAGGGTCGTACGGTCCTGGACCTCGGCCTCCGCCTCCGAGGTCACGCACGCGCTGGCGGAGGCGATCAGGTAGGCCAGCTGGTCACGGGTGCTGACGAGGTCGGCCACCTGCCGGTCGAGACGCTCGTGCTCCTGCTCCATCACCGCGATCGTCTCCCGGGTCGACTCCTTCGAGGGGTGGTCGACGCAGGGCAGCACGGTCGCGATCGTCGTGCTGGTCAGGCCCGCGTTGTAGAGCTGGCGCAGCAGCCGGACGCGGGCGACCGCGTCCTCGGCGTACGTCCGCTGCCCGGTCGTGGTCCGGACCGAGGTGAGCAGGCCCTGCTCCTCGTAGTAGCGCAGCGAGCGGACGCTGACGCCGGTCTGCCGGGCGAGGTCGCCGATCCGCACGTGTGACTCCGCTCTCAAGAGTTGCCCCTGACGTCAGTGTCAGGTCTTAGCGTTCGAGCCTAGCGCCGGCACGCGGCGCGCACACGACGCGAGGAAGCACACACATGAAGATCGCCGGATCGGTCGCGCTCGTCACGGGGGCCAACCGCGGACTCGGGGCCCACTTCGCCGCCCAGCTGCTCGAGCGGGGTGCCGCCAAGGTCTACGCGGCGGCGCGCAACCCGGACGCCGTCACCGTGGCGGGGGTCGAGGTCCTCGCGCTCGACCTCCTGGACCAGGCCAGCATCGACGCCGCGGTGCGGGCCGCGCCCGACGTCACCCTGCTGGTCAACAACGCCGGTGTCTCGGCCGGGCAGAACCTGGTGCGCGGCGACCAGGCCGAGGTGCGGCGGGAGATGGAGACGAACTTCTTCGGCACGCTGGCGGTCACCCGTGCGTTCGCCGACGTCCTCGCCGCCCACCGTGGTGGCGCGATCGTCAACGTCCTCTCGGCCCTGTCGTTCTTCTCCTTCCTCGGGGCCACGTCCTACTCGGCGAGCAAGGCGGCCGAGTGGAGCTTGACCGACGGGACACGGGTCGAGCTCGCGGAGCAGGGCACCCAGGTGCTCGGCCTCTACCTCGGCGGCGCCGACACCGACATGATGGCGGGCTACGACGGTCCGCTGCTCGACCCGGCCGAGGTCGTGCGGGCGGCCCTCGACGGGCTCGAGGCCGGTCAGGTCGAGGTGCTGGTCGACGACTGGAGCCGGATGACCAAGGCGGGCGTCGCCCAGGACCCCGCCGCCTTCTACGCCCAGGCGGCGGCCCTGTTCGCCTGACCCGTCGTCGGCCCGGGGGTCCCGGGGCTCGGTCGAGGCGGTTCTGTCGGAGGCCCGTGCTCGAATGGTCTCCGCCATGTACCGACTCGCCCTGACCCCCGAGGCCCTCAGCGCCGCTCCCGACCTCGACGACGCGCAGGCCGCGGTGGTCGCCCACGCCGGCGGCCCGCTCCTGGTGCTCGCCGGGCCGGGGACCGGCAAGACGACGACGCTCGTGGAGTCGGTGGTCGACCGGATCGACCGCCGCGGTGCGGCCCCGGACTCGGTGCTGGTCCTGACCTTCTCGCGGCGGGCGGCCGCCGACCTGCGCACCCGGATCGCCGGCCGCCTGGGCAAGACCGTGGTGACGCCGGCGGCGATGACGTTCCACGCGTTCTGCTACGCGCTGGTGCGCCGCTTCGCCGACCGGCTGGGCCTCGCCGGCCCCGTGCCGGAGTCGGGCAGCGGGCCGGGGGCGGCGTACGGGTCGGGCGTGCGGCTGCTGACCGGGCCGGAGCAGGACTTCCGGGTGCGCGAGGTCCTGCAGGGCAGCGAGGAGGTGGGGCACGACGCGTGGCCGACGTCGTTGGCCGACGCCTTCGAGACCCGCGCCTTCGCCGGGCAGGTCCGGTCGGTCCTGGCCAAGGCGCGCCAGCTCGGGATGGACCCGGTCGACGTGCTCGAGGCCGGCGAGGCGGCCGGGCGCGAGGACTGGGTGCGCGTCGGGCAGTTCTTCGAGGAGTACCTGGACGTCCTCGACGCCGAGGGGGTGCTCGACTACGGCGAGCTCGTCCACCGCAGCCGCATCCTGCTCGCCGACCCGGAGGTCGTCGCGACGCTGCGCAGCGAGATCGGTGCTGTGTTCGTGGACGAGTACCAGGACACCGACCCGGCCCAGGTCAGCCTGCTGCAGGCCCTGGCGGGCGACGGGCGCGACGTCGTCGCCGTGGGCGACCCGGACCAGTCGATCTACGCGTTCCGGGGCGCAGAGGCCCGCGGCATCCTCGACTTCCCGCGCCGGTTCCGCACCGCGGCGGGGGAGCCCGCGCCGGTCCTGGCCCTGGGCACGGCCCGCCGCTTCGGCCCGGCCCTGCTGGCCGTCAGCCGGAACGTCGCTCGCCGCCTGCCCGTCCCGCCGGCCCTGCCGCGCGACGTCTTCGAGGCGTTCCGCAACCCGACGCCAGACGGTTCCGCGCCGCGGGGCCGCGTCGAGGTCATCACCTGCAGCAGCCCGGGCGCCGAGGCCGAGCACGTCGCCGACCTGCTCCGGACCGCGCACCTGCGCGACGGCCTGGCCTGGAGCCAGATGGCGGTGCTCGTCCGTTCCGGGCGCCAGACCATCCCGGCGCTGACCCGGGCCCTGGTCGCGGCCGGGGTGCCGGTCGAGGTGGCCGGCGACGAGATCCCGCTCGCCGCCGACCCCGCCGTACGCCCCCTGCTGCTCGCCCTGCGCGTGGCCACCGGGGGCCGGCAGGCCGGGCCGGAGGAGGCGCAGCTGCTGCTGAGCTCGCCGCTCGGCGGGCTCGACTCGATGGCGACGCGGCTGCTGGGCCGTGCGCTGCGGGCGGCCGAGCGGGCCGAGCTCGGCGGGCTGGACATGCCCCGGCCCTCGCCCGAGCTGCTGGCCGCCGCGCTGCACGACCCCGACCTGCTCGAGGCCTGCGCGCCCGGTCCAGCGGTCGACGCGGCGGTCCGGCTCGCCGCGCTGCTGCGGACCTGCGCGGGGATCGTCCGGTCCGGCGGCACGGCCGAGGAGGCCCTGTGGAGCCTGTGGTCGGGCACGGACTGGCCCGACACCCTCCAACGCGTGGCGGCCGGCGGCGGCGAGTCCTCCAGGCGGGCCGACCGCGACCTCGACGCGGTCTGCGCCCTGTTCGACGTGGCCGCCCGCTCCGAGGAGATCTCCGGGCTCCGCGGCGTCTCGGGCTTCCTCGCCGAGGTCGAGGGGCAGCAGATCCCCGCCGACACCTGGCGCGAGGCCGACCTGCGCGGGACCGGCGTCCGGGTCCTCACCGCCCACCGGTCCAAGGGCCTGGAGTGGGACCTCGTCGTCGTGGCGAGCGTGCAGGAGGGCCGCTGGCCCGACGTCCGGCGGCGCGGGTCGCTCCTCGACGCCGACCGGCTCGGTCGGCACGGCCTGGCCGAGCCCGTGCCGACCGCGGTCCGGGTCGCCGAGGAACGTCGCCTCTTCTACGTCGCCTGCACCCGCGCGCGCTCGCGCCTGGTCGTCACCGCCGTCGCCGGGACGGAGGGGGAGGGCGACCAGCCGTCGCGCTTCCTCGACGAGCTCGGCGTGCCCGCCACGCCCCGGCCGGGCCGCCCGCGCCGGCCGCTGACCCTCGCCGCGCTCGTGGGCGAGCTGCGGCGGACGAGCGTCGACCCCGACGCGACCCCCGAGCTGCGCGACCAGGCGACGCTGCGCCTGGCCCGGCTCGCCGACGCGGCCGACGCCGAGGGGCGGCCGCTCGTCCCCGCCGCGTCGCCGACGACCTGGTGGGGGATGCGCGCCCTCAGCGAGGCCGGCACGCCCGTCGTCGACCCCCGCAAGCCCGTCGCGATGTCGGGCAGCCAGCTGGGCGACGTGCTCGCCTGCCCGCGGCAGTGGTTCCTCAACCGGCAGGCCAGCGCGGGCACCACCCGCAACAGCGCCGCCAGCTTCGGCTCGGTCGTCCACGTCCTGGCCCAGCACAGCGCGGGCGTCCCGCTGGAGCCCGAGCAACGTTCCGCCTACCTCGAGAGCGTCTGGGACCAGATCGCCTTCGACGCCAACTGGCTCTCCGCGGTCGAGCGGGCCGAGGCGGAGGACGCGCTCGACCGCTTCGTCGTCTGGCAGGAGGCGCGCGGCCACCTCGAGCTGCTGGGCACGGAGGTCCCGTTCCGCTGCGAGGTCGACGCGGGCGGGCGCCGTGTCCTGCTCACCGGCACGGCCGACCGGGTCGAGCGCGAGCGTGACGGCCGGGTCCGGATCGTCGACTTCAAGACGGGGCGTACGGCTCCCGCCGCGGCCGACGTCGCCGTGCAGGACCAGCTCGGCGTCTACCAGCTCGCGGTCGCGCAGGGCGCCTTCGCCGACGTGGCCGGGCCGGGCGCGCGACCGTCGGGGGCGGAGCTGGTCTACCTGCGCCTGCCCGAGAAGCAGACGGGCTTCCCGCAGGTCTTCACCCAGGCGTCGCTGGACGATGTGCCGTTCCCGCTCCGGGCCGGTTCGGAGGGTGACGGGCCCGACCCGGAGGCGGAGGGCTGCGCGACGTGGGTGCACCAGCGGCTCCGTGACGCGGCCGAGCTGATCGCGGCCGAGCGCTTCGACGCGCGGGTGGGTCCGGCGTGCCGCTGGTGCGCGTTCAAGGCCAGCTGCCCGACGCAGGCCGTCGGCCGGCAGGTGGTCGCATGAGCGTCCGTGCGCTCACCCCGGTGCCGGGCACGCCCCGGCTGCGGACGCCGGCCGACCTGGTCGAGGCGCTGGGCCTGCCGTTCTCCGCCCAGCAGCTCGCGGCCATCACCGCACCGCTCGAGCCGGGCGTCATCATCGCCGGTGCCGGGTCGGGCAAGACGACCGTGATGGCGGCCCGCGTGGTGTGGCTGGTCGGCACCGGCCGGGTGCGCCCGGAGGAGGTGCTCGGCCTCACCTTCACCCGCAAGGCCGCCGCCGAGCTCTCCACCCGCGTGCGGACCGCTCTGGTCGCCGCCGGGGTCGTGGACGACCGGTCCGTCGACGAGTCGGGCGAGCAGGTGGTCATGACGTACGACGCCTTCGCCGCCCGGCTGGTGTCGGAGCACGGGCTGCGGCTGGGCTACGAGGCCGACCCGACGATGGTCAGCGGAGCCACCCGGTTCCGCCTCGCGGCCCGCGTGGTGGCCGCGGCGGCCGGCCCGTTCGAGTTCCTGTCGCGGCTGCGCCCGGCGAGCGTGACCGAGCGGGTCCTCAAGCTCGACGCCGACCTCACCTCGCACCTGGTGAGCGTCGACGCCCTCGACGCGCACGCCCGCGACCTGCTGATCGGGTGGGACTCGGCGCCGCTCAACAACCGCGGCAACGTCTACGTCGACGTCAAGAAGGCCCGGATCGCCGTGCAGGAGCGGCTCGAGCTGGCCAGCCTCGTGCGCGACTACCAGGCGCTGAAGACCCGGCTCGGCGTCGTCGAGTTCGCCGACCAGATGGCCATCGCCGCCCGGCTGGCCACCGAGGTGCCGCAGGTCGGCACCGACCTGCGGTCGGCGTTCCGGGTCGTGCTCCTCGACGAGTACCAGGACACGTCCGCCGCCCAGGCGGGGATGCTGCGCGGGCTGTTCTCGGGCTTCGCCCCCGAGGACGGGCTCGGGCACGCGGTCACCGCCGTGGGCGACCCGTTCCAGGCGATCTACGGCTGGCGGGGGGCGGCGGCCAGCAACATCACGACGTTCGCGGACACGTTCCGCCGGACCGACGGCCACCCGGCGGAGCGCTACGCGCTGACGGTCAACCGCCGCAGCGGACCGACCATCCTCGACGTCGCCAACGTGCTCAGCCGCCCCCTGCGGGCCGGTCAGGCGACGGCCGGGGTGTCGGCGCAGGAGTCGGACGACGTCGCCAGCGGCCTCGGGCTGCTCCAGGCCCCGCCCGGGACGGCGCCCGCCGAGGTCGCGTCGGCCACGTTCACCTCGTGGCCCGAGGAGGTCACCTGGGTGGCCGACCGGATCGTCGAGGCCCGCCGGCGGGGAACCGTCGAGCACTGGGCCGACATCGCGGTCCTGACGCGCCGCAACGCCGACATCGGCCCGCTCTACGCCGAGCTGACGTCGCGCGAGGTCCCCGTCGAGATCGTCGGGCTCGGCGGGCTGCTCGGCCTGCCCGAGGTCATGGACGTCACCGCCACGCTCCGGCTCGTCGACGACGTGACGGCCAACCCCGACCTCGTCCGGCTCCTGACGGGGTCGCGCTGGCGGCTCGGGCCCCGCGACCTCGCCCTGCTGGGGCGTCGGGCCCGCGAGCTGGCGCGGGCCGCCCTCGGTCGTGACGACCACCCCGGGGCGACCTCCGACCGGGCGGTCGGCAGTCAGGTCCCCGACCCCGCCCAGGTGCGGTCGGCCCTCGTCGACGCGGTCGCCGACCTCGACCCGACCGAGGTCGTGAGCCTGCTCGACGCCCTCGAGGACCCGGGCGACGCGCCGTACTCGCTCCCCGCCCGGCGCCGCTTCACCCGCGTCGCGAGCGAGCTGGCCAACCTGCGCCGCCACCCTGACGAGCCGGTGCTCGACCTCACCCGGCGGGTCGTGACGACCCTCGGCCTCGACGTCGAGCTCGTCGCCACCCCCGAGCTGGAGCGGACCAACCGCCGCGACCAGCTCGGCGCGTTCCTGGACGCTGTCGCCGACTACGTCGACGTCGACGGGGACGCGTCGCTGTCCGGGCTCCTGGCCTGGCTGCAGGCCGAGCTCGACTCGGGCACCGGCCTGGAGCAGGCCGTCCCGTCGGACCGCGAGGCGGTCAAGCTGCTCACCATCCACAAGGCCAAGGGCCTGGAGTGGGAGATGGTCTTCCTGCCCGGGCTGGTCGAGGGCGTGTTCCCGAGCGAGCGGGTCAGCGACAACTGGGTCAGCGCGGCCGCCGCCCTGCCGGCCGACCTGCGCGGCGACGCGGGCTCGATCCCGCAGCTGATGGACACGAGCAACGCGGCCATCACCGACTACAAGGCCGCCCTCAAGGCGCAGCAGCTGCTCTCGGAGGACCGGCTCGCGTACGTCGCCGTCACCCGCGCGCGCGCGGTGCTGGTCGGCAGCGGCCACTGGTGGCGTCCCGACCTGGTCCGCCCCCGTGTCGCGTCGTCGTACCTGCGCGCGATCGCCGCCGAGGCCGAGCGGCAGGACCGGGTGCTGGCCACGGCCGAGGCGCCGGGCAAGGACAACCCGCTGGTCACCGACGCCGCCCCGACGCCGTGGCCGCAGCCGCTCGACCCCGACGCCCTGGCGCGACGCCAGGAGGCGGCGGCGTCGGTCGAGGCGGCACGGGCGCGGTTCGCCGAGACGGGCGCGTACGCGGAGACGGGCTCGGCCCCGCTCATGCTCGACCTGGAGGGCGAGGTCGCGGCCTGGGACGCCGACCTCGACCGGCTGCTGCGCGAGGCCCGGGAGTCACGTTCCGGGGACCGGACGGTCGAGCTGCCCGCGAGCCTGGCCGCGACCGCGCTGCTCCGGCTGCGGGCCGACCCGGACGCGTTCGCCGCGTCGCTCGCCCGCCCCATGCCGACGGCCCCGTCGCGGTCGGCGCGGTCGGGCACCCGCTTCCACACGTTCGTGGAGCAGTGGTTCGGGGAGCGGCTGACGCACGGCGGGCTCGGCCAGCAGGCGCTCGTCGACCCCGACGACCTCGCCGACCGCGCGGACGCGGACGGCCCCGACGAGGCCGATCTGCGCGCGGTCTGCGACGCCTTCACGCGGGGGCGCTTCGCCTCGCGGGTCCCGTACGCGGTCGAGGCGCCCGTCTCGCTCGCGCTCGCCGGCCGGCTGGTGCGCGGACGGATCGACGCGGTGTACGCGGCCGACGAGGGCGCGGGCTTCCCGGTCGAGGTGCCGCCGGGGACGAAGTTCCTGGTCGTGGACTGGAAGACGGGACGCGCCGACAGCGGGGACCCGCTCCAGCTGGCGATCTACCGCCTGGCCTGGGCCGAGGCCACCGGGGTCGGGGTGGACGAGGTCGCCGCGGTCTTCGTGCACGTGCGCGACGACACCGTCGTCGTCCCGCGGCGGCTGGCGGGCCGGACCGAGCTCGAGCGGCTGCTCGAGCCGGACCGGGCGGACGCACCAGACCCGGCAGCGCGGACCCAGTAATCTCGGACCGGTGATCCCCGAGGCCCCACCCGCTTGGTCCGACGAGCTCAGCGGGGTGGCGTGGTCCGTCGCCAGCTCGCTCGACCGGGTCGGTCACCACCGGCGTTCCGCGGAGTGGGTCGCCCAGCTCTGGCGCTCTCCGGACGCCCGGCTGCTCAAGCTCGACGCCGAGGCCAGCTTCACCGTCCTGGCCGACGGCTCGCTGCGGCTGGTCAAGCCGTTCGTGGACCACGACCCCCAGCGGCACCTCCTCCTCGGCCTCGTCGAGGGGGCGCCGGTGTTCGCGGTGCAGGCCGTCGTCGACGGCGAGGTCCGTAGCCTGCGCGAGGTCGGCGGCTCGCTGTCCGACGTCGAGCGTGACGTTGCCGCCGCGGCCACCGCGCTGATCCGCTGGCACCAGATGGAACCGCTGTGCCCGCGCTGCGGTGGGGAGACGCGCGTCGTGGACGGCGGCTACGCCCGCCACTGCGCGGCGTGCGACGAGCAGCACTTCCCGCGGACCGACCCGGCCGTCATCGTGGCCGTCGTCGACGTCGACGACCGGATCCTGCTCGGACGCCAGGCGTCCTGGGGGCACCGGGTCTCGGTCCTGGCCGGCTTCGTCGAGGCGGGGGAGTCGCTGGAGCAGACGATCCACCGCGAGATCGCCGAGGAGGTCGACGTCACGCTCGACCGGATCCGCTACTTCGGCAGCCAGCCCTGGTCGTTCCCGCGCTCGCTGATGACCGGCTTCTTCGCCCGCGCGTCGTCGACCGCGGTGTGCGTCGACGCCGACGAGATCGCCTGGGCCGGCTGGTTCACCCGCGACGAGCTCACCGCCCAGCTCGAGGCCGGCACCATCGGGCTGCCCGGGCCGAGCTCCATCGCCCACCGGCTCATCGCCACCTGGCGCTCCGAGCCCACGGTCTGGTGAGCACGGTCTGGTGAGCACGGTCTGGTGAGCACGGTCTGGTGAACGCAGGCGGCGTTTAACGGACTCGCAACCTGGGGCTGCGCGGGCCGCAACACGGCACTCGTAATTTTCTGCCGTGACCGCCACCGCCACCCGGACAGACGAGCCGTCGAACGACGTCCACCCCGTCGACCGGGTCCCGCCGCTCTCGCGGCTGGCTCCGCTCGGCCTGCAGCACGTCCTCGCCATGTACGCCGGCGCCGTCGCCGTGCCGCTCGTGGTCGGCGGTGCCATGATCTCGGCCGGCAAGCTGTCGCCGGGCGACCTGCCCTTCCTGATCAGCGCCGACCTCTTCGTCGCCGGCATCGCGAGCATCATCCAGTCGGTCGGCTTCTGGCGCTTCGGCGTGCGGC
Organism: Microlunatus antarcticus; assembly: GCF_014193425.1. Lineage (NCBI taxonomy): Bacteria > Bacillati > Actinomycetota > Actinomycetes > Propionibacteriales > Propionibacteriaceae > Microlunatus > Microlunatus antarcticus. The sequence goes on along the minus strand of NZ_JACHZG010000001.1, from coordinate 2,713,064 downwards.
TGCCGATGATGCAGGGCTGCACGTTCGCCGCCGTCGGACCGATGATCGCCATCGGCAGCCAGTACGGCGTGACCGCGATCTACGCGTCGGTGATCATCTCCGGGCTCTTCATGATCCTGGTCGCGTCGGTCTTCTCCCAGCTGCTCCGGTTCTTCCCACCGCTGGTCACCGGCACGATCATCCTGATCATCGGGGTGTCGCTCACCGCCGTCGCGGCCGGTTGGGTGGGCGGGGGATCGGCCAGCCCCTCGTACGGGTCACCCGGGAACGTCGGGCTCGCGTTCTTCACCCTGGTCGTCATCCTGGCCGTGGAGCGCTTCGCCCCGCCGGTGCTGCAGCGGCTGTCGATCCTGCTCGGGCTGGTGATCGGCACGCTGGTCGCCATCCCCTTCGGCTTCGCCGACTTCAGCGGTGCGGCTCAGGAGAGCTGGTTCGGCTTCCCGGCGCCGTTCCACTTCGGGCTGCCGGACTTCAGCGTCGGGCTCCTCGCCGCGTACTTCTCCATGATCATCGTGGCCCTCGTGATCATGACCGAGACGACCGGCGACATGCTGGCCATCGGCGAGATCGTCGACAAGCCGCTGTCGCGCCGCCAGCTCGCCGACGGCATCCGGGCCGACGGGCTGTCGACGATGATCGGCGGGGTCTTCAACACGTTCCCCTACACCGCGTTCGCGCAGAACGTCGGGCTGGTGTCGCTGAGCGGCGTGCGCTCCCGCTACGTCGCCACCTTCGCGGGCGGGGTGCTGATCGTCCTCGGGCTCATCCCCAAGCTGGGCGGCGTGGTCGAGGGCATCCCGCAGGCCGTGCTGGGCGGGGCGGGCATCGCCCTGTTCGGCATGGTCGCGGCGAGCGGCGTCCGCACCCTCGGCAAGGTCCAGCTCAACAACGCCAACATCCTGGTCATCGCGATCTCGCTGGCCGTGGGGCTGCTGCCGACCGTGGCGGTCACCAGCGGCCAGGGCGAGGCGCTGCACGTCTTCGGCCAGCTGCCGGAGGGCCTGCAGATCGTGGTGAACTCCGGCATCTCCGCTGGCGCGATCACCGCGATCCTGCTCAACCTGGTCTTCAACAGCCGCGCGATGCAGCGGCGCCACGGGACCGAGGACGAGGGCTACGCGGCCTTCGACGCGGTGCGTTCCGCGGCGACCGACGTCACCCCGCCGAAGGCGTAGCCGGGCGGTCGTCGGAGCGCGGGCACCTCACGCCATCCGCTGCCGCAGGCCGCTGGCCCGGTTGGCGGGGCGGTCGACCGCGGCGCGGACGGCGTCCTCGCCGCCGAGCAGCAGCACGCGGGTCGTGGCCCGGGTGACGGCGGTGTAGAGCAGCTCGCGGGTCAGCAGCGGCGACTCGGGCGGCGGCAGCACGAGGGTCACGGCGGCGAACTGGCTGCCCTGTGCCTTGTGCACGGTCATCGCGTGGACCGTCTGGACCGCGTCGAGCCGGACGGGTGGGAAGAGCGCCGGGCCGGTGGCGCGCGCGAACGCGGCGCGGATCCCGACCGGCGTCCGCACGACCACGCCGGTGTCGCCGTTCCACAGGTCGAGGTCGCGGTCGTTGGCGGTGACGAGCAGCGGACGGCCGAGCGAGGTGTCGCCGTCCACGCCGTAGCCCGGGACGGCGGAGGCGAGCCAGTGCTCGGCCTCGACGTTCCACCGCGTGACCCCGTACGGCCCGCGGCGGTGGGCGCAGAGCAGGCGGTGCTGCTCGACCGCGGTCAGGGCCGCGCCGATCTCCCCGTCGGTGGCGGCGGCCAGCGCGGCGGCCGCGCTGGTGCGCAGGGTGCGGGCCAGCTCCCCGAGGCCACCGCCGGTCGCGGTCAGACCGGCGCCGGCGTCCAGGTCGGCGAGCGTGACGTCGGCCCGGCCGCTCGTGAGCAGCTCCACGGCACGGTCCGCGTCGCCGGTCCGGATCGCGTCCGCGAGCTCGGCGATGCCGCCCTTGAAGCGCCAGTTGTGCGTCAGCCGCACCACGGAACGTTGCGCCGGTCCGGTGATGTCGGCGAGCACCGCGCCGGCCTCGACCGACGACAGCTGGTCGGGGTCGCCGACGAGGACGAGACGGGCGTCCGGGCGGACGGCCTCCAGCAGCCGGGCCATCAGCGTCAGCGACACCATCGACATCTCGTCGACGACGACCACGTCGTGCGGGAGCGGGTTGCTGGCGTCGTGACGGAAGCGGCTCTTGGAGTCGGGCCGCCAGCCCAGCAGGCGGTGCAGCGTGGACGCCTCCAGCGCACCGACGCGGTCACGGTCCTCGGCGGGCAGCCCCTCGGCCGCGGTCGTCACCGCCTCCTGCAGGCGGGCGGCGGCCTTGCCGGTCGGCGCGGCGAGCGCGACCCGGAGCGGAGGCCCCGGCTGGCCCCGCAGCAGAGCGAGGAGCCGGGCCACGGTCGTCGTCTTCCCGGTCCCGGGACCTCCGGCGAGCACGGTCACCCACCGGCGGGCGCTGGCCTCGGCGGCCTCGCGCTGGTGGTCGGCCGTCCCGGCGGGCGCGGCCGCGGGCGGGAACAGACGGTCGAGGTCGGCGGTCAGGGCCGCCGCGTCGACCGAGGGCGGTGCCGCCGCGGAACGCTGCTCCAGCGCCTCGCGGACCGACTCCTCCTGCTGCCAGTAGCGCTCGAGGTAGAGCAGCGTGCCCGACAGCCGCAGCGGGCGGGCCGCGCCGACGTCGTCGGGCTCGGCCACCAGGCGGCTGCCGCGGACGGCGTCGATCCAGCCGGTCGTCTCGGGCCAGGGCAGCTCGGGCGCCGCCTCCGCGGCGGCGGCCGTGCCGGGACCGAGCCGGGGGACGGCGCCGGGCAGCAGGGCGTCGTCGTCCGGCAGGTCGATCGCCGTCGCGGTGGTCAGGTCGAGGCAGACCGAGCCGCTCTGCAGCGCGCGGACGGTCAGGGCGACCGCGAGCAGCACCCGCTCGTCGCGCTCGCCGCCGATGCGGGCGAGGGCCTCGGCGGTGTGCACGTCGGCCAGGTCGAGCACCCCCGCCCGGTGGAACCGTTCCAGCAGCGGCGACCGCACCCGGACGGCGGTCAGGACGTTCCGCTCGTTCGTCGTGACGCTCACGCTCCCACCTCCGTACGCCCGGCCAGCAGCTCGGACAGGCCCAGTACCAGCGACGACGGCGGCCGCCAGCTGAAGACCCCGGCCGGCACCCCGTCGACCTCGGGCGTCTCTGGCCCCGCCATGCCGCGCACGAAGAGGTAGAGCACGCCGCCGAGGTGCACGTCCGGGTCGTAGCCCGGCTGGCGCCAGCGCAGCATCCGGTGCAGCGCGACCGCGTAGAGCAGCGCCTGCAACGGGTAGTGCGCGGCCATCATCGCCTCTGGGAGGGCGGCCGGGGCATACGCGCGCAGCGTCAGCGGGCTGCCGTCGAAGCGGCCGAGCCAGTTCGTCTTGTAGTCGACGACGAGGTGGCGGGCGGGCCCGTCGGGGGTGTCACGGATGCGGAGCACCGCGTCGATGCTGCCGGTGAGGTAGCCGCGCAGGGGCTGTTCCGCGAGCACGGGCGCGCTCAGGCGGTCCGCGTACGGGGCCAGCGGGTCGCCGTCGGGGACGTGGCGGCGCAGCAGGGGCGCGACGTCGCCGAGCCGGACGTCGGCGGCGACGGGGTCGTCCCCGCCGGCCAGGGGCAGCTCGAAGACGAGCTCGGTCAGCCGGTCCGCCCGCGGGACGTCCGTCAGCGTCCGCCCGCCCGCCAACGGTCCGAGCGAGGTGCCGCAGACGGGGAGGAGGCCCTCGGCGAGCTGGTCGGCGGTCATGCCGGCGCTGCCCGTGCGGGCGATGACGGCAGCGCACGCGCTGCGCAGGCTCGCGGCCAGGTCACCCGCACCCGGGTCGAGGTCCTCGAGCACGGCATGGACCGCCGTGCCGAAGTCGGCGCCGCTGGGCAGGCCCGCCATCGGCGACACCGCGTCCCAGGGGTCCGGCTCGCCGGCGGCCGCGGGGGGCGGCCCGGCCGTCGCGCTCGACGGGCGGTCGGCGTCCCACTCCGCCTCGGCGTCGACCTCCGTGCCGGCGGTCTCGCCGGGCGTCTCGTCGTCCTCGCGGCCGGCCTCGGGCTCGCTGCCGACCCCGGGCCCGGAGAGGTCCAGCCCGTGCGCGGCGGCGGTCAGGGAGGAGTACGAGGTGCGGCGCCACGCCAGGTCCAGCGCCCGGTCGAAGGTGCGGACGCGCAGCGGCCCGTCCTGCCCGTCGCCGACGGACAGCTCCGCCGGCTCCCGGTCGACCTCGAGCGGCTCGACCCGCACGTGCGGACCGAGGTCGCGCCCCGACCGCGGGTCGCCCAGCTCGAGCGCGTAGCGCGGCTCGGGCACCCCGCCCCCGGAGCGAAGCACCCGCTGCAGCGCCGAGGCCGGCACGGTGTACGAGGGCGTCCACCAGGTGACGACCTGGCACTGGGCCCGGGTGAGGGCGACGTAGAAGAGGCGCAGGTCCTCCGACGCGTCCTCGGCCTGGTGGCGGGCGAAGCGGTCGGGTCGTCCCGGGGCCCAGCTCCCGCCGACGTCGAGCACGAGACCGGCCCGGCTCGCGTCGCCGGGGACGCCCGGGTGCAGCAGCAGGGTCGCGCCCTTCTTGTCGTCCGACACCCAGCGGTCACCCGCGTCCGGGAGGTAGACGATCGGGTACTGCAGGCCCTTGCTGCGGTGGACCGTGACCACGGTGACCTGGTGGCCCTCCGCGTCGAGGCGGCGGGAGCCCTCCACGCCGGAGTCGCGGTGCGCGTCGGCCACCCGGTCGGTGAACCACTCGAGCAGCGCTCCCGGCCCGAGACGGTCGCGCGTCGTCGCGTCGTGCAGCAGCTCGGCCAGGTGGCGCAGGTCGGTGAGCCGCCGGGCGCCGCCGGTGTGCCCGAGCAGGCGTGCCGCGACGTCGCGGTCGCGGGTCACGGACTCCATGAGCGCGGCAACACCCCGCGCCTGGAGGACCCGCCGCCAGCCGCGGACCTGCAGCGTCACGTCGATCATCGCGTCGTCGTCCGCCCGGGCCAGCTCGACGACCGACCAGCCGAAGAAGCACGTCAGGGTGGCGGCGCGCACGTGGGCCTGGGTGGGGGTGTCGAGCGCGAGCAGGAGCGTCGCCCAGTCCTGCGCGGCCTCGGACACGAAGACGGACCGGTCCGCCCGCACGACCGCGGGCACGTGCGCGGCGACGAGCGCGGCGCGGACGTCCTCCGCCGCCCGGTTGGTCCGCACCAGGACCGCGACGTCGCGGGCGTCGACCCGCCGGGGGCCGTCGCCGAGGTCGATCCGGGTGCCGGAGGCGAGCAGCCGGGTGACGTCGGCGACCAGGTCGCGGGTGACGCGCCGGCGGACGTAGCGCACGGGATCGACCTTCACGGGCTTCGTGGCGTCGGCGTCGTACGGGGCCACCCGCAGCCGGACGGGAGCCGTCAGCCCCGGGTCGCCGCTCAGCCGGTCGACCCGATGGGCAGCGCGGACCGGGTCGACCACGATGTCGCGCTCGCCCAGGGCCAGCCCGCCGAGCAGGTGCTCGAAGGCGGCGACGAGCGAGGGGTCGCTGCGGTGGTTCGTCGGCAGCGTCTGCACCGTGGTCCCCGGGGCATCGCGTGCGTCGAGGTAGCAGTGCACGTCGGCGCCGCGGAAGCCGTAGATCGCCTGCTTGGGGTCGCCGATCAGCACCATCCGGGTACGTCCGGCGAAAGCTGCGCGCAGGATGTCCCACTGCACCGGGTCGGTGTCCTGGAACTCGTCGACCAGCACGACCTCGTAGCGCTCGCGCAGCCGGGCGGCCGCGGCCGCCCCGTGGCGGGGGTCGGTGAGGCTGGTCCGGAGCCGGACGAGCAGGTCGTCGTAGGTGAACGTCTGCGTCGCCCGCATGCGCCGCTCCACCTCGGCCCGGACGGTCCGGGCGTACGCCACCCGCTCGCCCGGGTCGCCCCGGGCGGCGCTCGGGTCGTCGTCGGGGTCCGGCACGAGCGGCGCCCCCACGGAGCGGCACGCCTCGCGGGCCACGGCCTGCGCGTCGGCGAGCGTCTTCCAGGGCGACCGGCCGCGGTCGGCGTAGCGCTGCAGGTAGGTGTCGGAGGCCACCTCGTCGACGAGGTCGTCGACCTGGTCCACGACGGTCGCGTGCGGCTCCGCGTCGCCCAGCACGCCCAGGCCGTCGAGCGCCTGCAGGCAGAACTCGTGCGTCGTCGCGATGGTGGCCTCGTCGAAGTCACGCAGCGCGGTCACGACCAGGGAGCGGCGCACGGCTCGCTCGTCGGGGTCGACCGCCTGCAGCAGCGCGTCGACCGGGTCCGTCGCCACGGGTGCGTCGGGCGCGAGGGCCCGGTCGAGCCCGACCAGCCGGTCGCGGACGCGGGTGCGCAGCTCGGTGGTCGCCATGCGTCCGAACGTGATCAGCAGGAGCCGGGGGAGCGGGACCCGCTCCTCGACCACGAACCGCGCGGTCAGCGCCGCGAGCGCGTACGTCTTGCCCGTCCCGGCGCTCGCCTCGAGCACGGTCGTGCCCTCCGGGAGCGGTCCGCAGACGTCGAAGGCGGGCCAGCGTCGCCCGTCGGCGGTCGGGGCCGCGGAGGCGCGAAGCGTGTCGGTGCTCATCGGCCCTGCACCCGGATCAGCGGCACGAACACCCGGCGCGCGACGCTGGCGAAGCGGCTCTCCCCGTCGCGGTCCGGACGTCCCTCGCCGGGCCGCGCGGGCTCGGCCATCAGCGTGTCGAGGTCGGCACCGACCCCGAGGACCCGCTCCCACAGCGGGTCGCGGTCGCGGCCCCACTGGTCCTCGACCCGCTTGAGCTCGTCGGGCAGCTGGTCGCGCGAGTCCAGCAGCGCGTACTCGTACGACGCGAGCGGCGCGAACGGGAGGAGCGTGCGCAGGCCGGCGCCCTGCAGGTCGACGAGGTCGGTGAGCACGAGGCGGGCGAACTCCGGCGTCACCGGCCCGAGCTCGAGCTGGCCCTTGCGCCCGACGACGACGGTGCGCCACTCGCGCTCGGGCCGGCTGGCGCTGAGCGCGAGCAGCTCGACCCACGCCTGCAGCCGGTGCTTCGCCGACGGCCGGGAGAACAGGACCCGGACCGCGGTATCGCCGCGCACGCCGTCGACGCTGCCGGTCAGCCGGACCGGCCCGAGGTCGAGGAGGACGTCGACCCGCTCGGCGGGACGCTCCGTCCACGGGGCCGCAGAGGCGGCCACCGTGCCGACCTCCGTGCGCAGGTCGCCGACCACCCGGGTGCCGAGCTCGCGGGGCGGCACCGACCCGCGCCGCCACTCCGCGGCCGACAGCGCGTCGAGGTCGGCCCCGCGCAGGTGGGCCTGGAGCATCCGGTCACCGATGGCCCAGCGCTGCAGTCCGTCCAGCTCGACGGGGATCTGCTCGTCCTCCGCCTCGTCGCGCCCGCCGTCGCTGAGCCCGGCCCGGGCGCGCAGCAGCGCGCGCACGGGGTGGTGGAAGAAGCGGTAGAGCTCGGTGAGCTCGACGGAACGGTCGGCGGGCAGCGGCTCGAGCAGCACCCCGGCGTACGGGGTCGGCGCGGGCCGAGGCTGGCCGCGCTGCGCCCGGGCCCCCCGCAGCGCGGCGCGGTCGAAGCTGAACGGCTCGTCCGATGCTCCGTCGGTGGCTCCGTCGCCGACGGCGAAGTTCCTTCGCCCGAACGGCTGCAGCGCGTGGTGGACGGTCAGGTGCTGGCGGACCGGCCGGCCGTCGGTCGTCCGCGCCGATGCGTCGAGCGTCTCGAGCAGCGCCTCGACCGGTACGGCGGGGCGCAGGTCGCTCCCGGTGCGGGGGTCGACCGCGGAGTGGAGGACGACCAGGGTCTCGCGGGCCGCGCAGACCGCGTCGAGGAACAGCTGCCTGTCCTCGCCGCGCGGGTCCGGGTCGCCGACCCGGCGGCCGGCGGCGGTCAGGTCGTCGCCGTCCGGGGTCACCCGCCGCGGGAACGCGCCGTCGTCCAGGCCGAGCAGGCAGACGACCCGGTGCGGCACCGCCCGCATGGGCAGCAGGCTGGCCACGGTCAGCGTGCCCGTGCGGAAGTTCGCCCGGCCCGCCCGGCCGCGGAACGCGTCCGCCAGCAGGGCCCGGACCTCGGTCAACGACAGCGTGCTGGCCCCGGCGGCCGCGCCCGCGCGCTCCTCCAGCCGGGCGAGCTCGCCGTACGCGTGCGCGTGCTGCCAGCGGTCGGCCGGCTTGACGTCGGTGAGCTCCTCGACGACCTCGCGGCACAGCGTCAGCCAGTCGGGCAGGGTCTTCGGGGTCGCGCAGGCGTCGCTCAGCCCCCGCACCCGGCTGAGCAGCTCGGCCAGCCGTCCGACGAGCCCGACGTCGTCGGACGCCACGTCGTCGAGCGGCAGCACGGTGCCGATGAAGCGGGCGTCGCTCTCGTCCATCGCGACCCCGAGCAGCAGCCGGTCGAGCCCGGCGGCCCAGGTGTTCTGCGCGAAGCCCTCCATGCCGAACCGGGCCCGGTGGCCGGCGTCGAGCCCCCAGCGCACGCCCGTCTGCGGCAGCAGCTCGTGCAGGCGCTCGAGGTCGTCCTCCCCGAGGCGGAACCGGGTCGCCACGGGGGTCGCCGCCGCGAGGTCGAGCAGGGCCGACAGCGTCACCCGGGCGTCGGCGAGGTCGAGCAGGCGTCCGACGGTGGCGAGGACCGGGTTGAGCTGGCGCAGCGAACGGTCGGCCAGGCGCACGCGCAGGCGGTGGCCGGGGTGCTCGGGCCGCCCGGAGCCGTCCTCCTCGCTGTCGAGGCCGAAGGTGGCGGCGACCAGCGGTGCGTACGCCTCGACGTCCGGGCACATCACCACGACGTCACGAGGCTGGAGGGTCTCGTCGTCGGCGAGCAGGCCCAGCAGCACCTCGCGCAGGACCTCGACCTGGCGGTGGGGCCCGGCGCAGGCGTGCACCTGGACGCTGCGGTCGTCCGGCGCGAGCAGGTGGTCGCGCGACGGTGCGCGGTCGGCCGCGACGTCGGCCTGCAGGCGGGTCAGCAGGGTCTCGGGCCCGGTGTCGAGCGCGGGGTGGTGCTCGTCGACGAGGGTCGCCCCGACGCTCGCAGCACCGACCTCGAGCCGGACCTGGAGCTCGCGGAGGTCGCGGCCGAGGTAGGCCAGCAGCGGGTGGTGGACGACGTCCGCAGAGGGGTCGTCCGCGCGCAGCGGGAGCACCGGACCTGCGGGCTGCGGCAGTCGGGACACCGCATCCCACGCGGCCGGTGACGGGTGCGGCAGCCAGAGGTGGACGTCGCGGCGGACGCCGAGGGCCAGCAGCACGTCGAGGTGGCGCGGGTCGAGACGCGTGGCGCCGAAGACCGACAGCCGCTCGGGCAGGTCGCTCGCCGAGCCCGAGAGGTCGCCGTCGCGGAGCCGCTCGACGTCGCGGCGGAGCCGGGTCACGGGGTCCGGGCCGCCGATGTGGTCCCGCAGCCGGCGCCAGAGCTCCGGCTGCCAGGCCCGGTCCGACGCCAGGGGTACCCCGTCCGGTCCCAGGTCGCGGCCGGCGGCCCAGTCCTCGAGCATCGCCGGGCGGTCGGCGGCGTAGCGCGCGAACAGCCCCGCGACCCGCCGGGCCGTGCTCCAGCGCCGCGAGCGCCGGGTGTCCTCCGGGTCGTCGGCTGCTCCGTCACCGAGGTCCGTGGCCGGGCCGAGGTGGTCGGCGAGCACCGCCGCCCACGGCTCAGCGACGGCGGTCTCGAGGACGGCGAGCAGCGGCCACACGGCGCGCGACGGGACCCACGGGTCGTCCGTGCCGGAGCGGCCGAGCGCCTCCGCCACGAAGCGGGCGGGGGAGGGGAAGTCCACCCCGGCGCAGACACCGTCGTCCCCGGGACCGGCACCGAGGGTGTGGGCGAGGCGCTGTGCGATCCAGCGCTCCACGCCCGGGGTGGGGACGCAGACGACCTCGGTGGCGAACGGGTCGGCCAGCGGGACGGCGAGCACCCGGCCGAGGGCGCCGACGAGGACGTCGGCCCGTTCGGCGCGGTGCAGGTGGAGGCTCATGGTCCGGCCCACCCTAGGGCGGCCCACCGACAGAACCCGTGGTTCCGCCGATGGTCGTCAGGACAGCAGCAGGTCGGCCAGCTGGCGGGGGTGCTCGAGGAGCACGTCCGCGCCGGCGCTCTCGAGCTCGGCCCGGCTGCCGTAGCCCCACAGCACGCCGACGGTCCGGGTACCGACGGCACGTCCTGCCGCGACGTCAGAACGCCGGTCGCCGATCATCACCGCGTCGGCGGGGTCGACGCCGCCCATCAGCTCGAGCGTCTCGGCCAGCGTCTCGGCCTTCGACGGCTGGTCCTCGCCCAGGCCGTTCACCACGCCGAAGAAGCGGGTCAGCCCGTGCGCCTCGAGAGTGGCGCGCGCCGTGTCGGTGCGCTTGGCCGTCGCGGTGCCGAGGGGGTGCCGCGCGGCGAGGGTGGTCAGCGCCTCGACCACCCCGTCGTAGACGGTGGCCTGCTGCAGTCCCTCGCGGAAGTAGAAGGTGCGGTACGCGGCGATCGCCTCGGCCAGGCGGCCCGCCGGCACGCCCAGCGCGGGGAGCAGGTCCACCAGCGGTGGTCCCAGGTCGGAGCGCAGGGTCGCGTCGTCGGGCGGCGTGACGCCCACGGCCCGCAGCGCGTGCCCGAACCCGGCGACGATCCCGTCGGCCGAGTCGAGGAGCGTCCCGTCGATGTCGAGCACGACGGCCCGCAGCCCCGGCCGGGCGACGCTCACGCCAGCTTGTCCTGGACCTGCCGCGCCGAGGGGTTCGTCAGCGTGGAGCCGTCGGCGAACCAGACGGTCGGGACCGTCTCGTTGCCGCCGTTGGCCTTCTGGACCAGCGCGGCACCGTCCGGGACCTCCTCGATGTTGATCTCGTCGTACGCGACGCCGGCCCGGTCGAGCTGGGACTTGAGGCGCTTGCAGTAGCCGCACCACGTCGTGGTGAAGATCGTGGGACGGTCGGCGGTCGGTGCGTTCAGCGTGCTCACAAGGGCGTCAACCGGGTCGTCGCGGCCCGTATTCCGCGGCGCGACCGGCGCCCCCGTCAGCGCGGACCGTCAGAGCAGCCCGTACGTCCGGAGCGTGCTGATCGCGAGGGCGCCCAGCAGGGCGAGGCCCAGGGCGATCACCGAGCCGATGATCCGCTGACGGGCGGAGCGACCGGCCAGGACCGCGACGAGCGCCGCCAGCACCAGCAGCACGACCGCCGTCTGGGCGAGGTCGTGGCGGTAGGCGACGTCGCCGCCCGCGTCCGAGAGCCGCGTGAGGTCGAGCCACGCCTCGGCCAGCAGCACCGCGACCGCGGCGGCCGTGCCGACCGGTCCGCGCCACGGGTGGGCCGACCGGGCCCAGGCGCCGGCAGTGCCGAACACGGCACCTGCCGCCACCGCGAGGGCCAGCCAGAGCAGGGCGGAGCCGTTGGTCAGGGTCGAGACGTCGTCACCGAGCGCGACCACGGCGGTGGCGTAGTAGCCCTCGACCGCGAGCAGCAGGGTGAGGACGCCGGCGACGGCGGGCCACCAGCGACCGCGGATCCGGTCGGACCACCCGACGGCGAAGGCGACGAGCGCCCAGGCCGCCGGGGAGTTGGCCAGGTTGGCGAAGGGGTATGGCAGCACGTGCTGCAGCAGCAGGTCGAGCGGGCCGAGCACCAGGCCGACGACCACGGGCACCAGCACCGAGGTCCACCTCGACCGGGGTCGGCGCGTGGGCTGGTGGTCGACGGAACCGGCCGCAGCGGTGGGGACGGGGGTGAGGGTCTGCACGCACCACAGCCTCGGGGAGCGGGGACGCCCGCGCATCGCCCCGGGGTCCCCTCCCACGGGATCCACCGTCAGACCGGGGTCTCACGTCGCGCGGACGTCAGAACGTGCGCACCTCGGGCAGCCGGGCCGCGACCGCCTCGACGAGGGCGGGGTCGCCGGCCATCGGACCGTCGGGTCGGGGCCAGGCGAGCACCGCGTCGGTGTAGCCGAGCGCGGCCGCACGCCCGAGCGCGTCCACGACCTGCTCCGCCGAGCCGAAGTCCGCCGTACGCGCCTCGAGGTTGAGGTAGCGCGTGAAGCCCTCCGGCAGCGGCGGCCCCGCGGCGGTCCGGTCCTCGGTGGCGCGGGCGAAGCGGGCGGCCTTGTCCGCCGCGGCCGCCCACCAGTCCTCGGCGTCGGCGTCGGGCGGCGCCCCGGTCGTGGTGACCCAGCCGTCGCCCTGCTCCAGGGCCAGCCGCATGCCCTTCGGTCCGTTCGCGGCGACGACGAACGGCGGGTGCGGCCGCTGGACGCAGGCGGGGACCGTCCGGGCCTCGTCGACGGTGTACCAGTCGCCCGACCAGCTGGTCCTCGGCTGGCTCAGGACCGAGCCGAGCACCTCGACGAACTCGGCGAACCGCGCGTGCCGGCGCCCCGGGCTGAGCGCAGGCTCACCGAGCATCGTCGCGTCGTAGCCGTCCGTGCCGGCCCCGAGCCCGACGTTCAACCGGCCGTCGGAGAGGTGGTCGAGCGTCATCAGCTCCTTGGCGAACGGGACCGGGTGGCGGAAGTTCGGCGTCGCGACCCACGTCCCGACCCTCAGCGTGCTCGTCGACAGCGCGGCGGCGGTGAGGGTCGGCACGGTCGCGAACCAGGGCGAGTCGGCCAGCGAGCGCCAGGCGAGGTGGTCGAAGGTCCAGGCGTGGTCGTAGCCGTACGCCTCGACCGCACGCCAGCGCTCCCGGTCGGTCGACCAGCCCAGCTCCGGCAGCAGCGTGATCCCGACGCGCATCAACGGTCTCCGGCCCGACGCGCGGCCCGCTCGACCCGGTGGTGGTACGCGGTCCACCAGTCCGCGTCGTTGTCGGGCAGGTTGCTGACGCCCGCCCGCATGCCGGCGGCGCCGTCGACCAGCTCGCGGACGAGGTCGGCCTGCCCGGCGTGCCGGCTCGTCTCGGCGACGACGTGGGCGAGCACGCGGTGCAGAGTCGGCTCGCGACGCTCGGCGGGCCACCAGGGCACCAGGCCGATTTCGTCGAGCGGCAACGCCTCGACCGTGGCGTCCGAGTGCGCCCAGACCCGGCGGTAGAGGGCCACCAGGTCGGCCGTCGACTCCTCGGGGGTGGCCCACATGTCGGCGTTGTCCTCGGCCGCGTCGCTCGCCCAGCGCGGCAGGTCGGGGAACGGGCGCCCGAACGTCGCCCCGAGGTAGCCCGCCTCGGTGCCGGCGGTGTGCTTGACCAGGCCGAGCAGGTTGGTGCCGGTCGGCACCAGCGGGCGGCGGACGTCGTACTCCGACAGCCCCTCGAGCTTCCACAGCAGGTCCTCGCGGGCCCGCTGCAGGTACTCGCGCAGGTCGGCCTTGGCCCGGTCGTCGGGGCTGTTCTCGGGGTTGTGCTCGGCGGTCGTCGTCACGGTGTGACTGTGTCAGAGCGCACCGACACCTGGCGACGTCGAGCGTTCGATTCCTGTCGGTGGTGGCGGCTACGGTGTTCGACGTGCCAGGAACGGACCCGGAGGAGCTGCTCGCCGGGCTCGACCCCGAGCAGCGCGAGGTCGCGACGGCGTTGCGCGGCCCCGTCGCCGTCATCGCGGGGGCGGGGACCGGCAAGACCCGTGCCATCACGCACCGGATCGCGTACGGCGTGGCCACCGGGGTCTACCGACCCACGTCCGTGCTGGCCGTCACCTTCACGACGCGCGCCGCCGGCGAGCTCCGCGGCCGGCTCCAGCAGCTCGGCGCCCACGGCGTGCAGGCCCGGACGTTCCACTCCGCCGCGCTCCGCCAGCTGCAGTACTTCTGGCCCCGGGCGTACGGCAGCGACGTCCCGTCGGTGCTGGACAACCGGATGTCGCTGGTGGCGGAGTCCGCCGGCCGGCTGCGCGTCCGCGTCGACACCGCCCGGCTGCGGGACCTCGTCTCCGAGATCGGCTGGGCCAAGGTCAGCAACGTCCGGCCCGAGGACTACGCCCGGCTCGCGGAGCAGCACCACCGCAGCGTCGCCACGATCGAGCCCGACATGGTCGCGCGGATCTTCACCGGCTACGAGGAGGCGAAGCGCGACCGCGGCCGCATCGACTTCGAGGACATCCTGCTGTGCACCGCCGCGCTGATCTCCGACCACCCCGACGTCGCCGAGCAGGTCCGCCGGACCTACCGCCACCTGGTCGTGGACGAGTACCAGGACGTCAGCCCGCTGCAGGAGGCGCTGCTCACGCTGTGGCGCGGCGACAGCCAGGAGATCTGCGTCGTCGGCGACCCGGCCCAGACCATCCACTCCTTCGCCGGGGCGCAGCCGTCCTTCCTGACGGGCTTCCCCCGGCGGTTCAGCGACGCCACGGTGGTCAAGCTGGTCCGTGACTACCGCTCCACCCCTCAGGTCGTCGGCTGTGCCAACGCGGTGATGTCGGTCGCGGGCGCCTCGTCGCTCAAGCTGGTCGCCCAGCGCCCGGACGGGCCGCAGGTGAGCTTCGTCGAGTCGTCGGACGAGGCGTCGGAGGCGTCCGGCGTCGCCGAGTGGGTCGAGGCCCAGCACGCGGCGGGCGTCGAGTACCGCGACCTGGCCGTCCTCTACCGGATCAACGCCCAGTCGCCGCCGTTGGAGCAGGCGCTGGCCGAGCGCGGCATCCCCTACCTGGTCCGCAGCGGGGAGCGCTTCTACGAGCGGCCCGAGGTGCGCCAGACCCTCGTGACGCTGCGGACGCAGCTCCGCGCCGCGGAGAGCGAGGGCGGCTCGGCCCTGGACCAGTTCAAGGCCCTGCTCGGCGCACTCGGCTGGACGGAGAAGTCCCCGGAGAGCGCCGGCGCGGTCCGCGAGCGGTGGGAGTCGCTCGCCGCCCTGCTCAGCGTGGCCGAGGACCTGGCCGCCGCCCGGACCGCCGCCGGGCTGCCGCTCACGCTCGCCGAGGTGTCGGCCGAGCTCGACCGCCGGGCGGAGGCGCAGCACGTCCCCGTCGCCCAGGGCGTGACCGTGTCGACGCTGCACTCGGCCAAGGGCCTGGAGTGGGAGGGCGTCGCGCTGCTCGGCGTGCACGAGGGGACGCTGCCGTTCGTCCTGGCCACGACGCCGGAGGAGGTCACCGAGGAGCGGCGGCTGCTCTACGTCGGCATGACCCGCGCCATGAGCCTGCTGCGCGTCTCCTGGTCGCGCACCCGCAACGGCGGCGGCAACGTGCGCAAGCCGTCGCGGTTCCTCGACCCGGTGCTCCCCGCCTCGTACAAGGGATCGGCAGCGAACGGGGTCGGCTCCAGCTCGGCCGCCCGCAAGGGCCGGGGGCGCGGGGCCGTGCTGTCCGTGCACTGCCGCTCCTGCGGCAAGGGGCTGAACGACGCCGCCGAGCGCAAGCTCGGCCGGCACACCGACTGCCCGTCGACCTTCGACGAGGTCACGCTCGACCTGCTGCGGGAGTGGCGCCGTCAGGAAGCCGCCTCGGCGAGCCTGCCCGCGTACTGCGTCTTCACCGACGCCACGCTGGTCGCCATCGCGGAGGCCCGGCCGCGCAGCGACCTCGACCTGTTCCGGGTGCAGGGCATCGGCAAGCTCAAGGTCGACAAGTACGGCGAGCAGGTGCTGTCGGTCCTCGCGGCCGGCGAGGAGCGGGCGAGCGCCGCCTCCTGAGCGGGCGCGGCGAGGTTCTTCGGAACTCTCCCGTTAATTCCGTTGCGGCCCCACGCGGCCGCGCCCTACTGTGATGCACGAACTCCAGGGACGTGCCCGCACGCCCCTGACCGAGATCGCCTCGTACCAGCAGCACTCGCACCCCGGGAAGGGGGAACGCCAGGTGTCCATCCTCATCGACATGCCGGCCGCGCTCGTCGCGTCGCCGCGCCCGTGCGCCCCCCTCGCTGGTGCGCGCCTGCGTGCGGATGACGCCCAGCCCCGCCTCACGAGCCCGATGACGGCCGCCGCCCCCATGGCGTGGCGTCACCTGACCGGCTCCGAGAAGCGGGCCTTCGCCGCCGCCGAGCACCAGCCCCAGGACGGACGCACCGCCTTTGCCGGCGGCACGTACGTCACCACCAACCACTCGACCCGTTCGGGACCACCGACCTCCAGACCGCCGGCGTAACAGCGCCGACCGCCTCCAGGCCGTGACTCCCAGAACACCGGGAATCACGGCCTTCGTGCTTTCCGGCCCCTGGAGCAGCACGCTCCGTGAACAAGGAAGGCCGACATGAGCCTCGCAGTCGGACTCGCGGCACTCGTCACCCCGCCCAGCGGTGTGACGTTCGCCGAGCTGCCCTGCCGGCTGAACGACCCGGAGCTGTTCTTCGCCGAGTCCCCCGCCGACGTGGAGACGGCGAAGGCGCTCTGCCTGGACTGCCCGATCCGGACCGCGTGCCTCGACGGGGCGCTCGACCGGCGGGAGCCCTGGGGTGTCTGGGGTGGCGAGCTGTTCATCGCCGGTGTCGTGGTCGCGCGCAAGCGGCCGCGGGGCCGGCCCCGCAAGAACCCGGTGGAGCCGGCCGCTCCCGCCGTCCCCGCCCGCAGGGGCGAGGTGGCGGCGTGAGCGCCGGGGTGCCGGGCGAGGACTCCGGGCTGAACCTGGGCGTACGGCTCTTCCACGTCGTCCGTCTCTGGCTCGGTGCTGTGCTGTCGCCGGACGAGGAGTGAGCCGGGGCAGGAGGTGAGGGCGGCGGACGGGAGGTCCGCCGCCCTCGTGCGTCAGTCCGCGTAGCCGGGCAGGAGCTCCCGGAGCACGGCGTTGAACGGCGCGCGGGCGTTCAGCTGGGCCAGCACGGCGAGGCCGCCGAGCCAGACCCGGTGGATCAGCAGGTACTCCGGGGGCAGGTTGATCTTGGTCGCCACCCCGTTGTTGGCGCGGATGTCACGGACCCGGACGAACTGCTCGCGCATCCAGTCGCGGGTGAACTCGAACTCGGGCACGGCAGCCGGCTCGACGAACGGGGCGAGGTAGTCGAGCACGTCCTGGGCGTCGACGTCGCTCACGATGAAGCCCTCGGCCCGCAGCTGCTCGGCGGTCTGGGCCGCGTCGGCGTTCTCGGCGACGTGCAGGATCCGGCCCATCGCCGGCGGGAGGCCGTCGGGGAAGCGGGCCACGAGGCCGAAGTCGATGACGCCCAGCCGACCGTCGGGCAGCACCTTGAAGTTGCCGGGGTGCGGGTCGGCGTGGAGAAGCCCGACCCGCGCGGGGGCGGCGAACAGGAACCGGACGTACGCGAGCCCGATCCGGTTGCGGTCCTCCTGCGGCATCTCGAAGGCGGAGTTGAGCGACTTGCCCTCGACCCACTCCGAGACCATCACCTTGCTGGTCGAGGCCAGGACCGCCGGCACGAAGAACTCGGCGTCGCCGGCGAACCCCTCGGCGGCCTGGGCCTGGGCGGCCGCCTCGAGGGTGTAGTCGAGCTCCTCGCTCACCCGGGCCGTCAGCTCGTCGACCAGGGGTCCGATGTCCATGCCGCCGGCCAGGGGAGCCATGACCTTCGACATCCGGCCGATCTGGCGGAGGTCGGAGCGCAGGGCGGCATCGGCGCCCGGGTACTGCACCTTGACCGCGACGGGCCGGCCGTCGGCCCAGACGGCCCGATGGACCTGGCCGATCGAGGCCGCCGCGGCGGGCTGGGCGGAGAAGGAGCTGAAGCTGTCGCGCCACTGCGGGCCCAGCTCGCGGGCCAGCACGGCGTGCACGCGGGAGGTCGGCATCGGCGGCGCGGAGTCCTGCAGCCGGGCGAGCTGCTGCCGGTAGGGGCCGGCGATGTCGTCGGGAAGGACGGCCTCGAACAGGCTCAGCGCCTGCCCCACCTTCATCGCGCCGCCCTTGAGCTCGCCGAGCACCTTGAACAGCTGCTCGGCGGCCTTCTGCTGGAGCTGGTCGCTCACCTGCTCGGCGGGGGCACCACCGATCCGCCGCCCGAGCCCGAGGGCGGAGCGTCCGGCGAAGCCGAGGGGGAGCGAGGCCAGCCGCGCGCTGCGCCGGAACCCGCCCCGCGCGATGCGGTCGTCGTCCTTCTCGGCCTGGGCGTCGGTCCGCCCCGGCCGGGGGCGCCGGGCCCCGCGGGCGCGCTCGGGCACGGCGGGGGAGTCGTCGGGCATGGACCCCATTCTTCTCTCCGGCACCAACCGTCAGCCAGGGTCCGGCGCGGACCTGGCGTCGCCCCAGCGGCACGGGCACTCGGGGTGCACGGGCCAGGGGCGCAGGCGCAGGGTGTGCTGGCCGGCGCCGAGCTCGAGCGTGCGGCCGAGCGTCTCCGCGCCCTCCCCGGCGACGAAGGCCAGCGCCTGCACGGCGGCGGTGACGGCCGCCCAGGCGAGCAGGGTCGGTGCGGGCCGCATCCGGAGGCGGGTGAGCTGCTCGAGCAGCCAGGGCCAGCGTGGGTCGGCGTCGCGCCGGGCCAGGTCGGCGCAGCGCACGCACGAGGTCGTCCCGGGCACCACGAGCGGACCGACGACGGCCTCATCCCCGCTGCACCGGACGAGGAGGTGCGGTGCGCCGACCTCGCGCAGGAGGTCGGTGACGAGCCGGTCGGGCTCGGGGCCGTCCGCGACCACGACCGTGAGCGCGACGGCATCGCCCTCGGGGTGGACGAAGTGGCGGGTGCGCCGGACGCGGACGCCGGTCCGGTCGTCGGCGAGGGACGCCACCAGGAGGTCGAGCGGGTCGGGGCGGTCGGGGTCGGGGCGGCGCTGGCGGCGCCCTCGCGACGACCCGGGCTCGGGCCTGACGTGCTCGGGGAGGTCGGCCAGGTAGACGGTGGAGAAGCCCGCGCTGACGAGCTCCTGAGCCGTACGGCTGCCGAGCGGGCCCACGCCCACGACGCGGACGGCTGCGGTCGTGGCGGGCGGTCGGAGGAGGTGGGCGTCGGCGAGGGCGACGAGGAGGTCGGGGACGGCCTGCGGCCCGAGCCCGAGCTCGACCGCGGTCTCGTCGAGGTGGTGCGGTGGCGCGCCGACGGCGAGGTCGCGGACCACCCGGTCGTACGACGCGGGGACGACCACGCAGGGCTCGACGCCGATCTGCAGCTCGCTGTCGCTGCGGCGCAGCACCATCGCGTGGGGCGCCAGACGGACACTCAGGTCCCCGGTGCCGTCCACCCGTCCAGTCTGGGGTCAGCCGACGGTCCGGAGCCGCTATCCACAGGCCTCTCGGACCCAGGACACGAACGACGTCCGCCGACCCGTGGGGCCGGCGGACGTCGGGCGTCGGTCAGGCCTTGCCGAGGATGCGGTTGAGGTTCGTCCCGCACACCGGGCACTTGGCCTTCGCCATGCGCGTGCCCTTGTCGTTCACGTGCACGTCGCCGGTGGCCTCGCGCTTCTCCTTGCACTTCACGCAGTAGAACTCACCGCTGTACGTCTCGGTCTCGGCCATCTCTTCTCCTCGTTCGACGGTGGACGACTCTCGTCATCATGCCGGGCTGAGCCTGCGGCAGGCCCGACGGAACCCGGTCAGCGTAGCGGCAGGCTCAGGGCGAAGACCCGCCACGCCACGCCGTGCCGCCGCTCAGGACCGCCCGGGACCGGCGTCCGGGACGGGTGCGGACAGCACGAGGCCCTCGCCGCCGGACCGTGCCCGCCTTCCCCTGCGAGCGACCCGACGAGGCGAGGGCCTCGTGCCGAGGAACGCTAGGGGTCCTGCGCAGCACCCGTCAAACGGCGGTCGGCGTGTTCTGTCCACTGCCTGTGGACAACTCTGTGGACGACGTGTGGCCAGAAGGTGGACGGGGCCCCGCCCCCGGGGCGTCCCCGGCCGTTGGCGTGCTGTTCACCTGTGGAAACCACCGGTGCGGTGGTCCGTCCGAACTTTTTTCCCGGGCCGGGACGGCGCGAGTCCGACGACGGCTCCGGGGCGGGTGAAGATGGAGCGGTGGAGCACGCGACGGGACCGACGGGGGAGCGCACGCCGGTCGTCGAGGTGCGGCGCAGCCGGCGGCGGCGGCGTACGGTCACGGCCTACCGCGAGGGGCAGACCGTCGTCGTCCTCGTCCCGGCGACGATGTCGCGGGCCGACGAACGGCGTCACGTCGAGGCCTTGGTCGCGCGGTTGCTCGCCCGCGAGGCCCGGGACGGGGCCCCGGTCGGCGACGACGCGCTCGTGGCCCGGGCCCTCGAGCTCGGCCGCCGCCACCTCGCCCCGCAGCTCGGGTCCGCGCCCGTCCCGACCCGCGTGACCTGGGTGGGCAACCAGCGCCGCCGGTGGGGCTCGTGCACCCCGGCCGAGGGAACGATCCGGCTGTCGGACCGGCTGCGTCCGATGCCGGCGTACGTGCGCGACTACGTCCTGCTGCACGAGCTGGTCCACCTCGTCGAGGCGAACCACACCCCCCGCTTCCACGCGCTGGTCGCCGCCTATCCGGACGCCGAGCGGGCCCGCGGCTACCTGGAGGGCTACGCCGCCGCGGCCCGGCTCGAGACCGACCCGGGCCTCGACGGCGACGAGGGGGTCGACGCGTGAGCGCGGCTCCCGAGGACGCCGCGGAACGTCGTCGCCTGGTCCTGGTGCTGGCCCGGTACGACGCGGCCGGTGCGGCGCCTCCGGGCGTGGACCCCGCGGCGTTCGCCCACGCCTGCCTCGCCGACACCTACGAGGTGGCGGCCGACCTGGTCGGGGCGCGCTCCGGTCTGGTCGGCCCCGCCGCGCTGGACGCGCTGCTCTGGCCCGGCTCCCTCCGCCTCGAGGAGCGGGGGCTGCGTGACCTGCTCGCCGCCTGCGCCGAGGAGGCCGACGAGGTCGTCCTCGTCCCGGCGGACGCGCCCGACCTCCCCGGGCTGGCGCTGGCCAAGCAGCTGAAGGTGCTGCACCGCGCCGACGTGGCCGTCGCCCCCGAGTGGGGCGGCCCGGGTTGTGTCGCCCTGGGCTTCCGCCTGCCCGTCGCGGCCTGGCTCCCGCTCGAGGACCTCGACCTCGATCTCGACCCGACGTCGACCCTGAGGGCCGTCGCACCCTCGCCCGCGCTGGTCGAGGTCACCCCCCAGTGGCACCGGCTCCGCGGTGCGGCCGGTGTCCACCGGCTCGACCCGGCCCTCGAGGGCTGGGAGGAGACCCGCGCGCTGCTGTCGGCGCGCGTCCGCCCCTGAGGTCCGGACCTCTCGGTCAGGCCGGCCGCGGACGACGCGTCCGGGTCCCGGCGACGACCACGGCCACGACGTTGGCCAGCACCACCAGGCCGATGCCCGTCCACGCGTGGACCTCGAGCACCTGACCCAGCACCACCAGGCCGACGACGGCGGCGAGCGCCGGGTTGACGCTCATGAACACCCCGAAGAAGCGCGTCGAGATCCGGCGCAGCGAGACGAGGTCGGCCGCGTACGGGATGGCGGAGCAGAGCAGGCCGACGGCGACGCAGTAGAGCAGCGGCAGCCCGACGAGGCGGCCGTGCAGGACGAGGAGCACCACCACGGGCAGGTAGCCCAGCGCCGACAGCGTGGTCGCCGCGGCCGTGGCCTGCAGGCCGGGCAGGCGGCGCCCGACCAGCCGGTTGAGCACGATGTACGCCGCCCAGCAGGCCGCCGCCAGCAGCGCGAGGCCCACGCCGAGCCAGTCCGTCGCGGGCCCGGGCAGCACGAGGACGTACACCCCGACGCCGGCGACCACCGCGCAGACCAGGTCGGTCACGGTCCGGGAGCCGACCAGCGCGACCGCGAGCGGCCCGAGGAACTCGAGCGTCGCGGCGAGGCCGAGGTCGATCCGGCTGAAGGCCGAGTAGAGGCTGAGGTTCATGGTCGCGAAGACCAGGGCCAGCAGCAGGGTGGGCCACCACTGCGCCCAGGTGAAGCGGCGGAAGGGCGGCCGGGCGATCGGGAGCAGGACGGCGGCCGCCACGAGCTGGCGGACGGCGACCACCCCGGGCACCCCGACGGCCGCGTACGCGAAGGTACCGACAGCCGCACCGACCTGCGCGGAGGCAGCGCTGCCGGTCATGGTCAGCGTGCCGCGGAGCAGCCCGGAACGTTCCCCGCCCGGTGCCGCGGGGACGATCAGCTCCGGCTCGAGCGAGGTCACCGACGCAGTCTCGGACCGCGTGCCACGGGCACGAAATACGGCGCGTCGGCGATCTATACGCTTTGCGCATGGCCATCGACCTGCGGCAGCTGCGAGCCCTGGTCGCCGTGGTCGAGGAGGGGTCCTTCACCGACGCGGCGATCGCGCTCGGCACCTCGCAGGCGTCGGTGTCGCGCGCGGTGGCCGCCCTCGAGTCCGCGCTCGGCACCCGGGTGCTCCGTCGGACCAGCCGTCAGGTGACCACCACCGCCGCCGGGCTCCGGGTGCTCGAGCACGCCCGCCAGGCGCTCGGCGCGGTCGCCGCGCTCGAGCGGGTCGCCGGGCGGGCGGAGGGCGAGGTCCGGGTCGGCTACGCGTGGTCCGCGCTGGGGGAGCACACGGCCCCGGTGCAGCGGCGCTGGGCGGAGGCCCACCCCGGTCGCGAGCTCGTGTTCCTGGGCACCAACAGCCCCACGGCCGGGCTGGCGGAGGGCCTGGTCGACGTGGCCGTGCTGCGGCGACCGCTGACCGATGCCCGCTTCGCGGTCGAGCCGGTGGGGAGCGAGGACCGCTACGCCGTCCTGCCGCGGACCGACCCGCTCGCCCGACGCCGGGCCGTGGCGCTGGCCGACTTCGCCGGCCGGACGCTGGCGGTGGACCCACGGACGGGCACGACCGGCGAGCACCTCTGGCCGGCGGAGGGCGGTCCCCGCACCTACCGCGAGGTGCACGGGGTCGAGGACCTGCTCACGTCGGTGGTCGCCGGCCAGGCGGTCGGCATGACCTCGGCCGCGACGACGCACCAGCACCGGCACCCGGGCGTGGTCTACCGGCGCGTCCGCGACGCACCGCCCGTGCCGGTCTCCCTGGCCTGGTGGCGCGAGGACCCGCCGGCCGACGTCGCGGTCGTCGTGGCGACCGTCCGCGACGCGTACGGCTACCGCGAGGTGCCCGCGGCGTCCTGACCGTCGTCGGGCTTCTCGTCGTCGGGCTTGTCGGCCTCGTCGAGCAGCTCGGCCAGGGCGGCGTCGAAGTCGTCGTCCGCGCTCTCGGTCGCCGCGTCGTCGGTGCGGGCGAAGCCGAGCGGGTCGTCCAGGTCCGCGGACGTGGGCACGAGGTCGGGGTGGCTCCAGACCGCGTCGCGTCCCTCCGCCCCGCGGGCGTCACGGACGGCCGCCCAGAGGTTGGCCGCGTCACGCAGCCGCCGCGGGCGCAGCTCGAGCCCCACCAGCGTCGCGAAGGTGGCCTCCGCCGGACCGCCGGTCGCCCGACGGCGTCGTACGGTCTCCGCCAGCGGGACCGCGGCCGGCATCCAGCGCGCGGTGGCCTCGGTCACGACGTCGTCGACCCAGCCCTCGACCAGCGCCAGCATCGTCTCGAGGCGCTGGAGCGTGGCCAGCTGCTCGGGGGTCTTCTGCGGCTCGAACAGGCCGCCCTCGAGCTTGGCGCCGATCTCCTCCATGTTGGAGGGGTCCATGCCGGACACGGCCTCCTCGAGGGCGGAGGTGTCGATGGTGATGCCGGCGGCGTACTGCTCCACCAGCACGAGCAGCTGGGAGCGCAGCCACGAGGCCGAGGCGAAGAGGCGCTGCCGGGCGCACTCCCGCAGGGTGAGGTAGAGGGTGACGTCCGTGGCCGACTGCTCGAGGCCCTCGCCGAAGGCGGCGACGTTCGTGGGGAGCAGCGCGACCTGGGGGACGTCGGTCAGCGGCAGGCCGATGTCGGTCGTGCTGACGACCTCGCCGGACAGCTGTCCCAGGCCCTGGCCCAGCTGGAGGCCGAACATGCTGGCGCCGGAGCTGCGCAGCATCGGCCGGAGCATCTCGGCCATGCCGGCCATCCCCGGGATGCCGGCCTCGTCGCCGCCCTCCGTGGTGAGCGCGCCCGCCATGGCGTCGGCGATGTGGCTCGCGACCGGCTCGACCAGGCGGCGCCACGTCGGCATCGTCCGCTCGATCCACTCGGCGCGGCTCCAGGCCGCCGGCTGCCCCTCGACGCGCGGGAAGTCCGTCGCCGCGTCGAGCCAGACCTCGGCGATGGCCACCGCGTCGGCGATCGCCCGGACCTGGGCCTGAGAGGGGGTCGGGTCGGGGCCGAGCGCGGCCGCGCTCTTGCGCGCCGTGTCCTTGGTGACCTCCCAGTTGACCCCGGAGGCCGAGTCCGAGCCGGCGCCGAACATGCCGCCGCCCGCGCCCCCGAGCATGGAGAAGGCGCTCTGCAGCTGGGCGGCGAGAGCGTTGGTGTCGCCGCTGGCCAGCGAGGCGAAGAGGGCCTCGAGCGGGTTGGTGGGGTCACCGCCGCCGGAGGGGGCCGCGCCGCCGCCGAGCCCGCCGAAGCCGGCCCCGCCGCCGAAGCCCGCGCCACCGCCCGACCCGCTCCCGGGCGAGCCGGAGCCCGACCCGCCGAGGCGGTAGCCGCCCGAACCCGCGCCCGAGCCGGAGCCCGACCCGGAACCGCCGGCGCCCGCACCCGGCTGGGTCGCCGGGGGCTCGCCCTGCTCGTCGTCCGGACGCTCGTCCCGGTCCTGCGTCATGGGGTCTCCTGGTGTCGCCTGGTGTGGTTCGGGCCCTGCCGGCGGCTGCGCTGCCGTGACCCTCCACGGTACGCGCGGGCCCTGGGCTCTCGGCTAAGGTCGCAGGCATGGCCGGTCCGCACGAGGTGGTGCGTGAGGCCAGCACCAGCAGCGATCCCCTCAGCGTCGACGCGATGCTGGCCCAGGTCCGCGACCCGAGCGTCGGCGGCATCGCCCTCTTCGTCGGCGTCGTCCGCGACCACGACCACGGCGACGCGGTCACGAGCCTCGACTACACCGCGCACCCGACCGCCACGGCCGCGCTCCGGACCTGTGCGGAGCAGACGGCGGCGGCGTACGACGTCACGGCGATCGCGGTCGCGCACCGCACGGGCCACCTCGAGGTCGGCGACCTCGCCGTGGTCGTGGCGGTCGGCGCGGCCCACCGGCAGGCGGCCCTGGAGGCGTGCCGCCACCTGATCGACACGCTCAAGGAGCAGGTGCCGATCTGGAAGGAGCAGGCCCTCGTCGACGGCACGTCGGAGTGGGTCGGCCTGGGCGACGAGCCCGGCGCATGAGCTCCAGCTCGATCACCCGCCAGACCGTGACGGCCTTCGTGTCCGCGGGTGTCTTCGTGGTGCTCGCGGTCCTGGTCGCCGTGGTGCCCGTGCCGTACGTGACGTGGTCGCCGGGCCAGGCCCGCGACGTGCTGGCGGCGGGCTCCGAGCCGATCATCACGATCTCGGGCACGCCGACCTACCCGACGTCGGGCCAGCTCGACCTGACCGTGGTCTCGACGACCACGGCGGACTCCCGGCTGAGCCTGCCGCAGGCGCTCGTCGCCTACTGGCGGCCCCACCACGACGCGCTGCCGCGGGAGGCGATCTACCCGCCCGGCAAGTCGGTGGAGGACGTCGAAAGCGACGACGCCGAGATGATGGTGGACGCGCAGGACGACGCGGTGGTCGCGGCCCTGCGGGCCGACGGCGAACGTGTGGACCTGCTGCCCGCGGTCACGTCGGTGACGATCGGCAGCCCCGCCCAGAACCGGCTCCGGCCCGGCGACCTCGTCGTCTCCGTCGGCGGGACCACCACCTCGACCCTGGAGTCCGTCCAGGCGGCCGTGCGGCGGGCCGAGGCGGACGTCCCGCTCGAGTTCGTGGTGCTGCGCGACAAGGTGCGGACCGAGGTCAGCGTCGAGCCGAAGGCGCAGGCCGCCGGCGGCGGGGTCCAGATCGGCATCACGATCGGGACCGGCTACTCCTACGGCCCGCGCATCTCCTACGACCTCGGCCAGCGGATCGGCGGGCCCAGCGCCGGGCTGGTCTTCGCGCTGGCCATCTACGACAAGCTGACCCCGGGCGAGCTCCTCGCCGGCCAGCACGTCGCCGGGACCGGCACGATCGACCCCAGCGGGACGGTCGGCGGCATCGGCGGCATCCAGGAGAAGATCGCTGGAGCCGAGCAGGCCGGGGCGACCACGTTCCTGGTGCCCGCGCCCAACTGCGCCGACCTCGCCGGCGTCCGGACCTCGATGCGGCTCGTCCGGGTCGCGACCCTGACCGACGCCATCGAGTCGGTCCGCGCGCTCGGCTCGGGCGCGCCCAGCCAGCAGCTGCCCACGTGCTAGGAGCCGCCTCGTGACCACACCGACGACCCCCTCCGGACCGTCCGCGGTCGTGGGGGAGCAGGACCGCCGCGAGGCGCTGCTGGCCGCCCTCGTCGAGCTCGAGCACCACGTGGGCGAGGCGGGCTGGGACGCGCCGGCACGGCTGTTCGCGCTCGTCGAGACCGATGCGCTCGTGGCCGCCGAGCCGGGTCTGGCGGAGGCGCTGAAGCTGCGCACCTCGGCCGACGGTGGTGCGCCCGGGGCGCTGACCGCGATCGAGCAGGACACGTTCGTGCCCACGGACGACCTGCTCGGCGACCTCGCCGGCATCGAGTGGCCCGACGAGGTCTTCGGCTCCGCCGTGGCCACCGTCCGCACGTTCCTGCCGTCGTCGGTCGAGGTCGACCTCCCCGACGACCCGGCCGAGGCGGCCGCCCTGGTGGCCGCCCACCCGGCGGCCCAGGAGATCCGGGTCGTCGTCGCGGTGGACCGCAGCGGCGCGCAGCACGGCGTCGCCCGCCTGCGGACGCAGCCGGAGGAGCTCCTGGCGGGCACCGACCTCGTGCCGGGGCTGGCCACAGCCTTGGCGCATACCCTTGGCTGACCCGTACGGGTCGTGCGCTCCTCAGCGAGCCCAGGACCGGCGGTGGACGGTCCGGGTACGGCGGTGACGAGGAGAAGAACGGTTGAGTAGCGTGCGGGTCCAGGGCGGCCGACGACGAAGCGCGATCCTGCCCACGTTGGTCGTCGTCGCGGTCCTCGTGGTGGCCTTCGCCCTCTTCACGAACGTCTGGACGGCGCGGCTCTGGTACCGCTCGTTCGACTTCGGCTCCGTCTTCAGCACGGTGCTGCTCACCCGGGTCGGGCTGTTCCTGGTCTTCGGCCTCGTCATGGCCGGCCTCGTCGCCGCCAACGCGGCCATCGCCTACCGGCTCCGCCCGCGGTTCCGCCCGCAGGGCCCGACGAGCCCGCTGCTCGAGCGCTACCGCGAGATCGTGGAGACCCGCTTCATCTGGGTCATGATCGGCATCGGTGTCGTCGTCGGGCTGTTCGCCGGCGCCGCGGCGAGCGGGCAGACGCTGACCTTCCTCGCCTGGAGCAAGCGGACCGCGTTCGGCGTCACCGATCCGCAGTACGGCATGGACGTCTCGTTCTTCGTCTTCTCCTACCCGTGGTGGCGATTCGTCCTGTCGTTCGGCTTCGCCGCGCTGACCGTGAGCGTCATCGCCGCGGCGGTCATGCACTACGTGATGGGTGCGGTGCGCTTCAGCGGCCCGCGCCGCGGTGGCACGACCCCCGCGCAGGCGCACCTCTCGATCCTCGTCGGGCTGACCCTGCTGGTCCGCGGCGCCAGCTACTGGTTCGACCAGTACGGGCTGGAGATCACCAAGACCTCCCAGCTGTTCACCGGCATCTCGTACACCTCCGACCACGCGACCGCGAACGCCAAGCTGATCCTCGCGATCGCCGCCGGCATCGTGGCGCTGCTGTTCCTGGGCAACGCGCTGCTGCAGCGCTGGGTCGTCCCCACGGCGGGCCTGGTCCTGCTGATCCTGTCCGCGATCGTGCTCGGCTACGTCTACCCCGGCGCGGTCCAGTACTTCTCCGTGCGACCCAGCGAGGAGCTGCGCGAGCGCACGTACATCCAGCAGAACATCGACGCGACGCGGGCGGCGTACGGCGTCGCGAACACCGAGGTCACGGACTACTCCGCGACCACGACGGCGACCGCCGGCCAGCTGAGGTCCGACGCCGAGGCGCTGCCCGGCATCCGCCTGATCGACCCGAGCGTCGTCTCGCCGGCGTACGAGCAGCTGCAGCAGGTCCGCGGCTACTACCAGTTCCCGAAGAATCTCGACGTCGACCGCTACACGATCGACGGCCAGGAGACCGACGCCGTCGTCGCCGTGCGCGAGATGAACCTCGACGGCGTCGAGGGCCAGAACTGGAACAACCTCAAGACCGTCTACACCCACGGGCTCGGCCTCGTCTCCGCGTACGGCAACCGGGCGCAGGCCAACGGCGAGCCGCAGTGGATCACCGAGGGGATCCCGCCGACCGGCCAGATCGCCGAGCACGAGCCGCGCGTCTACTTCGGCGAGCTGCAGGGCCAGAGCCCCGACGAGTACTCCATCGTCGGTGCCGAGCCGGGCGCCGCGCCGATCGAGCTGGACACGCCGGGCGGGCCGAACTACACCTACACCGGCAAGGGCGGCGTCTCGATCGGCAGCCTGTGGCACAAGCTGCTCTACGCCGCGAAGTTCGCCGACATCAACATCCTGCTGTCCGACCGGGTGAACAGCGCGTCGAAGATCATCTACGACCGCACGCCGCTCCAGCGGGTGCAGCAGGCGGCCCCGTGGATGACCGTCGACCGCGACGCCTACCCGGCCGTCGTGCAGGGCCGGATCGTCTGGGTCGTCGACGGCTACACGACGTCGAACAGCTATCCCAACAGCGAGCGCATCAACCTCAACGCCGCGACCTCGGACAGCCAGACCACGACGCCCGGCACGCAGGTCGTGGCCCAGCCGGGCAACGACATCAACTACATGCGCAACTCGGTCAAGGCGGTCGTCGACGCGTACGACGGCACCGTCAAGCTCTACGCCTGGGACGAGTCCGACCCGGTCCTGCAGACCTGGCGCAAGGTCTTCGGCAGCGTCATCCAGCCGAAGAGCGCGATCCCGGCCGACCTGCTCGCGCACCTGCGCTACCCGCAGGACTACTTCAAGGTGCAGCGCCAGATCCTGGCCCGCTACCACCAGACCGACCCCGGCACCTGGTACCGGCAGTCGAGCCTGTGGGAGATCCCGCGCGACCCGGTCAACGCGGCGTCCACGAGCGCGGTCGAGCAGCCCTTCTACCTCTCGGTGAAGTGGCCGGGCGACCCGAACGCGGTCTTCTCGCTCACCACCGCGTACGTGCCCAACGGGCGGTCGAACCTGGCCGCGTACATGGCCGTGAACGCCGACGCGGCGAGCCCCGACTACGGGCGGATCCGCATCCTGCAGATGTCGGACACGACGCAGATCGACGGTCCCGGGCAGTCGTTCAACGCGATCACGACCAACGAGACGGTCAGCGCGGCGCTACGGAACTTCACAGCGCAGGGCAGCTCGCAGGCCTCGTTCGGCAACCTGCTCACCCTGCCCCTCGGCGGCGGCCTGCTGTACGCGATGCCGGTCTACGCCCAGCGCCCGGCCTCGTCGGGCTCCTACCCGGTGCTGCGCTTCGTGGCGGTGCGCTTCGGCCAGTCGGTCGGCTTCGGCACCTCGCTGCAGGACGCGCTGGACCAGGTGTTCAAGGGCAACGCCGGGGCGACCACCCCGGAGGGCGAGGGGGACGGCACCCCGTCGGGCGAGACCGACAACCCGGCGGCGGTCGCCGCGCTCGACGACGCGTCGACGGCCTACGCCGACGCCCAGAAGGCGCTCACGGCCGGCAACCTGGGTGAGTACCAGAGCAAGATCAACGAGATGCAGGACGACCTCGTCAAGGCCCAGCGGGCCCTCGGCCGGTAGTCCGGACGAACCCGGTCGGCCGACGGCCGACCGGGTTCGCCGGGCTCAGCCGAGTTCTGAGGCCGAGGGTCTTGGTCGATCGCCGGCTCAGCAGAGCCCGGCGATCGGCTGCCGCTAGACGCTCGACTCCTTGCACTCAGCGGAACCGACGTCGATGTCGGTCGTCCGCTTGATGGTCAGGCTCTCGTCGACGAAGACGTCGAGGTTGTCGTCGTTCGCCCGCGCGATGTCGCGGACACAGACGCGGAAGCGCTCGGCGATGCCCGACATGGTGTCGTCGCTGACGACCACGTAGTCGTAACCGCTCGCCGTCCTGGCCGCAGTCCCGCGAGCGTGCCGGCGCGGACCGGTATCGACGGGCTGGACGGCCTGCGGCGACGGCGAGGACGACTGGGCGGCCGAGGGCGTCGCGCTCGCGTCGCCGGGGGTGACAGCAGATGTCGGCTGCCGCGAGGGCGACGACGGGCCGGGTGTCGGAGCGTCAGGCGCTGAGCAGCCGATCCACGAGAAGAGCAAGGGGACGACGCTCAGCGCGATCAGGACCCTTCGGTTGCTGCGTCCTGACCGGCAGCGCCGGTCCCCGTACTCCGTCGAGAGCATGGCGGCATCATCGCAGCGCGATGACCTTCCGGCCTCGCGCTGTCGCGGCGCGTGTTCCTCTGAAGCTCGCCGGGCACGGGTTCATCGATCCTGCCTAGGCCACCGACAAGAAGCGGCGCCGAGCAGGGGCTGACACAACCCATCAGGCCCCGGTGCCGGAGCTGCGACCTCAGCCTGCTGCGCGTGCGACGAGGGCGGCGTACCTCCGGTCCGGTCGGGCCGCGACCTGGTGCTGCCGGCGCTCCAGCTCGACGAACCCGGCGGCCTCGAGTCGCTCGGCGAGCGCGTCGACCGGCCACCGGTAGGCCGTCACCACCTGGTGGTCGAACGCGGCCACGTCGTCCTCGCTGTCGAAGAACCCGAGGACCAGCACGCCCGTGGGTACGAGGACGCGGCGCAGCTCGGCCAGGACGTCGTGCAGCTGGTGCGGCGTCACGTGGATGGTCGAGTACCAGGACAGGACGCCGGCGACGGACCGGTCGCCGACGTCCAGGTCGGTCATCGAACCCAGCCGGAAGTCGCAGCCGGGTCGGGTCGTCCGCGCGTGGGTCACGAACTCCGGGACGAGGTCGATGCCGGTGACGTCGACCCCCTCGGCCTGCAGGCGGGCGGTCCAGTGGCCGGGGCCGCAACCGAGGTCGAGCACGGGTCCGTCAAGCCCTGTCAGGTGGCGCAGGACCAGCGCGGTGTCGCCGTCGTCGTCGGGCCAACCCGCGTCGACGAGGGCGATGTACTGCTCCGCCTTGGCCGAGTAGGCGTCACGCACCGGTCGGAGGGCGGTCACACCCACACCCTAGGGATCAGCACCGGTCGAGCCGGCCGTCGTACCTCGTGTCGACCTGATTGTGCGATCGAGCAGCGGACCGGCCTTCTCTGTCATTAATATGTTCTCCGTACCGAAGCGGCACGCGCGAGAGCGGTGGCCGTTCCGGGACCTTCGACGGGGCGAAGCAACCATCTGTCGTCGCAGGGCTCCACCTGCGCCACCCTCGAAGGACGTCGATCTATGCGCCGCACCAGCCTCCTGCTCGCCTCCGCCGTTGTCGCCACCGCGACGCTGGCGACAGCCCTGCCGGCCTCGGCCGCGACCACCGGCACGACCACGACCACGTTCGTGCTGAACGGCGGTGCGCTGAACCTCACCGTGGCGCCGACCGCGACCATCCCGAGCGCCTTCGCGGGCAGCAGCAGCGTCTCCGGCTCTCTCGGCACCGTCAGCGTCGCGGACCTGCGCGGCGGTCTGGTCGGCTGGACCGCGTCGGCCAGCTCGACCACGTTCACCACCACGGCCGGCGACACCCCGTCGAGCTCGGTGACCTACGTGCCCGGTCTGGCGTCCAACACCGGCATCGCCGTCGTGCTGCCGGTGCTCACCGCGACCCTGACGAGCACGCCGGTCGCGGTGATGAGCTCGACCGGGGTCGTCGGCACCAACACCGCCAGCTGGACCCCGACGCTCACGGTCGCGCTGCCGAGCAACGCGCTGGCCGGCACCTACACCGGCACGGTCACCACGTCGGTCGCCTGAGCAGGTCGGGGACCTCGGGGTGCGCCGGCTCATCGGGCTCGCGATCGCGGTGATCGTGGGACTTCTTCTCGCCGGCAGCCCCGGGGTCGCCACCGCGGTCCCGGCCGAGCCGGGGCTCGGCATCCGTCTGGTCGACGTCCCGACCGCGGAGGCCGACAACCCGCGGGCCCGGTCGTACATCGTCGACCACGTCAAACCCGGTTCGGTGATCGAACGCCGGGTGGAGGTCAGCAACGGCACCGGCGACCGGGCGGAGGTGGAGGCCTACGCCGCCGCCGCGACCGTCACGGACGACGGCTTCGTCGGGGCGGAGGGGCGGACCGGCAACGACCTCTCGAGCTGGACCTCGGTCACCCTCGACCGCGACGACCTGGCGCCCGGGCAGGTCTCGATGGCGCAGGTGGCCATCCGCGTCCCGGACGACGCGGTCCGGGGTGAGCGGTACGCCGTGGTGTGGGCGTCCGTGCAGGTCCCTCCGGCCACGCCCGGAGGGGTGGCTCAGGTCAGTCGCGTCGGCATCCGCATCTACCTGTCGGTCGGGCCGGGCGGCGCCCCGAAGACCGACTTCGACATCGCGTCGCTGACGGCGGCCCGGACGCAGGCCGGCATCCCGGAGATCCACGTGACCGTCCGCAACACCGGCGAGCGCGCGCTCGACCTGCGCGGCTCCCTCAGCCTGAAGGACGGCCCGGGAGGACTCTCGGCGGGACCGTTCACCGTTCCCGCGAAGACGACGCTGGCCATCGGCGGCACACGGGACGTGGTGATCCCGCTCGATCCTCGGCTGCCCGAGGGCCCCTGGTCGGCCAAGGTCACCGTCGCCAGCGGGACCGACCAGCGCAGCGCCAAGGCGACCATCACGTTCCCTGCCGTCGCGAACACGGCGGCTGCGCCGGTCCCTGTCGCCGCTGGGCTCACCGCCGGCGAGCGGCTGGCCCTGATCGTCGGGGTCGTCGTCCTGGCCGTCGTCGTCGGACTGCTGCTCCTGGCCAGACGCCGCCGTCGCGGTACGACATGAGGGCGGTCAGCCCCCGGGCGGTGCTGCCCGGCCTGGCGGTCGCGGTGGCGCTCTGCCTCGTCGGGACGCCGGCCAGCGCGGACCCCACCGCCACCAGCGACGTCGTCGTCACCGTGCCGGGCGGCGCCCTGCAGATCGCCGTCGAGGACGATCAGGTGAGCCTCACGACGATCACGACCGACGGGGGCCAGACCATGGTCAGCGGCCGGCTCGGCCAGGTCACCGTCCGCGACCGGCGGAACGCGCCCGCGGGCTCGGGCTGGGTGGCCGACGTGGTGGCGACCGACTTCACCGGTCGCGGGGAGAGCAGCCTGCCGGCCAGCCAGTTCCGCTACGAGCCCGGGGAGGTGGACACCGAGGGCACGGTCACGGTGACGACGTCCGCGGGCCGGAACCTGCGCGAGCCGACGGCGGTGGTCACGGCGACCGACGTCCTCGGCGACAACAGCGCCAGCTGGACCCCCGTCCTGACCGTGGTCGTCCCGCCGGGGATGGCCCCCGGCACCTACCGGGGGACGGTGACCCACTCCGTCCTCTAGGCCTGGAGGCCGGCAGGACGAGAGTGCGGTGCGCTCGAGGTCAGGCCTCGGGGTGCACGACCTCGAGGTCGGTGAACCCGAGCTCGCGCAGCGGGTCGGCGATGACGGCGGCGTCGCCGACGACGACCAGGGTGAGGGCGTCGACGTCGACCAGCGAGCTGTACGCCTGCGTCGCCGACTCCGGCGTGACCTCGCGCAGCTGGGCGAGGTTCCGGGTCACGTAGTCGTCGCCCAACCCCACGAGCCGGTTGACCGCGGCCTGGTCGGCAACACCGTCGGCGGTCGCGTAGCGCAGCGGGGAGATGCCGGTCGAGTAGGTCACGGCGTCGACGACCTCGGCCGCCGTGAACGGGCGGTCCGCCACGTCCGCGAGCTCGCCGGCGAGGCGTACGGCGTCGGCGACCACGTCGGTGCGGAACGAACCGCCGATGGCGAAGCTGCCGCCCGCGCGCAGCGGGGTGAGCGACATGCGCACGCCGTACGTGTAGCCCTTCTCCTCGCGGAGGACGGCGTTGAGCCGGGACAGGAACGCTCCACCCATCGCGTACGTGGCCACGCTCGCGTCCGGCCAGCGCGGGTCGGTGCGGTCGATCCCGAAGCCGCCGAAGCGCACGTCGGCCTGCACGGCGCCGGGCCGGTCGAGCACCACGTGCCGCCGGGGTCCCGGGGACGTCTGCTCGTGCGGCGTCCGGACCTGGGCGTCGTTGGACCAGCCGCCGAACCAGCGCTCGGCCAGGGCGTGCGGGTCGACGCCGCCGAAGTCGCCGGCGAGCACGAGGCTCGCGCCGGCCGGGCCGACCTGCTCGGCGTGGTGGCGGCGGGCCGCCGCACCGTCGACGCGCGCCACGCTGGCCGCCTCGCCGCCGCTCATCCTCGACGCGCGGCTGGCCGGGTCGAAGACCGACTCGCGGAAGGCCATGGACGCGAGCTGGGCCGAGTTCGCGTACGCCTGCTCGATCTGGGCGAGCCGGATCTGGACGTGCCGGTCGACGTCGGCGTCGGAGATCTGCGGCTGGGTGATCGCCTCGGCGAACAGCTCGAACGCCCGCTCGAGGCGCGAGGCGGGGACGTCGAGGACGGCCTGGAAGCCCGAGAGCGAGACCTCGATGCCGAAGCCGGCGCCCTCGGTCTCGAGCAGCTCGGCGAACTCCTCGCCCGGGTGGGTCCGCGTGCCCTCGTCGAGGGTGCGGGCAGCGATCGTCGTGACGCCCTCGAGGTCGCGGTCCTCGCCGTTCAGCGGGGTGTCGAGGACCAGGTGGGCGGAGACGACGTGCTGGCCGGGCAGGTCGAAGCAGACCAGCTCGATGCCGTTGCCGAGCGTGCTGAGCGCCGGCTCCGGGAACGACCAGCTGCCGGGGGCGGCGACCGCGGGCTGCGGGTCGGCCTGCCAGGAGAGGGGCGTGCTCATGCGGAGGCCTTCCGGTAGAGGAGGGTCGCGCGGCGGTCGCTGCTGAACCACTCGCCGACCGCGGCCGCGACGTCGTCCGGCTCGACGGCGTCGACCTCGGCCATGCGGGTGTTGACGAGGCCGGGGTCGTGCTCGAGGGTCGCGTACTCCGACAGCGCGTCGGCGCGGCTGTCGACGCGGGAGAGCTCGTGCAGCCAGTGGCGCT
This sequence comes from Microlunatus antarcticus, assembly GCF_014193425.1. NCBI lineage: Bacteria > Bacillati > Actinomycetota > Actinomycetes > Propionibacteriales > Propionibacteriaceae > Microlunatus > Microlunatus antarcticus. Next base: position 2,678,282 of record NZ_JACHZG010000001.1, on the reverse strand, counting down.
CGTACTGCGCCTTCGCACGGCGCAGCTCGACGTCGGTCGGGCCCTCCGCCGCCAGGCGGTCGATCTGGGTGACGAGGGCGTCCTCGACCTCGGCGAGGTCCTGGCCGCCGCGGGCCCGGGCGTACGCGTAGCCGAAGGAGTTGCCGCCGATGAGGCCGGTGCTGGCCGCGCCCGAGCTCTCGGCGACCTCGGCCTCGCGGACCAGCGCGCGGTGCAGGCGCGAGGTCTGGCCGTGCCCGAGCACGCTGAAGAACAGGTCGAGCGCGTCGAACGCCCGTGTGCCCCGGGCCGGCAGCCGCCAGGCGAGGTAGACGGCCTCGGCGGGCACGTCGGCGGAGGTCTCCTCGCGGGCCGTGCCGTCGAGCGGGGGGAGCACGCCGGTCTGCGGGTGCGCAGGGAGCTCGCCGGCGGCCAGGCCGCCGAAGTAGCGCTCCACGCGGCGCAGCGCGTCGTCCTCGCTGACGTCGCCGACGACGGACAGGACGGCGTTGTTCGGCAGGTAGTGGCGCCGGAAGAAGTTGTGCGCGTCCTCGAGGCTGGCTGCGTCCAGGTCGGCCATCGAGCCGATCGTGGTGTGGCCGTACGGGTGCTCCGGCGGGAAGGTGAGGCTGTTGAGACGCTGCATGACGTCGCCGTACGGGACGTTGTCGTAGCGCTGGCGCTTCTCCTCCTTGACCACCTCGCGCTGGGTGTTCAGGTTCTCGGCGGTGAGCGCGTCGAGCAGGCTCCCCATCCGGTCGGCCTCGAGCCAGAGCGCGAGGTCGAGGCCGCCGACGGGCAGCGTCTCGAAGTAGTTGGTGCGGTCGAACCAGGTCGTCGCGTTCACCGAGGCGCCGGCCGCCTGCAGCAGGCCGATGTGGGCGCCGGAGGCCACGTTCGCGGAGCCCTGGAACATCACGTGCTCGAAGAGGTGGGCGAAGCCGGTCCGGCCCGGTTCCTCGTCGCGCGAGCCGACGTCGTACCAGAGGTTCACCGCTACGACGGGTGCTCCGTGGTCGGGGCTCAGCAGGACCCGGAGGCCGTTGTCGAGGACGTGCTCGCTGACGGGGTACGCGGCGGGCGTCGAGGGCACGCGCGTCACCTGGCGCAGGGATCGGTGCGGCTGGGCATGCCTGCCATTCGAGCACACGCCCCTAATCGCCCGGTGTGCGCTCGACGGTCGAGAGGTCGCGACCGGGTGGCGCGGGAGCGCGGGCCCGGAGCTGGGCGTCGGGCAGCAGGCCGGCGGCGCGGGCCGGTTCTGCGTACGCGGCGGCCAGGCTGGCGACCGTGTCGTGGGCGTTGAGCCCGCTCGGGTTGGGCACGACCCACAGCCGGGCCCGCGCGCCCTCGGGGCCGATCCCGTGCGCCTGCTCGCCCGTGCTCGCCTTCGGTTCGGCGAACGCGGTGCGGTAGGCGGTGATCCCCGCGACCGCGACGACCCGCGGCCGGTGCCGTTCCACGAAGGCCTCCAGCCGGGCCCGCCCCGCGCGGAGCTCGTCGGGGTGGAGCTCGTCGGCGCGGGCGGTCGCGCGGTTGACCAGGTTGGTGTTGGCGAGGCCCCGGGCGAGCCAGTAGACGCGGTCGTCGTCGGTCAGCCCCGTCGCGGGGTCGATCGTCCGGTCGATGATCCCGGCGAGCTGCAGCGCGGGGTAGAAGCGGTTGCCCGGACGCGCGAAGTGGGTCTGCACGGCGGCGGTCCACAGGCCCGGGTTGATCCCGACGAAGACGAGCCGCGGGTCCCGACCGACCAGGTCGGGGACGCTCGCGTCCGCGTACGTCGCCAGCTGCGCCTTGGTGAAGCCCACGAGGCAGGAACCTAGTGGGCCCCGGTCGGGATCGGTGCGGATCCGACCGCGACTGCCCGGTCGGATCCGCGCCGATGTCCGACGGACGGCCTTCAGGGCACGATCACCAGGCGCTCGGAGGTCGTCGGGAACGCGGCCCAGGCGCGGTCGACCTGGCTGAGCGGCACGGGTCGGGGCTCGACGGCGAGGCGGCCGCCGAGCACCTCGCCGACGAGGGTGTGCAGCTCGGCGACGATCGCGCGCGTCGACACCGAGCCCTGCCCGGAACCGACGATCGCGAGGTTCGTGGCGCGCAGCGCCGCCGACGGCACGGGGGAGTCGGCCCCGGCGACGGAACCGATCTGGACCCAGGTCAGCGCCTGGTCGTCGTCGGCCCGAGCTGGGACGATCGCGCGCAGCGCGTCGGCCGCCGGAGCGCCCCAGAGGTAGTCGAGCACCACGTCGACGTCCGACCCCGCGACGGCGAGCGCGGTCGCCGCCGTGGGGAGCGAGAGGTCGACCACGACGTCCGCGCCCTGCACGGTCAGGCGGTCCAGCTTGTCCGCGTCACGCCCGACGGCGACCACCGACGACGCGCCCAGGCCGCTCGCGATCTGCACGGCGATCCGCCCGGCGCTGCCCGTCGCCCCCAGCACGAGGACCTTCTGACCCGCCGCGAACGACGTCCGTCGCCGCAGCGCGACCCACGACGACATGGCGGGGTTCATGGCCGCGGCCACGAGGACGGGGTCCGCGTCGGCGGGCAGCTCCACGCTGCGCCTCAGGTCGATCACGGTGCGCTCGGCCATGGCGCCCAGGCCGGTGCCGGGGAGCACGAAGTAGCGGAGCGTGCCGTCGGGGGAGCGACCCACGCCGTCGACCCCCGGCACCATCGGCAGGACGCCGTCGCTCGTGTAGTGCGAGCCGTCGGCCTGGGAGAGCACCCGGCGGCTGAGGGCGGACGCCAGGACCTCGACGACCACCTGGTGGGGACCCGACGCCTCGGGTTCGTCGACCTCGGCGCACCGGGGTGCCTCGTCGTAGCGGGAGACCACGGCTGCGTGCATCGTCATCACTCCTCGTCCGCGCCCGGAAGCACGAAGCAGTTGGTTGGATCTACGAATCAAACTAGTTCGTAAACCCACCTAACGCAAGGTGTAGGGTCAGGTCGTGCCCCCAGATCCGGAGCTTCGGCTCGGCCGTCTGTCCGAGCGAGAGGACCCGTTGGTCAGCGCACTGGCCCAGACGACCTTCCTGGTGATGGCCCTGCTCAACCGGCTGTGCGCCGAGCACGACCTCTCGCTGACCCAGCTCCGGGTGCTGGCGATCCTCCGCGACCGGGACCGCGTCCGGGTGTCGACGCTGGCCGACCACCTCGGCCTGGAGAGGTCGACGGTGACGGGCCAGGTCGACCGCGGCGTACGGCGGGACCTGCTCGCGCGGACCGCGAGCCCGGGCGACGGTCGTGCCGTGGACGTCTCCCTCACCGCCGCGGGGCTCGACCTGGCCGACCGGCTCTACGCGGCGGTGACCGCTTCCCTCGAGGGGCTCACCGGCTCTCTCGGTGCTGCCGACCAGCGCCGGCTCGCCGCCCTGCTCGACCGCCTGCTCGTCGCCTCGTCGTCGCCCGGGAGCACGTAACCTGCTCGCGTGCGTCGAACTCTCCTGGCCGTCCCGGCGTACGGGTCACCCGAGCTGACCGACGCGGTCCTGCGGGACCTGCTGCGCGACGACCCGCTGCTGCCCGCGTGGCTGCGGCTCGTGGTCGTCGACAACCAGGGGGACTACGTGCTGCCCGGCTGGGCGGCCGGGGTCGAGGTCGTGCGGACGGGGGAGAACCTCCGCTGGATCGGCACGGCCAACTGGGCGTTCGCTCAGGCGCAGGCCGAGGGCGACGAGGTCGTCGTGCTGCTCAACAACGACACCCGGCTCTCGCGCGGCTTCCTGCGCGGCCTGGTCGGCGCGGTCGAGGGCGACGTGGCGATCGCGGCCGCCTGCTACGACGACTTCTGGCTGCACCAGCGAGCGTCGCGCGTCCCGGCCGACGCCGAGGCGTACGTGCCCCGCGACAGCGTGCGCGACGTGGCCTTCTGCGACGGGACCGCGATCGCGTTCGCGGTCAAGGCCGTCGTCGCGGTGGGCCCGATGGACACGGCCGCGTTCCCGCAGCACGGCTACGGCGCCGACGTCGACTGGGCGCTCCGGGCCCGCCGGGCCGGCTGGCGGTGCGTCGTGACCGAGCAGGCGTACGTGCACCACCTCCGCCGCGTGACCATGACGCGGGTCGGGCGGACGTCGGAGGACAACCGCGCCGAGATCCTCACCGGCCTCGACGCCCTCTGGGGCGACACGTGGCGGGCGCTCGCCGGGCTCGGACCGGGTGCGTTCCCGGCGCACAACACCGGCAGCGCGATCGACTGGTACGCCGACCCGGAGTCCGTGCGCGCGCTCCTGGGGTAGGGGCGCCGACGCCCCGGGCGGTGCCGACGGATGTCGACGGGTGTATACGGCCTCGACGGGTCGGTGCGCCGGTCGTCCTGCCGGGTGACCACGAAAGACTGGCGCTGAGCACGGCAGATCTGCCGTGGTCGGCGCCAGTTTTTCACGTGGACGTGAAAAACCCGGGACAGGTGGGACGAACCGACCTAGTAGGCGCCGGTGACGACGTTCTCGAGGTCCTCGCCGCGGACGAAGCGCTCGATCTGAGCCTTGACCAGGGCGTACGCGCGGGCACCGGACGCCTTGACGTGGCCGGCGGCGTGCGGGGTGATCAGCACGTTCGGCGCGCTCCAGAGGGGGTGGCCCTCGGGCAGCGGCTCGGGCTCGACGACGTCCAGGGCCGCGCGGAGGCGACCCGCGGTCAGCTCGGCCAGCAGGGCGTCGGTGTCGACGACCTTGCCGCGGGCAACGTTCACGAGCAGCGCGCCGTCGGGCATCGCGGCGAGGAACTCGGCGTCCACCATGCCCTCGGTCGCCGGGGTCAGCGGGACGGTGAGCACGACGACGTCCGCGTCGGGGAGCAGGTCCGGCAGCTCGGACGTGGCGTGAACCCCCTCACGGGCGGAGTGGGCCACGAGCACGGGCTTCGCGTCGAAGCCGACCAGCCGCTTGGCCGTCTGCTCGCCCAGGTCGCCGGCGCCGACGACCAGCACCCGCTTGCCGATCAGGTCCTCGCCCTGGGCGTCGTCCCAGGCGCCACGTTCCTGGGCGCGGACGAAGTGCGGGATCTGGCGGTAGGTCGCCAGGATCAGCGCGAGCACGAGCTCGCTGACGGGCCCGCCGTGGACGCCGCGGGCGTCGCAGAGCTGGACGCCGTCCGGGATCTGGCCGAGCACGTCCTCGACGCCCGCGCTCAGCAGCTGCATGACCTTGAGGTCCGGCATGGCTGCGAGCTTGTTCTCGAGGTCGCTGGAGTCCTCGACCTGCGGGACCCAGAGCTCGGTCTCCGCGAGCCGCTCCGGGCGCTCGGGCTCGCCGTTCCAGACGACGACCTCGACCCCCTCGGGCAGGTCACCCAGCAGCTGGACGGCTTCGGCATCGGGCACGCAGACGACAGTCACGACTTCACCCTAGCCAGCGAGGCGTCGCGCTCGGCGGCGTCGGCACACCTTCCTTGTCGCGGCACACCCTGCTCGTCTCGGCACACCCTGCAGGGTGTGCCGGAGCGAGCGGGGTATGCCCGCGCGAGCAGGGTGTGCCGACCCGGGCGAGCAGGGTGTGCCGGGGGAACGGGGCGTACGGGGGTCTAGAGGCCCTCGGCCACCTTCGCCGTAGCCAGGACCCAGGCGTCGCGGGACGGCTTCGAGAGGGCGGCGAAGTCGATCGGGCCGCCGGCCACCAGCGACGGCTCGTGCGGGACGTCGACGACGGCCCGGGTGAGCTGGGCGAAGTGGTCGTGCAGCCGCGACGAGAGCAGGGTGTCGTTCGAGGAGGCCGGCGCCGACAGGATCGTCACGGCGTGCTCGACCTTGTCGCCGTGGCCCTTGGCCCGCAGCCCGTCGACCAGCCAGGCGGCGCTGGCGGCGGTGTCCTCACGGATGGTCGACACGATCACCAGCTGGTCGGCGGCCTCGATCGCGGCCTCCCAGTTGCTCGCCCGCATGTTGTTGCCGGTGTCGATCACGAGGATCCGGTAGAAGCGGCTGAGTGTTCCGTGCAGCCGCTGGAACGCGTCCGCGTCGATGGAGGCCGACGCGGCCGGGTCCTCGTCCGAGGCGAGCACGTCGAACTGGGCCGCCCCCTGCGTACGGACGTAGTTGTCGAGGTCGCCGACGCGGGCGCCGCGCACCTGTTGGAACCGTTCCAGGTCGGCCAGCAGGTCGACGGCCGTGTTGGTGTGGCGGGCCGGGACGGCGCGCCAGCCGAGCGTGCCGCGGGTCTCGTTGTTGTCCCAGGCGAGGGTGTAGCCGCCGCGCAGCGTCGCGAACGTGGCGGCCAGCAGCATGACCGCCGTCGTCTTCGACGCCCCGCCCTTGGGGTTGACGACCACGACGGTGCGCGGACCCGGCAGCGAGCGCTGGATCGTCGCGACGGCCTCGCGGTGGCGGAGCTCCAGCGGACCGGGGCCGGGCTTGATCAACCCGAACGTCGCCTTCCGCACGAAGGCCTGCCACCCGGCCTGCGCCGGACCGGGCGCGGGGGCCGGGCGACCGCCGAGGAGGTCGTCCAGCGTGGGGGCCGCGCGGCGGGGCTGTCCCTCGTACGGCGGCTGCCTCGGGGCGGGCGGCGGCGGCAGGGGCGCGAGCGGAGCGGCGGCGGCAGCGGGGCGCACCGACGCGGGCGGCGTCCACGGCTGGGGGCCGGACCACCCGTTGCCGGGCGGCGCCGCGGGTGCCGGAGGAGGCGGTGCGGCCGAGGGCGAGGGCGCAGGTGCCGCCGCGTCCGGGGGTGCGATCGGCGCTGCGGCCGGCTCGACGAGCTCGGGCGGCGCGGAGGTGGTCGGCGCCGAGCCCGGCCGGTTCTTGGCCGTCTCGACCATCGCGCCGTCCGGGCGGGCCACGAAGGTCCAGGCCCCGGCCGGGTCGGAGGTGTCGAGGACCACGTCGCGGCCGAGCTGCGCGGCGAGGTCGAGGGCGTGCTGGCCGACGTAGGAGCGGGCGTCCTCGATCGAGCCGAGGCGGGCGCGGCTGGGTGACCCGTTCGACACCAGCTCGGCGCCGCCGTACGCGTCGATGCGTGCGACCACGGTCACGGTGTCGTCGTCCTGCGTCGTCATGGTGCCTCCCGCCGCCAGCGCACCTGCGGCCCTGGCGGGTGGGCAGAGCCTAAGACCTGGCGGGCTCGTCGGCGCCGGGTCGTCCCCGGTCACCGCGGAACGTGCGCCGCAGCGCGACCACCGTCAGCACCGACACCCCGCCGAGGGCACCGACGGCGACCGCGGGTCCGAGGAGGGCAGCGAGTGCCCCGGCGGCGATCGGCCCGAGGCCCTGACCGCCCATCAGGCCGCTGGAGAGCAGGCCGAAGCCGAGCCCCTGGTCGCTCTCCGGCAGCGACTCGACGAACCGCCGTTGCAGCCCGATGTGGTACGCGAAGCCGGCCCCGGCGACCGCGGCGAGCGCGACGACGGCCGCGTACGGGAGGCCGAGGGCCCAGGGCACGAGGGCGAGCCCGGCGAGCAGGGCCAGGGGGAGCGTGACCTGCTCGCGGCGGAGCGGCGTCAGGCCCCGGCCGACCGCGACGTCGCCGACGAGCATCCCGACCGGGACGGCGGCGAGCAGCAGGCTCGCCCCGCTCGTCGTCCAGCCCCGGTGGGCCACGTAGCCGACCACGAGGGCCTCGACGCCGGTCAGCAGCCAGGTCGGGACCCACTGCGCGAGCAGCAGGCCGCGGACGACCGGGTCGGCGAGCAGCCGGCGGTTGCCGCGCAGGGTGGCCCGGACGGCGCCGCCGGGGACGTTCTCGTGCGTCACGGGGTGGTGGCCGAGCCCGGTGCGGACGACCACGGCGCCGATCACCAGCGCGACCCCGGAGACCAGCAGCAGACCGCGCGGCGAGACCACCAGCAGCAGCGCTCCGCCGAGGGCCAGCCCGAGGACCTGCGCGACCGACGAGACGGCGCTGAGGAGGGAGCGCCCGACCACGAAACGGTCACCGGTCAGCAGCGTGCGGGTCAGCCGCCCGGTCGCCGCGTTGCCCACCGGGTCGAAGGCCCCGACGACGAAGACGAGGGCGAGCATGACGGCGACGGGCAGGTGGACCAGGCCGATGAGCAGCCCGGGCAGGGCCCGCAGGAGCAGGGCCACGACCAGCAGGGTCCGGGCGGGCAGCCGGTCGGCCAGCGAGGTGAAGAGGGACCCGCCGATGAGCTGGGGGGTGAAGCCGATCCCGTACGCGACCGCGGACCAGAAGACGGAGCCCGTCGTGGCGAGCACGAGGACGGACAGCCCGAGGATCTCGGTGGTCGTGGAGAGCGCGCGCAGCAGGAAGGCGCCGAAGAGCACGCGGACCTCGCGTCCGGCGAACACCTCGCGGTAGGTCGCGCCGCGCTCGGGGACGCGCGGGGAGGTGCTGGTCGTGGTCACGTGGCGAGCCTGCGCCGCCGGCGCGGCCGAGGCTACTGTTTCGTCGTGGCACGAAAGGTCTTGCGGCTGGGGGTGGGTCCGGACGACCTGGCCCGCACCCGTTTCGCCGTCTCGCCGCTGTGGGAGCTCGTGCACGCGATGCGGGCCGTCGCCGGTCGGGGACGCGGCCGCGGTCCGGCCGAGCCCTGGGTGGTGCGCGCCCGGGACCGCTTCGCCATGCTGCGCCGGGAGACCGACGTCGAGGCGGTGCTCGCCCTGCAGCCACCGGGCTGGGGCGCCGACTTCGTGGTCCCGCCGCCGCGCGGGGTCGCGTCGACCATCCACGAGCTGCTGGACGACGTCCGGGCCACCCCGCTCGACCAGGCCCGTGAGGAGATCAGCCGAGCCCTGCGCGGGGGGCCCGAGCCCTCGGCCCGGCTCCGGTCGGTGCTGGGACGTGACGACGTCACCACCTACCTCGCCGATGTCCTGGCCGTGGCCTGGGAGCGGCTCCTGGCGCCGGACTGGCCGCAGTTGCAGGCCATCCTCGAGCGCGACGTCGTCCACCGGGCCGGCCGCCTCTCCCGGGGCGGGTGGGCCGCTGCGCTGCGTGACATCCACCCGGACGTCCGCTACGCCGACGGCCACGTCGAGCTGCGGGCCCACGAGGACGAGGACGACGTCGACCTCGGCGGGCGCGGTCTGCTGCTGATGCCCTCGGTCTTCGTCTGGCCACGGGTCGCGTACGGGCTCGAGCCGCTCTGGCCGCCGGTGCTCATCTACCCCGCCCGGGGGGTGGCCGCCCTGTGGAGCCGCGCGCCGTCCGGCGCTCCCGGCGGGCTCGCGCGCCTGCTCGGACCGACCCGGGCCGCGGTGCTGGCGGCGCTCGACGAACCCGCCACCACCACCCAGCTCGTCGCGACGCTGCACCTGAGCGTGGGCGGCGTGGGTGACCACCTCGCGGCCCTGCGGGACGCCGGCGTCGTGAGCCGGGCGCGGACGGGACGTTCCGTGCTCTACACCCGGACGCCCGTCGGCGACGCGCTGGTCGCGGCTAGCGACCCCGGTTGACCGACCAGCGGGCGATCGCCCAGCGGACGACGTACGCCAGCCCGGCCGCGACGATCAGCGCGGCGTGCACGGGGTGCAGGTCCTTGGTCAGGCTCGGGGCCCGGTCGGGGCCGACGGCCCACGCCACGAGCCCGCTGGTGTAGACGGCGGCGAACCCAGCGGCCCACCACCGCAACGGCCGCAGCGGGTGGTGCCGCGAGGTGATGACGACGGTGGTGACGACCGGGACGACGGCCAGCAGCGCGAAGCCGCCCAGGACGAGGGCCGCGGCCGCTCCGGCGGAGACGGCGGCTGACCACGGGACCGGACGGGCGGTCAGGTCGGCGGGCGCGGCGACCAGCCGGTGCGTCATCGGACGTCACCGAGGATGACGACCTTGCCGGCGACGGTGCGCGACTCGGCGAGCTCGAGCGCGGCCGTGATGTCGGCCAGCGGGAAACGGGCGGCGATCTGGGGGACGAGGACGCCGTCGGCGACCAGCTGCAGGACGTGGGTGAGGTCCTCGCGTAGGCGGGCTCGGAAGGCGGCGGCGTGGAAGCGCTTGCCGGCCCAGAAGTTGTAGAAGCCGGCGCGGCGGCCGTTGGGCAGGAGGTTCCACAGCGTCAGCCGGACGAACAGCTTCAGGACCGGCAGCTGGGAGCGGCCGGCGTCGTCCTTGGTGGCGGCGCTGCCGTAGGAGACGAGCGTCCCGCCGCGGCGCAGGATCGACCACGACTGCGCGAGCGCGGGTCCGCCGACGTGGTCGAACACGGCGTCGACGCCGTCCGGCGCCAGGGCCCGGATGCGGTCATAGAGCTGGGGGTCCCGGTAGTCCACCGGGATGGCGCCGAGCGCCCGGACGGCGTCGTGGTGGCGGGGCGCCGCGGTGCCGATGACGGTGAGCCCGGCGTGGCGCGCCAGCTGGACGAGGGTGGACCCGACCCCGCCGTTGGCGCCCAGCACGACGACTGTCGACCCCGCGGCCAGCGAGGTGCTGCGGTGCAGCATCTGCCAGGCGGTGATGCCGTTGACGAGCACGCTCTCCGCGTCGGCGGCGTCGACCTCGTCCGGGACGGCGACCAGGTCGACGGCGTCGACCAGGAGGTCGCTGGCCCACCCGCCCGTCTTCGTCACCGCGGCGTAGCGGCCGCCGACGACGACGGAGCCGGTCCCGGGCCCGACGGCGGTGACCGTGCCCACGACGTCGTAGCCGGGGACGAAGGGGAAGGCGGGCTGGTCGTAGTACTTGCCGCGCCGCATCTGCTGCTCGGCGAAGCTGACGCCGGTGGCCTCCATGCGGAGGACGACCTGGCCGGCGCCGGGAGCGGGGAGCTCGCGGGTCCGGACCTGGAGGCCGGTGGGCTCGACGAGGCCGGGCAGGACGACCTCGGTGGCGAGAAGGGCGGTGGCGTTCACGGTGCTCCGATCGGAAGGTGTGCTTACGGCTGTAAACATACGGGCTTGACCGATCGATCCGCAAGGGCTAACGACCTTAAGTTTCGCGGTGTAACCTGACGGTATGAGCAACGCGACCACCACGACCCCGGTCCCGGACGTCCCGCGTACGCGCAATCGGCGTGGGGAGGGCGGGCGGCTCCGGGACGACATCGTGGCGGCTGCGGCCGGGCTGCTCGACGAGGCCGGGGACGAGCACGCGGTGACGCTCCGCTCGGTCGCCCGTCGCGTGGGGGTCGCGGCGCCGTCGATCTACCGGCACTTCCCCGACCAGCCGTCGATCATGCTCGCGGTCGTCCGGGGGACGTTCGCGGAGCTGGAGGCAGCCCTGGAGGCGGCCTTGGCGGGTGCCGGCACCGACCCGAGGAACCGGCTGCGGGCGCTCAGCGACGCCTACCTGGACTACGCGAGCGAGCACCCGGGCCGCTACCGCACGATGTTCGGCGGGGTCTGGATGCCCGACCTGAGCCAGAGCGCCCTGACCGAGAACGACCTGGTGTCGCTCGGCGGACCGACCCTGGGGATGCTGACCGACACGCTCGAGGCGTGCGTCGCGGAGGGCGTCGCGACCAGTACCGACCCCGCCGCCGACGCGGTCGCGCTGTGGCTGGGGCTCCACGGGCTCGCCCACCAGCGGGCGAGCACGGTGTCCTTCCCGTGGCCGGGCGACATCGTCACCCGGCTCGTCTCGGGGCTCACGCACCTCGACCCGGCCTGAGCCGGGGACCACGGGCGGGCTGTCGCAGCGCGTCCGTGGTCGACGGGCTCAGCGCAGGACGGTCGGCTCCGGGGTGACCTCGCCCGTGTCGCGGAACGACTGGTTCAGACGTCCGGCCGCGCGGCGGCCCAGCGTGGTGAGCCTGTCCACCTGGGCCCGGGCCTTGGGGCTCAGGCGGTCCTGGGCCTGGTGGCCGGGGATCTTCTCGTGCACCGTCGACGACGTCGGGGCGTCGGGGAGGAGCCGCGTCACGACGCCCAGCATGAAGGCGGTCGCGTTGGGGGCGAGGGCGTCGACCCGCTGCGCCACCTTGGCCAGCGGTGTGGGCTGCACGACGGCCCGGCCGGCCAGGACGGCACCGACGATCTGCGCGGCGGCCCGGTCGGCGTCCATGGACAGCAGCGGGATGTTGTCGGCCGAGGAGAACCAGGCGAACTCCGCGCCCTGGTCGCCGACGAACTGCGCGTTGAGGTGCGAGCCCGTCCGCATCAGGCCGGGCTCGACCGTGGTCACGGTGACCCCGGTCCCGGCGAGCTCGGACCGCAGCCCGCGGGCGAAGCCGGTCGCGCCGAACTTCGCCGTGCTGTACGGCAGCAGGTGCGGCGCGGGGATCAGGCCACCGACCGAGGTGACGACGCCGATCCGGCCGTGGCCACGCTTCACCATCAGCGGCGAGATCGCCAGCGCGGTGTTGATCGGGCCCCACAGCATGATGTCGATCGCTTCGCGGAAGTCCTCGCGGCTGAGCGACGCCAGGGGGCCGACCTGGATGACACCGGCGACGTGCAGGAGCACCTCGATGGGACCGGTCTCCTCGACCAGCTCGACGAGCGCCTCGATGCCGGCCTGGTCGCGGACGTCGCACGCCTCGACCTCGACGGTGGCCCCCTCCGTCCGGAGCTGGTCGGCCGCACGTTCGAGGTCCTCGGCGTTGCGGGACGTCAGGAAGAGGCGGTAGCCGCGCCGGGCGAGCACCCGGGCGGCGGCCAGGCCGAGACCGCGGGAGCCGCCGACCACGAGGGCGAGCGGGGCGACGGCCGTACGGTCGACGCTCGGCGGGACGGTGTCGTGAGTCGTCTGCATCCTCCGAGTCTGCGGTCCCGGCCCAACCGGTCGCGGGGCGCAGTCGGCGCGGTCAACGCGGGGGACGTGGACGCCGGACCCGGCGCAGCACGGCGACCGTGACCGTCGCGAGCGCGACCACCCGCCAGCCGCGGCGCCAGCGGCGGGCCGTGGCGGCCTGGTCCGTCCGGATCGCGGGGGCCGGTCCCATCGGCGGGCGGGGGAGCAGGCGGCCGAGCGCGTAGTTGAGGCCGTAGTGGTAGCCGAACGAGACGACCACCGTGTGCACGAGCCCGAAGTCCATCCGGCGCGAGGACGTGCCGACCACGTTCCGCGGGTCCCAGGCGACCGGGCCCCAGGCCTGGAGCCGCCGGCGCAGGTCGACCTCGTCGCCGCCCTGGGTGAGGCGGACGTCGTAGCCGGGGAAGCCCTCGCGGCGGAACGCGACGTTCGTCGCGGTCAGGTAGAGCAGACGGCCGGTCCGCGCGTGCAGCCGGTCTACGAGGACGAAGAAGGCGGGCGGGAAGACGGCGGCCCACCACGGCGGGTCGGCGTAGCGGCAGGGTCCGGCCACGGCGACCACGGCGGGGTCGGCCGAGAGCCGGGCGTCCAGACGGCGCAGCCAGTCGGGCGGCGGGACCGTGTCGGCGTCGGTGGAGGCGATGATCTCGCCGCGGGCGGCGTCGACGCCGGTCTGGCGGGCCTGGCACACCCCGCGTCGCGGCTCCGGGACCACACGGGCGCCGTGGGCGCGGGCGACCGCTGCCGTCGCGTCCGTGCTGGCGTTGTCGACGACGAGGACCTCGTACGACGCCTCGACGTCCTGCGCGGCCAGCGCCTCCAGAGTCGCGGCGAGCAGGTCGGCCTCGTTGTGCGCGGGCACCACGACGCTGAAGCGCGGCCGGTCGGTGCCGTCCGCGGTCGGGTCGGCCACGGTCACGCTTGTGCTCGCGACCAGGGCCGCAGCCGCGAGAACGCGGCCGCCGCGAGCAGCGCGACCGGGACCAGGGCCCAGAAGGCGGGGCCGAAGGCGGCCGCGTACGCGGTGCTCACCTCGGCCTGGGCGGCGGGCGTAGCGGCCGCGAGACGTTCCGGGCTCCAGGTGCCGAGGGGCACCCCGCTCACCGTGCCGGCGCTTATCAGCCGGTGGGTCACCCAGGCGCCGACCAGCCCGGTGCCGACGACGACGCCGATCTCGCGCAGCAGGTTGTTGGTCCCGGTGGCCGTGCCGACCTCCGCCTCGACCACGCCGGCCTGGACGACCACGACGACGACCTCCCAGACGCAGCCGATGCCGGCGCCGAGCAGCACCAGCGCGGGGACGACGCCGACGAGCGACCCCCCGGCGCCGCTGGCCAGCAGGGCGAGACCGCCGGCGACCGCGAGGGCGCCGACGACCAGGAGGGCGCGGACGGGACCGTTGCGGCGGACGACCTGCGCGGCGACGACGGTGAGGATGCCCAGCCCGCCGAACAGGGCCAGCATCAGCACGCCCGCCCATGCCGGGCTCAGCCCGAGCACCAGCTGCAGGTAGGTGGGGAGGTAGACGAGCATCCCGAACGACGACGCGCCCAGCAGCAGCCCGCCCGCGGTGGCGTAGCGGACCTGCCGCCGGCGCAGGACCGCGAGCGGGGAGCGGGGGCGCGCCTGCCGTTCGGGCCGACCGGGCGGCATCAGCGCCACGGCGGCGACCAGGGCGCCGAGCGCGAGCGGCAGGTTGAGCCAGAACGCCCAGCGCCAGCCCGGGCCCGACGCCAGCCAGCCGCCCAGCGGCGGACCGGCGATGACGGCGGTTGCGAACACGGCACCGACCCCGCTCATGACGGCCGCCCGCTGCCGCAGCGGCACGAGCACGGCGACCTCGGCCTGGACGAGGACGAGCAGGCCGCCGGCGCCGCAGCCCTGGACGAGGCGGGCCAGGACGAGGGTGACGGGGCCGGCGGCGAGCGCGCCGAGCACCGAGCCCACGAGGAACAGGGCCACCGCGACGACGAACAGCCGGCGCCGCCCGTACCGGTCGCTCAACCACCCGTACGCGGGCAGCACCGCGGTGCTGGCGACGAGGTAGCCGGTGGTCACGAGGGCGAGCAGGCGCAGGTCGCCGAGGTCGGCGGCGATGGTCGGCAGGGCGGTGGCGACGACGGTCTCGGCCAGCTCCGAGGCGAGCAGCGCCGCGCTCATCCCGACGAGCAGCGCCGCCGACCGGCGGGTCAGCCCGAAGCGGGCCAGCCCCTTCTCGCGCGGCGCGGCGGCGTCGGTGGCGTCGGCGGCGTCGGCGGCCTCAGGTGGTGCGGTCGGCCGGGACACGGGCACTCTCGAGGACCGCAGCGGCGACGACGTCGACGGGGTCGGGCATGGCGGCGAACTCGGCCCGGAGTCGTTCCGCGGCCGCGCGGTAGCGGGGCTGGTGCAGCGCGGCGCGCACGGCCCGGCGGAGCCGGCGGGCCGACGGCCGTCCGGTCCGCAGGTCGATCCCCGCCCCCGACCAGGCCGCGCGGGCGGCGACCTCGGGCTTCTCCTCGCTGGACCCGGCCACGACGACGGGCACGCCGTGGGCCAGGGCCTGCTGCACCCCGCCCCAGCCGCCGTTGGTCACGACGACCGCGGTGCGCGGGAGCAGGTCGGCGTACGGGACGAGCTCGGTCAGCTGGGCGTTGGCGGGCAGCGGGCCGTCGAGGCGCTCGAGGACCTCCTCGACCGGTCGGCCGCCGGTGGTCGCGACCACCCGGACGGGCTCGGCGGCCAGGGCCTCGAGCGTGGGGACGAGCAGCGCCGTCGGGTCCGCGTTGGCGAACGTCCCCTGGGTCACGTGCACCAGCGGCGCGTTCCCGGGCGGCGGGGACCAGGGGCCCCGGGCCAGTTCGGGACGCTCGGGCGGCAGCGGGCCGGTGAAGACGATCGAGGACGGCAGGTCGCGCCGCGGGTACTCCAGCCCCGGGATCGACAGGTGGAACGTGCGGTCGAAGAGCCCGGCCACGTCGAAGTAGCCGACCGGAGACGGCGCCGAGCCCGCCGCGACGAGCTGGGCGTCGAGGTCGGCCTGGAGCGGCTTGAACGGTCCGTGGCGCAGCAGGAAGTCGATCTGCCGGTTGCGGGAGCGGGACACGGCCGTCCGACCGGGCGCCAGGGCCGAGCCGAAGGGGGCGCAGTCCGGGCTGGTCAGCGCGAGCGGGGTGACCGAGACGCCGAGGACGGGCGGGCGCGGGCCGTTCCCGGTGAGCAGCGGCAGCACCCCGAGGAAGGCCGTGTCGGCCACGACCGCGTCGTACGGCGTCGCCGCGAGGGCACGCGTCAGCGCGTCGTGCTGCGGGCCGAGCGGGCGGACGAACATGCCGGTGATGTCGTAGCGGCCGGCGGCGATGCGTGTCCGGTGCTCCCGCCGGGGCAGCCACGCCTCGAGGTCGGCGTCGTCGTAGTCGACCTCGCGCGGCAGCGGCAGGAAGTCCAGGCCGGCGCCGGCGACGGACGCCGCGTACTTGCTCCCGGTCAGGAGCGTGACCGCGTGGCCGCGTCGCCGCAGGCCGCGTCCCAGCGCGAGCATCGGGGACACGTGCCCGAAGATCGGGCTGCTGAGCAGCAGGACCTTCGTCATCAGCTGTCGTGCACCTCCTGGCCTGGGACCACGAACTTACCCAGCCCGGGCGCGAGCACCCGCCGCCACGCGGTGACGCCCGCCTCAGTCGCCGGTGGTGCCGTCGTGGAGCTCGCGCAGGAGGTCGAGGTGCCCGTTGTGACGGGCGTTCTCCTCGACCAGGTGCAGCAGCACCCAGCGCAGGGTCGGGTGCTCGCCGGAGCCGAGCGGCGTGGCCGAGCGGTCGTCGAGGTCGAGGTCCTCGATGAGCTCGGCCGTACGCGAGGCCTGGGCCGCGTAGCCCTCGAGGACCTCGGCCAGCGGCAGGGTCGCGCCGTCCAGGAACTCCTGGTCGGGGGACTCCTCGGTCCACGGCCCGAGGTCCGGCCCGTCGACGAACCGGGTCTCGACCCACGAGTGCTCGACCCAGCGCAGGTGGTTGACCACGCCGCCGATGCTCATCAGCGGCGAGCCGGGCAGCGGGGTGGCCGAGGCTCCCGCCGCGTCCAGCCCCGCGCACTTCTCCGCCGCGGTGTCGCGCGTGTACTGCAGCATCGCGAGCAGCGTGGCCCGCTCGTCCCAGGTCTCCGGCAGGTCGGTTCGAGGCATGCCGGGAGTCTCGCAGGGGCCTCCGACACTCAGAGGGTGAACGCCTCCCGGAACCGGCGGAGCGCGAGCTCGCTGTCGCCGGAGGCGAAGGCCTCGAGCCCGATCACCCCGGTGTAGCCCATCTCCGCCAGCGCCCGGGCGACGGCCGGGTAGCTGATCTCGCCGGTGCCGGGCTCGCAGCGTCCGGGGACGTCGGCGACCTGGATCTCCCCGATCGCGGAGCCGGCCCGGCGGCACAGCTCGACGAGGTTCCCCTCGCCGATCTGGGCGTGGTAGAGGTCGAGCATCATCTTCAGGTGCGGGCTGTCCACGGCCTCGACGAGGGCGAGGGTGTCCGCGGCCTTGGCGAACGGGACGCCGGGGTGGTCGACCGCGGTGTTGAGGTTCTCCAGGCAGAAGACGACGTCGTGCTCCTCGCCCAGGGCGGCGACCCGGCGCAGCGTGTCGACGGCGGCGACCCACATCGGACCGGTCACCTCGGTGACCGGCGTGACGGGTAGGCCGCCCTCGCCGAGGCCGGTGCCGTGCAGGTTGAGCCGCGGGATCCCGAGCCGCTTCGCGACCGGGACCGACTCGGCCGCGGTGGCGAGCAGCGCGTCGGCGCCCTCCGGGTCGGTGAGCGTCCCGCGGACGTAGCCGGTCATCGACGAGAACGACGCACCGGTCGCCACGAGCGCGTCGACGTCCTTGGTCGTCCAGTCCCAGATCTCGACGCCGAAGCCGAGGGCGTCGATGCGGCGGACCCGCTCGACGAGCGGCAGGTCGGTGAAGACCATCTCCGCGCAGACGGTGAGCGTGAAGGGGCTCATGCGCCGAGCCCCGCCTCGGTCACGGCGACGGGGGCGTGGGCCTTGACCGAGTCGACGCAGGCCAGCGCGACGGCGAGCGCGCGCCGGGCGTCACGGCCGGTGACCACGGGCGGCCGACCCTCGCGCACGGAGGCCACGAGCTCGACGAACTCACCCGTGTACGCGTCGATCATCAGCTCGACGTCGCCGCGCGCGGTGTCGTACGCGGCGCCCTGCGCGGTGAAGGTGCGCAGGCTGGACCGGGCCCCGTCGCCGACCGTGACCATCCCGGCCGACCCGAAGACCTCGGCCCGGACGTCGTAGCCGTACGCGGCGGAGAAGCTCGCCTCGGCGACCGCGCGGGCGCCGTTGTCGAAGGTGATCACGACGACCGCGGTGTCCAGCAGGCCCTGCTCCTTGAAGTCGGGGGCGACGAGCGCGTCGGCCGTCGCGTACACCTCGACGGGGCTGGCGCCCGGGTTGAGCCAGAGCAGCGCGTCGAAGTCGTGGATCAGCGTCTGGGTGAAGACGGTCCACGGCGGCACGGCGGCCGGGTTCGCCAGCCCGGGGTCGCGGGTCAGCGACCGCATCAGCTGCACCTGGCCGAGGTCGCCGCGCTCGACCGCGGCGTGCGCGGCAGCGAAGCCGGCGTCGAAGCGGCGGTTGAAGCCGACCTGCAGGGTCACGCCGGCGGCGTCGACCGCGGCCAGCGCCCGGTCCATCTCCGCCAGGGTCATCGAGGCGGGCTTCTCGCAGAAGACCGGCTTGCCCGCCCCCGCGACGGCGACGATCAGGTCGGCGTGGGCGGTCGAGGACGCGGTGATGACGACGGCGTCGACCCCCGGGTCGTCGATCAGGGCCTGGGGGTCGTCGTACGCGGTGGCGCCGTAGCCCTCGGCGAGCTCGGCGGCGGCTCCCGGCCGGGCGTCGGCGACGGCGGCGAGGACCGCGCCGGGCACGCGCTCGGCGATCACGCGGGCGTGCGAGGTGCCGATGCGGCCGGCCCCGATCAGGCCGAGACGGACGGGGGCGAGCGGGTGCGGCATGGATCTCCTTCAGAGGACTAGAGCGCGCTAGTTCTACCGCGCGGCGGGAGCGTCCGTCAACCGACCGGCCCTAGGGTGAGCCCGTGCCCGGCCGCCCGACGATGACGGACGTCGCCGAGCGCGCGGGCGTGTCCCGGGCGCTCGTGTCGATCGTCTTCCGCGGCGTGCCCGGGGCGAGCGAGCAGACCCGCGACCGGGTCCGGGCGGCCGCCGCCGACCTCGGCTACTCGCCCGACCGCCGGGCCCGGCTGCTCAGCAGCCGCCGCACGCGGGTGCTCGGCGTGGTCTTCGGGCTCGGGCACGCGTTCCACGCCGACCTGCTCGCCGGCCTCTACCGCGCGGCGGGTTCGCACGACCAGGAGCTGGCCCTCAGCGGCACCACGGGCGACCGCGACGAGGGCCAGGCGGTGGCCGACCTCCTCGCCCTGCGGTGCGACGCCGTGCTGCTGCTCGGCAGCGGGCTGTCGGAGGACGCGCTCGCCGGACTCGCCGCCTCGGTGCCCACCGTCTCCGTCGCGCGCGCCACGAGCGCCCCGGGGGTCGACGTCGTGCGGACCGACGACGTGGCCGGCGCCGCCCTGGCCGCGCGGCACCTGCTCGAGCTCGGGCACACCCGGCTGGTGCACGTCGACGGCGGGTCGGCCGCCGGGGCGGACGAGCGGCGGCGCGGGTTCCGTACGGCGGTGGGGTCGGCCGGCCTCGGACCGGCGGACCTCGAGCCCGGCGGGCTGACCGAGGAGGCGGGCGCCGCGGCCGCCGGGCGGCTGCTCGCGCGGGCCGACCGCCCCACCGGGGTGGCGGTGTTCAACGACCAGTCGGCCGCGGGCCTGATGGACGTGCTGCAGCAGGCCGGGCTGCGCTGGCCCGCGGACCTGAGCGTGGTCGGCTACGACGACAGCCCGCTGGCCCGTACGCGCTGGGCCCACCTGACGACGGTGCGCCAGGACGTCGACGCGCTGGCCCGTCTCGCGGTGCGCCGAGCGGTTGACCGGGTCGAGGACCCCGAGGCGCCGGCCCACGAGGACCTCGTCGCCCCCAGCCTTGTCGAACGTTCCAGCACCGGACCGCCGCACGCCGCCCGCTGAATCCGGCGAAAGGCCAGCGCGAGCACGCTCCCTGAGCCCGTCGAAGGGCCCCGGAGGGGTTGGCATCAGGCGAGAAGCCAACCTCTTCGAGGCCCTTCGACAAGCTCAGGGAGCGTGAGCTGGCTGGCTCAGGGAGGGTTGCTGGGCTCAGGGGGTGTCTGGCTCATGAGCTCTCGACGGGCTCAGAAGCCGGGGAACGCCGTCCGCAGGGCGGGGAGGCGCGGGTCGTCGAGGCCGGCCGGGGTGTGGGCCGGGTCGAGGCGGCCGTAGACCAGGCGGACCAGGGCCTCGGCGGGCAGGGTGAGCGGGTCCGGGCCCGCGTCGTCGGTCGGCACCAGGCTCGCCGGGCTCCCGGCGGTGAGCAGGAACGTGCGCGCCGGGCTCGTGGTGACGACGACGACCGGCTCGAGGCCGTCGACCTCGTGCCCGCCCCGGGCGACGGTCGCGGGCAGCTGGTCGACGAGGAGGTCGACCGCGTCGGCCCAGACCTCGGCGGTGTCGTCGAGGGCGACCTCGATGTCCCAGGTGTGCACCGCCAGCTCGCCGAGCCGCGTGGCCAGGAGCCCGGCCAGGTCCTGCTCGCTGCCGAAGGCGGTCAGCGAGAACCGCTCGCGCTGCTCGTCCGGGGTCTGCTCGACCCGCGTCACGAAGGCCTCGTCCGTGGCCACGCTCTGCGCGACCTGCTCGGTCGGCGGCAGCGCGTTCCAGCGGTCCCAGATCCCGCCGAAGACGTCGCCGCCCGGCGCCGGTCCGCCGACCAGGCCGGCGTCGAGGAAGAGGTCGAAGATCTCGGCCTGGCTGCCCAGGTGCGAGGCGGTGTCGGCGATCGACCAGTCGGTCGCGTACGAACGACCTCGGACGGCGTCTTCGGAGAGCGGGCGGAGGACGGCGGCGAAGTGGTCGTGCGTCGAGCGCACGGCCTCGATCCAGGCGCTGGTGGTGACCATCGTGGGTTCTCCTGAGCGAAGGGCCTTCAGGGTAGGCCGCGGGTCAGGCCCGACTCGCCGCGGTCCGGTAGGGCCGGAAGAACGTCCGCAGCTCCTCGGCGTAGAGCTCGGGCTGCTCGAACGCCGCGAAGTGGCCGCCGCGCGCCGGCTCGGTGAGGCGGACGAGGTTCGTGGTCCGCTCGAGCCAGGCCCGCGGCGGTCGCAGGATGTCGCCGGGGAAGAGCGAGAAGCCGGACGGCACCTCGACCCGCCGGGCCAGCTGGGCGGGCGGGATCGCGGCGTTGGCGGCGTACATCCGCGTCGACGAGCCGATCGTCCCGGTGAGCCAGTAGATCGTCAGGTTGGTCAAGATCTCGTCGGCGGTGAAGACGGAGGACAGGTCGCCGTCGTCGTCGCTCCACGACCGGAGCTTCTCCACGATCCACGCCGCCAGCCCGGCCGGGGAGTCGTTGAGCCCGGCGGCGAGGGTCTGCGGCTTGGTCCGGTGCACGGCGGCGTACGCCCCCTCGGCCGCGCCCCACGCGGCGACGTCGTCGAACCAGGCGTCCTCCTCGGGGCTGAGCCCGTCCGGGAACGCGGCCCGGCTGGGCAGGCCGCCGTCGGTGCGGTGCACGGCGACGACCCGGTCGGGGTGGTCCAGCGCCAGGTAGCGGCTGACGTGGCTGCCGATGTCGCCACCCGCCGCGCCGAAGTGCTCGTAGCCGAGCGTGGTCATCAGCTCCGCCCAGAGCCCGGCCACGTCGACGGAGCTGAGCGGGTGCCGTGGCCGCTCGCTCCAGCCGAAGCCGGGCAGGTCGGGCACGACGACGTCGAACGCGTCGGCCGGGTCGGCCCCGTGCGCGCCGGGGTCGGTCAGGAGCGGGATCACCTTGAGGTAGCGCCAGACGGAGTCGGGCCAGCCGTGGGTGAGCACGAGGGGCAGGACGGGTCCGGCCGCCTCGACCGCCCGGGCGTGGACGACGTGGACCCGCAGGCCGCCGACGTCGACCAGGTGGCGGGGGAGCCGGTTGAGCGCCTCCTCCTGCGCCGGCCAGTCGAAGCCGTCGGCCCAGTACGCCACCAGCTCGCGCAGGAAGGTCAGGTCGGTGCCGAGCGACCAGCCCGCGTCGGCCGGCTCGTCGGGCCAGCGCGTCGCGCGCAGCCGTCGGCGGAGGTCCTCCAGGAAGGCCGGGGAGGTGCTGGACCGGAACGGTGTCGGCGCGGCGTCGGAGGGCACGGGCCGACCCTAGGAGTGCGGGCCCGCCCCGGCGAGCGCAGCCTCGACCTCGGCGTACGTCGGCCCGGTGGCGGGACCGACGCGCTGGACGCAGAGCGCGGCGGCGGCGTTCGCCCAGCGCGTGGCGGGCGCCGGGTCCTCTCCGCGCTGCAGGGCGGCGGCGAACGTGCCGAGGTGGCAGTCGCCGGCGCCGCTGGTGTCGGTCGGGTCGAATGGCGCCAGCGGCACCGCGACCCGGACGGCGTCGTCGGGACAGGCCGTCTCCAGCAGCCAGCAGCCGGCGGCGCCGTCGCGGACCAGGACTCCGGCGCGGGGGAGCGGCAGGGTCCTCGACCAGGCCCGGACCGCGTGCTCCGCATCCGAGGCGCTGGTCAGGAGGCCGGCCTCGTGCGCGTTGAGCGACACCCAGTCGGCCCGGCCGAGGACGGCCCGGAGCAGCGCGGGGTCGAGGTCGCCGGCGATCGGACCGGGGTCGAAGAACGTGCGGTGCGTGGTCGGCAGCCCGGCGAACCACCGGGCGGCGACCGGCCCGTGCGCGTACGCGAGGTCGTAGCCCGAGAGCCACACCGCGTCGTCGGGGCGGAGCGGGGTGCGGTCCAGCTGCTCTGAGGTCAGGCGGCCCTCGACGCCCGGGTGGGTCGCGTACGTCCGCTCGGCCGCCCCGTCGACCAGGCCGATGCAGAAGCCGCTGTCGTCCTCGGGCGACGGGGGCAGGCCGAGCGTGATGCCCTCGGCCGCGAGGTCGGCCCGGATCTGGTCGCCGAACCGTCCGGTCCCGTGCGGACCGAGGTACGCGCCGGGCAGCCCCTGGCGCCGCGCCGCGGCCAGGAGGTTGAAGCCCCCGCCCGTGGTGACCAGCGCGCTCGTGGCGAGCACGTCGCCCCCGGGGACGGGCAGGTGGGGGACGAACATGACGACGTCGACCAGCATGCCGCCGACCATCACCAGCCGGCCCGGGGTCACGTGCCGTCCCGCAGCGCCAGCAGCGCGTGGACGAGGGGGACCACGTCGAGGTCGTTGCCGGCGGTGACGAGCGTGACCGCCTCGGGCGGGAAGGCCGACGCGCCGTTCAGCGCCCCGCCCAGCGCCCCGGCCATGGCGGCGACGGTGTCGCTGTCGCCGCCCAGGTCCGCCGCGGCGAGGCAGACCCGCCAGGGGTCGTGGGGGGCGAGCGCGAGCAGGGCGAAGGCGGCGGGGACGGACTCCTGCGTGGCGATGCCGGTCCCGACGAGGTACGAGACCGCGTCGAGCGCGGCCGCCTCGGAGCTCGCCCCGCGTACGACGTCCACCGCCCAGACGATCCGGGTGGCCACGTCGGAGCCGGCGACGTAGGCGCCCCGTCGCGCCCCCTGACGGGCCGCGAGCACCGCCGCGTCCAGCGCGTCCTCGTACGAGCCGCCGTCGACCCCCGTGCTCACCGCGGCGGCGACCGCGGACGCGCCGGCGATGGCGACGCCCGTGTTGTGGGTCAGGGTGCACACCTCGGCGACGCGGTCGACGAGCCGGTCCAGCGGCCGGGGCCCGACGACCAGGCCCACGGGGGCGATCCGCATCGCGGCGCCGTTCGTGTCGCCCCACCGGCCCGACTCGCCCGGGTCCGCGCCGTCGGCGAGCGCCGTCAGCGCCCGTCGGGTCGACGGGCCGAGCAGGTCGAGCGACCCGTCGGCCTCCATCCGGGCCTCCCAGGCCAGCAGGTCGCGGGCGAGCCGCTCCGCCCGCACGTGGCCGTCCCCGGCGACCAGGGCGCGCGCGACGATCAGCGCCTGGTCGGTGTCGTCGGTGACGTGGCCCGCGGGCAGCCCGCGGCTGATCGTGTTCGCCTCGGGGCCCGGCTCGAACCAGCGCAGGCCGCCGAACAGGCTCCGGACCGTGTCGCGCGACAGGTCCTGCGTCGGCATGCCGAGCGCGTCGCCGATCGCCAGCCCGAGGAGCGCTCCCTCGGCCCGGTCGGTGCGGGACGTCGGGCGCGGGTCCGTCCGGCGGCGATCGGTGGGCTCAGGCACCTCCGTGGTCGGCACGGCTGCTCCTCGCGCTGTCGTGGTGCAGGTGGAAGTGGTTCGGGTCGAGCCAGCTCGTGACGAACTCGACGACCTCCTCGGCCTCGTTCCGCCCGACGGAGAAGAGCTGCAGCCAGGGGTCGCCCACGGCCCGCTCGAGCGCCTCGGCCTCGGGCGCGCCCAGGAGCGTCAGCCGTGCCCACTCCTCGAAGTGCGCGACCACGACGCCGCGCTGGGCGAGGCTCGCGGTCAGGCTGCCGTCGACGAGACGTTCCGCGGTGAGGTCGGCCAGCGCGGGGCGGAAGGGCAGCCGGCTGTGCTCGAGCGAGACCGGCGTGCCGTCGACGACGCGGACGCGGTCGACGGCGAGGAAGTCGTCCGAGCCCAGCCCCAGCCACGCCGCCAGCGCCGGGTCCTCCTGGACGCGCTCGAAGCGCAGCACGCGCGAGGTGGCGTCGAGCCCGTGCGCGGCGAACTCCGCCGACCAGCTCTGGGTCGGCGCGAGCGCGCGGCCGTCATAGGTGACGAACGACCCGGAGCCGGCCTGGGTGGCGATGTAGCCGCCGCGCTGCAGCTCGGCCAGCGCCTGGCGCACGGTCGCCCGGCTGACCTGGAACCGTTCCGCCAGGGCGTGCTCGCCGGGGAGCCGCTCGCCGCGGGCCAGCTCGCCGGACCTGATCTCGGCCACGATGCGCTCCCGTACGGCGTCGGGCTTGCTCAGCGGGACCGAGGTGGTCATGCCGGCGTCCGCACCCCGTCGACCGGCGCCGCCTCCTGCTCGCGGACACGACGGCGGGAGGCGAGCAGGGTCACGACGAACCCGACGACCAGGGCGGTCAGGACGCCGACGTTCGCGTACGCCCAGGCGCCGTCGCGACCGCCCAGGCCGAGCGGGCCGAGCAGGTAGCCCTGCCAGCTGAGCCAGCCCGCGCTGGCGTTGGTGACCAGCCCCCAGCCGAGCAGGGTGGCCCCGACGAGCGTGGCGACGGCGGTGGTCCGGAATGCCCCGTAGCGACCGGCCGGCTCGAAGAGCTCCGGCTCGGCGTACGCCCGTCGGCGCAGCGCGACGTCGGCGAGCATGATCCCGCACCACGCAGCCACCGGCACGCCGAGCGTGATCAGGAAGCCCATGAACTGCCCGATGAAGTCGCCGGCGAAGAAGACGACGTAGATCGACCCCGCCACCATCAGCACGCCGTCGACCAGCGCGGCCACGTAGCGGGGGACGCGGATGCCGACCGCGAGCAGCGACAGCCCGGAGGAGTAGATGTCCATCGCGGCCCCGCCGACGAGGCCGAGCACCGCGACGAGCACGAACGGCACGAGGAACCAGGTGGGCAGGAGGTCCGCCAGCGCGCCGATCGGGTCGGCCCCGACCGCCGTGCTCAGGGTGTCCGAGGAACCGGCGAGCAGGAGCCCGTAGACCAGCAGCACCACGGGGGCGACGGAGGCGCCGAAGGTGGTCCAGCCCGCCACGCCGGCGCTGGACGCCGACCGGGGGAGGTAGCGGGCGTAGTCGGCGGCCGCGTTCACCCAGCCGAGCCCGAAGCCGGTCATCACGAAGACCAGCGCGCCGATGACGGCCTGGCCCGACCCCGCGGGCACCGCGGCGACCGCGCCCAGGTCGACGTGCGACGACGACAGCAGGATGAAGGCGATGGTGAGCACGCCGGTGACCACGGTGATGATCTTCTGCAGCCGCATGATCACGCGGAAGCCCATCACGCCGCCGACGATCACGAGACCGGCCACCACGACGAGCGCGATGATCTTGGTCGGGCTGCCGCTGGCCCAGCCGAGCCGGGAGAAGACGGTCGCCGTGGCCAGGGTCGCGAGGATCGTCAGGACGGTCTCCCACCCGACGGTCAGGACCCAGCACAGGAACGCGGGGATCCGGTTGCCGAGGACCCCGAACGCGGCCCGGCTGAGCACCAGCGTCGGCGCGGAGCCGCGCTTGCCGGCGATGGCGACGAAGCCGCAGAACAGGAAGGACACCACCACCCCGACCACGCCGACGACGGTCGCCTGGAGGAAGGACACGCCGAAGCCGAGGACGAACGAGCCGTAGCTCAGGCCCAGGACGGAGATGTTCGCGCCGAACCACGGCCAGAACAGCGAGGCCGGGCGGCCGTGGCGCTCCTCCTCCGGGATCACGTTGAGGCCGTTGGCCTCCACGCCCGAGGGCGCGCGGCTCGGCCGGTCCTCGAGCGTGCTCGGGACCTGGGTGTTCACGGTGTCCGTCATCTCCACCTTGCGCGTCGAGACAGACCTGTATGGACCTGTCCGAAAAACCTTAGCGAGCCTGAGAACAGTGTGCGGCCGAGGGTGCCGGGCCTGCGGTCCTCCGGACAGGGGACACAATGGCGCCATGAGCGCCAACGAGCCGGAGACCACGGACGAGCCCGGGACGCAGCCGCCGAGCGAGAGCCCGGCCGAGGAGACGAAGCGCAGGTTCCGCGAGGCCCTGGACGCCAAGAAGGCCCGCCACGGCGAGGACCACCTCGACGCCGGGCAGACGCCGGGCCACGCGCACGGCCGCGTCGAGACCAAGCGGACGTTCCGTCGCAAGACCGGCTAGCCGTACGGGGTCGGCCCGGGCTAGCGGGTCACCCTGCTGCTCAGGCCGTCGTCCGTCACGGGGTGCAGGGTGGCCGCCGGCGTCCACTGGACGAAGACCGAGCGGTCGCGGACCACGGCGACCTGCGCCTGCCAGCCCGACGGGTCCCGGCGCCACGCCATGATCAGCCCGGGGCAGGTGTAGCCGCCGCTGCAGTCGACCCAGACGTGACGGTGCGACGGGGTCGGCGGCGGGGCGGGCGTCGGGGTCGGCGGGGTCACGACGTCGGCGACGGGTCGCGCAGCTCGACGAGCCGGGAGGCGTCGACCCACCCGATGATCAGGGTGTCGTCGAACGGGGTCGTGGCGACCAGGGCCTGCCAGGCGGACCCGCCGATGTTGTGGAGGGGAGCGTGCTGCCAGGCCAGGACGACGCCGGCGACGGGCTGGCCGTGCTCGCCGCTGGCCCGGACCCACACGTGCTTCGCGGACGGCTCGACGGGGTGGTAGACCACGGCCCGATCCTAGGTCAATACGAACGCGTGTTCGAATGGGCGACGGATCGAGTCCCGTCTCACGACATCGGTAGGAGCCCGGTGCATCCGTGCGGGACGGCCTCGAATAACTCTTGGAGCGGGCTGACGGACCGGACTAGGCCGTCTGGAGAAGGCGTTGAAGAAGTGTCCCCGGAGGGGGGCGTAGCACCGACCAGCACGACACCGTTCGACGACGACGAGAAGGTCCGACATGGCTGCCCACCCGATCACCCCGAGCATCACCACCGCACGCGCGGGCACCAGCGTCGACACCTCCCAGCGCATCCGCCGCTACACGATCACCATGGCCTTCCGGACGGCGTGCTTCATCCTCGCGGTGACCGTCGCCCACGGGTGGCTGCAGTGGGTCATGCTCGCCGGCGCGGTATTCCTGCCGTACATGGGCGTGCTGCTGGCCAACCAGGCCAACGAGACCGGTCGGCAGAAGCCCGCCCAGGGGGGCGCTCCCGACGACGCCCGTCAGCTGACCGCGGGTCCGGAGCCGGACTACGTCGAGGGCGTCGTGATGTCCGAGGAGGACGACGAGCGGGTGGCCGGCACCCGGTGACCCCGGTCGAGCCCCACGGGATCCACCACGTCACGGCGATCGCCCGTGACCCGCAGTCGAACGTCGACTTCTACACCCGGGTGCTCGGCCTCCGGCTGGTGAAGCAGACCGTCAACTTCGACGCCCCCGACAGCTACCACCTCTACTACGGCGACGAGCAGGGCAGCCCGTCCAGCCTGCTCACCTTCTTCCCCTGGCCCGGCGTCACCCAGGGCCGCCAGGGCGCCGGGATGACCACGACGACCGCCTTCAGCGTGCCCGGCTCGTCGCTGGGCTGGTGGCACGAGCGGCTCCGGAGCCTCGACGTCGACGTCGACGCCCCCGCGAGCCGTGACGCGGAGGAGGTCCTCACGTTCCGCGACCCGAACGGGATGGTCCTCGACCTCGTGGCCGCCGAGGGCGACCACCGATCGGGGTGGGACGGCGTCGCCGACATCCCCGCCGACCACGCCGTACGCGGGCTGCACGCCGTCACGCTCTCGGAGCAGCAGCTCGACCCGTCCGCCGGGATGCTCACCGACCTGCTGGGCATGACCGTGCCGCAGGAGGGTGCGGACCGCGCCCGCTTCGGCATGGCCGAAAGCGGGTCGGGCGCGCTCGTGGACGTGACCGCGGGCGTCCGGGACCGCGGGCTGCAGGCCGGCGGGACGGTCCACCACGTGGCCTTCCGCGCGCCGGACCTGGAGACCATGACGACCTGGCAGCAGGAGCTGCTCGGTCGCGGCGTGAACGTGACCCAGATCCTGGACCGGCAGTACTTCAGGTCGATCTACTTCCGCGAGCCCGGCGGCGTGCTCTTCGAGATCGCCACCGACGCACCCGGCTTCGCGATCGACGAGCCCCTGCTCGAGCTGGGTCGCCACCTCCGGCTGCCGCCGTGGCTGGAGCCCGACCGCGAGCAGATCGCCCGGGCGCTGCCGCCGCTCCGCCTCGACGCCTGAGGGTCGGCACCGGTCGCGGCCGACCTCCCGCAGGTCCGCGGGCTGCTCGGCGCATAATCGCGTCCATGATCCCGCTGCTCCCCTTCGGAACGACCGGTCACGCGAGCACGAGGGTGATCTTCGGCGCCGCCGCCTTCTCCGAGGTGACCCAGGACGAGGCCGACACCACCCTCGAGCTCGTCCGGCGTCACGGCCTCAACCACATCGACACCGCCGCCAGCTACGGCGAGGCGGAGCTGCGGCTCGCCCCGTTCCTGGCCGACCACCGCGACGAGGTGTTCCTCGCCACGAAGACGGGGGAGCGCGAGGCCGAAGCGGCGTGGACGGAGATCAACAAGTCCCTCGAGCGCATGGGGGTCGACCACGTCGACCTCCTCCAGCTGCACAACCTCGTCGACGAGGCGGAGTGGCAGCAGGCGTACGCCCCGGGCGGGGTGCTCGAGGCCGCCGTACGGGCCCGCGACGAGGGTCTCGTCCGCCACGTCGGCGTCACCGGCCACGGCATCACGGTCGCCCAGCAGCACCTGCGCTCGCTCGACCAGTTCGACTTCAGCTCCGTGCTGCTGCCCTACAACTTCCCGATGGCGCGCAACGAGGCCTACCTCGACGAGTTCGAGGCGCTGGCCGCCGTGTGCGCCTCACGCGGCGTCGCGGTGCAGACGATCAAGTCGATCACCAAGGCCCCGTGGGCCGACGGGGCGACGCAGCACGCCGCCACCTGGTACGAGCCCCTGAAGGACCCGGCGGCGATCGACACCGCCGTGGCCTGGGTGCTCGGCCGCCCCGACGTCTTCCTGAACACCGTGGGCGACATCCACGTGCTGCCCCTGGTCCTCGACGCGGTCGACCGCTTCTTCGAGGGCGGTGCGGAGCGCCCGGACGGCGACGTCATGGCCGACCTCGAGCGCCGCTGGGACATGGCGCCGCTCTTCGTCTGAGGGCGGGCCGCCGGACCCACCCCTGGTCGGGCTCGAGGCCCGACCAGGAGCGCGGTCGTCAGGCCGTCGGCGGGACGACGGGCAGCAGCAGGTACGGCTCCCGGCCGGGCTCCGACCACAGGGTGACCGTGCCGTCGAGCTCAGGACGGTCCCGGTCGCCCGGGTACTCGTGCCAGTAGGGGCCGCTGCCCGTCTGCGGCCGGCCGTAGTGGTACTTGGGGTCGGGCAGCCCGTGGTCGTAGTCGGTGCCCTCGACCGTCAGGCCCAGCACGTACCCCTCCGGGATCACGATGCACGTGGGCCAGACCTCCACGTCGACCTCGTAGACCTCGTCCGGCGTCAGCGGCTCGTTGGTGTCGTAGGTGTGCCACGGGCGGTAGGGGAGGCTCCGGGCCGGGTCTGTCTTCCGCAGCGTCGTCCGCAGCCAGCCCTGGCTCAGCGGGGCCTTGGGCTCCATCGCCGACGACCAGAGGACCTCGGTGCCGTCCGGGCGGAACAGGCTGAGCGTGACGAAGAGGTCCGCCTCGGTGGTCGCGGAGCTCACGAACAGCTTGAGGGCGACCGGACCGGTGATCTCGGTCTGCTCTGCGAACGGCTTCGTCCGCAGCTGCAGCCGGGTCTTCCGCGGCTCGTACGACGTCGACGCCGCGGTCGAGGGCAGGGCGGTGCCGAGCCCCTCGCCCGCCAGGTCCAGGTAGTACGGGGTCCACGCGGTCCGGGCCAGCGGCCACTCGTCCTCGTGCCGTAGCTCGAAGTGGTCGGGGTGGCGGACCTGGAGCTGCACCCGGGGGTGGGTGTCGAAGCCGTTGTCCTCGCCCTTGAGGAAGTGGTCGAAGAAGCGGCGCTGCAGCTCGCGACCGTACGGCGTGTAGAACTCGGTCCAGTGCTCGTAGCCGTGGATCTCGAGCCACTTCTGCTCCGAGGCGGCCCGCACGAAACCCTCGGTGTTCCCGCGCAGGTGCAGCGCGACGCCACCCCAGTTGCCCGACGACAGCAGCGGCACGGTGATGTCCTCCAGCCGGGCCGTGCGGTCGGCGTAGAAGTCGTCGGCCAGCGGGTGCTCCAGGAACGTGGCGCCGGGGTCGATGCGGAGCCGCTCGCGCTCGTCGGCCGGCACCTCGACGTCTCCGGTGACGCGACGCCCGTTGTTGGGGTTGACCAGGCCGTCGGGGTTGCCGTGCTGGAAGGGGATGACCTGCGCCTTCATCCAGTTCGGCATGAACTCCGAGATCATGCCGCCGGAGTGGGTGTACTCGCGGTAGTAGTCGGCCGCGCCCTCCCAGGGGGCGATGGCGGCGAGGTGCGGCGGGTTCAGTGCGGCGACCTGCCACTGGTTGGTGGCCAGGTACGAGATGCCGCTCAGCCCGACCTTGCCGTTGCTCCACGGCTGCGCGCCGGCCCACTCGATCGCGTCGTAGAGGTCCTGCGTCTCCCGCGGGGAGAAGAAGTCGATCTCGCCGGGGGTGCCGCCGGTGCCGCGGCTGTCCACGCGGACGAGGACGTAGCCGTGGGGGACCCACTGCTCGGGGTCGGGGTACTCCCACGACTGGTAGGCGTTCGTCGAGCCCTCGAGCGCCTCCGGGTGGTCGCCGGCGAGCGCCTTCCACTGGTTCGCGTACGCCTCCTGGAACGCCACCCCCTTGGGGTAGGGGCACATGGCCACCAGCACCGGGTGCGGCTCGTCGTCGTCGGGGCGGTAGACGTCGGCGGCCAGCGGGGTGCCGTCGTCGGCCGGGATCTGCACGTCCCAGTCGACGCGCATCCCGTCCCGGAGCTCGGACTTCGTCTCGGGCATGGGCCCTCCTTCTTCTCGTGGGGTTCGGGCTTCTCGTGGGGTCGCGTGGCGAACGGGACGTGACCGGGTCACCGGACGCCGGCGCCGGGTAGGAACGTGCCGGCCCGCTCGCCGACCGGACGCCCGTCGGCGGCGACGAGGCGGCCGCGGAGGTAGGTGGAGACCACCCGGCCCGTGACCTCGCGGCCGTCGAACGGCGTCCAGCCGGCCTTCGACAGCACGTCGGCGTTCCGCAGGGTGCGACGCGCTCGGGGGTCGACCAGCACCAGGTCGGCGTCGGCTCCCGGGGCGAGCCGGCCCTTGCGCGGCCACAGCCCGTACGTCTTCGCCGGCGCCTCGCTGTAGACCCGGACCACGTCCTCGTACGCGAGGTGGCCGCGGGCGGCGGCGTCGAGCAGGACGGCCATCGTGCTGTCCAGGCCCGGCAGCCCGAAGTGCACCGACCAGATGTCGCCGTCGGCCTTCTGCTCCAGGGTCGATGGGGCGTGGTCGCTCGACATGTGCGTGAGGGTCCCGTCCCGCAGCAGCCGCCACAGCTGAGCCTCGTCGTCGTCCGTACGGGCCCGCGCCGGGGGTGTGAACTTGCGCAGCGCCCCGTGAGGGTGCACCTCCTCCTCCCGGAGCAGGAAGTACTGCGGGCAGCCCTCGGCCGCGAGCCGGGCGCCGCGGGCGCGTTCCGCGGCCAGGTAGCCGGCCGCCTCGGCGTTGCTGACGTGGGCCACGGTCGCCCGGGCGCCGGTGCGCCGCACCAGCAGCGAGGCCACGGCCACGGCGACCAGCTCGGCGTCGAGGCTGCGCCACTCGGGCAGGATGCCGGCGTCCGTCCGGCCCTCCGCGCGGAGGACGGCCTCGGCGCTCTCGGTCAGCGACTCGTCCTCGCAGTGCAGCAGGCTGACCGCGTCGACGAGCGCGCTGGCGCGCAGGTGGGTCCGCAGCGCCGCCGCGCTGTGGCCGGGCACGCCGTGGGTCGTGCAGGTGAAGACCTTGAAGAACGCGACGCCGGCTGCCCACAGGTCGGCCACCGCCCCTTCCTCGCCCGGCCACGCGTGCGCGGCCAGGCCGAAGTCGACGTACGAGCGGTCGCGCAGGTGGTCGACCTTGCCGTGCAGGTCCGCCACGGTCCGGACCGGACGACCGTGGGTGTGCTCCAGGATCGTCGTCACCCCGGACGCCGCGGCGGCCGCGGTGCCGGACGGGAAGTCCTCGCGGTCGGGCGCGCCGGGGTCCATCAGGTGCACGTGGGTGTCGACGCCGCCCGGGATCACGAGCAGCCCGGTGGCGTCGACGACCTCGTTCGCCTGCGGTCGGGCGGGTCCGACCGCGACGACCCGGCCGTCCCGGACGGCGACGTTGGTCCGCGAGCGGCCGCTGGGGCTGACGACGGTGCCGCCGACCACGAGGAGATCGACGTCGGGCATGGAGTCCTCCTGGACTGGGATGAGGTGACGGGGTGTGCGGTCAGGAGTAGCGCAGGTCGGACGTGGTGCCGAACCAGTCCGGCCCCGGCGGCTGGGTGTTGACGACGACGCTCTGGGCCCGGGTGTACGCGTGGAAGGCGTCGAGGCCGTTCTCGGAGCCGAGACCCGAGTCCTTGAAGCCGCCCCAGGGGGAGGACGGGTCGATCCGGTGGTGGTCGTTGACCCACACGATGCCGATCTCGAGCTGCTGGCTGACGCGCAGCGCCCGGGCGGTGTCGGCCGTCCAGACCGAGGCGGCGAGGCCGAACTGCGCGTCGTTCGCGAGGCGGACGGCGTCGGCGTCGTCGGTGAACGACCGCACGAGCGTGACCGGCCCGAAGACCTCCTCGGTCCAGATGTCCATCGACGACGTCACGCCGCCCAGGATCGTCGGCGGGTAGAACCAGCCGCGGGACAGCTCCGGCGCGGTGGGGACCGCACCCCCGGCGAGGACGGTCGCGCCCTGCTCCACCGCACGCTCGACGGCCCGCGCGGTCTTGTCGCGCTGGGCCTCGGACACGAGCGGTCCGACCTGGGTGCCGGCCTGCATCGGGTCGCCGAGCCGCAGCGCGTCGGTACGGGCGACGAGGGCGGCGACGAACCGGTCGTGCACCGCCTCCGCGACCAGCAGTCGTGAGCCCTGGACGCAGGTCTGCCCGGTGGCGACGAAGGCGGCGAACAGGGACCCGCTCACGGCGACGTCGAGGTCGACGTCGTCGAAGACGATCACCGGTGCCTTGCCGCCGAGCTCGGCGGTCACGGGGATGAGCGAGCGGCCGGCGTGGGCCGCGATCGCCCGGCCGGTCTCGGTGCCGCCCGTGACGTCGACCTTGGCCAGCCCCCGGTGCTCCGACAGCGCGCGCCCGGTCGTGCGACCGAAGCCGTGCACGACGTCGACGACCCCGGCGGGGACGCCGGCCTCCTCGAGCAGGGTCACGAGCATCCCGGGGACGACCGGCGCCAGCTCGCTCGGCTTCAGCACGACCGAGTTGCCCGCCGCCAGCGCCACGGACAGCTTCTTCATGGTGATGAGCAGCGGGTGGTTCCAGGGCGTGATCAGCCCGGCCACCCCGAGCGGGACCCGGCGCACGACGTTGAGGTGGCCGTGCCCGAAGTCGGGGACGGTGCCCTCGGCCGTCTGGGCGACGGCGCCGAAGTACTCCAGCCACTCGGGAAGCCGGCGCAGCTGGGCGCGCATCTCGCGCAGCGGCCGACCGATCTGGCGGGTCTCGAGCTCTGCGAGGTCGTCGATCCGCGCCGCCAGCAGGCCGGCGGCCCGGTTGAGGACGCGCGCGCGATCGCGCGGAGCCTGGCCGCGCCAGCGCTGGTCGTCGTACGCCCGACGGGCCGCCGCCACGGCGTCGTCGACGTCGCCCGGCGTCGCCTCGGCGACGGTCGCGACCGTCTCGCCGCTGAAGGGGTCGACGACGGCGAAGGACGCGCCGTCCGCGCCCGGCCGGTCCGTGCCGTCGACGTGCAGGAACACCTCGGTCGTCGTCATGCGGAGAGCTCTCCTTCGGCAGGGGCGGGTTGCAGCCGGAACAGGGCGTCGGCGGTCACCGAGCCGACGGTGGGGACGACCGGGGAGCCGGACGCCACGGCGGCGAGCTGCTCCGCGTACGTCCCTCCGGCCATGTCGAAGGGGTAGTCGGTGCCGAACATCACCCGGTCGGCCCCGACCTTCTCGATCAGCCAACGGGTGGCGTCGAGGTCGTGCGTGAGGCTGTCGTAGTGGAAGCGCCGCAGGTAGGTGCTCGGCGGGTGCTGCGGTCGCGCGGCCTCGGGGCGTACGCGGTGGCCGTGGTCGAGCCGGCCGATCTGGTAGGGCAGGTGGCCGCCGCCGTGCACCAGCACGAGCGACAGACCGGGCAGCTCGTCGAGCGTCCCGGACAGGATCAGCCGTGACGCGCTGACGGCGGTCTGCCACGGGTTGCCCTGCAGGTTGGTCAGGTAGAAGTCGGCGAGCTCGCCGGTGGCGGCGCCCACGTAGTACGGGTGCAGGACCAGCGGGACGTCGAGCTCGGCGGCCGCGCGCAGGACGGGCCGGAAGGACGGGTCGTCGAGGGGGACGCCCTCGACGTGCGGGCCGATCTGCGCCCCGCGCAGCCCCAGCTCGGTGACCGCCCGGCGGAGCTCGACCGCGGCGGCGTCCGGGTCCTGCATCGGCAGCGTCGCGAGTCCGGCGAAGCGGTCCGGGTGCTCGACGACCATGGCGGCGATCGCGTCGTTCACGAGGCGGCTCGAGGCCACGGCCTCCGCCGCGTCGACCCAGTAGAGGAACAGCGGCGGGGCGACCGACAGCACGGACACGGTCACCTGGTCGCGGTCCATCGCGTCGAGCCGGGCGGCGACGTCGTGGAAGCCGGGCAGCAGGGGGTAGCGGTAGCCCTGGCGGTGCACGACCCACGGCGTGCCGCCGTTGCGGTCCAGGGTGATCCCGTCCGGGGCGCGGCCCTCCTCCATGGCCGCCACCAGCTGGGGCGGGATGACGTGGCTGTGCGTGTCGACGACCCGCGGCGGTGGCGTCGTCACAGCGCGGCGACCGTCTCGTCGAGCGTGGCCACCCAGCCGAAGGCCTGCCGCAGGACGGCGAGGGCCGGCTCGTGCAGGGTCCGGTCCATCGTGTCGACGCAGTCCTCGACGACGACGGCGGCGTAGTCGCGGGTGTTGGCGGCCACCGTGGTGGCCAGCACGCACGAGTTCGTGTTGACCCCGGTGAGCAGCAGCGTCGAGACGCCGCGGGAGCGCAGCACGTGGTCGAGGTCGGTGGCGGCGAAGCAGTCGTAGCGCTTCTTGCCCGTGACCACCACGTCGGTCTCCTCCAGCAGGTCGGGCATCACCTCCAGCCCCGGGCTGCCCGGGAGCTGGTGGTTCAGCACGTTCGCCCGCGTCGCGTCGGTGCCGGCGACGGCCGCCCACCACGGGTTGGAGGCGATCTCGGCGACCGCGTGGTAGCCGGTGACGACGTGGACGACGGGGACGCCCCGCGCCCGCGCCGCCCGGACGAGGACGGCGTTGGCCGCCGTGACCCGGGCGGCGGCCTCGGCGGGCAGCGGCATGGTCGCCACGGCCGGGTCGAGGTGGCCGCGGTGCATGTCGATGGTGACGACGGCGGTGCGGGCGGGGGCGAGCGCGGGGAGAGGCATGCGTCCTTCGGGTGGGAGGTCGGTGTCGGTCCTGGTCGACCGGTCAGTGGTGGCCGGAGGAGACCTTGGCCGTGGTGAACCGGCTCGTGTCGAGGAAGAGCAGCGCGACGACGCCGATCAGCGGCACGAGGCTGAGCTGGACGAGGCTCGCGCCGCCCCAGCCGAGGTTGTTCTGCAGCAGCGCGAAGAGGTAGCCGGCGAGGGCGGAGGGGAGGTACCAGCTCGTGACGAAGGCACCCGACACCTGGCCGACCTTCTCCGGTCGGACCGCGCGCTGCATGGCGGAGTAGGTGTTCGTGAAGAGCAGCCCGCTCCCGGTCGCGCCGGTGAGGAAGGACAGCAGCGACTGCCAGCCCGGCGTCGTCGGGCCGTGGAACAGGACGTACCCGACGATGCTGGCGGCCACCAGCGACCCCATCAGGATCCAGCGCTGGTCGAAGCGGTCGCCGAGCAGGCCGGCCGGGATGCCCATCAGGGCGCCGAGGCCGAACATGCCTGCGGCCTTGCCCGCCTCCACCACGGTGAAGCCGAGCTCGGTCTGGAGGTAGGTGGGGTAGAGGCCCAGGTAGCCGTACAGGGAGACACCGGCGATGGCGGCGACGACCATGAGCACCACGACGTTGCGGTTGTAGACCTTCTCCGGGACGTTCGCGGCCACCTCGGGACGCACGTCGCCCAGCGGCTCCACCTGCTCGGTGAACCGCTTGCTGACGACCACGAGGATGATCGCGGCGATCACGAAGCCCGCGATCGCGTAGACGTAGAACGGCGTCCGCCAGCCGCTGCCGGCCGCGAACTGCGCCCCCAGACGAGGGCCGAGGAAGGCGCCCACGCCGTAGCAGAAGTTCAGGCTGCCGATCGCGAGCGCACGGCGCTTGAAGAAGTACGCGCCGACGGCCGCGAAGAGCGCGGCGTTCTGGATCGCCTCGCCGACCCCGGAGAGCGCGCGGTAGGCGAACATGTCGGCGAACCCGACCGACACCGCCGTCAGCGCGGTGAAGCCCGAGTAGATGACGATGCCGCCCACGATCACGGCGCGCCGCGAGAAGCGGTTGAGCAGGTAGGCACCGGGGACGCCGGCCAGCCCGATGCCCAGCGTGAAGATCGTGGACAGCAGGCCGCCCTCGCCGAGCGAGAAGCCGTACTCGGTCCGGATGGCCGGGAGCAGGACGGGGAACACCTGCCGGTCGGCGGCATTGGTGATGTACGAGAGCCCCAGCACGACGAAGGTGAAGAGCGCGATGCCGAGCGGGAGCCGCGCGAGGGTCGGCGCGTCCCGGTCGGTGGACGAGGGGGCTGAGGGGGCTGAGCTGCTCAAGGAGACCTCCGTAGTTGCGTCCTGGATGTTATAGAATGCATCATGCGATATGTCAACGACGCGGGAGCAGCGTAGGCAGAGCACGATGACGGCGACGTAACAGCCGCGGGTCGTCCGCGCACCGCCGGCCGCCGGCTCTCCCGTACGCGCCCGTCCGTCCCCCGCTGATGCCCAGGAGGCCCCGCCATGAGCCTGCAGCTGCCCGATCCGCTCCGTGTCGCCGTCGCGTCCCTCGGCGGGACGATCACGATGACGTCCGACCGCTCCGACGGCCGCGGCGTCGTCCCCTCGCTGACCGCCGCCGACCTGCTCCGCTCGGTTCCCTCCCTCGCCCACGTGGAGGTCGAGTCGGCGACGCTGGCGACGGTCCCGGGCGCGTCCCTGGGCCTGGACGACCTCTTCGCCGTGCTGACGTGGGCGCGGGCCGTCGTCGACGCGGGGGCCGACGGGGTCGTCGTCGTGCAGGGCACCGACACGATCGAGGAGACGGCGTACCTGCTCGACCTCTACTGGGACCGGTCGGCGCCCCTGGTCGTCACCGGGGCCATGAGGTCCCCGCAGGCACCGGGCGCGGACGGTCCGGCGAACCTGAGCGCCGCGGTCGTGACGGCCACGAGCGCCGGTGCCCGCGACCGCGGCGTGCTGGTCGTCATGGCCGACCAGGTGCACGCCGCGGCACGGGTGCGCAAGACGCGGTCGAGCGGGCCCGACGTCTTCCGCTCGGACTCCTTCGGTCCGCTCGGCCACGTGGACGAGGGCGCCGTGGCCTTCGGCGGTCCGGCCTGGCGACCGTCGCCGCTGACCACCGGGGCGCCCGACCGTCCGGTGCTCGTCCCCCTGCTGGAGACGTTCCTGGGGGACGACGGGCGGCTGCTGGAGATCGTCGACGACGCCGGGTGTGCCGGGATCGTGGTCGCCGGGTTCGGGGTGGGCCACGTCTCGGCCGGTCTCGCCGCCGTCGTGGGACGCGTCGTCGAGCGCCGCCCCGTGGTGGTCGCCACCCGCACCGGCGCGGGGACGACGTACACCTCCACGTACGGCTTCCCCGGTTCGGAGTCCGACCTGATCGCCCGCGGTGCGGTGCTCTCCGGCTCGCTCGACCCTCGCAAGTCGCGGCTCCTGCTCACCTGCCTGCTCGGCTCGGGTGCGGGAGCGGGGAAGATCGCGGACGAGTTCCGACGGCGCGGGGCGCGCGGCGTCCCCGCGTGACGCCGCGTGGCTACTGTGTGGAACCACACTGACGGTGCAGGAGGCGAAGGATGCCGCTAGGGCAGATGCGCAGCGGCGAGCGACCGAACTTGACCGCGCACGGCTACGTCCTCCAGCGCATGCGCCAGGCCATCCTGGACGGTGAGCTCCCGGCCGGGTCCCGGCTCATCCAGGCCGACCTCGCGAGCCAGTTCGCGGTGAGCATCACCCCGGTCCGCGAGGCGTTGCGCGACCTGGCCGGCGAAGGACTCGTCGTCTTCGACCCCCACCGCGGGTCGCGGGTGCGCAGCTTCGACCTCGCCGAGGTCCGCGAGATCTACGAGCTGCGGATGGCGCTCGAGCCGCTCATGGTCCAGCGCATGATCGGGCGGGTGGCTCCCGACCGGCTCGACGAGGCCGAGCGGCTCATGCGCCGGATGACGCGGACGAAGGACACCGCCGTGTGGTCGGACCTCAACCGTCAGTTCCACGCCTGCTTCGCCGAGGACGACAAGGCCAGCCGGCTGGCCACCATCCTGGGCGGGCTGCGCGACAGCGCGTCGACCTACGTCGGGCTCTCGCTGCGCGCCAGCCCCGAGCGGCGGGCCGAGTCCGACCGCGAGCACGCCGAGATCCTGGACTGCTACCGCCGTGGCGACACCCCGGAAGCCGTCCGGCTGGCGGTGCAGCACATGCGGACGACGTTGGTGACGATCGAGGAGGCCGACGCCCAGGGGCTCCTGTAGGCAGCCCCCTCCGAGCGCCTACCGGGCCGGCGCCACCTGGGGCACCGGTCGGTGCACCCGGTAGCCGCCGACGACGGCGACGACGGGCCAGCCGTCCACCACCGCGCGCGTCCGCCGGCTCAGACCCGGGTCCGTGCGGAAGCGGACGACCACCGAGGTCTGCCCGCTGCCGAGCCGGCGCTGCACGAAGCGCTGCCACTGACCGTTCGCGGAGCGGCTCAGGTGCTCCGCCGCGGCCGGCTGCAGGTCGTAGGAGTAGCCGCTGAGGTCGACGACCACCGGGCAGCGCAGGTCCAGGTCGCGCTGCAGGGCGCCCGTCTCGATCAGGGCGATCGGGTCGTCGGTCGTGACGCAGCCCGGGGCAGCCGCGAGCACCCGCTCCAGGCTGCGGCCGGGGAAGGGCGAGCCGAAGGTGAGCCCGGGCAGGGACGCAGCCACGTACGCGACGAGGACGACGAGGGCGGCCGCGTGCCCGGTGACGCCGGCCCGTCCGACCGGGCGCAGTCGGATCGCGGCGGCACCGACCAGCAGGGCGAGCGCCGGAGCGGCGAGCCCCGTGTACGCGACCGACCACGGCGGCGTCGACAGCAGCACCGCCGTCGTGACCGCCAGCAGCAGCGCGCCGAGCCGGCCGAGCGGGTCGCGCAGGGCGAGCGCGAGGACGGCGACCAGGAGGACGAGCGCGACCCCGGCCAGCAGGTGGGTGCCGACCGTTCCGCGGAGCTCCGACAGGCCGGTGATGTCGACCAGTCGACCAGCGAGGCCGCCGGGGACGCGACGGCGGCCGAGCTGGTCGGCGACCACCATCCGCCACATCGGCCCGGGCGCGGCGACGAAGAAGGGCAGGCAGACCGCGACCGTCCCGCCGACCGCGCCGGCGAGCACGAGACCGGCCCGCCGCGGACCCGCACGGCCCACGGACCAGCCGACGAGCGCGAGGACCACCGCGACGCCCCAGATCTTCGTGCCGGTGGAGACGCCCAGCAGGGCGCCCGCGGCGAGCAGCGGCCAGACCGGTCCGGTCCGGAGGTCCCGCCCGCGGGCCAGCAGCGCCACCGCGCCCAGCAGGCAGACGGACCCGACCGCCTCCAACGAGGTCGTGTGCTCGCTCGTGACGGCGGGGACGAAGACGGCGTAGAACGTCGCGGCGGCCACCGCCGGCCGGAGCCCGCGCGTGCGGACGACGGCGAAGACCAGGACGGTGCTGACCGCGCCGAGCCCGAACCACGCGAGC
Source organism: Microlunatus antarcticus (assembly GCF_014193425.1). Classification (NCBI taxonomy): domain Bacteria; kingdom Bacillati; phylum Actinomycetota; class Actinomycetes; order Propionibacteriales; family Propionibacteriaceae; genus Microlunatus; species Microlunatus antarcticus. The sequence goes on along the minus strand of NZ_JACHZG010000001.1, from coordinate 2,638,049 downwards.
CGGGCCAGGGCGTACGCGTCGGCGTCACCGACCGCCCGTCCGAGCGCGGCGAAGGGGAGGAGCGCCAGGACGATGCCCGGCGGGTGCAGCAGCAGGAAGTCGGCGTACGGCACGACCCCGTGGGCGAGGGCCGCGGCGGACGCGTAGTAGACGGAGCCGTCGTAGCCGATGCGGCCGAAGAGGCCGCCACCGCGGAGCACCGTGACCAGGCGGACGGCGAAGGCGAGTGCGCCGAGACCGACGGCCCAGCCGACGGTGGCACGGGACACGGTCCGCAACGCGGGCACGGACGACACGGGACCTCCTCTGGGGCGAGGCCTCATCGTCGGTCGCCTCCGCTGAGCCGGGCCTGAGCGCGTCCGTGCGGCTCAGCGTCCGTTCAGCGCCCCCTCCCTAACGTCAGCGGTACCAACACGGAAGAGGTGACCTCGTGCCGCAGCTCGTGAACCTGCTGCTCGCGCTCCCGCCCGCCCTCGTGCTGGTGGCGGCGCTCGTGCTCCCCGCGGTCGAGGCGTCGGCGCTGGTCGGGCTCGTCGTGCCGGGCGAGACGGCGGTGTTCGTCGCCGGCCTCACCGCGCACGCCGGTCACCTGCCGCTCTGGGCCGTCGTGACCGCGGCGGGAACCGGCGCGGTCGTGGGCGACCAGATCGGCTACCGGGTGGGCCGACGGCTCGGGCCCCGGCTGCTCGCGCGACTGCCCCGACGGCTGCAGCGCGACGGACGGGTGGACCGGGCGGTCGCGTTCGTGGGCCGACGCGGAGGCGTCGCCGTGCTCGCCGGTCGCTGGACCGCCGTGCTCCGGGCGCTGATGCCGGGGCTCGCCGGGGCGGGCGGCATGTCCGCACGGACGTTCACCGTCTTCAACCTGCTCGGCGGCGTCACCTGGGCCGCCGCGGTGTCGGCCCTCGGCTACGCGGCCGGAGCGGCCTACCAGCAGGTGCTGGCCTCGATCAACCAGGCCGGGCAGATCGGGCTGGGGGTCGCCCTGCTGCTCGGCCTGGTCCTCCTCGGCGTGCGGGCCACCCGCCGCCGGGTGCGGTCTCAGCGGCCGACCACCTCGTAGACCCGGGCCGACGCACCTTCCACGCCGGGGGAGAGGACGACGCCCCGGTCGGTGTCGGCGACGCGCCACGGCGCAAGCGTCCTCGGGTAGACCTCGTGGAGCTGCTCGGCGCGGGTGCCGGCCGGGAGGTCGAGCGCCAGCTCGGCGTCCGCCCCGCCCCGGTGCCACACGTAGAGCAGCGTGCGGTCGCCGCCCGTGAGGGCGAGGGCGCAGGCGTCCTCGTACCACTGCGGGAGGCCGAGCGGCCAGCGCGGCGTGGCCGCGGCGACGTGGTCGCGCAGGTCCTTCGACACCCGGACGGCGTCGTGGGCGAGCGCCCGCTGCTCGTCGGACAGCTCGTGCAGGAAGCCGGAGAGGTACAGCCGCCCGCTCAGACCGGTCACCATCGTGAACGCGGTCTGCTCGGAGTCCATCCACGCCTGCGGGTAGGCCCAGTTGCCGGCCTGCTCGGGCAGCATCTGGACCGGCGCGCCGGCCGCGACCCACGGGTAGAGGCGGTAGTCCTCCTGGTCGGAGGTGGACTGCAGATCGAACTGCTCGAGCATCGCGAAGTCGGCACGCATGGCGCCGGAGCTGCAGTTCTCGAAGACCACCGCCGGGTGGCGGCGCCGGAGCGCGGCGAACCAGGCCAGGTGCGCGCGGTTGTGGTCCAGCAGCCCGGCGCCCACCGAGAAGGTGTCGTGGTCGGTGCCGGCGCCCGGGGTGACGTTGTAGTCGAGCTTGAAGAACCCGACGCCGAGGTCCTCGATCAACCGGTCGAACGTCGCGTCGAGGTGGGCCCGCGCGGCCGGGTGCCGCAGGTCGAGGAAGTACCGCTCGTGCTCGGCCACCCGACGCCCGTGGCGCAGCAGGAACGCCTCGTCCGGCAGCGCCTGCGCGGCCGGGCTCTGGATCCCCACGACCTCGGGCTCGAGCCAGAGGCCCGCCCTCATCCCGGTGGCACGGATGGCGTCGAGCACCGCGGTCAGGCCGCCGTCGGGGAAGCGCCGCAGCGACGGCAGCCACTCGCCGACGGTCGGCCACCAGTCGCCGCGCTCGGTGTCGTCGTACCAGCCGGCGTCGATGCAGAAGCACTCGGCGCCGGCCGCGGCGGCCGCGGTGATCAGCGGCAGGAGGCGCTCGGTGGTCGGGTCGCCGTTGATGGTGTTCATGTAGTCGTTGAAGATCAGCAGCGACGTCCGGTCCGCCGTCCGCTCGCGCCGCAGCCAGCGACGGTGCGCCGTGAGCGCGGCCACCGCACCCTCGAAGCCGGTCGAGGCGACGGCCACCGACACGGGCACGGTGGTGAACGACTGCGCCGGCTCGAGCTCGACGGACCAGTGGTGGTCGAGGTCCTCCGGGCCGAGCAGGACGAGGCCGACCGAGTTCTCGCCCTCGACGACGTTGTCGACCTCCCAGCGCCAGCCTCCGTTGTGCTCGATCTGCCAGGCCAGGGCCCGGCCCGTGACCCCGTTGACCAGCGCCCCGGTGGGCAGGGCGCGCGCCGTGGACCACGTCGAACGGCCGATCGCCTCGACCGACCCACGCGCGGGCTGCCCGTACGCGGTGGTGTTGACGTCGGCCAGCGTGGCCTGGCTCCACAGCGGACGGCTCGTCCAACGGTTCTCGGCGAGCTGCTCGCCGGTTCCGGACACGAGCAGGAGGTCGCGCGTCGACTCGCCGGGGTGGACGAGGGCCCCCAGGGCGAGCGAGGAGACGGCCTCGAGCACGACGGCCCGGTCGCCGCCGTTGCGCACGGTGGTGGTCACGCGGGCGGCCGCCACCGTGGCCGAGGCGACGAAGGTCGTCGTCACCTCGAGCCCGGTGGAGGGGTCGCGCTGCGTGACGTCGAGGCGTTCCTCGCCGTCGACGGAGGTCGCCTCGTGACCGGTGTGCCGCAGCCGCGACCCGACCCCGGTGCTGGTGAAGCGGGTCGTGTTCCGGGCGCGGCCGTCCCCGGTGATCATCAGCTCGACGAGCGGCTGGCTGGCCCCGCTGGTCGTCGTGCCGGCCTCCGGCTGGATCCCGACGACGGCGACGGGGTGGTCGGGCGAGGTCTCCAGGTCGAGGCGCAGCGCACCCGGGTTCCAGGTGAGCGTCGTGCCGGTCGTGGCGAGTGGTGCGGTGTCCATGCGGTTCGGATGTCCTCGAGGGGTGGGAGGGGCTACTGGAAGAGCTGGTTGACCTGCGTGTTCGCCTCGGTGAGCGAGGACGCCGGCTTCTTGCCCGACAGGACGTCGTCCATCGCCGCCTGCATGACGTTGGTGATCTCGGAGGCGTGGTCGGTGATGGGGAACAGGAACGTCGTCTGGTTGTCGAGGTGGCTGGTGAAGGACGTGATGTCGATCCCCTTCGCCTTCCAGGCGGCCTCGGCCTTGTCGGTGCCCGACGGGATGGCCGGGAACACGACGGCGTCGGCGCCGACGATGTCCTGGCAGGCGGGGGAGCCGAGGAACTCGACCCACTTCGCCGCGAGCGGCTTGTTCTTCGAGCCGACCCAGATCGAGTCGGCCAGGCCGTTGTACATGCTCGCGTTCCTGCCGCTCGGCCCGACCGGGGTCGGCGCGGTCGCGACCTCGACGCTCTCGGAGGCGTAGAAGCCCTTCAGCGTCCAGGAGCCGTCGGCCACCATCGCGTACTTGCCCGCGGCGAAGATGTCGGGGGCGCTCTGGCCGGTGACGGCGGCGACGCTCGGCATGTAGCCCTTGTCGATCAGGCGGGCGACCCAGGCGATCGTGTCCTGGAACTGCGGCTGGTCGTAGTTGTAGTGCGTGCCCCAGGGGTTCTTGTCGGTGAACTGCCAGCCGTTCGAGCCGGTGTACATGCTCCACTGCGTCTGCCCGACCCCGGCGCCGGAGCCGCCGTCGAGCCCGAGCCCGTAGACCTTCACGCGGGACTTGTCGAAGCCCGCCTCGTCGCCGCGCTTCCCGTTCTCGTCGACCGTCAGGTGGGCGATCACCTTCTCGTACGTGCCGCCGTCGGTCGGGTTCCAGACCATCGTCCTCAGCTGGTCCGCGGTCACCCCCGCGGCCTCCGTGAACTTGGAGTTGTAGAACAGCGAGACGGTGTCGAAGTCCTTCGGCAGGCCGTAGCGCTTGCCGTCCTGGCCGACCCACAGGTCGGCCAGCCCGGGCTGGTACTGGTTGACGTCGAAGCCGTCCTTGGCCAGCGTGGCGTCGAGCGGGACGAGCTGGTCCTGGCTGACGAACTCGCCGTACTTCGACAGGTGGTCGGTGAACACGTCCGGTGCGCTGTTGGCCACGAAGCTCGTCGTCAGCTTGTTCCAGTAGTCGTCCCACGCGTACTGGCTGATGTTGATCTTGGTGCCCGGGTTCTGCTGCTGGAACAGGTCGGCGCAGGACTGGTACGCCGGCTGCTGCGCGTTCTCCCACAGCCAGTAGCTGATCTCCCCGGTCGCGGTGGTGGTGTCGAGGGCGCCGCCGTCGGCTCCGGTGTCGCTCCCGCCGTCCGAGCCGCCGCTGCCGCCACCGCACGCGGTGAGGGCGAGGCTGAGGACGGCGGCGCCCACGAGGGCGGCCTTCCAGGTCGTGCGTCGTGCCATCGTCGGCACTCCTTCCAGGGGAGACGACCGCGGCGGGTGCCGCGGCGGGTGACGTCCGGACCGGTCTGCGCCGGCGCGGCTCGAGGTGGTGTCGAGGCCGTCACAGCCCCCCTCCGTCCGACGCTGGACCGGGTGCCGCCGAGGTGATGAGCATCCCTGAGGAACGTATGTGATGAACGTTCATCATCTGGTGGTGGCCGAGACGCTATCCGCTGGCGCGGGTCCTGGCAAGGAGTGGGTGCGGATCAGCTCGTCGGGACGGGCCGCGGCCGTCCGGTGCGGCTCAGGGCGGGGGGCCGCTGCTCTGCCGGACCACCAGGGGCGCCTCGGCACGAGCCGTGGACGCGACGGGCCGGTCCTCCAGACGGGCGTGGAGCAGGGCGAAGGACCGGTGCCCGAGCGCGACGAAGTCCTGACGCACCGTGGTCAGGGCGGGCGCCCAGAACCGGGCCAGCGGGATGTCGTCGAAGCCCACCACGCTCACCTGCCCGGGGACCTCGCGCCCGGCGTCCTGCAGCCCGCGGATCACGCCGAACGCGAGCTCGTCGTTGCCGCACAGGACGGCGGTGACCGTCGCCTCGTCGTCGAGGAGCCGCTGCGCGGCCGCGTACCCGCTCTCGGGTCCCCAGGCCGCCTGCAGCAGGAGGCCGCGCGGGGCGCCCCGTCCCGCGAGGGCCTCCGCCCAGCCGGCGACCCGGGCGCTCGGCTGCCCCCGGCCGGGGATGGCGACCATGTGCACCGTCTCGTGCCCGAGGTCGAGGAGGTGGTGCACCGCGTCGCGGGCGCCGAGGTGGTCGTCGATGTACGCGTGCGGCGCGTCCCGGGGCCGGGGGTCCGCGCTGCCGACGGAGACCGTCGCCAGGTCGCGCGGCACCAGGCCGAGCACGTTCTCGCCCGCCCGGTCGAACTCGAGCACGACGACGCCCGCGGCGCTGTGCGCGACGCTCAGGTCGACGGCCCGGCGCGCGGCCCCGGGGGACTCGTCCTCGACGATGACGATGAGGACGCTGTAGCCCGCCGTCCGCGCGGCCTCCTCGACCCCCTGCAGGGTGGCGGCGTAGCCGTGCCGCGTCGTCTCGCTGAGGACGACGCTGATCACCGAGCTCGAGCCGATCTTGAGGGCCCGGGCCGCCTGGTTGGGGTGGTAGTTGAGCGTGGCCACGGCGGCGAGGACCCGGTCGCGCATCGCGTCGCTGACCGGGGCGCTGCCGTGCAGCACGCGGGTGACGGACGGGAGCGACACGCCGGCCTCCCGCGCCACGTCGACGAGCCGGGCCGGACCGCTCGTCTGCTCGCCGGGGCCCACGCACCGCAGCCTAGGGACCTGGCGGGGGCGGCGCTCGTTCAGTGGCCTCTCAGCGGTATCGGGCGAGGGTCTGCGGAACAGACGGAGCTCGGACGAGCCCGACCGCCGATCCAGGAGATGATCTTGATGACGACGACGACCAGCCCACCCCGCAGCAGCACCTGGCTGACCAAGGTCCCGGTGATCACCGCGACGTTCTGGGTGATCAAGGTCCTCTCGACCACGGTCGGCGAGACGTTCGCCGACTTCCTCGCCGTCGACGTGGGCCTCGGCCCCGCGATCACCGACGTCGCCATGATCGCCGTCCTCGCCGTCGCCCTGACGATCCAGCTCCGCAAGCGCGCCTACACCCCGTGGATCTACTGGCTCTGCGTCGTCCTCGTCAGCATCGTCGGCACGCAGATCACGGACTTCTTCACCGACACGCTCGGGGTCAGCCTGTACGTCAGCACCGCTGTCTTCGCTGTCCTCCTGGCCGTGGTGTTCACCGCCTGGTACCGCCAGGAGGGCACCCTCGCCATCACCTCGGTGGACACCCGCCGCCGCGAGGTCTTCTACTGGGCCGCCATCCTCGTGACATTCGCGCTGGGCACGGCGGCGGGCGACCTGGCGACCGAGGCGCTCAGCCTCGGCTTCCGCAACGGCGTGCTGATCTTCGGCGGTCTGATCGTGGCGACCTACCTGGCCCGCCGGCTCGGGGCGAGCGCGGTCCTCACGTTCTGGGTCGCGTACGTGCTGACCCGCCCGCTCGGCGCCTCGCTGGGCGACCTGCTGACCCAGGACCGGTCGCTCGGCGGGCTCGGCCTCGGCGCCAGCCTGACGAGCGTCCTGTTCCTCGTCGTGATCGTCGCGCTCGTCGCTCGCGAGCAGCTGCTGGTCAACCGGCACGGCGTCGCGGAGAAGGGGAGCGGTCCCCTCGGCGGTCGTCGGCGCGATCTCGGCTGGGCCGTCGGCGGGGCCGTGGCGGTGGTCGTGCTCGGGCTCGTCCTGGCCGGTTCCCGCACGCCGACGACGTCGGCCGCCGCCGGGACCGTTCCGGGGGCGTCGACCTCGGCCGGGCCCGCCGTCCACCCGACCACGGCGCTGGGCGACCTGAGCAGCTTCTCGGCGATCGTCACGTCGGTGCAGGGCCACGTCGCCCAGAACGACCTGGTCGGCGCCAAGACGAACGTCAAGGACCTCGAGCTGGCCTGGGACAGCGCGGAGGCCGGCCTCAAGCCGCGCGACCCGAAGGACTGGCGCCTGCTCGACGGCGAGATCGACGAGGTCCTCACGTCCCTGCGCGCCAGCAGCCCGACGCAGGCCGACTGCGCGTCGAACCTGGACACGCTGGCCCAGACCCTCAAGACGTTCGACGGGGTCTGAGGCTCGACGGGCTCAGGGGGTGGGACGCTCCCTGAGCCTGTCGAACGGGAAGGCGGGTGGAACGCTCCCTGAGCCTGTCGAAGGGCCTCGAAGAGGTCAGCGTCCCGTCCGCCTCAGCGGGCTCAGACGTCGGCGTCCAACCGGTAGCCGAGCCCGCGGATGGTGTGCAGGGTCGTCAGGCCGAAGGGTGCGTCGAGCTTCTTGCGGAGGTAGCCGACGTAGACCTCGACGATGTTGTCGCTGCCGTCGTAGGCGGAGTCCCACACGTTGTCGAGGATCTGGGCCTTGCTCATCACATCACCGGCGTTGCGCATCAGGTAGAGCAGCAGGCCGTACTCGCGGGCGGTCAGGCTGACCGACGTCCCCCGGCGGGTGACCGCGCGTCGCGCCGGGTCGAGGACGAGGCTGCCGACGGTGATGAGCACGGGTCGCTCGGGGGCGCCGCGCCGGACCAGCGCCCGGAGCCGGGCCATCAGGATCAGGAAGCTGAAGGGCTTCGTCAGGTAGTCGTCGGCGCCGAGGTCGAAGGCGTCGGTCTGGTCGTACTCGCCGTCCTTGGCCGTCAGCATCAGCACGGGCGTCCAGATCTTGCGGCGCCGGAGCTGCTTGAGCACGTCGTAGCCGTTCAGGCCCGGGAGCATGATGTCGAGCACGATGGCGTCGTAGGGGTTGGACGTCGCCGCCCAGAGCCCGGTGACGCCGTCGGAGACGATGTCGACGGAGAACCCCTCGGCGACCAGGCCCTCCTTGACCACGTCCGCGAGGCGTACCTCGTCCTCGACCAGCAGGATCTTCACGTGGCACTCCTCTCCTACGGTGACCCTCGCATCGTGGGGCCGCCCGGCTGAGCCGAACCTGAGCGATGATCCGCTCAGGTCGGGCTCAGCGACGGTGCGTCACGGTGTCGACCATGAAGATCGTGCTGGGCGCGGACCAGTACCCCGAGTACATCAACGGAGCGGCCACGTTCACCGCGCGGCTGGCCGCCGGCCTCGCCGACGCGGGCCACACGGTCGACCTGCTCTGGCCCTCCGCCGACGGCGGCCACGACACCTACCTCGACCGGGGCGTGCGGGTGCACCGGCTCAGCTCCGTGACGCTGCCGGGCCGGCCCCGGATGCAGGTCTGCCTGCCGCCGACCACCCGCCGGCGGGTCGAGAACGTGCTGCACGTCGCCCGACCGGACGTGGTCCACGTCCAGTCCCACCTCGGCCTCGGTCGCACGCTGGTGCGCGCGGCCCGCCGCGACGGGGTCCCGGTCCTGGCGACCAACCACTTCATGCCCGAGAACCTGCTGCACCACGTCCCGGTGGTCCGCCGCTTCCCCCGGACCGCCGGTCGGCTGGCGTGGCGGGACCTCGAACGGGTGTACGACGACGCCGACCTGATCAGCGTGCCCACCCGTCGGGCCGCCGACCTGCTCGCCGCCTCGACCACGCTGCGTCCGGCCGAGGTCGTCTCCTGCGGCATCGACCTGGACCGCTTCGCCGTGTCGCGGACGCTCGAGGCCACGTCCCGGCCGTCCCTGCTCTTCGTCGGGCGCCTCGAGCAGGAGAAGCACGTCGACGAGCTCCTCACCGCCTTCGCCCACCTGCCGCGGTCCCTCGGCGCCCGGCTGGAGGTCGTCGGGATGGGCAGCCTCAGGAGCTCGCTCGAGGCACTGACCCGTTCCCTCGGGATCGAGGACTCTGTCCGCTTCCTCGGGGCGGTCGACGACGACGAGCTCCCCGCGGCGTACGGGCGCGCCGACGTCTTCGTCATGCCCGGGACCGCGGAGCTCCAGAGCATCGCGACCCTGGAGGCGATGGCCACCGGGCTCCCGGTCGTCGCCGCCGACGCGATGGCCCTGCCGCACCTGGTGCAGGACGGCGTGAACGGCCGGCTCTACGCCCCGGGCGACGCTCGGGCGCTGGCCGTCGCCCTCGCGCAGCTGCTCGTCGACCCCGTCCTGCGCGCCCGCCTCGGGCGTGGCAGCCGGACCCGCGCGCAGGCCCACTCCCTCTCCGCGACGCTGGAGGAGTTCGTCGGCCACTACTCCCGGCTCGTCGGCTCCCGCTCCGCCGGGCGCCTCCCCGGGCGGAGCCTCGCCCTGGCGTCGTGAGGCTCGCGACGTCCGGTGGGACGATCGACCTCGCGCAGGTCGGAGCAGCACCGGGAGGTGGCATGGACGCGGGTGGACCGGGCTGGCTGGCGCGCCGCGGTTCGACAATCGGCGTGCGCGGCCGCTCCGTCGCCGTCGCGGTGGTCGTCGTGGTCGTGGCCATGCTCGTCGGCGGCACCGGCCTGGTGCTCGTGCTGGAGCAGTCGCTCGAGCAGGCGGTCGAGGCGACCGGGCGGGCGCGGGCGGCCGAGGTGGTCTCGCGCATCGACGCGAACGGGGTGGCGACGACCGTCGCCTCGCTCGGCGACGAGAGCCGGACCGACGCCGTCACCCTCGTGCTCGACGCGGAGGGGACCGTCGTCGGCAGCTCACGCCGGTCGGCCACCACGGCCCTGTCGGACCAGCGGCCGGACATCGGCGACTACGACTCGGTCGAGCGCGACATCGACACCCTCGACGAGGGCGGGGAGTGGAAGGTCGTCACCACCGCGGTGACCTCGGCGAACCAGACCTGGTACGTCCAGGTCGCGGTCCCGATCCGGATCCAGCGGGACACCGTGTCGACGGTGGCCGTGCTCCTCGTCGCCGGTACGCCGCTGCTGCTGGTGGCGGTCGCGGTGGCGGTCTGGGTCCTCGTCGGACGGGCCCTGCGCTCGGTGGAACGCATCCGCACCACGGTGGCCGAGATCGACGCCCGGGCCCTGACCGCCCGGCTCGAGGTCCCGCCGACCCACGACGAGATCGCCGCGCTGGCCCGGACCATGAACGCCATGCTCGACCGGCTCCAGGCCTCGGACCGCGCGCAGCGGGCCTTCGTCTCGGACGCGAGCCACGAGCTGCGCAGCCCCCTGGCCACCCTGAGCACCGCCGCCGAGCTGGCCGGCCGGACCTCCGACGAGGACGCCCGGACGCGGCTCCTCGACACCATGAACGCCGAGCTCGTCCGGATGCGCGGCCTGGTCGGCAACCTCATGACCCTGGCGCGGACGGACGCCCACGACGTCGTTGCGCACCCCACCGACGTCGACCTCGACGACCTGGTCGACCACGAGGCGCGCCGGCTGCGGACCACCAGCACACTCGAGGTCCAGACCCGGATCGAGCCGGTCCGGGTCCACGCCGATCCCGCGCTGCTGGCGCAGCCGCTGCGGAACCTGGTCGACAACGCCGAGCGCCACGCGGTGCGACGGGTGGCGCTGACCCTGCTCACCGAGGACGGCGAGGCGGTGATCCGGGTCGACAACGACGGGCCCGCGATCGACCCGGCCGACCGGGAGCGCGTCTTCGAGCGCTTCGTCCGGCTCGACGCCAGCCGGACCCGGGACGCGGGCGGGAGCGGGCTCGGCCTGGCCATCACCCGGGCCGGGCTCTCCGCCCAGGGCGGCCGGGTGCAGGTGGTCGACCACCCGGACGGCTGGTGCCGCTTCGAGGTCCGGCTGCCCCTCGGACCCGCCGCGACCGCCACGTGACAGTCGGACGTGGTGGTCCGTGACCACCCTCTCGGTCCACCTCGTCGTGGCGCTGGCGGTCCTCGCCGGGATCGCGGTGCTGGCCGCGGCGCTGAGCCGGCTCGGCACGGCCCGGTCGAACGCGGTCGCCGTCGGCCGGGCGGTGGCCCAGCTGGCCCTCGTCTCGCTGGTCCTGACCGCCGTCCTGGGGCGGGTGGAGTGGTCGTTGGCCTTCGCCGTCGTGATGCTCGGGGTGGCGGTCGGCACCTCGGCCCGCCGGATTGGCGTGGGGCGTGCCTGGCCCTGGGTCCTCGTCTGCGTCGCGTCGGGGGCCGTGCCGGTGCTCGTCGTGATCTTCGCGTCCGGGTCGGTGCCGTGGAACGGTGCCGCGATCGTCCCGATGGCGGGGATCGTCATCGGCGGCTGCATGACCGCCAGCAGCCTGAACGGCCGGCGGTGCTTCATCGCCCTGCGCGAGGAGCGCGACACGTACGAGGGGGCGCTGGCGCTCGGGCTGGCCGGGCCGGTCGCGATCCGGCTCGTGATCGGTCGGCACCGCGCCGAGGCGCTCGTGCCCGGCCTGGACCAGACCCGGACGGTCGGGCTGGTGACCCTGCCGGGCGCGTTCGTCGGGGTGCTGCTGGGCGGCGGCAGCCCCGCCCAGGCGGGCGCGGCCCAGATCCTGGTGCTGGTCGGGCTGCTCGCGGCCCAGACCCTGGTGGTCGTGGTCCAGTCGCTGCTGATCGAGCGGGGCCGGCTCGTGCCCGAGGACCTGCGTCAGTCGACCCTCCGCCGGACCACCCGCGCTCAGGTCGGGCTCAGCGAGGGCGTCGGAGACTGAGCCGGCAGCCGGCGCTCGCCATCCTGGGGCGCCGGCCGCGACGACGAGACCAGCGCCGGGCTCGCGTTCCCGCCGACTCGACGTCCCCGAGGACAGCCCGTGACCAGCACCACCACCGCGCCCGTCTCGACCCACGGCGGCACCGACCTCGCCGCGAAGGTCCCGGCGATCACCGTCCTCTTCTGGGTGATCAAGACCCTGACCACCGGGATGGGAGAGGCGCTGTCGGACTTCCTGGCGAACACGAACCTCGTCGCCGCGATCGCCGTCGGCGTGCTGGGGCTCGCCGCCGCCCTCTGGCTCCAGCTGCGCACCCGCCGCTACACCGCGCCCGTCTACTGGCTGGCCGTCGCCATGGTCGCCGTCTTCGGCACCATGGCTGCCGACGGCGTCCACCTGGTCGGGCTCCCGTACGCGGTGACGACGGTGTTCTACCTGGTCGTCGTCGGGGTCCTGTTCTTCTGCTGGCACCGTTCCGAGGGCACGCTCTCCATCCACAGCATCACCACCCGCCGCCGCGAGCTCTTCTACTGGGCGACCGTCCTCGCCAGCTTCGCCCTCGGCACCGCGGCCGGGGACTTCACGGCCGACCAGCTGCGGCTCGGCTACCTGCCCTCGGTCGCGATCTTCGCCGTCGCCATCGCGGTCCCCGCCGTCGGCTGGCGCTTCTTCCGGCTGAACCCGGTCGTGGCGTTCTGGGTCGCGTACGTCCTCACCCGCCCTCTCGGCGCCTCGATCGCCGACTGGCTGGGCAAGCCGGCCGCGCACGGCGGCGGCCTGGGGCTCGGGGACGGACCCGTCGCCGGCGTGGCCGCCGTGATCATCGCCCTGCTCGTCGGCTACCTCGCCGTCCGGCGGACCGACGTCCAGACCCCGACCGCGAGGCACCCCGCGTGAACGTGCTGGCGGTCGGTCTGGCCGCCCTCGGCGCCCTGTTCTTCGGGCTCGCCTCGGTCCGTCAGCACCGGGCTGTCCAGGCGGGTGCCCCGAACACCCGGGCCGGCGTGGGGGAGCGGCTGGCCGCCGGGCTGCGCCTCCTGCGGCAGCCGGCCTGGCTCCTCGGGGCGGGTCAGGCCGGTCTCGGCGGCGGGCTCCACGTCGTCGCGCTCGCCCTCGCCCCGATCACGCTGGTCCAGCCGGTCGGGGTGCTCGCCGTGCCCGTGACGGTCGTGGCGTCCGCCCTGGCCCGGCGCCGACGCCCGTCGCGTGCGCAGGGGCTGGGGACGCTCCTGAGCGTGGCGGGGGTCGCCGCCCTGACCGTCGTGCTGCTCCTGCCGGCCAGCCGACCCGCGACGCTGCCCGCCTGGGGAACCCTCGCGGCGGGGGTCGCTGCCGTGCTCGCCGCCGGGACCGCCGTCGCCCTCCTCCTCGGCCGCCCCGGCGCGCCGGCGTTGTTGCGCTGCGCGAGCCGGGCCGTGGTGGCGGCCGCGCTCTTCGGGCTCGTCTCGGTCCTGGTCCGGACCCTCGGGCAGGTCGTCCGCTCACCCGTCGCGACCGATCCGGCGCTGGTAGCGACCGCGGTGGTCGGCCTCGCCCTCGCGCTGCCGCTCGGGGTCTGGGCGATGCAGTCCGCGTACCTCTTCGGCGCCCCGCAGGTCGTCATCTGCTGCCTGACCCTCGTCGACCCGCTGACCGCGGTCGTCGGCGGGCGGTACCTCCTGCAGGACGGGTCCGCGATCGGCGGACCGGTCCTCGCCGCCGCCGTCGGCTGCGCCCTGGTGGCCGCCGCCGGGGTGGTGCTGCTGGCCCGCGGATACCCGGCGGAGCCCGGCGCAACCGTCCGTCGGTGATCGCGGCCAGCTTGTCGGCAGCAGGCGTCGGCGTTCCTTCGTCCTCGCCCGCGCTTCCTGCGTGCACGATAGCCCGACGCCCTGGTGAACCGGGTCGAGGATCTGGAAGGCTCTGCGGGTGATCCTCGAGCACGCCCTGCTGTCTGTCCGGCCCGGCACCGAGGCCGACTTCGAAGCGGCGTTCGCGGAGGCCAGGACCATCATCGCGAGCATGCCGGGCTTCGAGGGTCTGACGTTGTCCCGCTGCCTCGAGCAGCCGAGCACCTACCTCCTCCTCGTGCACTGGCGTCGCCTGCAGGACCACACGGAGGGCTTCCGCGGATCAGTCGGGTACGAGCGCTGGCGCGCCCTCCTGCACCACTTCTACGAGCCGTTCCCGACCGTCCAGCACTACCAAGAGGTGCTGACCGCCTGACCGTCGTGCGGGTCAGTTACTGCCGGTCGCCATCCAGAACACGTGGTCGCAGCCGAGCAGGCGGTCAGAACCCGCCTGACCCGCCCGTCATCCCACCGCCGCTGCTCGACGAGTCGTTGAACGTCGTCGACGCACCGAAGCCACCCGCGCCGGTCCCCGGTGTGCCGAACAGGTCGCCGGCGGAGCCGGAGGAGACGTCCTGCGACGCCGACGCCGCGATCAGGCTGCCCAGCAGGTACGGCGACAACGACGGGTCGTGGCCCGAGGTCCCCGCCAGCAGGTTCCTCTTCGCCCGGTCGGACAGGCCGCGCCCGACCGTGTGGGCCGCTTCTTCGGCGAAGGTGCGGATCCGGCGGTTCAGGGCCCGCGCCTCGGCCAGGCCGTCGGTCGGCCGGACCTCCCCGGCGCGGACGGACCGGTCGAGGGCGGCGGCGCTCGCCTGCAGCGCTTCGGCCTCCGTACGGATCTTCGTCAGCCTGCGCCCGGGCCGGTCTCCGGCGAGGGCGTCGACGCTGCCCAGGAACGCCGCCAGCGGCCCGCCGACGAGACGCTCGAGCTCGGCTTCCCACCGCTCCTCCCACCCTGCCTCGCGGGCCCAGAACCGTGCGTCGTCCACCCAAGCCGTCAACGTCCGCCTCGGGCTGAGCAGCGCCGTCAGCCGAGCGTGGGCGGCCGGGTCGACCCGTTGCGCGAGCGTGGGGCCGTCAGAGGCGAGCGTCTCGAGCGTGGCGACCGACGCCGCCGGGTCGTAGGTCCACGCCGCTCGACCCGACCGGTCGCGCGGGTGGTCGGGGTAGCCCGTCATCTGGACCTGCTCGATGGCGTCGCGCCACTGCCGCAACGCGTCGGCGACGGCGCTCGGCTCCGGCGTCCACGCCAGCAGCTCGGCCCGGCGCCTGCGCCGCCGCCTCGCCGCGACCACGGCCCACGGGGCGCCGATCAGGGCGCCCACGCCCGCCACGAGGCCGACGATCGCCCCGACCGGTACCGGAGAGGTGGTGTCGGTCGGGTCGTTCTCGGGGGACGTGGGGTAGTAGGTCTGGTCGTCCGAGTCGGGTTCGTCGCTGCTCGTGCCCTCGCCGGCCGCGGTGACGGCCAGGGCCTTCTTCGCCCCGCCGACCACGACGTCGTCCCACCGTCCGGCGCGGGCGTCCGGCCGGACCGCCGCGACGACCTCCTCGACCCCGTCGGAGTCGAGGTCGACGTCGTCGCCCGCGTACACCCCGACCTGGCGCACGTCGGGCGAGACCGCGATCAGGATCAGCCCGTCGCGCAGCCCGTCGCCGTCGCTGCTCAGGACCGCCTTGTCGTCGTGCTCCTCCAGGTAGGTCAGGACGTCGTCGTCGTAGGTGTCCTTGTGCACGTCCGCGTCGTCGCCGGTGGTGAGGACCGCGACCTTGACCCCCGCCTTGTTGCGCAGCGCGTTGATGTCGTGGACGACCGAGCTGTCGTCGAGGATGCGGGCGTCGTCGAAGACCAGCGACGCGCGGGTCGTCGGCGAGGCCGCGAGGGCGGTGCCAGCCGGCACGGCGACGACCAGGGCGGCGGCAGCGAGGACACCGCACGCTCGGCGCAGCAGAGACATCCGACGCTCCTCCAACGCTGGGGTGGACCCGAGGCTGATCACGCTAGCGGCGCGGTGGGGCACTTCCGGCCGACACGACCGACGCCGGCCACCCTGCGGAGCGCCGGCGACGAGCTTCGTGCACGTCGTGCTGAAAACTTCGCCTCCGAGGACAACCGGCCAGGGGGCTCGCACGTGGACAGGGTGTGGAGGCACTGAGCTCGACGGACGCGAGCCGTCCGCGTGACGCGGCGGAGGAGCTCTCGCTCGCCGCGCTCTTCGCGGCGCACTACGTCCGGCTCGTGCGGGTGGCCTGGCTGCTGGTGCGTGACCCCGGACGGGCCGAGGAGCTGGTCCAGGACGCGTTCGTCGACCTCCACCGGCGCTGGTCGCGGCTGCGCACACCGGCGGACGCGGCGGGCTACCTGCACGTGTCCGTCGTCAACCGTTCGCGCTCGGGTGCGGCCCACCGGGGCAAAGACCTGCGGGGTGTTGGGCGGGTCGCTCTCACGCGCTGCAGCCCGGTGAGCGCGAGAGCGCAGACGGCGAGGCCGACGGCGAGAGCGACGGGGTGGTCGACGACCAGGGGCGCGACCGGTTCGAGCGGGTTCACGCCGACGAGACCAGCCCGCTGGGCCAGCCAGCCGGCGGCGAGCACCGCACCCAAGGTCGCGACGCCGATGCGCACGGCCGGGTAGGCAGGGGTCCGGCTGAGCAGGAGCAGCGAGGGCATCACGAGGGCGACGACGAGCAGCTGGGTGAGCTCGATGCCGAGGTTGAACCCGAGCAGCGTCGTGACCAGGCTGGTGCGGCTGAGGTCGAGCCCACCGAGGATGGCGGCGAACGCCACGCCGTGGAGCAACCCGAAGCCGCCGGCGATGAGGACCTCGCCGCGGCGGACGAGGGGGCGCACCGCGTGGACCGCGGAGACCAGCACCGACAGCGCGATGCCGCTCTCGACCAGTCGGGACGGCAGCGCGACCCAGCCCAGGGCGCCGAGGACGAGGGTGCACGAGTGGCCGACGGCGAACGCGGTCACGACGTGCACGACACGTACCCCCGACCGGGCGGCTCCGCCCAGCCCGGTGTCGGGTCGAGCCTGCCAGCGTCGGCCCGCGGCGACCAGCGGTGCGGGCAGCAGCAGCATGATCAGAAACAGCAGGTGGTCGCTGCCGGTGGCGATGTGGTGGATCCCGAGCCGGACCGCTGCCACGAACCCCTCGTCCGCGGGCGCCGCCGAGGTCGAGGCGGGCGTTGCTGACGCCACCGGGACCGACTGCGTCTGCCAGGAGAGCATCGCCAGCGTCGTGTAGGACCCGGTGGAGCCGTAGCGGCCCGAGACGAACACGCGGTGCGACAGCAGCTGGTCGACGATGACGTCGTCGTGCAGCACGAAGTCGCCCACCGGTCCGGAGGCGGGGGTCAGGGTGGCGTCGAGCACGAGGTTGTCGACCCCGTCGACGGGTTCGACCCGGCCATTGGTGACGACGGTCGACCAGGTGCGTCCGCTCGCGTCGGACGCGGACAGGTGTCCCTGGACGTAGGTGCACAGCTCGGCCAGCGTGCTTGCCTCGATGACGGTGCTCGCGGTGAGGACCTGGTCCCGGGCGACGCTGAGCTCGTCGAGCGGCAGCTCGACGGTGGCGCTCACCGAGGTGGTGCCGACGTCGAGCAGCACAGCCGAGGTGCTGAGCGGGTGCGCCGAGGCTGTCGACGCGGTGCCGAGCAGGAGCAGCGTGGCGCACGCGAGCAGCAGGCTCACTCCTCTGCGCCACGACGACGGGTGCCGGCTCATGCGCTGGGGTTGGTGCTGCCGTAGTCGTCGGTCTTGTCGCGCCACACGCCGTGGTAGTGGACGTTCGGGGTGCTCTGGCTCCGGGTGTTGACGAGCTCGATCCACACCCGCGGGCCGTCGATGCGGAGGTAGGTGTCCTCACCGTCGACGGTCTTGCTGCTGGCGTACGCGATCCGGGTCTGGTCGAGCTGGGACTCGTACGTCTTGAGCATGGACGCGGCCTGCCCGGGCGCGGCGTCGTTGACCCAGGCCGCGATCGCGGCGAGGACGAGCTTCTTCTGGTCGGCCGAGAGGCTGCTGACGGCCACACCTTCGGTGGTGGGGAACTTGCCGCTGTCGACGCTCGGGCCCATCAGGATGTCGTCGACCTTGGCGGAGAGCTTGGCCTGCGCGTCCTGGTCGGCACTGAGGGAGTCGAAGGCGGCGAACAGGGTGCCCGCCTTCTCCTTCAACGGCTCCACGGTGGTGTTCCCGACCGTGAACGTCTTGGGCTCGGTCCCGGTGAAGTCGGGCGTGATGCTCGCCGTCGTGCCCTTGTAGGTGTAGTTGCGGGCCAGGTGGTGCCCGCCGAACTGGACCATGAACGGGTCCGTCGTGGACGGGGTGCCGTAGACGGCGATGAAGTAGTCGACGTCGGAGCCGAAGCTGCTGTTGCCGGAGGTGCTGTTGGCCTTCAGCCAGTCGTCGGCCTGCTGGATCGTCTGCACCTGGGCGTACCCCTGCGCACTGAGCATCGTCTTGACCACGGCCAGGGCAGCAGCCTTGGAGGTGTCGCTGAGGGTGGAGAGCGCCACGCCCTTGCGGGGCACCTGTGCGGACGGGTAGTTCGACCAGGTCTGGCGCGAGGCGTTGTCGGTGAAGGCGTAGACGACCTTGGCCTTGGTGGCGTCGTCCAGCGTGGCGAGGAAGGCGTTCGTCGCCGTGACGACGTCGCTGGTGTTGGCGTTCGACGCGTTCGCGCCGTCGGTGTCCAGGTCGACCGCGGTGAAGGTCTGCATGGCACCGCCGGGTGCCCCCTTCCCGCCAGGAGGACCCCCTCCCGTCCGCTGCGAGGACGAGGCGGACGACGACGCCGACGGCGAGCTCGAGGTGGTGGTGTCGGAGCTGCAGGCGCTCACCGAGATGAGCGCGGCAACGGCCAACGAGGCGGCGAAGCTGCGGCGAAGGGCGGGGGTGACGAGGAGGGGGGTCATGGCGTTGAGGAGTCCTTCGACTGGGGAGGCTGGACCCGGGCGGCGTCGGCGCCTCCCGTGAGCAGAACTTCACCAGGCGTTTCTTAGCCGCAGATGAGTCGACCTGGATCGCTTGCCGCGACTGTTGCCGACCGCCTCGGGGGGTGTCCCTACGTCGTGTCGGAGCGCCGTCGAGCGGTCCGGGCGCCGGTGGGGAGGGTGAGCCGCAGCAGCGCGCCCGGCTGGGTCCCGGGTCGGTTCTGCGCGGTCACGTTTCCGCCGTGGCGGGTGGCGATCTCACTGACCAGGGCCAGCCCGAGACCGAAGTGTCGCCAGCCGCCGGTCGCCGCTCGCTGGAGGAGCGGTCGAACGTGCCCGGCAGCGTCTCCGAGGGGGTGCCGGGGCTGTCGTCGAGGACCTCGATCACGGTTGAGCGGCCGGTACGGCGCAGGTGCATCTCGACCGCGCTGGTGGCGTGCTCCAGCGCGTCGTCGACCGGGCGGGGACCGCTCGTGCCAGGGCGGTTTCGGCGCCTTGGACGGTCGTGGGACCGGACACGTGACCTCCGTGCGCAGCGTCGCCCCGGCGTCTTGAGCTGCCGCCTGGGCCGACGCGACGACCGAGCGAGCCACGTCCGCGAGGTCGACCGGCACCTGAGGGACGGGTGTGCGGTGTCGGCCTGGGTCAGCAGGTCCTCCAGGATCGCGACCAGGGCTGCCGTGTCGACGACGATGGCACCCTGTTCCTCACCCGTTGACCAAGGTCGTGGCCGGACCGTGGCCTGTCACGCTGGGGCAGCACGTTTTCACGGATGTCTCCCCGGAACCAGTCAGGGCCAGGTCTCCATGCGGAGAACCTGGCCCTGACTTACATACTTTTTGTAGCGGGGACAGGATTTGAACCTGTGACCTCTGGGTTATGAGCCCAGCGAGCTACCGAACTGCTCCACCCCGCGCCGGTGAACAACAAGTTACGCGACTGCAGCGCAGGGTTCAAATCGAGAGCGCCTGGTGTGCCACAGCGCACACTCCTTCGACTCTCAAGCGACGGTCGACCCAGAAACCACACGAACCTCAACTTTTTCTTCTACAACTCTGGCGTGTCGCTCTTGACATCATGAAACCTTGGGCTCGCCCGTGTCCCAACCCCCCCAGGACGGCCCCGATGACGCGACCCCAGCACCTCCACCGCACCCGGTTCCTGCGAGCGGCGGCCTCGCTCCTGGCGGCCGGCTCGCTGCTGCTGACGGGGGCGCTGACCGCCCCGAGCGCCGAGGCCGACTCCGCGGTCAAGCCGTCGGACGGCAAGTTCGTGATCAAGGGCGCGGGCTTCGGCCACGGGCACGGGATGTCGCAGTACGGCGCGTACGGCGCGGCGAAGAAGGGTCTGAGCTGGAAGCAGATCCTCGCCTTCTACTACCCGGGCACCACGCTGAAGACCCTGAGCTCGTCGACGACGATCAAGGTCTGGATCAGCGCGGACGACGACAACAACCTGCGCGTGCTGCCGGCCGAGGGCCTCAAGGTCTACGACTCGAACGACCACAGCATCACGGTCCCGACCGGCAGCGACTACAAGTCCTGGCGGATCAAGCGGTCGGGGTCGGGCTACAAGCTGGAGTGGCGCGACGGCGACGGCGACTACCACGCGCTGAAGACGCCGCTCGACTCCAGCACCTGGATGGTGTCGACCAAGGCGAAGGTGGTGAAGCTCCGCCTCCCCAACGGGGCCACCCGGGAGTACCGCGGGACGCTCCGGCTGATCAAGCGCGGCACCGGCGGCCGGACGGTCAACAAGGTCAAGCTCGAGGACTACGTCCGATCGGTCGTGCCGTCGGAGATGCCGACCTCGTGGGCGCCGGACGCGGTCCGCGCCCAGGCCGTCGCCGCGCGCTCGTACGCGATCCGGATCCGTGACTTCACCAGCTACAGCGGTTACGACATCTGTGACACCACCGCCTGCCAGGTCTACGGCGGGAAGGCGACGACCACGTCGGGCGGCAGCCGGATCGTGCGGGAGACCACGGCCGGCACGGCGGCGGCGAAGGCCACGGCCGGGACGATCGTCACCTACGGCGGGCAGGTCGCGCTGACCCAGTTCGCGTCGTCCAACGGCGGCGCGATGTCAACCGGTGGCTACCCGTACCTCAAGGAGAAGGACGACCCGTACGACGGCGTCGTCAAGTCCCAGGCCTGGAGCAAGACCGTCACGGCCAAGGCGGTCGCGAAGGCCTACCCGTCGGTCGGCACGGTCAAGCAGCTGACGATCAGCAAGCGCGACGGCTCCGGACGCTACGGGGGCCGCGTCGTGAGCATCAAGATCGTCGGCAGCAAGAAGACGCAGACGGTGACCGGCTCGGCCTTCCAGAGCAAGTTCAGGATGCGGTCGTCGCTCTACAAGATCACGTCCTGACGATCATGGTGGGTGGCGTGATCAGGAAGCACGCATGATCGACGGCTTCGAGGTCGGCCACCGCAGCGCGGACGGGGACGGCTGGCTCACCGGCACGACGGTCGTCCTGGCCCGCGAGGGTGCGGTGGGCGGGGTCGACGTCCGGGGCGGCGGACCCGGCACCCGGGAGACCGACCTGCTCGACCCCTCCACACTCGTGGAACGGGTGCACGCGGTCGTACTCACCGGCGGCAGCGCGTACGGGCTGGCGGCGGCCGACGGCGTGATGGCCGGGCTGGAGGAGCGGGGCGTCGGGCTGCCGGTCGGCCCGGGACCAGGCGAGGTCGTGCCCATAGTCCCCGGGGCGGTGATCTTCGACCTCGGCCGGGGCGGGACGTTCCGGCACCGTCCGGACGCGACGTTCGGCCGCGACGCGCTCGCCGCGGCGACGGCCGCTGACACGGCGCGCGGGAGCGTCGGCGCGGGGACCGGTGCCGTCTGCGGCGGGCTCAAGGGCGGGGTCGGCTGGGCCGAGACGACGCTGCCGTCCGGCGTCCGGGTCGCCGCCCTGGTCGTCGTCAACGCGGCGGGCTCGGCCGTGGACTCGGCCACGGGGCGGCTGTGGGCCGATCGTTCCGGAACGCTGGCCACGCCGAATGCCGACGAGCGCGCGACGCTCGAGCGGGCCCGTCGGGACCCGGCTCCCTCCCTCAACACGACCATCGGCGTCGTCCTGACCGACGCGACGCTGACCAAGGCGCAGGCGCGCAAGCCGGCGGCCGTGGCGCACGACGGGCTGGCGCGGGCCATCGCGCCGGTGCACTCCATGTCCGACGGCGACACGATCTTCTGCCTGGCCTCGGGTCGGCGACCCCTGAGCGACGACCCCGAGCCGGGCTGGGCCGGCCTGGTCCCCGCCTTCAACCTGCTGCTGGAGGCCGCCGCCGACGTGTTCACCGCCGCCTGCCTCGACGCGGTCCTCCAGGCCGAGGGGCGTGGGCCCTGGCGCAGCTACGCCGAGCTGGCGCCGTCGGCGGTCGGGGGCGAGATCCCGGCGACGCGGTGACCCGGGCTTCCTAGACTGCGAGCGTGAAAGCGCTGCTGCTCGAGAACATCCACCCCGAGGGCATCCGGCTGCTCACCGAGCGCGGGATCGAGGTGGAGACGGTCAAGGGCGCCCTGGACGAGGACGAGCTCGCGTCCCGCATGTCCGGCGTCCAGCTGCTCGGCATCCGTTCGAAGACCCAGGTCACGGACCGCGTGCTCGAGGCCGCGCCCGACCTGCTCGCGGTCGGCGCGTTCTGCATCGGCACCAACCAGATCGACCTCGCCGTCGCCGCCGAGCGCGGGGTCGCCGTCTTCAACGCCCCGTTCTCCAACACCCGCAGCGTCGTCGAGCTGGTCCTCGCCGAGATCATCTCGCTGGCCCGCCACCTCACGGACAAGAACGCGGCCATGCACGCCGGCGTCTGGGACAAGTCGGCCAAGGGCGCGCACGAGGTGCGCGGCCGCACGCTCGGCATCGTCGGCTACGGCAACATCGGCAGCCAGCTCTCCGTCGTCGCCGAGGCGCTGGGCATGAAGGTCTACTTCTACGACGTCGCCGACAAGCTCGCGCTCGGCAACGCCCAGCGCTGCGACAGCATGGACGAGCTGCTCGCGGTGGCCGAGACGGTGAGCCTGCACGTCGACGGCCGGGCGGGCAACGCCGGCCTGTTCGGCGCGGAGCAGTTCGCCAAGATGCGCCCGCGGAGCCTGTTCCTCAACCTGTGCCGCGGCATCGTCGTCGACCACGAGGCCCTGCGCGAGGCCCTGCTGTCGGGCCACGTCGCCGGCGCGGCCCTCGACGTGTTCGAGACCGAGCCCAAGACGACCGGCGACCCGTTCGTCTCGACGCTGCAGAACATCCCGAACGTCATCCTCACCCCGCACGTCGGCGGGTCGACCGAGGAGGCGCAGTCCGACATCGGCCGCTTCGTCGCGCTCAAGCTGGGCGACTATGCCACCGGCGGGGCGACGACCATGTCGGTGAACCTGCCCCAGGTGATCGCCGCGGTCGAGCCCGGCCGCAGCCGCATCCTGCACGTCCACCGGAACGTCCCCGGCGTGCTCGCCCGCGTCAACACCGTGCTGGGCGACGCGGGGGTCAACATCGAGGGCCAGACCCTCTCGACCCGCGGCGAGCTCGGCTACGTCATCACCGACACGGTGGGACCCGTCCGCGCCGACCTGGCCGAGCGGCTGCGCGAGCTGCCCGAGACCGTACGGCTGCGCGTCCTGTCCTGCGACTGACGCGGACGACGAGCGCGGGGGACTAGTCCTCGCGCCTGATCAGCGGCAGCCAGAGGTCGTCGACGATCTCGAGGATGCGTCGGTCGGGCACCCGCGCCAGCGTCATCACGAGGTCGTGCCGGAACAGGTCGAACGGCAACGTGACCAGCCCGGGCGGCCGGACGCGGTCCGGGATCTCCCTGCGCCCCACCGCACGCTCGAGCAGGACCGTGCCGCCCGCCGCCCGTCCGCCGAGCAGGCGTTCCCGGAGGTCCGCCGGCGAGAGCCCGGTGTCCGACGCGATGTTGGCCAGGTAGAGCCCGATGGCGGTGATGAAATCGCCGCGTACCTCGTTGAAGTTCCGCAAGGTGGCGACGACGTCCTCCCGCAGGGAGCCCGTGTCGGGCAGCGGCCGCCGCTCGAACAGCCCGGCGTGCCGCATGGCCGCCACCACGAGGTCGGCCTTGGCCGGCCAGCGGCGGTAGAGCACCGGCTTGCTGGTCCCGGCGCGGGCGGCCACGGCGTCGTACGTCAGCCCCGCGTAGCCGTGGGCCTGCAGCTCCTCCCACGCGGCGTCGAGCAGCGCGCTCTCGAGCTCCTGGCCCCGGCGTCGACGGGGCGGACCGCCGTCAGCGGGCTCGGACTCCTCGAGAAGATCCACTTGCGTATCTTAGCGGACCGGCCTACCGTCGAGAACAAGAAACCTTCTCGTATCTAAGGCTGCTCATGGACCGCTCGCTCCGGAACCTCTCGCTCGCGCTCGTCGTCGGCGCGATGGCCCCGCTCTTCGACTCGACCATCGTGAGCGTGGCGCTGCACAGCCTCGCTGGTGACCTCCACGCCTCCGTCGCCACGATCCAGTGGGTCACCACGGCCTACCTGCTCGCCCTGGGTGTCACCGTGCCGGTGGTCGGCTGGCTCCAGCGTCGGGTCGGCGGCAAGCGGCTGTGGATGGCGGCCCTGGTCGTCTTCCTGGTCGGGTCGGTGCTCTGCAGCCTGGCCTGGAGCGCACCGAGCCTCATCGCGTTCCGGGTGGTGCAGGGGATCGGCGCGGGCGCCATGCTGCCGCTGCTCACAACCCTGCTCATGCAGGCCGCGGGCGGCAAGGACCTGGGCCGGCTGATGGCGGTCGTGTCCCTCCCGACGGCGCTCGGCCCCATCCTGGGGCCGGTCGTCGGCGGGCTGATCCTCGGCGCCGCCAGCTGGCACTGGCTGTTCTGGGTGAACGTCCCGTTCGCCGTCGTGGGGCTCGTGCTCGCGTGGTTCCTGATCCCGGCCGACGGGCCGACCGAGCCTGCCCGGCTGGACGTTGTCGGGCTCCTGCTGCTCTCGCCCGCGGTCGTCGGGCTGCTCTACGGGTTGAGCAGCGTGCACCGGGACGGCGGATTCGCCCGGACGGAGGTCTGGGGCCCGCTGGCCGGCGGGGTCCTGCTGCTGGTCGCGTTCGCCGTCTGGGCGCTGCGCCGCCGCGGTGCGGCGCTGGTCGACGTGCACCTCCTGCGGCACCGCCCGCTCGCCGCGTCGGCGTCGCTGCTGTTCCTCACGGGCGCCTCCCTCTACGGCGCGATGCTGCTGCTGCCGCTCTCGTTCCAGGAGCTCCGCGGGGCGGACGCGCTCGGCGCTGGGTTGCTGCTGGTGCCGCAGGGGATCGGTGCGCTGCTGAGCCGCACGCTGGCCGGTCGGCTCAACGACCGGCTCGGCCCGCGCGTGGTCGCGCTGGTCGGCTTCGCCGTCCTCGGGCTCGCCACGGTGCCGTTCGCGTTCGCGGGTCCGGACACCCCGACGTGGTGGCTGCTCGGGGTGCTGCTGGTGCGCGGGGTGGGGCTCGGCGCGGTGACCATCCCGCTGATGGCGGTGGGGTTCGTCGGGCTCGGGCGCGCGGAGATCCCGCACGCGAGCATCATCACGCGCATCGCGATGCAGGTCGGCGGGGCCGTCGGGGTCGCCGTGCTCGCGGTGGTCCTCCAGGGCGCGGTGGCCGCCGTCGGGCCGGTCGCGGGCTTTCAGCAGGCCTTCGGGTGGGCGACCGGCTTCACGGCGCTGTCGGTGCTGCTGGCCCTGGTGCTGCCGGGTCGTCCGCGGCCGGTGGCCGAGGAGCCGGCGGGGGAGCGGCTGGAGCCCGTCGGCGCCTGAGCTCGGCGCGCGCGAGCATCGGCGGCAGCCACGGCGGGCAGCGCGGGTCGGCCGCCGCCTCCCCGGGCGTCCACCAGCCCAGCGCGGTGAGCTCGGCGGGGTCGGCGACCACCGGTTCCTGGTCCTCCGGCGCCGCCACCAGGAACGACACCGTCACCTGGCCCACCCCGGCGTCGGTGGTGAAGACCTCCGACTCCAGGTAGGTCAGGGCGGCGTCGGCGAGGTCGAGCCCGACCTCCTCGGCCGCCTCCCGGCGCGCGGTCGCCTCGAGCACGCCGGGGCCGCTGTCGCCCTGGTGCTCGAGGTGGCCGCCGACCAGACCGAGCTGACCGGGGGCGTCGTCCACGTCCGCCCCTCGCACGGTCAGGAGCCAGCGGTCGTCGCGCTGCACCAGCACCGTGGCCGTGACCGTCCAGGTCGGCCGCTCGCTCAGCGCCGGGCCCGACGCAGGGCGGAGGCGCCGAGGAAGAGCGCCAGGGCGCCGAGGCCGGCGTACGGCAGGACGCGGCTGGTGGCGAGCTGGCTGAGGGTGCGGGCCACGCTGACGTGCGGCTCGGCGGTGTTGCTGTAGGGCTGGTAGACGTAAGGCCGCGGTGTGCTCGCGCTCGGCGTGCTCGTCCTCGGGGGCCGGGGCGACGGGCCGGGGGAGGGCGACGGCTGCGGCCGGGGGTGCCCGCCGGGCTCGGGCTCGTCGATCGACCCGAGGTCGTCGCCGAGCTCGACCGGGTGGTCGACCACGGCGGCCGCGGTCTGCTCGTCGTCGTGCGCCGACACGGTGCCGGCGGCCGGGGCCCAGGGCAGCCCCTCGGCGACGCGGGCGGCGACGCGGGTGCCGGTCAGGTCGAGCACGCGGTCGACCGCGTCGGCGACCACCCCGTCGCCGAGCCGGCCGGGTCGTCCGCTCCAGGTCATCGACGTCGCGACAGTCACGTCGGTCTCCGCGCGACCGTCGCCGACGCCCGCCAGCGTGATCGTGTGCGTGGCCTCGACGCCGGCGTCGCCCCGGCGGTCGGTCCCGGTCGTCGTCACCACGACGCGGTGGGCGCCCTCGGAGCGCGAGGTGTAGCGGCCGCTGCCCGTCAGCGCGAGCAGGGACGAGCCGAGCTTGATCTTCATCGACCCGGTGAACCCGTCGTCCGCGGCCGTGTCGAGCGTCGTGCCCGGCAGCACGGCCGCGACCCGGGCGGGGTCGTTCACGGTCGCCCAGGCCTCGTCCAGCGGGGCCGGCACGCGTACGCGGTGGGTCAGGTCCATGGCGACATCATCGCGGCTGGCGACCTCGTGCGCGAGGGCACCCGGTCGCCGGTCCAGCACTATCCTTCGACCATGACGAGCGGGTGGTCGTGAGGGGCGTCGACGCCCCGGCCGTACCTCCGGGTTCCGACGCGGCCTCGCTCTCCCGCGCCCTCGCCGGCTTCCACGACGACTTCCTGGCGACCGGTCGCATCGCGCCCACCGTGCGGCCCGTGGTCGCCGACTCCTGGCGCCGCAGCCTCGTTGGCGGGCTCGACCCGGAGACCGGCGGCGTGCCCGCCCCGCTCGGTCGGGACGCGCTCGAGGAGCTCCGCCGCCGCTCGCCGCTGGCCCGGACGATGCCCGTCGTGCGCCGCCTGCTGGTCGAGGCGGCGACCGACGCCGGGCTCGTCGTCGCCGTCACCGACGCCGAGGGCCACATCCTCTGGCTCGAGGGCGACGCCGGGCTGCGGGGCCGGGCCGAGTCGATGCACTTCGTCGCGGGAGCGGACTGGAGCGAGGCGAGGGCAGGGACGAACGCCCCCGGCACCGCGCTGCGGACCGGTCGAGGCGTGCAGATCCTCGGCCCCGAGCACCTGGTCCGGTCGGTCACGCCGTGGAGCTGCACGGCCGTGCCCATCCGGGATCCCGACACCCGCGTCGTCCTCGGCGCCCTCGACATCACGGGCGGTCCAGAGGTCGCCGGGCCGCAGACGCTCGCCCTGGTCCGCGCCACCGTCGCCGCCGCCGAGGCCGAGCTCCGCATCGACCGGCTGCGCGGCCGCCGGTCCGACGGCGGGGCTCGGCGGCCCACGGCGCCGGCCCGGTTCTCCGTGCTCGGCCGTCCGCAGGGCCTGCTCGAGCGGGCCGGACGTAGCACCGTGCTCAGCCTGCGGCACAGCGAGATGCTCCTCCTGCTGTCGGAGCACCGCGGCGGTCTCAGCGGCGGCGAGCTCGAGGCCGCGCTCTCGACGCACGGACTGTCCGCCGTCACCGTCCGGGCCGAGGTCTCCCGGCTCCGCTCGACGCTCGGCGAGGACATGCTCGGCTCGCGCCCGTACGCCCTGCGCGCGCCGCTGCTGTCCGACGTGCGCCGGGTCCGCCGGGCGCTCGAGGCGGGGCGCCTGGCCGAGGCGGTGGGGGCGTACGCGGGTCCGGTGCTGCCGACCTCGGACGCGCCCGGCGTGGTCGAGCTCCGCGAGGACCTCCGCCTGCGGCTGCGCGAGCGGCTGATCGGCTCCGGCGACGCGGACGCGCTGCTCGCGTACGCGCAGGGTGCCGAGGGACGCGACGACCACGAGGTGTGGACGGCCGCGGCCGGGGCGCTGCCCCTGGGTTCGGCGCGGCGGACGTTCGTCGAGCAGCACCTGGTCGAGCTCGACCGCCAGCTGGGGTGAGGGGCCCGCAACGTTGCGGCAACGTCGCTCGTTCTACGGTGCAGACGAGGGCGTAGTCCGCCGCGCGTACGGCACGGCCGCCCGACGACGAAGGAGTCGCATCGCATGACTGTGTACGCCAACCCGGGGACCGACGGCAGCGTCGTCACCTACAAGTCCCGCTACGAGAACTGGATCGGCGGCGAGTGGGTCGCCCCCGTCAAGGGCCGCTACTTCGAGAACCCGTCGCCCGTGAACGGCAAGACGTTCTGCGAGGTCGCCCGCTCCAGCGCCGAGGACATCGAGCTCGCCCTCGACGCCGCGCACGCCGCCGCCCCGGCCTGGGGCAAGACGTCGGTCGCCGAGCGCGCCGTCATCCTCAACAAGATCGCCGACCGCATCGAGCAGAACCTCGAGATGCTCGCCGTGGGGGAGACGTGGGAGAACGGCAAGCCGGTGCGCGAGACCCTCGCCGCCGACATGCCCCTCGTGGTCGACCACTTCCGCTACTTCGCGGGCGCCATCCGGGCCCAGGAGGGCCACAGCAGCCAGATCGACGACGACACGGTGGCCTACCACTTCCAGGAGCCGCTGGGCGTGGTCGGGCAGATCATCCCCTGGAACTTCCCGATCCTGATGGCCACCTGGAAGCTCGCCCCCGCTCTCGCCGCGGGCAACGCGATCGTCCTGAAGCCGGCCGAGCAGACGCCGGCGTCGATCCTGCTCCTCATGGAGCTGATCGCCGACCTGCTCCCGCCCGGCGTGCTCAACGTCGTCAACGGCTTCGGCGTGGAGGCGGGCAAGCCGCTCGCCAGCTCGTCGCGGATCCGCAAGATCGCCTTCACCGGCGAGACCACGACCGGCCGGCTGATCATGCAGTACGCCAGCCAGAACCTCATCCCGGTCACCCTCGAGCTCGGCGGCAAGAGCCCGAACATCTTCTTCGAGGACGTCGCCCGCAGCGAGGACGCGTTCTACGACAAGGCGCTCGAGGGCTTCAGCATGTTCGCGCTCAACCAGGGCGAGGTCTGCACCTGCCCGAGCCGGGCGCTGATCCAGAACTCGATCATCGACGGCTTCCTGCCGGCCGCGACCGACCGGGTCAAGGCGATGGTGCAGGGCAACCCGCTCGACACCGACACGATGGTCGGCGCGCAGGCCAGCAACGACCAGCTCGAGAAGATCCTGTCCTACCTCGAGATCGGGGTCGCCGAGGGCGCCCGGGTCGTCGTCGGCGGCGAGCGGGTCGACCTCGGCGGGGACCTGTCGGGCGGCTACTACGTCGCGCCGACGATCTTCCAGGGCAACAACAAGATGCGCGTGTTCCAGGAGGAGATCTTCGGCCCGGTCGTCTCGGTGACCGGCTTCGAGGACTACGACGAGGCCATCTCGATCGCCAACGACACCCTGTACGGGCTGGGTGCCGGCGTGTGGTCGCGCGACATCAACACCGCCTACCGGGCCGGTCGTGACATCCAGGCCGGTCGCGTCTGGACGAACTGCTACCACCAGTACCCGGCGCACGCGGCGTTCGGTGGCTACAAGTCGTCCGGCATCGGGCGCGAGAACCACCTGATGATGCTGGACCACTACCAGCAGACGAAGAACCTGCTGGTGTCGTACAACCCGAACAAGCTGGGCTTCTTCTGATGGGTGACCCGGAGCAGCAGCCGTCCCGGGTGGCGGTGTCCGACAAGGCGGCGGAGATGATCCGGACGCTGCGCGAGGAGCACGGCCCGCTGATGTTCCACCAGTCGGGTGGCTGCTGCGACGGGTCGTCGCCGATGTGCTTCGCGCAGGGCGACTTCATCACCGGCGACGCCGACGTGCTGCTCGGGCAGCTCGACGCCGGGACGCCGGAGCCGGTCGACGTGTGGATGAGCCGCGAGCAGTTCGCGTACTGGAAGCACACGCACCTCACCATCGACCTGGTCCCGGGTCGCGGGGCGGGCTTCTCGCTCGAGAGCCCGAACGGCGTGCGCTTCCTGATCCGCTCGCGCCTGCTGACCGACGACGAGGACGCCGCCCTCGGTGGCACGGCGGCCGCCGAGGTGGGCGCACAGCTGCGCGCCTGACCCCGACGGAGCGGCCGATCACCCCCAGGGGTGGTCGGCCGCCCCCGTGGGCGACCTGCGGGTGAACTCGTCCTTTCGATCGGGCACCAATTTGACCGAAGGACTACTTCCCGGCAGCGCGACGGCGTCGGATGCGGCACAGTGTGAGGGTCGGCTCGGGGGCCGGAACGACACGACGACGTGCGATCGGCGCCCCGTGACCCTTGACGTCCTCCCCTCCCAGCAGTCGGTGCACGCCGTCCTCCTGGAGGGGGTGCAGCGCGGCGAGGAGGCCGCGTTCCGCGACCTCTACGACCTGACCCGCGCGCGCGTCCACCAGGTCGTGCTGGCCACGACCAGATCCCCCGAGCACGCCGCCGAGGTCGTGCAGGAGGTCTACCTCTACGTCTGGCTGCACGCGACGACGTTCGACGCCGACCGGGGCTCCGTGCTCGGCTGGATCCTGATGCTCGCGCGACGTCGCGCCGTCGACCGGGTGCGGCA
Source organism: Microlunatus antarcticus (assembly GCF_014193425.1). NCBI lineage: Bacteria > Bacillati > Actinomycetota > Actinomycetes > Propionibacteriales > Propionibacteriaceae > Microlunatus > Microlunatus antarcticus. The sequence continues at coordinate 2,607,686 of NZ_JACHZG010000001.1, read as the reverse complement.
CGTCGTCCGGACCAACCGCCGTGAGCAGCGTGACGCCGCGTCGACCGCGCTGACCGTGCCCGACGTGGCCGACCTCGGTCTCGCCCGCCACGAGGCCGCCCGCCTCCGCGGGGCGCTGCAGCACCTCTCCGAGCTCCAGCGCGACGCTGTCGTGCTGACGTTCCTCGGCGGCTACACCCACGAGCAGGCGGCCGTGCTCCTCGGCGTCCCGCTCGGCACGCTCAAGACCCGCGTCCGCGCCGGGGTGATGCGGCTGCGGCACCGCCTGGAGGCGCCCGCCGCCTGAGCGGTCACCAGCGAAGTCAGCCGGCGCTGGTCGCGCCGGCCTGCTCCGGCTCCCCGTGGATCGGGCCGTCGACCAGGTGGAGCGGCCGCGCCTCGCGACCGTGCCGGGCCGCGATGATCTCGGCCGCGACCGACACCGCGGTCTCCTCCGGCGTCCGGGCGCCGAGGTCCAGGCCGATGGGGGAGGAGAGCCGGGCGAGCTCGGGCTCGCCCACGCCGGCGGACCGTAGCGCGGCCCGGGTGTGCTCGCTCGTCCGGCGCGAGCCCATGGCCCCGACGTAGCCCAGCCGCGGGAGCCGCAGGGCGACCTCGAGGACCGGGACGTCGAACTTGGGGTCGTGGCTGAGGACGCAGACGACCGTCCGCTCGTCCAGCAGGTCCTGCTCGGCCTGCGCGCGCAGGTAGCGGTGCGGCCAGTCGACGACGACCTCGTCGGCCCCCGGGAAGCGGCTCGCGGTGGCGAAGACCGGGCGGGCGTCGCACACCGTCACGCAATACCCCAGGAACGTCCCCGTCGCGGCCACCGCGGCCGCGTGGTCGGTCGCGCCGAAGACGAGCATCCGGGCGCGGGGGGCGTACGCGGCGACGAACACCTCGAGGCCCTGCCCGCGACGCTGACCGTCCGGGCCGTACGTGAGCAGGCCCGTCCGCCCGGCCCCCAGCAGGCCGCGGGCGTCGTCGACCACGGCGTCGTCGCGCCGCGGGCTGCCGAGCGTTCCGCGGGACCCCCCGTCGGGACGGACGACCAGGCGGCGACCGACCAGGGCCGGGTCGGGGTGCCGGACGACGGTCGCGACGGCCACGGGGCGCCCGGCCGCCACGTCGTCGGCCAGCAGCTCCAGATCGAGGTCCTGGTCGTCGGGCGCCACCCGCTCCACGAAGACGTCGATCGTGCCGCCGCAGGTGAGGCCGACCTCGGCCGCCTCCGCGTCGCCGACCCCGTAGCGCCGGTGGGTCGCCCGGCCGTCGGCGAGAACCTGCTCGGCCACCGCGTAGACGTCGCCCTCGACGCACCCGCCCGACAGCGACCCGACCACGCTGCCGTCCGGCCCGACCAGCATCGACGCGCCGGGCTGGCGCGGGGCGGAGGACCAGGTGCCGACCACGGTGGCCAGCGCGCACGCCTGCCCGGCGCGCCACCAGCCGAGCAGCGCGGGCAGGACGTCGCGGGAGGCGGTCACCGCGCACCTCGGGCCATGGGGAGTTCCTACCAGTCCCGTGTCACGGCGTCGTTGCGGACGTGGGGCCGTCGTCGTCCCGGCCGGTCGCCAGGTCGCCGCACTCGACGGCCCGCACGCCGTGGCGGTCGAGGTACGCCCGGCCTCCCCGGTCGCCGCCCAGCGAGGCCAGGAGCGGTTCGACGTGGTCCGCGCCCACGAGCACCGGGTGCCCGGGGCGGCCCCCGTACGCCGCCCGCGCGAGCGCGTCGCGCCCGCGACCGCCCTGCTCCAGGAGGCGTCGCACCACCGCGGCGCCGACGTCGGGCAGGTCGACGAGGTGGACCACGACCGCATCGGCTGACGTCGCGCGCAGACCCGTCCGCAGGGAGGCGCTCATGCCGTCCGCCCAGTCCGGGCAGGGGACCACCGTCGTCCCCGGGTCGAGCAGGGCGGCGACCTCGTCCCCGGCGGCGCCGACGACGACCAGCACGCGGTCGCACCCGCCGTCGGTCAGGACGTCGGCGGCCCGGCGGACCCACGCCACCCCGGCACCGTCCCGGCGCAGCCCCTTCGGACCACCCGCGCGACGTCCGGCGCCCGCGGCGAGCAAGACCCCGTCGACCCGCGCCGTCAGCTCACTCGTCGTCGTCGGACGGCCGCAGCTGGGCCAGGACGGCCTCGTGCAGCAGCCCGTTCGTCGCGTACGCACCGGCGCCGAGCGGCCCGGGCTTGCCGTCGAGGTCGGTGAACGCCCCGCCGGCCTCGGTGACGACGATCGAGCAGGCCGCCATGTCGTAGACCTCCAGGTCGGGCTCGCACGCGATGTCGACGGCGCCCTCGGCGAGCAGGACGTAGGACCAGAAGTCCCCGTACGCCCGGGTGCGCCAGCAGCTGCGGAGCAGGTCGACGAACTCCTGGCCCTGCCCGGCGTCGACCCACTCGCCGATCTCGGCGTAGCTGAGCGAGGCGTCCTCGATCGCGGCGACCTGCGACACGTGGCACTCGACGGGCGACATCAGCGACTTGCCCGCGTACGCGCCGCCGCCGAGGCTGGCCCACCAGCGGCGCCCGAGGGCGGGCGCGCTGACCACGCCGACGGCCACCTCGTCGTTGATCATCAGCGAGATCAGCGTGGCCCAGACGGGGACGCCGCGCACGAAGTTCTTGGTGCCGTCGATCGGGTCGATGACCCAGCGCCGGGGGCCCCAGCCGGTGTCGGACATCTCCTCGCCGTGCACCGCGTCGCGCGGCCGGGCCCGCCCGAGCGTGCGCCGCACCGACTCCTCCACGGCGGTGTCGGCGTCCGTCACCGGCGTCAGGTCGGGCTTGGCGCTGACCTGGAGGTCGAGGGCCTTGAAGCGGCTCATGGTGATCGAGTCGGCGTCGTCGGCCAGCAGGTGCGCGAGCCGCAGGTCGTCGGTCAGGCCACGGAGGAGCGGGTCGTCGACGCGGGCAGGCATGAGGCGGACACTATCGGCCGGAGTCGAGCATCCGGCGGAACGACTCCAGCCGCGCGCGGGACAGCTCGCCCCGCTCCACCGCCAGGTCGAGCGCGCAGTCCTGCGCCCCCGTCTCGTGGCTGCAGCTCCGCGGGCACCCCTCGGTGATCACGTCGAGGTCGCTGAACGCGGCGACGATGTTCTCCCGCGTCACGTGGCTCAGCCCGAACGACCGGACGCCGGGGGTGTCGATGACCCAGCCGGGCTCGAGGTCGACGCCGTCGATCTGGTGGGCGGGGAGCTCCAGCACGATCGCCGAGGTCGACGTCTGGCGGCCGCGCCCGGTCACGTCGTTGACGACGCCGATCGTGCGGCCGGCCCCGGGGATGAGCGCGTTGACCAGCGTCGACTTGCCGACGCCCGAGTGGCCGATGAAGACCGTCCGGTGGCCGGCCAGCCACGCCCGGAGGTCGTCGAGGTCGTCGCCGGGCTTCGTGGCCAGGACCTCGATGTCGAGCGGGGCGTACGCGGCCGCGAGCGCGTCCGGCGAGGCCAGGTCGGCCTTGGTCAGCAGGAGCAGCGGCTCGATCCGCGCGTCGAAGGCGGCGACCATGATCCGGTCGATCATCCCGACGCGGGGCGGCGGGTCGGCCAGCGCGGTCACGATGACGAGCTGGTCGGCGTTGGCCACGATCGCCCGCTCGTACGGGTCGTCGTCGTCCGCCGTCCGGCGCAGCACGGTGTCGCGGTCGAGCACCTCGACGACGCGGGCCAGCGTCCCCTCCTCGCCGGTCACGTCGCCGTGCAGGCGGACGCGGTCGCCGACGATGACGCCCATCCGGCCCAGCGAGCGGGCCTTGGCGGCGTTGATCTGGCGGCCCTCGTCGGGTCCGGTCAGCACCACCCGGTAGCGGCCGCGGTCGATGGTCATGACCATCCCGACCGGGTCCTTCGAGTAGTCCGGGCGGTCCTTGGTGCGCGGACGGGTCCGACGGGGCCGGTCGAAGCCGGCGTGGTCGTCGAAGCCGACGCCCCGCTGGCTCACGAGGTGCTCACGGACGGCTGCGGCTCTCGTCGGAGGAGACCGGGATCAGCCCGTCGAAGATGCTGGGCCGCTCGTCCACCTCGGGGTCGACGTCGGCCTCGACGGCGAGCTCGGTGTCGCTGGCCGCCACGGAGTCGGCGAGCATCTGCTCCCACAGCGCGACGAAGGTCGGCATCGTCTTCGACGTGCACTCCACGTCGTCGAGCACGACGTCGGGCACGACGAGGCCGAGCAGCGCGCCGGCCTGCGCCATCCGGTGGTCGGCGTAGGTCTGGAACGTCCCGCCCGCCATCAGGCGCGGGTGGATCGTCAGCCCGTCGTGGGTCTCGTGGACCCGGCCGCCCATGGCGTCGAGCTCCGTGCGGAGCGCCGCGAGCCGGTCGGTCTCGTGCCCGCGCACGTGCGCGACGCCGTGGATGTGGCTGGTGTCGCGGGCCAGGGCGGCCAGGGCGGCGACGACGGGCGTCAGCTCGCTCGCCGCGGCGAGGTCGAGGTCGGAGCCGAGGAGCTGGTCGGTCCCGGTCACGGTGAGGCCGGCCTCGGTGAGCGTGACCTCGGCCCCGAAGACGGAGAGGATGTCGCGCAGCTGGTCGCCTGGCTGCAGGGTGTCGGTGGGCCAGTGAGGCACGGTGACCGTCCCGCCCGTGACCGCGGCGGCGGCCAGGAACGGCGCCGCGTTGGAGAGGTCGGGCTCGACGACGACGTCGCGCGGCGCGATCGGGCCGGGGGACACCGCCCAGCGGTCGGCCTGGCTGTCGTCGACCTCGACGCCCCGCTCGCGGAGCATCGCGACGGTCATGGCGATGTGGGGGAGCGAGGGCACCGGCGGTCCCTCGTGCCGGAGCTCGAGCCCGCCGGCCAGGCGGGCGCCGACCAGCAGCAGGGCGCTGACGAACTGCGAGGACGTGGAGGCGTCGACGGTCACGGTGCCCCCGGCGGCGTCCGGGCGACCGACCACGGTGAAGGGGAGGCCGTCGCCGCTCCCGCCCGCGTCGACCTGCGCACCCAGGTCGCGGAGCGCGTCGAGCAGCGGGCGCATGGGGCGGCCGTACGCCTGCTCATCGCCGTCGAAGGCGACCGGACCGTCGGCCAGCACGGCCAGCGGCGGGACGAACCGCATCACCGTGCCGGCGAGGCCGCAGTCCACGGTGCCGCCGCCGCTGAAGCCGGCCGGCGGGGTGACGCGCCAGGTGCCCGAGCCGTCGGTCGACTCGTCGATCGTCACGCCGAGGAAGCGCAGCGCGTCGCGCATCAGCTGCGTGTCGCGGGCGTCGAGGCCGTTGGTGATCGTGGAGGGCCCGCTGGCCAGGGCGGCGAGCACGAGCGCCCGGTTGGTCTCGGACTTCGAGCCGGGCACGGACACGGTCGCCGTGACCGGGACCGGGGCCTGCGGGGCGGGCCAGGGCTGCGGGGCGGGGTCGGGGGTCGGCGTCGCGTCGAGGTCAGGCACCCGGTGAGTCTAGAAGGACCGACCGGGGGTGGAACGCGACGGACCGCCCGTCCCCTGAGGGGCGGGCGGTCCGGGGTGGTGCGGGGGAGGTGCGTCCCTCGGGTCAGTTCTCGCCGAGGTTGATGTGCTTGCCGACCTCGTCGGCCTTCTTCGCGAGCTTCTTCGAGGTCTGACGACCCTGCTTGCGCGCGTCCTTCTTGGCCTGCTTCGCCGCGGCCTGGGCCGCCTCGCGGGCGTCCTCGGCGCGGGCCGCGGCGATCTTCTTCGCCTCGCCGGCCTGCTTGACGGCGATCTTCTTGGCCTCGGCACCCTGCTTGACCGCGGCCTTCTTGGCCTCCGCCGCCTGGGCGACGGCGACCTTCTGGGCCTCCCGCGCCTGCTCGGCGAGGTGCTTCCCGGTGATCTTGGCCTGCTTGGCCGCGGCCTCCTGGGCGACCTTGAACTGCTTGCGCGCCTTCTTGCGGGTGCCGCGGGTGGCGACCTCCGCAGCGCCCAGCAGGGCCACACCACCGGCGACGGCCGCACCGGCGAGGTCGGACGTCTTGCCGGCCACGTCGCTCGCGACGTCGCTGACGGCGTCGCCGATCTCGCCGGCCTGCTTGGCGAGCTTGTCGCCCGTCCCGCTGTGCGTGAGCTTCTTCGTCGCCCGGCTGGTGCTCTTGGCGATCGCGTGGCCGCCGGCCTGCGCGCGCCAGGCGATGCCGGGCTTGCCCTCGGTGTCGCGGGACGCGAGGAGCACGCCGCCGAGGAGGCTGACGTTCTTGGCGAAGTGGCTGCGCGACGCGGCCGCCTCCTCGCCGCTCTGGCTCCAGAAGGGGTACTTGGCCAGCGTGCTCGGGATCAGCGACCCGGCCAGCAGGAGCGCGCCGACCCGACGGCCACGACCCGTGGCGAGCGCGAGCCCGCCGGCGATCTGCAGCGCGCCGTTCAGGCGGACGAGCGTCTTGGGGTCCTCCGGCACGAAGCCGGCGACCTCGTCGGGGGCGTACTTCTTCACGAAGGGCACGAGCTTGTCGGCGATCGGCTCGGCGAGGGGGGCCAGCGGCGCCGGGTTGCGGACCGCCTTCACCCCGGACGAGATGAAGTAGGAGGCCAACATCGTGCGGTAGGCCGCGCGTAACAACGTCATGGGTCTCATTCTTACCGATCCGGGGCCGAGTAGCGTCCCCCGGGTGTGCGGACGATACGCGGTCTCGGCCCGACCCGAGCGCCTGGCCGACCAGTTCGACGTGCTCGACATCTTCGACGGGCTGCCGGAGCCCGACTACAACGTGGCCCCCACCGTGAGCGTCCCCGCGATCCTCGAGCGCACGGTCAAAGCCGCCGACGGCAAGGACACGGCGACGTCGGGCGACGTCCGGCGCCGGCTCGCCCCACTCACCTGGGGCCTGGTGCCGTCGTGGGCCAAGGACCGCTCCATCGGCTCGCGCCTCATCAACGCCCGCGTCGAGTCGGTGGCGGAGAAGCCCGCGTTCCGCAAGGCGTTCGCCGCCCGGCGCTGCCTGCTGCCGGCCGACGGCTACTACGAGTGGTACACCCCCGACGGCGGCGAGTCCGACACCCCGCGGGGGAAGGTCAAGAAGCAGCCGTTCTTCCTGCACCGGCGCGACGGCGGCCTGCTCGTCATGGCCGGGCTGTACGAGATCTGGCGCGACCCGGCGCTCGACCGCGAGGACGACGCGGCCTGGCTGCGCACCTGCACGGTGATCACGACGGAGGCGACGGACGCCGCCGGCCACATCCACGACCGGATGCCGATGGTCGTCCGGCCCGAGGTCGTCGACGCGTGGCTCGACCCGACGCTCACCGACCCGGCCCGGGTGCTCGCGCTGCTGGACACCGACGCGTCCGAGCTGGAGGCGTACGCGGTCTCCACCGAGGTGAACAGCGTCAAGAACAACGGCCCCGAGCTGCTGCGCCCGTTGCCGGAGTCGCCGCCGTCATCGTCTGGACCCGAGCCGACGGCCCCGCCGGAGCAGGAACCGCTGGTGTGAGCCCCGGCCCGACGGTGGCGCTGGTCGAGGTCGCGACGACCCAGGGGCCGGGCCGCTTCCACGTCAGCGAGTCCTCCGCGCCGGTCGCCCTGCTCGTCCTCGGCCACGGGGCCGGCGGAGGGGTGGACGCGGCCGACCTGACCGCGCTGGCCCACGCGCTGCCCGACCGCGGCGTCACCGTCCTGCGCTTCGAGCAGCCCTGGCGGGTGGCGGGGCGCAAGGTCGCCTCCCGGCCGCCGCTGCTCGACGAGGCCTGGCTCGCCGGTCTGGGGGCCGTCCTCGACGCGGTGGGCGCGGGTCTGCCGCTCGTCCTCGGCGGACGTAGCGCCGGGGCGCGGGTGGCCTGCCGCACCGCCACCGCGCTCGGGGCCGTCGGGGTGGTCTGCCTCAGCTTTCCGCTGCACCCGCCCGGACGCCCGGAACGGTCCCGGCTGGCGGAGCTGCTGACGCCGACGGTGCCGCGACTCGTGCTGCAGGGCACGCGCGACACCTTCGGCGGCGCCGCGGAGCTGACGACGGACCTGGTCGGCCAGGACGGCGCGGCGGGCGTCCGGGTCGTGGCCCTCGACGGTGCCGACCACGGCGGCCGGGTGCCCGCGAAGGCGTCGCCGACGGCCGTCGAGCTGCGCGAGCGGGTGGTGGCGGCGACCTCGGCGTTCGTCGACGAGCTCGTCCGGGGCGGGGGAATACCCGACCCGGGGACGCGTTGAAGCACCATGCCGATGTTCGTGACCCCGTTGCCACGGGACGCAGCGCGGACGAACGGGTCGCCGGTACTCTCGTACGTGATGAGCATCCCCGCGACGCACCCGTCTGCCCCCGCCTCCAGCGACCTCGAGAGCCAGGCCGACCAGCTGCTGCTGGCCAGCGCTGAGCCGGCCCCCGTCGACCTCGCCACCGAGACGCCGGCCGAGCGCGACGCGCGCTTCGAGGCGGACGCCCTGCAGTACCTCGACCAGCTCTACGCCGCCGCCCTGCGCATGACGCGCAACCCGAGCGACGCCGAGGACGTGGTCCAGGAGACGTACGCGAAGGCGTACTCCTCCTTCCACCAGTTCACGCCGGGGACGAACCTCAAGGCGTGGCTCTACCGGATCCTCACGAACACCTACATCAACACGTACCGCAAGAAGCAGCGCCAGCCGCAGCTCTCCGACGGCGAGAACGTCGAGGACTGGCAGATCGCACGGGCCGCGTCGCACACCTCGAGCGGGCTCAAGTCGGCGGAGACGGTCGCGCTGGAGAACCTCCCGGACTCCGACGTCAAGGACGCCCTGCAGCAGCTGAGCCCGGACTTCCGGCTGGCCGTGTTCCTGGCCGACGTCGAGGGGTTCGCCTACAAGGAGATCGCCGAGATCATGGGCACCCCGATCGGGACCGTGATGTCGCGCCTCAACCGGGGACGCACGCAGCTGCGCCGCCTCCTGTCGGACTACGCACGGGACCGCGGCATGCGGGTCAAGGAGGACGTCAAGGCATGACCACCGACGCCACCACGCCCTTCGTGGACGCCAGCGACCCGACCAAGGCCGAGTGCCAGCACGTGCTGGACCGGGTCCACGCGTTCCTCGACCACGAGGTCGACACCGCCACCGGCGACGAGATCCGGGCCCACCTCAGCGAGTGCGAGCCCTGCCTCGACCGCTTCGACGTCGAGCAGGCCGTCAAGTCGCTGGTCAAGCGGTGCTGCGGCAACGACAAGGCGCCCGACCGTCTCCGGGTCAGCATCATGACCACGATCTCGGTGACGCACCGCTCCCTCTGAGCGCCTCGAGCACGGACGAGAAGGACCCCGCAGCCTGAGGCTGCGGGGTCCTTCTCACGTCAGGCCCGGCGTACGGACCCGGACGTCCTGAGCTCAGAGGGCTCAGGCGTTGGGGCGCTTGCCGTGGTTCGCGCCCTTCTTGCGACGCGCACGACGCTTGCGGCCGGTCTTGCCCATGATGATCTCCTTGCGACGACGTCCGATGTCGGCTCACGCCGGCACGGCCTCCCAGTGTTCCACACCCTCGACCCGCCGACGCCCACCCCGGCCGGCGCCGACGACGCCGGCCCGGGCGGGCGTCTGGCTCAGTGCATCGGCTTGACGTCGCTGAGGACGGGGTCGACGTCCGGGTCGCCCAGGTCGGCGAAGTAGTCCGACTGCGAGGTGATGTCCGTGCCGTTGGAGACGCGGGCCGCGTTGAGGACCGCGGACAGCACGACCGCGACGACGACGTTCAGCGCCAGGGCGGTGATGCCGATGTAGCCGGCGTCGCCGAGCCCGGGGACCAGTGCCAGCGAGTTGCCGAACGGTCGCGTCGAGCAGGCCGTGCAGCCGCCGTACGCGACCACGGTCCCGTAGATCATCCCGACGGCCCAGCCGGCGAGCAGCGCCCAGCGGTGGAACCACCGGGTGAACAGGCCGAACACGATCGCCGGGAGCGTCTGCAGGATCCACAGGCCGCCGAGCAGCTGGAAGTTCAGCGCGTTCTGCTTGTCCAGGGTCAGGACGAAGATCAGCGCGCCGACCTTGGTCAGCAGCGAGACGAGCTTGGAGACCTTGGCCTCCTGCGCGTTCGTCGCGTCGGGCTTGAAGTACGCCTTGTAGATGTTGCGGGTGAAGAGGTTCGCGGCGGCGATCGACATGATCGCGGCCGGCACCAGGGCGCCGATGGCGATCGCGCCGAAGGCGACGCCCGCGAACCAGCTCGGGAACTGGTCCTCGAAGAGCTGGGGGATGACCAGCTGCGGGTTGATCTTGCCGTCCAGCCCGATCGGCTTGGTCCCCGCCTTGATGGCGACGTAGCCGAGCAGGGCGAGCAGGCCGAGCAGCAGCGAGTAGGCCGGCAGGATCGCCGCGTTGCGGCGCCCGGTGCTGCGCGTCTTCGACGACAGCGTCGCCGTCACCGAGTGCGGGTACATGAACAGCGCGAGCGCCGAGCCCAGGGCGAGCGACGCGTACGCCCACTGCTGGGCCGCGGCGGGGACGAAGACACCGGTCGGCACCTTCGGGTTGGCCGCCGACGGCGTCGCCATCTTGGTCTGCGCCGCGTCGAAGATGCTGTGCCAGCCGCCGAGCTTCATCGGCAGGTAGACCACCGCGACGATGATCACGATGTAGATCAGGATGTCCTTGACGAACGCGATCATCGCCGGTGCGCGCAGCCCGGAGGAGTACGTGTACGCCGCCAGCACCGCGAAGGCGATCAGGAGCGGCAGGTCGCGGGCGAGCAGGCTGCTGCCGCCCAGGCCGACGACCTCGAGCACCGCCTGGATGCCGACGAGCTGGAGCGCGATGTACGGCATCGTCGCGAGGATGCCGGTGACCGCGACGGCGAGGCTGAGCGAGCGGGTGCCGTAGCGGCCCTGGACGATGTCGGCGGTCGTCACGTAGCCGTGGCGGTGCGCGACCGACCACATGCGGCCCAGGAAGTAGAAGATCACCGGGTACAGCACGATCGTGTACGGGACGGCGAAGAAGCCCGACACCGCCCCGGTCGCCCACATGGCCGCGGGGACCGCGATGAACGTGTACGCCGTGTAGAGGTCGCCGCCGAGCAGGAACCAGGTGGTCCAGGTGCCGAAGCTCTTGCCGCCCAGGCCCCACTCGTGCAGCGAGTCCATGTCGGCGGCCCGGCGCCAGCGGGCGGCCTGGAAGCCCATGATCGTGACGAGGGCGAACAGGACGATCAGGACGATCAGCGCGACCCAGTCGATGTTCATCGGGTGCCCCCCTCGGAACGGTCGGTGGCCGCGTCGCGGTCGCGGGCGAACGCCGCCTTCTCGCGGCGCAGCAGCATGTAGGACGCGAAGCACAGGCCGGCGGCGATGAAGACCCACAGCAGCTGGTACCAGTAGAAGAAGGGGAACCCGAACAACCGGGGCTCGACCTTCGCGTAGGTGGGGACCAGCAGCGGGACGACGATGCCCACGAGCAGGATCAGACCCACGGCGACCTTGGTCGGGCTGAGCCTCCAGCGCGGGTCGGTGCCGCCCGTCCGCGGCGAGGGGTGGTTCGACATCAGGCTCCTCCGGCCACGTCGGCGTGACTCACCAGACCGGAGGGGGCCGGTCCGCTGACCAGGAGTACGCCCGGTGCCTCCCGCTGGTCAAGCACCCCGCGCGGCGCGCCGCGCGCGCGTACGCCCGGCGGGGGCGGAAAGTTCCCGTCCGTATCTCGTCCCGGACCCGGGCCGGGCGACGGCCCGAGGCGTTCGGTGCGCGCGATTAGAGTGCGCGCATGCCGTCGATGTCCGAGATCGTCGCCGAGCACACCGATCTCGACGACGCGGAGCAGCGCTGGCTCAAGCTGCTGGTCTCGGAGTGGCAGCTGCTCGCCGACCTCAGCTTCTCCGACCTGGTCCTGTGGGTGCCGGACCACGACCCCAACGTCTACTGGGCCGCGGCCCAGGTGCGCCCGACGACCGGGGCGACGTCGCTCTTCGACGACGTGGTCGGCGACCTCATCGCCTACTCGCCCGAGCACCTCGTGTCCGACGCCTTCGTCAGCGGCGGCATGACGCGGACCAGCGAGGGCAAGCTCCAGGCCGGCATGCCCGTGGACACCCGCGCCATCCCGGTCAAGCTCGGCGACCGCGTGATCGCCGTCGTCGAGCAGCACACCAGCGTGCTGGGCATCCGGGCCCCCAGCGTCCTCGAGCAGGCGTACATCGACACCGGCGCCCAGCTCGCGCGGATGGTCTCGACGGGCGCGTTCCCGACGCCGGGGGAGACCAACCTGGCCATGAACCCCCGCGTCGGCGACGGCTTCATCAAGGTCAACGCGGACGGCGACGTCGAGTACGCCAGCCCGAACGCCCTGAGCGCCTACCGCCGGCTCGGCCTCATCGGCGACCTCGTGGACGAGCACCTCCCGACGCTGACGGCCGGCTTCTTCCCGACGTCCGAGGGGCCCGTGGACGACTCGGTGCGCTCGATCCTGGCGGGTCGCACGTCCCGCCGGGGTGAGCTCGTGTCCGGGGACGCCCACCTGATGCTGCGGGTCATCCCGCTCCTCGAGGGCACCGGCCGGGTCGGCGCGATCGTGCTGTGCCGGGACGTGAGCGACCTGCGCAGCAAGGAGCGCCAGCTCGTCACCAAGGACGCGACGATCCGCGAGATCCACCACCGGGTCAAGAACAACCTCCAGACGGTCGCCGCGCTGCTGCGCATGCAGGCCCGGCGGATGACGTCCGACGAGGCGCGGGTCGCGCTCGAGGACGCCACGTCGCGGGTCGCGTCCATCGCGATCGTGCACGAGACGCTGTCGCAGGCCTTCGACGAGATCGTCGACTTCGACCGGGTCGCCGACGGCCTGCTGCGGATGGTCGGCGACGTGTCCGCCAGCTGGGGCGGTGTGTCCGCGCGGCGCGACGGCAGCTTCGGCGCCGTGTCGGCCGACGTCGCCACGAGCCTCGCCATGGTCGTCACCGAGCTGTGCCAGAACGCCGTGGAGCACGGGCTCGCCGACTCCTCCGGCGAGGTCCGGGTCGTGCCGTCGACGACCGGCGGGCACCTGCACATCGAGATCAGCGACGACGGCCGGGGCCTCCCGCCCGACTTCGACGCGCGGCAGTCGCGCAGCCTCGGGCTCTCCATCGTCAGCACCCTGGTCGCGGAGATGAAGGGCACCTTCACCCTGGCCAACCGGACCGACGGGCCGGGGACGCTGGCCGTGGTGGACATCCCGCGCTGACGACCCCCCCGGGGACGCCCTTTCGTGAGGGGCTGCTAAGAACTCTTCAGGCGCAGCTGCTGGCGCGCGCCTCCGCCGGTCGTCCGGCGTGCCCCCGTCATCGCCCAAAGGAGGGCTCATGGCTTCGTCCCGCATGCTCCGCACGTCCGTCGTCGGTCTGGCCTCGTTGGCCGCCGCGCTCGCCGCGGCCCTCTCCGGCACGGCGCAGGCCGCGCCCACCGCACCGCAGCTGGCCCCCCAGGCCGCCCCCGCGGCGGTCGGGGCGAAGGCGTCGGGCTCGATGCAGGAGCCGGGGGTGACGGCGAGCCTGTGGGAGTGGAGCTGGCCGTCGATCGCCTCCGAGTGCCCGCGGCTCGGCGCCATCGGCTACGACGGCGTGCAGGTCGCCCCGCCTCAGGACTCGGTGAAGCGGACCTCGACCGGCAACGGCTCGGACGCCTACCTCCACCCGTGGTGGGAGGTCTACCAGGTCGTCGACTACGGGCTGACCAGCCGGATGGGCGACGAGCAGCAGTTCCGCGACATGGTCGCCGACTGCCGCAAGGCCGGGGTCAAGGTCTACGTCGACGCGGTCATCAACCACACCACCGGCCAGGGGAACGTCTCCTACGGCGGGAAGACCTTCACCCCGTACACCTACCCCGACGCCGGCTACGTGCCCGACGACTTCCACTACACCGTCGGCGCCTGCCCGTCCGCCGACGGCGGGATCGCCGACTTCAACAACAAGACGCAGGTGTGGAACTGCAACCTGGTCGGGCTCGAGGACCTCCGTACGGAGACCCCCAAGGTGCAGGCCCGGCTGGCCGCCTACCTCAACAAGCTCCTCCGCTACGGCGTCTCGGGCTTCCGCGTCGACGCGGGCAAGCACATGGCGCCGGCCGACCTGGACGCGATCTACGACCGGCTCGACCGCACGAAGGACGGGAAGCGGCCCTACTGGGCGCTCGAGGTCGGACCGGGCAGCCCCGGGGTCCTCAGCCCCGAGGCGTACACCGAGCACGGCGACGTCCTGGGCCTGGACGGGGTCAAGCAGATCTACGGCGCCTTCACGAGCTACTCCGACCACCAGGGCGACATCTCCGGCCTGGCCACCTTCGGCAGCGGCTCCGGCCTGACCCGGTCGAGCCGGACGATGTCGTTCATCACCAACCACGACACCAACCACGACCAGGCCAACGCGCTCACGTACAAGGAGGGCCCGCAGTACCTCCTGGCGACGGAGTGGCTGCTGGCCGACGGGTACGGATCCCCGCAGGTCTTCTCGAGCTTCACCTTCGGGGCGGACACCAACCAGGGCCCGCCGTCGGACGACCAGGGGCTCATCGACCGCGCGAGCTGCGCGGACGGGCGCTGGACCTGCGACCACGCCAAGACCGGCGTCGTCGGCATGGTCAAGTTCCACCAGTACGTGGGCAAGGCCGCCAAGAAGCACGTCTACGCCGACCAGCAGAACGTGCTGGCGTTCAGCCGCGGCACCAAGGGCTGGGCCGGCTTCAACAACGGCACGAGCGCGAAGACGATCACGGTCAAGACCGGGCTGAAGAAGGGCACCTACTGCGACGCCGTCACGGGCGGCAAGGTCAAGGGTGCGTGCGCCGGCACGACGGTCACGGTGTCCGGGAGCGGCCGGGCGACCGTCGAGCTCCCCGCCCGTGCGGCGGTCGCGTTCACGAAGCAGACCCGCCTCTGATCTCCTGCGGACCGACGACGGCCCGCACCCCTGAAGGGTGCGGGCCGTCTGCCCGTCCGGCCCTGAACAGGCCGTCCGGGCAAGCAAAACGCCGGGACTCGCGTCCCGGCGTTCGATGCTCGTGCTGCTGGGGTCAGGCGGTCCGGATGCGTGCGCGCGCGGCGCGACGCTTGAGCGCACGGCGCTCGTCCTCGCTGAGCCCGCCCCACACCCCGTGGTCCTGGCCCGCCTCGAGAGCCCACTGCAGGCAGGCGTCCCGTACGTCGCAGCGTCGGCAGACCTGCTTGGCCTCCTCGATCTGGAGAAGGGCCGGTCCGGTGTTCCCGATGGGGAAGAACAGCTCCGGGTCCTCGTCCAGACAAGCGGCCTTGTGGCGCCAATCCATGGCTTGCACTCTCCTCGATCGTCGGCACCGGTACCCGAGGGATACCCGGTGTGCGGGTGGAATCAACGCGTCTTACACTGCAACTTCCACCGGGGATCAGCCTTTCAACTAACGCCCACCTGCACAAGGGGACCGGGCGTAGGTTCGCTCACATTTCGGACTTGTTACGGCCCACTTGCACGCTGGTCTGGTCCTCGACACCCGGATGTGACCCGGTCCGGGACCCTAAAATGGATCCGTGGCCGACCCCGTACGTCCGACCCGGCCGCCGCAGCTGCTGGCCGCTGCCGTGCTGGCCGTCCTCGAGGGCCTGGTGGCCCTGGGCTTCGGGGTCGCCGAGATCTTCCAGATCCGCCTGTTCCGGGCCGTCGTCGGCGTCGGGGTCGCGTTCTTCATGATCGCCTTCTCGGTGCTGCTCGGCGTGGCGGCCCGGGGTCTGCTGCGGCTGCGCCGGTGGGCTCGCGCCCCCGTCGTCGTCGTGCAGCTGATCCTGCTCCCGGTCGGCTGGAGCTTTCGGGGCGGCACGACGAACGGGGTCTTCGTGGCGATGGTCGTCGTCGCGCTGCTGACCCTGGTGCTGGTCCTGCACCCGCGCTCGACGCGGGCCCTGGTCGTCGAGGACGAGACCGCCGCCTCCTGATCAGGAGGGTTCGGGCGGTGCGTCGTCCGTTTCGGCGGGATCGGGGCCCAGGCTGCACCGGAGCAGCGCCACGTCGTGCCAGCGACCGTTCTTCCACCCGACGCGGCTGAGCACGCCGACGGGTCGGAAGCCCAGAGCCTCGTGCAGCCGTGCGCTGGCCGTGTTGGGCAGCGTCATGCTGGCGATGACGGTGCGGAAGCCGCGCACGGTGAGGCGGGCGAGGAGCGCGTCGTACAGCGTCCGGCCGACGCCGCCGCCGCGCCGGCCGTCCGCGACGTAGACGCTGGTCTCGCAGGTCCAGCGGTAGGCGGGCCGCGACTTCCAGTCCGTCCCGTACGCGTAGCCGAGCACCGCGCCGTCCCGCTCCGCGACCAGCCACGCGTGGTGCTGCTGGGCTACGGCGATGCGCCGGGCGACCTCCGCGGGCGTCGGCGGGTCGGTCTCGAAGGACGCCGCGGTCCCCGCCACGTACGGGGCGTAGATCTCGGCGCAGGTCTGCGCGTCCGCCGAGGTCGCGTCGCGGACCAGCAGGCTGGTCACGACAGGCGGCGCGCACCCGCCGACGGCACGCCCACGAACCATGCCGGTGCCCCGTACCCGGCCTCGGCGAACGCGGCCGCGACCGCCTGGCCCACGGTGTCGGAGCCACCCTCCGGCACCAGCGCGATGATGCAGCCGCCGAAGCCGCCGCCGGTCATCCGGGCCCCGTGGGCGCCGGCGGCCCGGGCCGTCTCCACGGCGAGGTCGACGGTGGGCACGGTGATCTCGAAGTCGTCGCGCATCGACGTGTGGGACGCGTCGAGCAGCGGGGCGAGGTCGGCGGGCCGGCCCTCGTCGGCGATCGCCACCGCCTCGAGCACGCGCGCGTCCTCGGTCACCACATGGCGCACGCGTCGGCGCATCACGTCGTCGGGGAGCCGGGCGAGCGCGTCGTCGAGGCCCTCGAGCGTGACGTCGCGGAGCGCGGGGACGCCGAGGATCCTCGCGGCCTCCTCGCAGGCGTGGCGCCGGTCGCCGTACTCGCCGGTCAGGTGGGAGTGGGGGGTCTTGGTGTCGAGGACGAGCAGCTCGAGCCCCGCGGCGCCGAGGTCGAGCGGGACCTGGCGGTGGTTGGCGGAGCGGCAGTCCAGGAACAGCGCGTTGTCGGCCTCGCACAGGGTGGAGGCGGCCTGGTCGAGCAGGCCGGTGGGGGCGCCGACGTACTCGTTCTCGCACCGGCGGGCGAGCCGTGCGCGGTCCAGCGGCGCGACGTGGAGGTCGGACAGGTCGACCAGGGCCGTGAGCACCGCGCACTCGAGGGCGGCGGAGGAGGACAGCCCGGCACCCGCCGGGACGTCGGACGTCAGGACGAGGTCGGCACCACGGACGTCGTGGCCCGCCTCGGTCAGCGCCCAGACGACGCCCGCCACGTACGCGGCCCAGCCGTCGACCCCACCCGGGACGAGCTCGTCGGGGCCGAAGGAGACGGTCTGGCGACGGGTCAGCGACCGGACGCGCCAGGTGCCGTCGTCGCGGGGCCCGGCGGCGACGACCACCCACTCGGCCAGGGCGAAGGGCAGCACGAAGCCGTCGTTGTAGTCGGTGTGCTCCCCGATGAGGTTGACGCGGCCGGGAGCCGCCCAGACGCCGGCGGGGTCGTGCCCGACCTCGGTCACGAAGGCCGACGTCACCGTCTCCGCGGTCGCCGCCTCCGCCGTGCCCGACCGGTCCCTCGCGCTGTTCCTCACCACCCGGACACCCTAGTGCTGGGGGTGTTCCTAGGCTGAGGTCCATGGACTACCGCAGCCTCGGACGCACCGGCATGATGGTCAGCCCCCTCTGCCTGGGGGCCATGATGTTCGGGCCGTGGGGCGAGCCCGACCACGCCCGCAGCACCGAGATCATCCACCGCGCGCTGGACGCGGGGATCAACTTCATCGACACCGCCGACGTCTACTCGGCCGGGGAGTCGGAGGAGATCGTCGGCGAGGCCCTGGCCGGCGGCCGGCGCGACGACGTGATCCTGGCGACCAAGTTCCACGGGCCGATGGACGTCGCCATGGGTCAGCCGGGCGGCGACCCGAACCGGCGCGGCAACTCGCGGCGCTGGATCGTGACCGAGGTCGAGGCGAGCCTGCGGCGGCTCAAGACGGACTGGATCGACCTCTACCAGGTGCACCGCCCGGAGCGCGAGACCGACGTCGAGGAGACGCTGTCCGCGCTGACCGACCTGCAGCGGCAGGGCAAGATCCGGGCGTTCGGCTCGTCGACCTACCCCGCGCACGAGACGGTCGAGGCGCAGTGGGTCGCGGAACGTCGTGGTCTCGGCCGCTTCGTCACCGAGCAGCCGCCGTACTCGATCCTCGTCCGCGGCATCGAGGCCGACCTGCTGCCGGTCACCGAGAAGTACGGCATGGGTGTCATCCCCTGGAGCCCGCTGGCCGGCGGGTGGCTGAGCGGGAGGTTCCGCGTCGGTCAGGACGTGCCCGACAGCAACCGGGCCAAGCGGATGCCCGCCCGCTACGACCTGGCCCTGCCGGGCAACCAGGCCAAGCTCGAGGCGGCGGACGCGCTCGCGGTGCTGGCCGAGGAGGCCGGGCTGAGCCTGGTCCACCTGGCGATCGCCTTCGTCCTGGCGCACCCCGCGGTCACCGCCCCGATCATCGGGCCGCGGACCATGGAGCAGCTCGAGACCCAGCTCGGCGCCGCGGACGTCGTGCTGAGCACCGACGTGCTCGACCGGATCGACGAGATCGTCCCGCCCGGCGTCACGCTGTCGCGCGCGGACCTCGGCTACGTCCCGCCGGCCCTGGCCGACCCGTTCCTGCGGCGCCGCCGGACCGCCTGACGTGGGCAGGTCGCCCGGTGCGACGGTCGTCGTGCGCACGCCGGGGCCCGCCGACCTCGAGGCGCTGGGCCGCTGCCACCTCGAGTGCTGGCGGGAGGCGTACGGCGACCTCGTCGACCCGGCGCGGCTGGCGCCGTTCCTGGGCGACGTCGACGAGTTCGTGGGCCGCTGGCGACGGGCGCTGCTGACCGGGGCGGGTCACGTCCGGGTGGCCGACGACGGCGGGGAGCTGGTCGGCTTCAGCTCCGTGCTACCGGCCGACGGCGAGGTCCCCGCGCACCTGCAGTCGCTGTACGTCCGGCGCTCGCACTGGAGCACCGGGCTGGGCCAGCGCCTCCTCGACGCCGTCCTCGGCGACGCGCCGGCGACCCTCGAGGTGCTCCGCGACAACGTGCGCGCCCGCCGCTTCTACGCCCGCAACGGCTTCGTCCCGGACGGTATCGAGACCGAGGAGCCCCGTCTCGGCGCGATCGAGATCGGCATGGTCCGTCCCGCCCCGGCGGGCTGACACCGCTCCGGCACGGGGCCATTGGCGCCAGTCGACACGGGACACGCCGCGTACGTGTGCCCGTTGGCGCCACTCGTCACCGGCGACGCGCGAGTACCCGCTCCCCGCTGCTGCGGCTCGGCCCGTGGATCCCCGTGAGGAGGGGTCAGTCGTCCTCGTCGTCGAGACGGGCAAGCCAGGTGGCGAGGCGTTCGACGGGGACCTCGAACTCGGGGTTCAGGTCGACGAACGCCTGGAGCTGCTCGGCCAGCCACGCCAGGGTGACGTTGTCGTCCCCCCGGCGGGCGGCCAGCTCCTCGATGCCGCGGTCGGTGAAGTACACCGTGCTTCCTCAGGCCTCTCGACTCAGGCGAACGCGGCGTCGAGCATGGCCTTCTGCTGCTGCTCGCTGACCTTGGCCGAGCCGACCGAGGGCGCCGAGGACGCCGGGCGGGTGACCGACAGCAGCTCCCAACGGCGGCCGGGGACCGCCTCACGCAGGGCGGCCGGCAGGTTGAGGGCCATGAACGGCCACGCTCCCTGGTTCGTCGGCTCGTCCTGCACCCAGGTGACCTCGGTGACCTGGTCGAAGCGCGCCAGCTGGTCGGCGATCTCCTGCGCCGGCAGCGGGTAGAGCCGCTCGACGGGGATGATCGCGACCTTGCCGTCCTGCCCGTTCTGTTTGCGCCGGGTGACGAGGTCCCAGCGCACCTTGCCCGAGCAGAGCAGGACCTTCTCGACGGCCGACGGGTCGGTGATCGTCGGGTCGGCGAGCACCGGCTGCCACGAGCCGGACGTGAACTCGTCCGGCATCGAGACGGCCTGCTTGTTGCGCAGCATCGACTTCGGCGTCGCCACGATCACCGGGCGGTGCCGCTCGTTGAGGGCGTGACGGCGCAGGAGGTGGAAGTAGCTGGCCGGCGTCGACGGCTGGGCGACGACGAACGCCTCCTCGGCCGCGAGCAGCAGGAACCGCTCGATCCGCGCCGACGAGTGGTCCGGGCCCTGGCCCTCGAGGCCGTGGGGGAGGAGCAGCACGACGCCCGACTTCTGCGTCCACTTGGCCTCGCCCGAGGCGATGTACTCGTCGATGATCGTCTGCGCCCCGTTGGCGAAGTCGCCGAACTGGGCCTCCCAGAGCACCAGCGCGTCGGGCCGGGCCACGGAGTAGCCGTACTCGAAGCCCATCGCCGCGTACTCGCTCAGCAGCGTGTCGAAGACGTGGAACTTGGCCTGCTCGTCGTCCAGGTGCTTCAGCGGCACCCACGACTCGCCGGTCTTGCGGTCGACGATGGCGGCGAAGCGCTGGGCGAACGTGCCGCGCCGGGTGTCCTGACCGGTCAGCCGGACCGTACGGCCCTCGAGCAGCAGGGAGCCCAGCGCGAGGATCTCGCCGGTGGCCCAGTCGATCGGGCCCTGGGCGATCGCCGTCGCGCGACGCTGCAGCTGCGGCATGACTTTCGGATGCACGCTGAAGCCCTCGGGGAACGTTGTGTGGGCGTCCGCGATCTTCTTCATGTCCTCGAGCGTGATCGCCGAGGTGCCGCGCGTGTGGAGCTTGTCGGGGTAGACCGGGACCGAGCGCACCGTCGCGTCGCGCGGCGGCAGCTCGGGGTCGCGCACCTCGCGGAACACGCTCTCGAGCCGCTCCTGGAAGCGGGTCAGCACGCCCTCGGCGTCCTCGACGGAGATGTCGCCGCGCCCGATCAGGGCCTCGGTGTAGAGCTTGCGCGTCGACCGCTTCTTCTCGATGAGGTCGTACATCCGCGGCTGGGTGAAGCTGGGGTCGTCGCCCTCGTTGTGACCACGCCGGCGGTAGCAGACGATGTCGATGACGACGTCCTTGTTGAACTCCTGCCGGTAGGCGAAGGCCAGGCGGGCCACGCGGATGCAGGCCTCCGGGTCGTCGCCGTTCACGTGGAAGATCGGCGCCGCGACCATCCGCGCGACGTCGGTGCAGTAGACCGAGGAGCGCGACTCGGTCGGCGAGGTGGTGAAGCCGACCTGGTTGTTGACGATGATGTGGATCGTGCCGCCGGTGCGGTAGCCGCGCAGCTGCGACAGGTTGAGGGTCTCCGCGACCACGCCCTGCCCCGCGAACGCCGCGTCGCCGTGCATGAGCACGGGCAGGACGGGGAAGTCCTGGCCCTGGTCGAGGATGTCCTGCTTGGCCCGGGTGATGCCCTCCAGGACCGGGTCGACGGCCTCGAGGTGGCTCGGGTTGGCCGCGACGGAGGCCTTGATCGTGTTACCGCTGAGGGCGGTGAACTCGCCCTCCGAGCCCAGGTGGTACTTGACGTCGCCGGAGCCCTGGACGGTGCGGGGGTCGATGTTGCCCTCGAACTCGCGGAAGATCTGCGCGTACGACTTGCCGACGACGTTGGCGAGGACGTTCAGCCGGCCGCGGTGCGGCATGCCGATGCAGACCTCGACCAGACCGGCGTCGGCCGCCTGCTCGCAGACCTCGTCGAGCACGGCGATGGCGGACTCGCCGCCCTCGAGGCTGAAGCGCTTCTGGCCGACGAACTTCGTCTGCAGGAACGTCTCGAAGACCTCGGACTCGTTCAGCTTGTCGAGGATGCGCAGGTGCTGCTCGCGCGGCAGCGACTCGTGCGGCCGCTCCACCCGGTCCTGGATCCAGCGCCGCTGCACCGGGTCCGAGATGTGCATGTACTCGACGCCGGTCGTGCGGCAGTAGGAGTCGCGCAGGATCCCGAGGATCTTGCGCATCTTCATCCGGCCCTGGCCGCCGCCGAAGGAGCCCGTCGCGAACTCGCGGTCGAGGTCCCACAGCGTCAGGCCGTGGCTCTGGACGTCGAGGTCGTGGTGGCGGCGCTGGCGGTACTCGAGCGGGTCGGTGTCCGCCATCAGGTGACCGCGCACCCGGTAGGCGTTGATCAGCTCCATGATCCGCGCCTGCTTGGGGATCTGGTCCTCGTGGTCGGTGCTGACGTCCTGCGCCCAGCGGATCGGCTCGTACGGGATCCGCAGCGCCGCGAAGACGTCGTCGTAGAAACCCTCCTCGCCGAGCAGCAGCGCGTGGAGACGACGCAGGTACTCGCCGGACTGGGCACCCTGGATGACGCGGTGGTCGTAGGTCGAGGTGAGCGTGAGGATCTTGCTCACCGCCGCCTCGGCCAGGCGGTCCGGGCTGGAGCCCTGGAACTCGGCCGGGTAGTCCATCGACCCGACGCCGATGATCGTGCCCTGGCCCTCGACCAGGCGGGGCACCGAGTGGTTGGTGCCGATGGTGCCCGGGTTGGTCAGCGTGATCGTCGTGCCGGCGAAGTCGGTGACGGCCAGCTCGCCCTTGCGCGCCTTGGCGACCATCGTCTCGTACGCCGCCCAGAACTGGGCGAAGTCGAGCGTCTCGCAGCTCTTGATGCTGGGCACGAGCAGCTGGCGGGTGCCGTCGGGCCGCGGGAGGTCGATGGCGAGCCCGAGGTTGATGTGGGCCGGCTCGACCATCGTCGGCTTGCCGTTGACGACCGCGTAGCTGTTGTTCATGGCCGGGACGCTCTTCAGCGCCTGGACCATGGCGAACCCGATCAGGTGGGTGAAGGAGACCTTGCCGCCGCGGCTGCGCCGCAGGTGGTTGTTGATGACGACGCGCTCGTCGATCAGCAGCTTGACCGGCAGCGAGCGGACGCTCGTCGCGGTCGGGATGCTGAGCGAGGCGTCCATGTTCTTGGCCGTGCGGGCCGGGGCGCCGCGCAGCGTGGTCATGGTGGGCTGCTCGTTGCCGACCTCTGGCCGGTCGGACGGGTTCGGCGGGTCGGCGGGCACGGCACCGCGGGCGCCGGGCGCGCTCGGGCGGCCCTCCTTGGCCGGGGTGGTCGTCTCGACCGTGGGCTGCCGCTTGCCGGCCGGGGCCGGCTGGTCCGGCGTCTGCTCGCGCACGGCGCGCGGACGGTCGGTGACCGGGTCGTCGGCCGGGGCTCCGGCCCCCGAGCTGGAGGTCGGGGTCGCGGCGGGGTCGCGGGGCACGGTCGTCGCCGCGGAGGCGCCGTTCTTCGCCGGTCCGCCGTTGGTCTTCGGGGCCGCCGTCGGCGCCGGAGCGGCCGCGGCGGGCTTGGCGGGAGCGGCCGGGGCCGCCTTCGCCGTGGCGGGCGTCGCCGGGGTGATGTCGCCGGGGGCGCCGTGGGCGCCGAAGTACTCGGCCCAGCTGGCGTCGACCGAGGACGGGTCGGCGGTGAAGCGCTCGTACATCTCCTCCAGCAGCCAGTCGTTGGCCCCGAAGTCGCTCTCGACCCCGGTGTCGGCTGCTCCGCTCGACGCGGTGGTGGATGTGCCTGGCGCGATGGCCACTGTCGCCTTCTTCCGTTGCTTCGACTCACCGTGCGTCCGACGGGGTCTGACCGCGACCGCGGCGCGACCTGAGGGAGGTCGTACGGCGGACCGGCGGCATCCGGACGGGCCGGGCGCAACGGTGCTCCACGATACCCACACCTTGTCCCGACATGAGGGAGTCGGGGGGCCGGGTCGCCCCGCGGAGGCGGGGAGCCCGAGGTCAGGCCGGGTCCGGGTCCTGCTCCACCGCTCCCGGCTCCACCGCACTGTCCCGGGCGAGCGCCAGCCAGGCGTAGCGGCAGACCTCGACGGTCAGGACCAGGAGGGAGAGGTTCCGCAGGGCGGTGACCACGGTGGAGACGACGGCGAGGGCCGGGGCGCGGCCGAGGAGGCCGTTGTAGAGGAGGGGATAGGTGAGCTGGGTGAGCAGGGCCAGCACGAGGAGCTGGACCGCGAGGCGGCCGAGCACCCGGTGCCAGCGCGGACCCTCGCTGCGTCGTGACAGCAGCAGGGCCGCGGCGGGTCCGCCCAGCCACAGCAGGTACTGCGGGCTCAGCGTCTTGTTGGTGATCGTCGTGATGGCGATCGTGGCGAGGACCAGCAGCCCCAGCCCGACCGCCGTGACCCCCGGGTTGCGGTAGCCGCGCACGAACAGGGCCACGGTGACGAGCAGGCCAAGGACCGTGGCCGCGGTGCTGACGACGAGCAGGGCCGAGACGCCGGGCCCGAACACCTCGTACGCCTGGAAGGTCGAGTAGCGCACGGTCCAGCGGGCCGGGTCGAAGGCCCGGGCGACCATCAGCGGCGTGGCCCAGACCGACTCGATCTGCAGGCCCCGGCCCGACTGCCAGGTGAGCGGGGAGAACAGCCGGCTCGCCCCGCCGGTCACCAGGCTCAGGGCGGCCAGGCCGAAGCCGACGACGACGAAGGCGCAGAGCATCTGGCCCCGGCCGGCGCGGCGGGCCGCGAAGGCCCCGGCCAGCAGCGCGGGCCACAGCTTGATCGCCGCGCCCAGCCCGGTGAGGGCCCCGGTGAGCCAGGGACGACGGCGGGCGGCGAGCAGCGCGCCGCCGGCCAGCACCGCCGGGACCATGTCGAAGCGGGTGTAGCAGAGCGGGCCGACCAGGAAGACGTACGCGATCCAGAAGTCGATCGCCCGGTCGCGGCGCCGCCCGGCGCCGCGCCAGAGCGCGTAGGTCAGCACGGCGTCGAGCGCCAGCATCAGCACGACGAAGGCGATGAGGTAGCCGGTCCGCGAGCCGCCGCCGAGCTGGGGGATGGACAGGAACCAGACGACCGGGGTGGGGTACTCGCGCAGCGTGCCGGGCAGACCGGCCTCGGCGAGCGCGCTCACCTTGCGCCAGTAGTAGAAGACGTCGCCGACGACGAGACGTTCCGCGGTGGCCAGGATCACCATGGACAGCGCTCGGGTCAGCACCCAGAGCCCGATGACCGCCGGAGCGCCGCCCCGGCGGGGCTGCGGGTCGTCGACCACCGCGTTCCTCCAGCCTCCGCCAGGCTCACCGCAGCCAGGTCGGCGCGACCGTATCACCGGCGACGGCGAGACTGGACCCGTGACGCGCGCTCGAGGAACGGCCCGGACGAGGCCCCGGGGACGTCACCGGCTGCGGTCGGTCCTGCTCGTGCTGCTCGCCGCGGCGGGGGTCGTCACCGCCGCGAGCGTCGTCTACAACGCGGCCACCCGCACCCCGCCGGCGCCGCCGGAGGGCCTCGCGTTCGTGCAGGCGGGCGACGTCTCGACGCGGTTCCTCACCTGGGGCGACCACGGACCGACGGTGGTCCTCGTGCCGGGCGCCTTCGAGACCGCGGACGCCTGGCACGCCCTCGGCGAGGTCCTCGGACGCGACCACCGCGTCTTCGCCCTCGACCTCACCGGTCAGGGCTGGAGCGAGGCCGTGGCGCCGTTCGACGTCGGCCACGACGTACGCCAGACGCTCGCCTTCGCCCGCGCGCTGGGACTGGTGGGCGTGGACGCCCCGGTCCTGGTCGGGCACTCGTCCGGGGCCGCGATCGTCGGGCTGGCCGCCCTGGAGGCGCCCGACGAGGTCGCGGGGGTCGTGTTCCTGGACGGCGACGCGCTGCCGCTCGACGTGCCGACCTGGGGGCCGCGGCTGCTGGTCGAGCCCTACCGCACGAGCCTCGTCCGGCTGGCGCTGCGCTCGGACCGGCTGGTCTCGCGCCTGTACGCCAGCCAGTGCGGCCCGACCTGCGCGCCGCTTGACGCGGCCGGGGTCGACCTCTGGCGCCGCCCGCTGCAGCAGCGCGGGACCGAGCGGGCCCTGCTGGACAACGCGACCCGGGGCGTCATCCCCGCGATGACCGCCGAGCAGCTCGACGCGCTGCGCCGCTCGGCCACACCGCGGCTCGTGGTCTGGGGACGCGACGACGTCGACGGGGCCTACACGCCCGACTCGCCGGGCTCGACAGCCACGGCGATCGGGGCGCCGCCGCCCGTCGTCGTGCCCGGACGGCACCTGACGATGATCTCCTCGCCGGACGAGGTGGCCGCGGCCGTCCGTCGGCTCACGTCCGCGGGGGCCGGGCGGTGAGGCGGCGCTCGGAGGGCCAGCCGACCCGGCGTCGTCGCGACCGCGTCCACGACGTCGAGGTCGCCTCGATCGTCGCCGGCCCGGACGACGGCGACGCCGCCACGAGGGGCGGCGCCCCGGTGCTCGACGTCGTCCTCGTCCACGGCCTCGGCGTCTCCAACCGCTACCTCGTGCCGTCCCTGCGCGCCTTCGCCCGCGACCACCGCGTCTTCGCCCCCGACCTGCCCGGGGTGGGCCGCAGCAGCAAGCCGTCGCGCGACCTGTCGATGGTCGAGCTCGCCGACGGCCTGCGGGACTGGATGGATGTCGTCGGCGTCGGGCCGGCCGTCCTCGTCGGGCACTCGCTCGGCTGCCAGGTCGTCGCGCAGCTGGCCGCCCGGCACCCGGAACGGGTCCTCGGGGTGGTGCTGACCTGCCCGGCCCCCGACCCCGGCCGCGGGTCGGCGCTCGAGCAGGGGTGGCGGCTGCTGCGCGACGGCTTCCGGGAACGTCCCGCCATGGCCCTCATCGCCGCGACCGACTACCCCCGCGTGGGGGTGGGCGGGATGCTCCGCGGCCTGCGCGCCGCGGCCCGTCGTCGCGACCAGCCCAACCTGCAGGCGGTCGACCAGCCCACCCTCCTGATCCACGGCGGTCGCGACCCGCTGGTGTCGGCGAGCTGGGTCGAGGCGCTGGCGGGCCGGTTCCCGGACGCGTCGGTCGTGACGCTGCCCGACGCCCCGCACGGGGTCCCGCTGTCGGCGGTCGAGCCGTTCGTGGCGACGGTCCACGCCTTCGTGGACGAGGTGGGACGGGCGCAGCGCCCCGTGTGACCGGGCTCGCGCTCAGCCCGCGAAGGGCCGGACCGGCCGGCCGCGGACCCCGACGTCGGCGACGAACAGGGAGCCGGCCAGCTGGTCCTCGTCGGTGTCCACGTCCTCCTGGGACGTGGTGATGAAGAGCCGGTCGAGGTCGTCCCCGCCGAACGTGCAGGCGGTCACCTTCGCCGTCGGGACCTCGATGCGGTCCTCGAGCACGCCCGCCGCGCTGTAGTGCAGGACCGCGCCGCCGTCGTACACGGCGGTCCAGACGCCGCCGTCGGCGTCGACCGTCAGGCCGTCGGGCTTGCCCGGCCCCGGCACGGAGGCGAAGGTGCGCCGGTTCGTCAGGCCTGCGTCGCGGCTGTAGTCGAAGACCGCGATCTCGCCGGTCGGAGTGTCGTTGTAGTAGGCGAGGGTGCCGTCGGGGCTCCACTCGAGCCCGTTCGAGACGGTCACGCGCTCCAGGACCACCGAGACCGACCCGTCGGGGTCGAGGCGGTAGACGCTGGCCGCACCCTCGGCCTGGTCGTACGCCATCGAGCCGGCGTAGAAGCGGCCGTCGGGGTCGCAGCCGCCCTCGTTCATCCGGACGCCGGTTTCGGCCCAGACCGCCGGCAGGGTCCGGATCGTTCCGTCGGCGTCCTCGAGGGCGAACCCTCGCTCGACCGCGATCACGGCACCACCGCCCG
This sequence comes from Microlunatus antarcticus, assembly GCF_014193425.1. Lineage (NCBI taxonomy): Bacteria > Bacillati > Actinomycetota > Actinomycetes > Propionibacteriales > Propionibacteriaceae > Microlunatus > Microlunatus antarcticus. The sequence goes on along the minus strand of NZ_JACHZG010000001.1, from coordinate 2,580,255 downwards.
TACGGGGGCGGACGACCGCGGCGACCGTCCCGACGTGGAGCCGGTCGAGCGTGCCGTCCGACCGCAGGGTCATCACGTCACCGGCGAGCATGTCGACGAACCGGAGGCCGCCCCAGGTCGGGGACCACACCGGTCCCTCCCCGTGGAACACGGCCGGTCCGGTCACCTGCTGTGCGCGCATCTTGCTCCTTCGTCCGAACCGTCGCCGGCAGCCGTCGGCCGGGAACAGGCTTGCACCGTACGGCTCCGCCGGGAATGGTGCGTGGGCATGGGTGACGACGCCGTACCACGGGTCGTGCGGCGGGGATGGTGCGTCTACGACGGCTGCGTCGAGTTGCCCGTAGACGTCCTCGGGCTCACGTACGACTTCTGGTTCCGTCTGGCGGAGGCCGACGACAACCTCGAGGCCGGTGAGCTCCCCACGGAGCCCGATGCCGACGGTCTCCTCTACTACGTCCGCTTCCGTCGCGCGGGTGACACGGCGACGCCGACCTGGCCGGACTCCGGTGGGACCGCTGACATCGAGGTGGCGGTGCGTGCCGCGGAGGCGCTCGCTCCCTCGCCGATCCGTTGGGAGCCCCCGGCGCAATGAGAGAGAACGTGGCGGCCCGAGGACCAGCGGAAGTCACCTGGTGGGTGCGGAGCGCGACGCCGACCTACACCGTCGCGGACCAGAGGTCGACAAGCTTCTCGGTGATCAACGTCTCGGCGTGACCGGGCTGCAGCCGGCTGGAGAGCACCTCGAAGGTGTGGAACCCGCCCGCCGCGTCGCTGGCGACGTAGCCCGCGGGGGAGCGGCCGTTGCACAGCGTGACGATCAGGCTGTGCTCCGCGGGTGACTCCCGGCGGAACCGCTGGCCGATCTCGGTGAACAGCTCGGCGTCGACCGAGCCGACCGCGACGTCGCCGAGCCGCAGCATCCCGACGCGGAGCGGGACCGGGGCGTCCTCGACGTACGTGCCCGGGCGGCCCGCGCGACCGCTGTCCGTCCGCCGCCGGCCGGGGGCATGGACCACGCGCTGCACCGACGCCAGCCTCACGGACGTCCGCGGCGTGTCGGTGCGGTCACGGAGGACGGCGAGCACCTCCTCGGCGAGGACGACCCCGAGCGAGGGCGCGATCGCGCGCTGCTGGGCCATCAGCCGTGCCACGACCGGGTCGGCGCGGTCCAACCCGTCCCCTCCGGCCGGCATCTCGTTGCTGATGTCGACGCCCCGGGCGGCGTGCTGGGCGATCCGCAGCGCCCGCAGGTCGAAGGTCTGCTGGTAGAACGCCGGGTTCTGGTCGCCGGCGCAGCCGCTGGCCCACAGCGCCACCGCGTCGTTCCCGAGCGCCTCCTCGAGGTACTCCGAGGCCGCGCCGGGGACGTCCGCGCTGATCAGGTCGAGCAGCCCGGTGACGACCGCGTGCACCGCGTAGTGGAAGAGGACCGCGATCGGGCGCCCGTCGGCGTCGGCGAGGTGGAGGACGGTGACGGTCTTGTCGGAGGGGCCCTCGTCGTTGCGGCCCTCGCGCCAGCGGTGCGTCACCGGGTCGAGGAGGTTGCGGTTGACGTTGACGTGGCACGCGCCGGACCCGACGGCCAGCGTCGCGGGCCGCAGCGCGGCGAACGCTTCCTGCACCGCCGCCACGATCGCGTCGACGAAGCCCGAGCCGAGCTCAGCGGGGACGCTGTGGGTGTGGGAGGCGAAGAGGAGCAGCCGGTCGGCCGTGATCCCGGTCGCCGCCTCCACCCGTCCCGCGATCTCGCCCCGCAGGGCGGTCTCGATCCCGATGACGTCGACCGAGACGAGCGCCACGCGCGTCCGGCCGTCGTCGAGGACGAGCGCGCGGACGTGGATCGGGTCGAGCACGCCGAGGAACCGTTCCGGGAGCTGGTCGGGTCCCGGGGTGACGTCGACCTTCGCCGCTCCGGCCCGCAGAGGTGTGGCGTCGTCGTCGCCGCGAAGTTCGCTGGTCACGGGTGGTCCCTCCGTCGGCCGACGCCGGGACGTTCTCCTCGTCCCGGCGATCTGGCGCCCCCGGCAGGATTCGAACCTGTCTGAAGGCTTCGCAGACACCATAGCCCCCGCTAGGCGAAACGCCCCCTGACCAGCAGTTTTGTCACCTCAAGCTCGTCGTCAGACCCGGACAGGCATGGACATTCCGGTACTCTCGTATTGCACGGTGTTGCACGACGAGAGGATCGACAGTGCCGAAAACTGCCAGGGCGAGGAAGCAGCGCGAGCCCTTCGGGCGCATCCGCAAGCTGCCCTCGGGTCGGTACCAAGCGGCCTACACCGGACCCGACCTCAACCTGCACCGACCATCGGGCACGTTCGGCACGCTGCTCGACGCTCGCGGGTGGCTTGCGACAGAGCGCAAGCTCATCGACGGCGGCGACTGGCTCGCGCCGACCGTCCGGAACCGCGCGCAGCCGACCACCCTCGCCGCCTACTCGGCGCAGTGGCTCGACCGGACGGACGGTCGACGTCAGCCGCTCAAGCCGCGGACCCGCGACCTCTACAAGCGGCTGCTCGAGCAGAAGATCACCCCGACGCTCGGTGACCTGCCGCTCAAGGCGATCACGCCGTTCGTCGTGCGCGAGTGGTACGCGACCCTCGACCCGGCTCTGCCAACCCGCAGAGCGCACGCCTACGCCCTGCTACGCACCATCCTCGGGTGGGCCGTCTCCGACGAGCTCATCGCCGTCAACCCCTGCAACATCCGCAACGCCGGCAGCCACACGAAGCGGGTGCACAAGATCAAGCCGGCCACGCTCGGCGAGCTCGAGGCCATCGTCGCCGCGCTGCCCGACCGCTACGGCGTGATGGTGCTGCTCGCGTCGTGGTGTGCGCTCAGGTTCGGCGAGCTGACCGAGCTGCGCCGCAGCGACGTCGACCTCAAGGCCGGCAAGGTGATGGTGCGCCGCGCCGTCACGTGGGTCGACGGTGAGCCCATCGTTGGGGCGCCCAAGTCCGACGCCGGCGTGCGTGACGTCGCGATCCCTCCGCACTTGCTGCCCGTGGTCCGTCAGCACCTCGCCGATCACGCTGCGTGGGGGCGTGACGGGCTGCTCTTCCCCGCACCGATGAGCGAGAAGCAGCTCGGGCACGGCACGTTCTTCAAGACGTGGGACAAGGCCAGGACGGGGGCAGGGAGGCCCGACCTTCGGTTCCACGACCTGCGGCACACCGGCGCCACCCTTGCGGCTCAGACGGGTGCCACGCTCGCCGAGCTGATGAGCCGGCTCGGGCACTCGACCACGGCGGCAGCGATGCTCTACCAACACGCTGCGACCGACCGTGACACTGAGATTGCCCGGCTGCTGTCGCGGATGGTCGAGGTTTGACGCCGGTCAAAACTGGCGTTCAATCCTCAAGAGGTGTCCCCGCTTGTCCGGTAAAGTTGACCCTGTCAGCAAGTTGATGCCGCTGACCGCGCCGGAGAAACCACCCGCAGACGCAGCGGGCAGGTCAACGGCTAGGGACCTGGGGTCGGGTTCTCACGGCGACCATTCGCTAGGGGAACAGGCCAGTAGGACGGGTGACAACCCGTGTCCCGAATCCTCCTTCCTTGCTCTTCAGGTCAGGCGGCTGACCTCGCGACGGTAGCGGCTTGTCCCCGCGGACCTTCTCCCACAGCTCGAGTGAGAGACGGTCCGAAGTGACTCGTTCACCCGCACCCACCGCGCCCAAGCGGCGCCTGACCGACATCGCGACAGGCGCCAGCGCCCTCGGTGTCGACCCCCGCACCATCCGCCGGTGGATCGCCGATGGCCGGCTGCCGGGCTACCGCGTCGGCGGCAAGCTGCTCCGCGTCGACATGGCCGACATCGACGCCCTGGTAACCCCCGTGACGAGCACGAAGGTCGCGTCGTGAGCCGGCGTGAGCGTCCGTGGCCCTGCCCTGAGTGCGGCAAGCCGACGCGCAACAAGCAGCACGAGGACGGGTCAGCCTGCGTCGTCACCTGCCCGCGCTGCGGCGCTGAGGTGGTCTACAACATCGGAGGCGACTGCCTCGACCACCCGACCAGCGCGAGCTGGGAAGCCTGCCGCGACGTCGTCGACGGGCCGGGCATCTTCGCGCAGGTGGCGCCATGAGCCCCGGAGACGCCAATCGCCGCCCCCGGGCAGGAAGCGGCGACCAGACGAAGACAGCGGGCACGCGGTCTGGTCTCATCGTATCGCTCGGCATCCTCGCGAGGCTCTTGAAGCGGTGGCTCTACGGGGCCGACCAGGGCGAAATCCTCGAGCGGCTCGACCGCATTGAGAGCGTCTTCGCTGCGATCCGTGCGGAGGGGCTCCGATGAGCGCCGACCAGCTCACGCGGCTACTGGCGGCGCTGGCAGTCGGCGACAGCGAGCGAGTCTCGGTGTGCCACGACTTCGGCGGGACGTTTACACCGACGCTCGGCACCGCAGCGACGGCCCCGGCTCGGGCACAGCCGTTCCTTGAGGGCCGGGCGAACGTCTGGTTCGGCGTCAACCCGCTGAGCCCCGACGCGACGGGGCGCGGCGCTGCCAGCGACGTCACCCGGGTTGTTGCCCTGTGGGCCGACCTCGATGTCAAGGCGGGCGGCATGCCCGACCGGGACGCGTGCGACCGGGTCGTCTCCGACCTCTCGGGGATGCTGCGCGCGCAGCCGGTCGCTGTCGTCGACTCCGGTCACGGCGTGCAGCCGTACTGGCGGCTCGAGGCAGGCGACGTCCACGTCGCCGCTCGGCTAGTCGCTCGCTTTCGGTGGCTGGTCGAGCTCGTGGCCGGGGAGAACGGCGGGACGGTCGACAACGTCTTCGACGTCTCGCGCATCCTCCGCGTGCCCGGCTCAGTCAACGTCAAGGACCCGGGCAGCCCGGTCTCGGCGGTGCTCGACCACCTGGACACCGACGCCGAGGTTGTCACCCTCGACGGTCTGAGTGACGTGCTGCTGAGCTACGGCATCCGGGACGTGCCGGCGACGCCGGACGCTGGTCCGGGTGCGACCCTCGTCGACTACTCCGGGCCGACGTACGGGGCGCTCGAGCCCGGCGTGCGGTCCCGCGTCGACGCTTGGGCCGATGCGCCGCTCCGGGAGCACCTCGCTGCACTCGACGCGTGCCGCGAGGCGAAGGTTGACGGGTGGCGTCCTGGGATGCCCGGGCCGGCGTGGAACGACACCCTGTGGCGCGCGTGCTGCCGGCTCGCTGAGGTTGCCGTCGCACCGTGGTCCGGGCTCGGCCTCGAAGACGTCGGGCGGCTCGTGCTTGAGCACGCACCGCGTGACGCGAGGTTCACGGACGCGTTCGTGCGCACGACGTGGCTGCGGGCGGTCGAGCACGTCGCGGCCAAGCCGGTCATCGCTGCGCCGTTGGAACTCGAGCCCGGCGGGGCGCTCGTCGAGGTCGACTTCTGGCAGGAGCGGGAGTCTTTGCGGACGATCCACGGGTGGGCGCGAGCTCGGATGGCGTCGCCGTGGGCCGTGCTCGGCGTGGCGCTCGCCCGAGTCATCACGACCGTTCCGCCGCACGTCGTGCTGCCGCCGACCATCGGCTCGCAGGCCTCGCTCAACCTGTTCTTCGCGCTCGTCGCGGCGTCGGGTGGCGGCAAGGGGGCGGCAACGGGCGCAGCTCGCGACGCCGTCGTCGTGTCGGGCGAGGTCTACGAGCGCGAGGCCGGCTCGGGTGAGGGGCTGGTCAAGCAGTACGCGACCCGGACCAAGGGGGGCGTCGAGCGGCTGCGTGACGCGGTGCTGTTCGACATCTCCGAGGTGGACACCCTCGCCTCGATGTCGGCGCGGCAGGGCTCCAACCTGCTGCCGGTGATGCGGAAGGCGTGGTCGGGCGAGCGGCTCGGCTTCGCGTACGCCGACCCGACGAAGGACATCCCGCTCGACCCGCACACCTACCGGCTGTGCGCAGTCGTGGGGGTGCAGCCTGAGCGGGCCGGGGGGCTGTTCGCAGAGGCGGATGGGGGGACGCCTCAGCGGTTCGTGTGGCTGTCGGCGGTCGACCCGACCATTCCCGACGCGGAGCCTGACGCGCCCGAACCGTGGGTCGTGTCCGAGCAGCGCTGGCCGAGCGACTTCGGCGGTCGGCACGAGCTGGTGGTGCCTCAGGTTGCGGTCGACACCATCAAGGCGGCGCACCGTGCTCGGCAGCGCGGCGAGGCGAAGGCGCTCGACGGTCACGCGCTGCTCTGCCGGGCGAAGGTCATGGTCGCGTTGACGCTGCTCGACGGTCGGCGCGTGCCCACGGAGGACGACTGGCGGCTCTCGGGAGTCGTCATGGACGAGTCCGACCGCTGCCGGACCGGGATCGAAGAGGCGCTGTCGAAGGTGGCCGAGCGGTCGGTCGTCTCCCGTGGACGAAGCGACGGCGTGCGGGCTGCGGTCGCCGAGGACGCGCAGCACGAGGCGCGGTTGAAGCGGGTCAAGGACGCGGTCCTGTCCAAGCTGCTGCCCGAGTGGCAGCCGGTCGGGAAGGTCCGCAAGACGCTGGCCTCGCGTGACCGGGCTGCCTTCGACGACGCCCTCGCCCTGCTCGTCAACGCTCTCGACGCCGAGGTCAACGACGGCAAGGTCAGGAACCGGTGAGGGGGGTGGACAGGGGGACATGTCCACCCCCCGCCCGGGGTGGAAAATCCTCGCCCACCAGTGGCTACGCCTGATCTAAGAGGTGTTAGGGGGGTTATCCACAGGCTGAGCCCAAATCTCAGAGGACTCGGGGGTGGACATGTCGACCCTGTCCACCCCCCCCGGTCGGCACGCAGCACAACCCCCTCACGCCTCGTGAGGGGAGCACCGCAACCTCAACAGGAAGACCAGGAACATGCTTCGTCTCGCACACCCCGTTCACCCCACCGAGGGCTACTCGGTCGACCTCGGTTGCCCCGTCATCGTCTGCGACGTCTGCTCTGAGCTCATTGACTCGGCGCGCCCGGGGCTGCTCGCCTGGTCGGCTGCTGTCGCGCCCCTGCACGTCCATCAGGGTCGATGTGTCCGGGCTGCCGAGCACCGTCACGGCCACCTCTCGTCACGCCCGCTCGGCTTGTGGCTCGAGCAGCTCGCGCGCAACTACGCCTCGCCCCTGATCGGTGCCGAGGTCGAGGTCGCCGGCGAGAAGGTCACGGTCGCCGGCGTGCGGCTGCCTCTGGCGCGCTCGTGATCGATCCGTCGGCCTCGCGCGCACGTGCGCGAGAGCACCGCTCTCTCGAAGGCAGGTCAGCGCCGCCCGGCGGCTGGTTGGCAGGCTTTGGACCTGCCCGCCGCAAGGCTCTGACTACGGGAGACGCTCGACTGAGCCCCTGGCGTGCAACATGCGTGCAAGATCGGCGCTGCTGCGGCACCCTTTGCCCTTGTCAGCGGCACCCGACGACCCCGAGGAAATCCCCGTTCAATCCTCTGAGGCGCTCGGAAAATCGGTGTCAGGCTTCTCTCATGACCAAACCAGGGGAGCGCGCCGCGCAGCGCGAACGGGAAGCCGAAGTGCTCGACCTCTTCGCCGATGGCTTCTCGGTCGTGGCTATCTCCCGCCGGCTCGCCATCACGCCGCAGCAGGCAGCACGTCGCCTCTCGGCGGCGCTGGCCGAGCTGCCCGAGCAGCCGGTCGAAGACCTCCGGGCCGGCGTCGAGGTCCGCCTCGACCGGGCAGCCGCCGGGCTCGCCGTGCTCGCGGCACGCACCGACGACGACCGGGTGCTGCTGCAAGCCCTGACCGCTCTCGCCCGCATCGAGAGCGACCGCACCCGACTTCTCGGGCTGGCGCAGAAGCCGCCACCCGAGGACGCATGACCAGCACGACCAACCCCCCGAAGCACCAAGAGACAGGGCACGACATGAGCAACACGACCACCATCAGCAAGCCCGACACCATCGCGAAGGCCGAGCGGGACGTCCGCAAGGCCGAGGTGTCCGTCAGCGAGGCGCGGTCCGAGCTGGTCAGCGCGACGACCGCCCACGCCGGCGCTGCCGCTGCCGACGCCGCCGCCTTCGAGCAGGCCACCGAGCCCAAGACGTTGCCAAGCGCCGCGCTCAAGACGCGGCTCGACGTGGCGACGGCACGGCTCACCGCCCGTCAGTCGAAGGTGACCGAGGCGAAGGCGAGCCTCGACGACGCCTACCGCGCCGCCGACGAGTGGCGTACCGCTGAGCTGGCCGTCGCCGACCAGGACGAGGCCGACTTCCTCGCGCTGCTCGACGACGCCGCCGCTGCCCTCGACCGGGCGAAGGCGTCGCGCGCCCTGGCCGGCTGGGTGGCGACGACCAGCGCCGGCACCCCCGCGCCCTTCGCCGGGGTCGGCGGCTCGGCTGGATCGAGCGGGGACAAGCTTCTCGCCGAGCTGGCCGGGCGGCAGGACGCGGCGCTCCGCAGCAGCATCAGTGCCGGCGTGCGCGCCGCCACGCAGGCGGCGGCGGCGTCCTACGCGGCTGCCGACGCTGCGGCTGCTGCTGCCGCCGAGCGACGTCAGGCTCGGCGCGACGAGCAGCAGGCCAGCGAGACGCGCAGCCGTCAGCGCCACGTGGACAGCATCAACGCCCTCGCCGCCAGGGTCGCCGGAAAGGTCGGCTGACGTGCCCCGGCTGACGACGAAGCGGCAGACCGCCGTCGAGTGCGTCGCTCACGGCCAGCGGTGCGCGCTCTTCGCTGGTCGGGGCTACCGCAGCAGCCGGTGCGAGCCGGCTGAGGCGCAGCCCCGGCAGCTCACCGAGCTCTTCGCGCTCATGGGCGTCGACCCGGTCGAGCAGCAGCGTCGGGACACGCGCCCGCTGGCCGAGCAGGACGCCGACTACTGGCGGGCGCTCGAGCAGGCGAAGGCCGGCAACGCCGAGCGTGAGGCGGCGCTCAGCCGTGGCTGAGCTGCTCGGGCGGGTGCTCTCGGTCGACACCCGCAACGCCGCCGAGAACACCGTCAGTGACGCCGCTGTCGGCGCGAGCGTGCTCTACGTGAACGACGCGGCACCCTTCGCCGGCGGCAGCGGTGCCTTCCTCGTCGACGGCACCGCCTACGCCTACGTCAGCGCCGACCTCGACGCCGACACGCTGCTGCTGGCGTCGCCGCTGACCACGGCGCTACCTGCCGACTCTCGGTGCGAGGTGTTCCCGCCGTCGCCCGAGAAGCTCGCGACCGTCGAGGTGGGCGGCGGGGGAGAGTCGACGGAGGTGCTCGTCCCGCACGCGCTCGTCGAGCTGCTGCCGGACGGCATCCGCGACCCGCTCGACCAGGAGACGGTGACCATCGAGACTGGCGGCGACGCGCTCATCATCACCGACGTGCGCGGCATGCCGCTCGCTCAGGGCGTGGTCGCTCAGTGGCGGCTCGACCCGCAGCTTGTCGCGCTCATCACGATGCGCTTCGACGACGCCGCGAGCCGTGACGCCCTGATCCCGGTGCCGCTCGAGGGGATGAGCGCCTACCTCGCCGACACGGGGTTGCAGTACGCCTACTCCGGCGGGCAGTGGGTGCCTCAGCTCGTCTACGTCAAGAAGGCCGCGAACACCTCCGTCGCGAGCAGCACGACCCTCATCGACGACCCGCACCTCTTCGTCGACCTCGTGCCCGGCACCTACCGGGTCGAGCTCTTCGTGCACGGCACCGGGGCGAACTCCGGCGGCGACATCAAGGCGGCGTGGTCCTACTCGGGCGGTGCCATCGTGACCGGCAACAGGACCGCGCGAGGCATGGCTGTGGCCGGCACGGACGGCACCGGGGCACTCGCCCGGTCGTCCGGTCACTTCGTCGACACGGCGGTCGCGTACGGGCTCGAGGCTGCCGCGACCGACGCCTTCAGCGAGGACATCCTGCTCAGGGTCGCCACGTCGGGCAGGTTCCAGATGCGGTGGGCGCAGAACGTCGCCGACAGCACGCCGACGACCGTCACCGCAGCGTCGCGCATCTACATCACGCGGCTCGCCGACCGGACGTGATGACCGAGGCGCAGCTCGAGGGCGCTGCCAGTAGGGCGCACGCGATGAGGGTGCGGGCCGTGCAGCGGCTCGGCGAGGGTCCTCTGCCTGAGCTCGGTGCGGCGCTTGCGGGGCTGGTCAGGGTCGAGGCTGCGCTCGTCGCCAACCTGCGCGGGATGCGTCAGGCTGCCGAGCGAGAGGCGCTGGCACGCCGCAGCCGTGGCCTGCCGGGGCTGGGACCGTCGGGGGAGGGCTACCGGGCAGCCCGGCAGTTGCTCGCTGCCGTCACGAACGCACGCGACGAGCTGTCAACCCAGGGTTAACAGCAGCGCCCTACGCGCCGCCGCCGCCCAGTCGTCGTGTGCTCGCCGAGCAGCGACTCGCACACCGTCGCTCGACTCTCACCTCGACGGGGCCGGGAGCGGCCCTCGGACGAGAGCGGATAGCCGTCCGGACGACAGGACCGCCGCAGTATCGGCAGGTTTCGGGTTCCATGCCGGCAGGCTAGAGCCGACTTCCGACAAGAACGGTCGACTCGACGCCGCGCCAGTCGCCCGACGGGGGCCGTCGAGGGCCATCCGAACAATCCTCGCGCAGACGGCTCAGCCGTTCGGCAGAATTGATCTTGCTCGACACCCGTCGAAGAAACCACCGCACGACAGCGGCAGGTCAACGACTAGGGACCTGGGGTCGCTCCTGATGCGGCCAGTACGACGGGTGACAACCCGTGTCCCGAATCCTCCTTCCACGCTCTTCGAGTCAGGCGGCTGACTCCGCGAAGGTAGCGGCTTGTCCCCGCGGACCTCTCATCTCCACCGAGAGGTCCCGTCGTGGCACACCCGCGCGTCCCCACCCCCCGACTGCCCGCCGTCCTCGCCCTGGTCGGCGCCCTGCTCTTCACGCTGCTGCCGGCAGCGCCGGCCAGCGCCGCGACCACCTACGCGACGACGTACGCCGAGCTGAACTGCAACTGGCAGGGCTACACCGCCGGCGAGAGCGTCGACGGCGTCGACCTGACGTGGGCGAAGGGCAGCGGCTCGTCGCGCCGCTACATCCGCGCTCAGCGCCTTGCGGACCTGCTGCGTGGTCAGGTCAAGGCGTCGCTCTACGCGCTGACCGAGTGCGACACGCAGATGCTCGACGACCTCGTTCACCTGATGGGCTCGCAGTGGGAGCACATCGGCGGCGACAACACCTCGCAGAACCGCACCGGGTGGCTCTACGACTCCGGCAAGTGGTCACCCGGCAAGCTCTCGACGACCACGCTGCCCGGCGACCCTGACGGCGGCTACACCGGTCGCCGGCTGCTACAGGTCGGCTTCTCCCGCAAGGTGACCGGCACCGACCCGATGCTCAGCGTCGCGATGACGCACCTCTCGAGCGGCAACCCTGAGGCGCGTGACCTACAGATGCGGGCGGCGCTCGCCAAGATGGACGGCAAGGTGCGGCTGCTCGCGGGCGACCTCAACGCTTCGACGCCGCCCGGCGAGACGCCGTGCGACGAGCCCGGCCCGCGCTCGCAGCTCGCCTGCGCCGGGTGGGACGAGTACGGGTCGGACGTGCCGTCGTGGCACGACTACGGGCGCAACCTGCCCGGTCTAGCGCTCGACGTCGTCGCGGTCAGCCCTGCCGCTCAGGCAGCCGGACGCATCACCCTGACCAGCCGGCGCACCGTCGACACCGCGCCGACGTACGCGAGCGATCACCGGGTGCTCGTGGTCGGGGTCGCGTTCTCCTGATCCGGTCGGTTCGCCGCCTCGTCGGTCGTGGCGCAGACAGCGTTTCGTCAGTCCGCCGTTGTAGGTTCTCCGCCATGGCAACGGAGCCGGCAGCCGGCGTGGTCGACACCCTGACCCTGCGATTTGAGGGGGAGGACGAGGACGGCACCAAGCTGCACGAGCTCCGTGCCTCCCACGTCGCCGAGGTGCTCCAAGGTCTCGTGGGGCTGACCGGCGACTTCGTCAAGGCCGGTGCGTTCGGCGACGGGCCGGCAGGGTCCGAGGTGCTCGTGCGGCCCGCTCAGGAGGGCTCGTTCCTCATCGAGGTCGTGCGGTTCGTGCACGACAACCAGGACGGCATCAAGACATCGCTCGAGTACGCAGGGGTGCCCACGGTCAGCCAGATCATCTACTGGTCGTCGAAGTCGGCGCGGGCCACCGTCAAGGCCGTGGATCACAGCCTCGACAACGGGAAGGTCGGCCTGTCTTGGTCGGACGACACCTACGAAGAGGTCCCGGAGGCGGTCTGGGAAGAGCTGAACAAGCGCAAGCGCCGACGCAAGAAGCAGCTCAGGCAGATCATGGCTCCGCTGAGCGACTCCCGGGTGACACAGGTGCAGGTGCAGAGCCCGCCGCCGGTCGCCGCCATCGAGGCCGACGCCGAGACGGAGACGGATGAGGGCGAGGACGCCGACGACTTCACGCTGACCAGGCCCGACTACGACGCGGCGCGCCCGGAGGACGAGGTCGAAGAAACGGAGAACGTCTTCGAGACCGAGGCTCAGATGTCGGCCATCGACTTCGACCGCCCAGACAACTGGCGGGTCAAGACAGCCGAGGTGAAGCGGAACGCTACCGTTGAGGACGCAGACTTCCTGGCCCTCGTGGCCGGCGGTCTGGCGATCCGCAAGACAGACATCTTCAACTTGCGTGTCCGCGAGAACGCGACTGAGAAGAACGGTCGGACCACGCGGACGTGGACCGTGCTCGAGGTCTTAGAACACAGGAGGGCAGCTCATGACAATGACGCATAGCCCCCGTCCGCACCGCCCTGCACCCGAGCAGCGTCCGCAGCGCCGCCTCGACGTGGCAGGTCTGGCGCTCCTGCTGATCGGGCTCACGTTCGGAGTCCTGTCCTACCTGGCGATTTCCGACCGTGGGCTGAGCGCCCTCCTGATCGTGCCGTCCGTCGTCGCAGCAACGACCGGCGCACTGCACATCACCAAGCTCGAAGTACCTCGACGGTAGGTTCTGCCTCGAGCTAGCGCAAAGGCGTCGGCGCTGTCTTTGTCCCCCCGCTCAGCGGCTGAGGTCTCCCACGAGCTCCTTGAGCAGACGCTCGGTGTCGTCAGCGGAAGCCGAACCCATCGGGAACGTGACGGAAGCGGTGCCTTCGTACTCAGCGGTGAGCGTGGCGCCCCCGTCGAGCGACCAGGGACGTACCTGCCCTTGTGTACCCACCCACGGGGTGCCTGAGGCAGAGCTGATGCTCAGGTCTTGGAGAGCAGACCTTCTCTTCACGGTGAGCTCGTACGCGCCCGCGTCAGGGTCGGTGGTCGGCTTCGCGTCCTTCCACTGGCCGATGAGCGCGAGAGCTTTCGTCAGGACGAAGTAGGAACCGCTCGTCTTGGTGTGGTCGCCGTGCTCAACCTTCGTGTCGGCGGTGACGATGGGCGCCATCTCGGTAGTGGCAAGCACCTGGTTGAGCGCCGCGACCGGCACCATCTCGGAGTCAGCACCGAGTGCCGCTCGCAGCTCCCTGATGGCTGTCTTGTACTCCTCTGTCACGTTCACGACGGTGTCCTCTCGGGGGAAGGGGAGGTCAGGCTAGCCCCGGCGACGCCGATCTTGCGACGGAGGTAGCCCTTTCAGCGGGTGCGGCGCTGCGACGACGCCCGGCTCTGCATGTTCAGCCCCCGCTTGCCGACGCTGAAGACACTGAGGTTGCCGCCCATCAGGAAGGCGACCACGATCACGAGACCGATGAGCACCGGCAGTAGCGGCCCGCCGAGGAACAGCCCGACGACGATCATGACGAGGCCGGCGACGCCAAGCACCAGGATGAGGACGCCCTCTGCGGTGTCGGGCCAGAACGATGGCTTGGGCGGCGGCGGGGTGCTGCTAGGCATGCTCGAGCATCCCACTGCTCAGCGCTTCGACAGCGCCGACACCGCATCGGCTACTCGGACTCCCGCAGCACGTCTTCCCCGAAGGCGACGGGTACCCAGAGCCCGTGTGCCAGCACCATCATGTTCGGCGAGCGCTCCGTGACGACCCAGATGTAGGTGACGTCCCCGACCTCGTCGCGCGTCAACGTCGAGCGGAGCGGTTCGAGAGCGTGCCCCGCCTGGTGCTCCCAGACGTCGATCAGCTCGACTGCGGGGACCACGCTGTGAGTTTCGATCACGAGGTGCGACTCGTCGAGCGAGACGTCGGGGTCGCTGTGCCAGGCCGTCAGCCGCCGGATGTGCTTGGCGACCGCCGGCGAAGCGAGCACCTTTCGAAAGTCCCCGTCAGGATCCCAGGCGGCGGCGTGGCGCATCATGAACGCTGCCTGCTCAGGCGCCTCGTTTGTGTTGGGGTCGGTGTAGAGCACGTGGTCACCGAGCCCTCTGCGACCGTCCGGGTAGGTCAGCTCGAAGTCCCACGGACTGCCGTTGCCCGTCGTCGTGCCCTGGCCGGTGTGTCGCCCCTCGGCTTCCATGATCCCCGCCACGAGCAGCATGTAGGCCGTCTCGGCGTCCTTGAGTGCTTCGGCGTCACGGTGCTGGGGGTTCGGCGTGCGACCAACGCCGAGGGCGATGATCGTCGCCGGGGTCCCGTCCGCATTCGGGGTGATGTCGAACTCGACCACGTGGAACAGCTCGTCGTCTTCAGGCGACATGTGCGGGACCAGCCAGGAGGCCAGGCTCAACGTGGAGAGCGAGGATGTTGCACGTGTGTTGCACGGCTTGGGCCTCCCCATGCGCCAAACGGCACCTGACTAGGTGTGACGCTGGCGCCCCCGGCAGGATTCGAACCTGCGCCACCGCCTCCGGAGGGCGGTGCTCTATCCCCTGAGCTACGGGGGCTCGGGTCGCGCGTCTCGTGCTGCTGCCAGCTGCGCGTCCCGGCCTGGGACCAGAGAAGAATGTACCAGTGCGGCCGACCTGGTCGCGTTCCGTGATCATCCGTGATCACCCGTGATCACCCGTGATCGACTGCGGACGACCCGCGCCCGCCGCCCGAGCCCCCGAGGAACCGCGATCCCATGACCCACACCCACGTCGCCGGCTCGATCCACGCCGACGCCGCCTCTCGGGCGCCCGGCTGGCTCGGCGTGCCCGAGGACGTCAACGCGCTGCTGCCCGGCCTCTGGAGCGCGGGGGTCGGCAAGGACCACGACGGCGTGCTGACCGCGGCCGGGCTCGACGTCGCCGAGATCGCCGAGCAGGTGGGGACGCCGGCGTACGTGATCGACGAGGCCGACCTGCGGGCGCGGGCCCGCGCCTTCGCCCAGGCGTTCGAGGGCTGGAACGTCTACTACGCGGCCAAGTCGTTCCTGTGCACCGCGGTCGCGCGCTGGGTGACCGAGGAGGGCCTCGGGCTGGACACCTGCACCGGCGGGGAGCTGTCGGTCGCGCAGCGGGCCGGGGTCGACCTCACCCGCGTCGGGCTGCACGGCAACAACAAGAGCGTCGACGAGCTCCGGCAGGGGCTCGAGGCCGGCGTCGGGCGGATCATCGTCGACTCGTTCGACGAGATCGGGCGGCTGGGGCACCTGGCCGGCGAGCTCGGGGTGCGACCGCGCGTGATGGTGCGGGTCACCACCGGCGTCGAGGCCCACACCCACGAGTACATCTCCACCGCGCACGAGGACCAGAAGTTCGGGTTCTCCATCGCCGGCGGGGCCGCGGCCGAGGCGCTCGAGCTCTGCCACCTCGACCCGCGCCTGGACCTCGTGGGCGTGCACTCCCACATCGGTTCGCAGATCTTCGACGCCGAGGGGTTCGAGGTGGCGGCGCGGCGGACGCTGCGGCTGCACGCCGACTTCGCGGCGGCGTACGGTCTCGAGCTGCCCGAGCTCGACCTCGGCGGGGGCTTCGGCATCGCGTACACCAGCCAGGACACGCCGGCCACCCCTGCGCACCTGGCCGCGGCGCTGAACCGGATCGTCCGCACCGAGTGCGACGCGCTCGGCATCGCGGTCCCGCAGCTCTCGATCGAGCCCGGCCGCGCGATCAGCGGCCCGGCCGGCTTCGCGCTCTACACCGTCGGCACGGTCAAGCGCGTGCAGCTCGACGGGGGAGCGAGCCGGCTCTACGTCGCCGTCGACGGCGGGATGAGCGACAACATCCGGACGGCCCTGTACGCCGCCGAGTACTCCGCCACCCTCGCCTCACGGCGCTCGGACGCGCCGCCGACGCTGGCCCGCGTGGTGGGCAAGCACTGCGAGGGCGGCGACATCCTCGTCCGCGACGAGTTCCTGCCCGCCGACGTCGCGCCCGGTGACCTGATCGCCGTGCCGGCGGCTGGCGCGTACAGCCGGAGCATGGCGAGCAACTACAACCACGTCCCGCGCCCGCCCGTCGTCTCCGTCCGCGACGGCGTGATCAGCACCCTCGTCCGGCGCGAGACGCTCGACGACCTCCTGGCCCTCGACGTCGGCTAGCCCGGGGGCTTCGTTCCCGCACCGGAAAAGTGGTCGGTCCGGGCCCGGATCCGGCGAAGAAAGCGGCCCGGACCGACCACTTTCCGCGAGAAGGACCCGCCGCAGGACTGCTCGTCCCCGCCGGACTGTGGAACAAGGGATGTGGGCAGGGCCCCGATGCGGAACAATTGCTGCGCCGCGACCCTCGGGCGGCGCCAACCCGGTGCAGGAGATCCTCGGTGACAGTGACGGACGTACGACCCTCGGCGGAGCCCCGCTCCAGCGAGGCCCCGGCGCTCGACGCCGGCCGTCCGCTCAAGGTGGCGCTGCTGGGCTGCGGAACCGTCGGTTCCGAGGTCGCGCGGCTCATCGTGGAGCAGGCCGACGACCTCCGCGCGCGGGTCGGCCGGCCGCTCGAGCTGGTCGGCATCGCCGTACGGCGGGCCAACCGTGAGCGCCCGGGCCTCGACCCCGCGCTGTTCACCACCGACGCGCACGCGCTGGTGAGCCGGCCCGACGTCGACCTCGTCATCGAGGTCATCGGCGGCATCGAGCCGGCCCGCGCGCTGATCCTGGAGGCCCTGGCGAACGGGGCCTCGGTCGTCACCGCCAACAAGGCGCTGCTCGCCGAGGACGGTGCGACGCTGTACGCCGCCGCCGAGCGTCACCGCGTCGACCTCTACTTCGAGGCCGCGGTCGCCGGGGCGATCCCGATCATCCGGCCGCTGCGCGAGTCGCTGGTCGGCGACGAGATCACCGCGGTGACCGGCATCGTCAACGGCACGACGAACTTCATCCTCGACAAGATGGACACCGATGGCGCGGGATTCGCCGAGACCCTCGCCGAGGCGCAGGAGCTGGGGTACGCCGAGGCCGACCCGACCGCCGACGTCGAGGGCTTCGACGCCGCCGCCAAGGCCGCGATCCTGGCGAGCCTCGCCTTCCACACCCGCGTGACGGCCGCCGACGTCTACCGCGAGGGCATCACCGACGTGTCGTCCTCGGACATCGCCTCGGCCCGCGAGATCGGCTGCGTCGTCAAGCTCGTCGCGCTGTGCCAGCTCTCGGACGAGGCCGCGGACGGCTCGGGCCGCAGCGTCTCCGTCCGCGTGCACCCGGCGATGATCCCGCGCACGCACCCGCTGGCGGCCGTCGGCGGCGCGTACAACGCCGTGTTCGTGGAGTCGCGCTCGGCCGGGCGGCTGATGTTCTACGGCCCCGGCGCGGGCGGCTCGCCGACCGCGAGCGCGGTCCTCGGCGACCTCGTGACGGTCGCGCGCAACCGGGTCCGCGGGGCGCTCGGGCCGGGGGAGTCCAGCTACGCCGCACGGCGCGTGTCGCCGATCGGCGAGGTGACCACCCGCTACCACCTGTCCCTCGAGGTGGCCGACGTCGCGGGCGTGCTCGCCTCGGTCGCCCAGGTCTTCGCCGAGCACGACGTCTCCATCCAGACCGTGCGGCAGAACGGGCGCGGCGCCGACGCGCAGCTCGTCGTCGTCACCCACCGCGCCCGCGACTCCGCGTTGAGTGCGACCGTGGAGGCCTTGCGCGACCTGCCGTCCGTCCGGGACGTGACCAGCGTGATGCGTGTGGAGGGAGAGGCATGACCGACACCGTGGCCGACGTCGCGGCCGGGCCGGAGCAGGCTCCGATCGCCCTCCGCGCCACCGCCGGGGTGATCTCGCGCTACCGCGCCTGGCTCCCGCTGGCCGACACCGACCCGGTGATCACGCTGGGCGAGGGCAGCACGCCCCTGGTCCTGGCCGAACGGCTCTCCGACGAGCTCGGGTGCGAGACCTGGGTCAAGGTCGAGGGCGCCAACCCGACGGGCTCCTTCAAGGACCGCGGGATGACGCTCGCCCTGTCCGCGGCCGCGGGCAGCGGCGCCAAGGCCGTCGTCTGCGCCTCGACCGGGAACACCTCCGCCTCGGCCTCGGCGTACGCGTCGAAGGCCGGTCTCGAGACGATCGTGCTGCTCCCGGCGGGCCGGATCGCGACCGGCAAGCTCGCCCAGGCGATCGTGCACGGGGCCCGGGTCGTCCAGGTCGACGGCAACTTCGACGACTGCCTCGAGCTGGCCCGCAAGCTGTCCCACGACTACCCGGTCGCGCTGGTCAACTCGGTCAACCCGATCCGGATCGAGGGGCAGAAGACCGCAGCCTTCGAGATCGTCGACGTCCTCGGCGACGCGCCCGACCTGCACGTCCTGCCGGTCGGCAACGCCGGCAACATCACCGCCTACTGGCGCGGCTACACGCAGTACCACGCGGCCGGGATCGCCTCCCGGACGCCGCGGATGTGGGGCTTCCAGGCCGCCGGGGCCGCGCCGCTGGTGCTCGGCCACCCGGTGCTGGACCCCGAGACGGTCGCGACCGCGATCCGGATCGGCAACCCGGCGTCGGCCGCCCAGGCCATCGCCGCGCGCGACGAGTCGGGCGGGCTGATCGACATGGTCACCGACGAGCAGATCCTGGCCGCGCAGTCCTTCCTCGCCGCGCGCGAGGGCATCTTCGTCGAGCCGGCGTCGGCCGCGGGTGTCGCCGGGCTGCTGGCCAAGCGGCGTACGGGGGAGCTCGAGCCCGGTCAGCAGATCACCGTCACGGTCACCGGCCACGGGCTGAAGGACATCGACACCGCGCTCGCCGGCCGGGGCCCGGTCCGGGCCGAGGTCGTCTCGCCCGACCTGACGGCCGTCGCCGCGGTGTGCGGCCTGCTCGCGTGAGGCGGGCCGCGTGAGCCGGGGCGGCCGGTGAGGACGCTCGAGCCGGGCACGCGCGTCACCGTCGAGGCGCCCGCGACGAGCGCCAACCTGGGTCCCGGCTTCGACTGCTTCGGCCTCGCGCTCGACTGGCGCGAGACCGTCGAGATCGAGGTCGTCGAGTCCGGTGTCACGGTCGACGTGACCGGCGAGGGCAGCGACGTCCTGCCGCGCGACGAGACCCACCTGGTCGTGCGCTGCGTGACCGAGGGTCTCGACGACCTCGGCTTCCGGGCCCCGGGTCTCGCGCTGCGCGGCCACAACACGATCCCGCACGGCCGGGGGCTGGGGTCGTCCTCCGCCGCGATCGTGGCCGGGCTGGTGGCGGCCCGGGCGCTGGCGGGGCGGGCGGAGGACCGCGCCTGGGTGCTGCGGCACGCGAACCGGGTCGAGGGCCACCCCGACAACGTCGCCGCCGCGATCCATGGCGGCTTCGTGCTCGCGTACGGGCACGGCGAGCACGTCGCGGTGGTGCAGGGCCGGGTCCACGACGATCTGCGGGCGGCGGTCGTCGTGCCGGAGGTCGCGGTGGAGACGCGGGCGGCGCGCCGGCTGCTGCCGACGACGGTGCCGCACGCGGACGCCGCGGCCGACGCGGGACGGGCCGCCCTGCTGGTCCACGCCGTCGCCGAGGCCCCGCACCTGCTGCACGCCGGCACGCAGGACTGGCTGCACCAGCGCTACCGCGAGCCGGCCATGCCGGAGGCCTACGCCCTGATGGCCCGGCTCCGCGCGGCCGGCTTCGCCGCGGCGATCAGCGGCGCGGGTCCGTCGGTCGTCGTCCTCGGGACCGAGGCCGACCTGCGGGGTCTGGAGGTTGCCGAGCCGGGCACCCGCTTCCGACGCCTGGGAATCGGACGACCCGCGCACGCGTTGTGAGGTGCGACGTGATCGGGCCACGACAGTGCTAGCCTGAACGTGTTCGACACAGCCGGTGCATCTCCGGTCTGGCCGAGGTCAGATCCAGCGCACCCGTAGTACTGGTCGTGCGGCGCCCCCGATGGCGCGACGCCAACCGTGTCAAGCACTGCGTCACTTCCCACAGCCACAACGCGCCCCCGACGGGCAGCCGGTTGAGGGAGGGCCTCACACACCACCGGCCGAGGTGATCACACCCGGCCCGGGACTGGGACGCCACGAGCGGCCCGCTCCGAAAGGACACACTTTGACCGACACCTTGATCAGCGAAGCCTCCGCGGCTGCTGGCGACGGCCCCGCCGAGGGCGGCGCCCGCAAGCGTCGTGGGAGCGGGCTGGACTCGATGGTGCTGCCCGAGCTCAAGCAGCTCGCCAGCTCGCTGGGCCTCAAGGGCACCGGCGCCATGCGCAAGGGCCAGCTGATCTCCGCCATCCAGGGCGCGCAGACGGGCGGCTCCTCCAACGGGGGCTCGTCCGGCGGCGCCCCGACCGGGGGCTCCGCGAACGAGGGCTCCTCCACCGGGGGCGGCACGAACGGTGGCAGCTCCAACGGGGGCAGCAGCTCGGGCGACGCGCCCGAGGGCGGCTCCCGCCGGCGTCGTTCCGCGACGCGGGCCGCCGGCGAGCCGACGGCGTCCGACGGCGGCGAGACGCGTACGGAGGCTCGTGCCGAGTCCCGGGCCAGCGACACCGGCCGCGGCGACGACATCGCCAACGCCCTGCACGAGCTGCGCGAGAAGGCACCGCAGGCTGCTCGCGAGACGTCCGAGCCGGCGGACCGCCCGGCGCAGGCCGACGCGAACGGTTCCGGCCAGGAGTCCGCCCGCCAGGACAGCTCCCCGGAGCGTTCCGAGCGTCGACGCGACGACAACGACCGCGACGACAACGACCGTGACGGCAACGAGAACGGCGAGCGCCGTCAGCGCAACCGCGACGGCCAGCGCGACCGCGACCAGAACCGCGACCAGAACCGCGACCAGAACCGTGACCAGAACCGCGACCAGAACCGTGACCAGAACCGTGACCAGAACCGTCAGCAGGACGACCGCCAGCAGAACGGGCGTCAGCAGGACGACCGGCAGAACGGCCGCCAGCAGGACGACCGCCAGGGCCAGCGCGACGGCGGCAACGGCGACCGGCAGCGTGACGGCGGCAACCGGAACGGCAACGGCCAGGGCAACCAGGGCCAGAACAACCAGGGCCAGAACAACCAGCAGAACCGCTACGACGACGACGAGGACGGCGGCGGTCGTCGTGGGCGGCGCCGTCGCAGCCGGGACCGGCAGACCCGTAACCCCCGCACCACGGGTCGCGGTGGCGCGGGCCTGGAGCGCGGTTACGAGAACGAGCCGACGGTCTCCGACGACGACGTGCTCACCCCGGCGCGCGGGATCCTCGACGTGATGGACAGCTACGCGTTCGTCCGGACCAGCGGCTACCTGCCCAGCCCCGAGGACGCGTACGTCTCGCTCGCCATGGTCAAGAAGTTCGGCCTGCGCAAGGGCGACGTCGTGACCGGTCAGCTGCGTCAGTCCAAGGAGGGCGACAGCAAGGCCAAGTTCAACCCGCTGGTCAAGCTCGAGACCGTCAACGGCGGCGACCCCGAGGCGGCGCGCAACCGTCCCGAGTTCGCCAAGCTGACCCCGCTCTACCCGCAGGAGCGGCTCAAGCTGGAGACCACCTCCACCCAGCTCGCGACCCGCATCGTCGACCTGATGGCGCCGATCGGCAAGGGCCAGCGCGCCCTCATCGTCAGCCCGCCCAAGGCCGGCAAGACGATGATGATGCAGGCCATCGCCAACGCGATCGCGGCCAACAACCCCGAGGTCCACCTCATGGTGGTCCTGGTCGACGAGCGTCCCGAGGAGGTCACCGACTTCCAGCGGACCGTCAAGGGCGAGGTCATCGCCTCGACCTTCGACCGGCCCGCCGGTGACCACACCACGGTGGCCGAGCTCGCGATCGAGCGGGCCAAGCGCCTGGTCGAGGCGGGCAAGGACGTGGTCGTGCTGCTCGACGGCATCACCCGCCTGAGTCGCGCGTACAACCTCGCCGCCCCGGCGTCGGGCCGCATCCTCTCCGGTGGTGTCGACTCGGCCGCGCTCTACCCGCCGAAGCGGTTCCTCGGTGCGGCGCGCAACATCGAGAACGGTGGCTCGCTCACCATCCTCGCCACCGCGCTGGTCGAGACCGGCTCGAAGATGGACGAGGTGATCTTCGAGGAGTTCAAGGGCACCGGCAACTCCGAGATCCGGCTGCGCCGCGACTTCGCCGAGAAGCGGATCTTCCCCGCCATCGACGTCGACGCCTCGAGCACCCGCCGCGAGGAGCTGCTCATGTCCCGCGAGGAGCTCAACATCGTCTGGAAGCTGCGCCGCGTCATCGGCGGCCTCGACAGCCTCCAGGGCCTGGAGACGCTGCTCGACCGGCTCAAGAAGACCGAGAGCAACCGCGACTTCATGGTCGCGATCACGAAATCCATGCCCGCCTGACGAGCGTCGCAGGGCGGGACTAAATCCCGCCCTTTGGCGTTGTAGAGCCCGTACGGCAAGATTGATCCTCGGTGCCGGTTCACGCCCGTCTGGCGACCCGGTCCAACAACAAGGAGACCCACATGAAGGCCAACATCCACCCCGCGTACGCGGACACCCAGGTCACCTGCACCTGCGGCAACACGTTCACGACCAAGAGCACCGGTGGCGAGACCATGCGCGTCGACGTCTGCTCGGCCTGCCACCCGTTCTACACGGGCAAGCAGAAGATCCTCGACACCGGCGGCCGCGTCGCCCGGTTCCAGAAGCGCTACGCCGCTTCCGAGGCTGCGAAGAAGGCTTAGCTCCACCGAGCGCCGGGAGCGGGGACGACGTCCTCGCTCCCGGCGCTCATGCGTTCGCCAGGTGTGATGCGGTGCGAGTGGAGGAGATCCGGTGTTCGAGTCAGCAGAGCCGTTGCGTGAGGAGTTCGCGCAGCTCGAGGCCCAGCTCGCGGACGCCTCGACGCACACCGACCTCGCCAAGGCGCGTCGGGTCGGTCGGCGCTACGCCGAGCTGACGCCGATCGTCAAGGGTCTGGACGAGTACCACCGCCTCGACGAGGACCTCACCGCCGCGCGAGAGCTCGCGCCCGAGGACCCGACGTTCGCGGCCGAGGCCGACGAGCTCGAGCGGCAGATCGTCCCCGTCGTCGACCGGCTGACCCGGCTGCTCGCCCCGCGCGACCCCAACGACTCCGCGGACGCCCTGATCGAGATCAAGTCCGGCGAGGGCGGCGAGGAGTCGGCCCTCTTCGCCGGCGACCTGCTGAAGATGTACTCCCGCTACGCCGAGCTGCGCGGCTGGAAGGTCGAGGTCCTGGACGCCCAGGAGACCGACCTCGGCGGCTACCGCACGGTGACGGCCGCCATCAAGGCGGCCAGCCTCGGCGAGCCGGACCAGATGCCGTACGGCGTCCTCAAGTTCGAGGGCGGCGTGCACCGCGTGCAGCGGGTCCCCGTCACCGAGTCCCAGGGCCGGGTCCACACCTCCGCGGCCGGCGTCCTGGTGATGCCCGAGGTCGAGGAGACCGAGGTCGAGATCAACCCCGACGACCTGCGCATCGACGTCTACCGCAGCTCCGGCCCCGGCGGCCAGGGCGTCAACACGACCGACTCGGCCGTCCGCATCACGCACCTGCCGACCGGCATCGTCGTGTCGATGCAGAACGAGCGCTCCCAGCTGCAGAACCGCGAGCAGGCCATGCGCATGCTCCGGGCCCGGCTGATCGCCGCCGCCGAGGAGGAGGCCGCGAGCTCGGCCTCCGCGGCCCGCCGCAGCCAGGTCCGGACGGTCGACCGCTCGGAGCGGATCCGGACGTACAACTACCCCGAGAACCGCATCTCCGACCACCGGATCGGCTTCAAGGCCTACAACCTGGACCAGGTCCTCAACGGCGAGCTGCAGCCCGTCGTCACGGCGCTGCAGGAGGCGGACACGGCCGCCCGCCTCGCCGCGGTCGGCGAACCGACCTGACGGGGGAGCCGGCCCGATGACCTCTGCCCCGCACCCCGTCCGTGCCGTCCTGAGCGACGCCGCGGCGCGGCTGCGCGACGCCGGCGTGGCCTCGCCCGAGGCCGACGCACGGACCCTGCTGGCGTACGTGTGCGGCATCGAGCCGGCGCGCATCCCGCTGCTCGACGGGGTGGGCGACGACGAGGTCGCGGCCTTCGAGGTCCTCGTCGCGAGCCGGGCCGCCCGGGTCCCGCTGCAGCACCTGACGGGTCGGGCGTACTTCCGCCACGTCGAGCTCGAGGTGGGTCCGGGCGTCTTCGTGCCCCGGCCCGAGACCGAGGTCATGACCGGGTGGGCGGTCGACGCGCTGCGTCCGGCCATCGCCACCGGGGGCCGGCCCCGCGTCGTCGAGCTGTGCGCGGGCTCCGGCGCGATCGCCAAGGCGCTCGCCACCGAGCTCACGTTCCTCGACGTGTACGCGGTCGAGGTCTCGCCGGAGGCCGCCGCGTACGCCCGCCGCAACCTCGCCGACACGCTCGTCGAGCTCTACGTCGGCGACATGGCAGACGCCCTGCACGTGCTCGACGGCCAGGTCGACCTCGTCATCGCCAACCCGCCCTACATCCCGCTCGACGCGTACGCCTCCGTCGCGCCCGAGGTGCGCGACCACGACCCCCTGACGGCGCTGTTCTCCGGGGACGACGGCCTCGACGCGATCCGGGTCGTCACGCGGGTCGCCGCCCGGCTGCTGCGGCCCGGCGGGCTGCTCTGCTTCGAGCACGCCGACGTCCAGGGCGCGTCCGCGCCGGACGTCGTCACGCAGAGCCAGGCCTTCACCGGCATCCGGGACCACCAGGACCTGACCGGGCGGCCGCGCTTCGTCACGGCCGTACGCCGGACCGCTGGCAGGATGGCGGGGTGACCGTGGAGCCGGAGGACGAGGGCGAGAGCGTCGAGATCGAGGACCGCGAGGTCGACGACGCGACGTACACCCGCTACGACTGCACCGTGGACGACCCGGCGGCCATCGCCGAGGCGGTCGACGCGGCCCGACGGGCGGTGGCGGACGGCGAGTGCATCGTGCTCCCGACGGACACCGTCTACGGGATCGGCGCCGACGCCTTCAGCCCCGCCGCCGTGCAGCGGCTGCTCGACGCCAAGAACCGGGGCCGCGACATGCCGCCGCCCGTGCTGATCGGCGACGGGGCCCTGATCCGGGCCCTGGCCACCGACGTGCCCGACGAGGCGCGCGACCTGGTCGAGGTCCACTGGCCCGGACCTCTGACGATCGTCTGCCGGATCCAGCCCAGCCTGCGGATGGACCTGGGGGAGACCGACGGGACCATCGCCCTGCGCGTCCCCGAGCACGAGCTGGCCCGCGAGATCCTGCGCCGGACCGGGCCTCTCGCGGTCAGCAGCGCGAACCTCTCCGGCCGTCCGGCCGCACTGACCTGCGACGAGGCGGTGGACCAGCTCGGCGACCGCGTCGAGGTCTACCTCGACGGGGGAGACCTCGGCACGGCGGCCGAGGGCGGGCGCCAGGCCCTGCCCTCGACGATCGTCGACTTCACCCGCCACGTCGACGGGCAGTTGCTGCGGCGTGGCGCGATCGACCTCGAGACGCTGCGGCAGACCCTTCCGGGGATGCGCGACCTCGAGGAGCCCGAGGCCGTCGCCGCGGCTCCCGCGGCCCAGCCGGACCCTGAGCCCACGCCGGCTGCCGCTGCGCCGGACCCCGCGCCCTCGCCGGCCGCCGCCGCGCCCGCCCAGCCGGACGAGCCCCGCGTCGACCCCGAGCCCGAGCACCAGGGCTAGGCGGTGCGCGAGTACCTGCTCGTCCTGCTGGTCGCCGCGGCGGTCACCTACCTCGGCAGCGCGTTCTGCCGGCGGCTCGCGTTCCGCGTGGGGGCGCTGGCCCGGGTCCGCGACCGGGACGTGCACACCATCGAGATGCCCTACTTCGGGGGGATCGCGATGCTGGGTGGCGTCGGGGCCGCGCTGCTGCTGTCGTGGCAGCTGCCGTTCCTGGGTAGCCAGGCGACGGTGCAGCAGGACTCGCGGGCCGTGCTCGTGGCGGCGGCGGTCATCGGCGTCGTCGGGGTGCTCGACGACATCTACGAGCTGCCCGCGCTGGCCAAGTTCGCGGGGCAGGTCCTCGCTGCGGGCGTCGCGGTCGCGCTCGGGGTCAAGGTGCTGTGGATCCCGGTCCCGGGCAACCCCATCCTGCTGGACCAGTTCTCGTCCATCGCGATCACCGCGTTCTTCATCCTCGTCTGCTGCAACGCGGTGAACTTCGCGGACGGGCTCGACGGGCTGGCGACGGGGGTGGTGGGCATCGGGGCCTTCGCCTTCTTCACCTACACGTACGTCTACACGGTCAGCCAGGGCCTCACCCGGGCGACGACGTCGAGCCTGATCAGCGTGGTGATCGTCGGGGTCTGCCTCGGCTTCCTGCCGCACAACTTCTTCCCGGCGCGGATGTTCATGGGCGACTCGGGGTCGATGCTGCTGGGGCTGCTGCTCGCGACGTCGACCGTGAGTCTGACCGGTCAGATCGACCCGTCCCAGCTCGCCAGTGATCGCGGACTCGTGCCGACGATCCTGCCCCTCGTGCTGCCCCTGGCGATCCTCGCGCTGCCCTTCCTCGACCTGACGCTGGCCTTCATCCGCCGCACGTACGCGGGCAAGTGGTGGTTCCTGCCCGACAAGCAGCACCTGCACCACCGCCTGCTCCAGCGCGGGCACAGCCAGCGCCGTGCGGTGCTGCTCATGTACGTCTGGTCCGGCCTGGTCTCGTTCGGCGTCATCGGGCTCGGCCTGGTGCACGGCAGCCGGCAGTGGACCGTCGCCGCGGTCGTCGCCGTGCTCGCCCTGGTGCTGCTGCTGATCACCCTCGGACGACGTCCCGTACGCCCGGTCGACGCCCTCCCCGAGGCCGGTCGGACGGGTGTCGCCCTGCGCGACTGAGCACCCCCGCCGGGGGCGGCCTGACGCCATCCGGAGGGCCTGGGCGAGCGGCCCGGCCCGCGAGCCGCGGTCGGGCGGGACCGTCAGGCTGTGCTAGTTTTCTGGCCTCGCAGCCCCAGGCGTCCGCGCCTCCTCGCTCCTCGCGCAAAGGCGCACCGACCAGCAGAAGGACTGCCCGATCTCCATGACCAACCCCCGAGCCGGGCGTGCTCGCCCGCGCCCGAGCGTGCATGTCGAACGGGCGCGCAAGCTCCTGATGGGCGGCCTCCTCGGCGGGGTCAGCGCTGCCGTGCTGTCCATGATCGGCTTCGGCATCGGGATGGGCGCGCGGGGTCTCGCGTCGGCGGCGCTCGCCTCGGTCATGGTCCTGTTCTTCTACAGCGTCGGCCAGCTCGTCATGGTCAGGTTCGCCGACGCCGGGGCCCGCCTGCTGCTCTCGGTGGCGCTCGCCAGCTACACCGGCCGCGTCGTCGTGCTCGGCCTGGTCCTGCTGCTCTACGCCCGCTTCTCCGACCGGTTCCCGGTCCTGCCGATCGTGGTCTTCCTGTCGACCGTCGCGGTGGTCGTGGGCTGGCTCGTCGTCGAGGTGATCGTCTTCTCTCGACTCCGGATCAGCGCGTTCGACGCGAACGATGCGGATGACCCGGCCGAGGCGCCCAAGCACGAGACCGTCCCGTGAGCGCGCCCACGCATGATCAGCGCCCCGCCCGGGCTGCTAGCGTGAGCGGCGCGATGACGCAGGGGGTGCAGCGAGACCACGGCCGGTCCGCGCCGGACAACGCGGCGATGGACCAGGGCATGCGTGTGCTCTCCTACCTGATCTCCGGGGTGCTGTTCTACGGTGCGCTGGGCTGGGTGGGTGACCACTTCCTGCACACGAAGTTCTTGCTGCCGATCGGCATCCTCCTCGGAGCTGGCCTCGGCATCTATCTGACGATCAAGCGGCTGCAGGCCTCTGAGCTGGCCTCGCCGAGCAACGACGTGACGGAGGGAGAACGGTGAGCGGCTGGACCGCGCTGATCCCCCTGGAGGGCTATCAGCCACCCGGGGTCGAGAGCTTTGATCTACCGCCCCTGATCCCTGGCGTGCCATGGGCAGACAAGTTCCTGCTCCAGGCCCTGCTCTCGCTCGTGCTGATCATGGGCTTCTGGGTCGTCATGGCGCGCAAGAACGCGATGGTGCCGAGCAAGGGCCAGTTCATCGGCGAGTACGCCTACATGTTCGTCCGCAACGGCATCGCCCGGGACACCATCGGTCACGACTTCAAGCGCTGGGTGCCGCTCCTCATCGCGCTGTTCAGCTTCGTGCTGGTCAACAACCTGTGGGGCGTCTTCCCGCTGACGTTGATGCCGACCGCCGCGCACGTGGGCTGGGCGTACGGGCTCGCCGGGCTGGTGTGGGTGATCTACAACGGCATCGGGATCAAGAAGTTCGGCGCCCTCGGCTACCTCAAGCGCACCACGTGCCCACCCGGCGTCCCCGGTCCGATGCTCCTGATCGTGGCGCCGCTGGAGTTCCTCTCCAACATCATCGTCCGGCCGGCCACGCTGTCGCTCCGACTCTTCGCCAACATGTTCGCGGGCCACCTGCTGGTGCTGGTGTTCGTCCTCGGCGGCGAGTACCTGCTCCTGCACAGCGAGCCGATCTTCAACAAGGTCGCCGGTGTCGCCTCGCTGCTCTTCAGCCTGCTGATCTTCGCGCTGGAGATCTTCGTGCAGTCGCTGCAGGCCTACATCTTCACCATGCTGACCGCCCAGTACATCTCCTCGGCCACCGCCGAGGAGCACTGACCGCCACCCCTCCGCTGACCTCCAGCGGAGAACCGAAAGGAACCACCACATGATCCCCCTGGAGCTCACTGGCTCGCTCGGTATCGTCGGCTACGGTCTCGGCGCCATCGGCCCCGGTATCGGCGTGGGTCTGATCTTCGCCGCCGTCATCGAGGGCACCGCTCGTCAGCCCGAGGCCCGCGGCGCGATGCTGAGCACCGCGTTCCTCGGCTTCGCGCTGACCGAGGCGCTCGCGATCATCGGCATCGCGCTCGCCTTCGTCTTCGGTGGGCTCTGATCTCGCGATGACCCCGCTTCTCATCCCCCTGGCGGAGAACCCTCTCCTCCCGGCGCCGTTCGAGATCGTCGCCGCGATCGTCTTCGCGCTGCTCCTGTGGTTCCTCATCGCCAAGTACGTCGTGCCCGGCTTCGAGAAGACCTACGCCGAGCGCACCGAGGCGATCCAGGGCGGCATCGAGAAGGCCGAGCGCGCCCAGGCCGAGGCGCAGGACGCGCTGGAGCAGTACCAGGCGCAGCTGGCCGAGTCCCGCAGCGAGGCGGCCCGCATACGCGAGGACGCCAAGACGCAGGGCAGCCAGATCCTGGCCGAGATGCGCGAGCAGGCCCAGGCCGAGGCGAACCGCATCCGGACCCAGACGCAGGCCCAGCTGGAGGCCGAGCGGACCCAGGTCATGACGCAGCTCCGCAACGAGATCGGTGGCATGGCCACCGTCCTCGCCGGGCGCATCGTGGGCGAGAGCCTCGACGACGACGAGCGTGCCCGTCGTACGGTCGACCGCTTCATCGCCGACCTCGAGTCGCGCGACGCAGGCAGCACGGCCGACGAGCCGAGCACCGCGGGCCTGTCGTGACCGTGAGCGACACCCAGCTGCACGCGCTCGACGGGGTCTTCGACGACCACGCCGGGCGGGCGCAGGAGGGCACCGACACCCTGGCGTCCGACCTCTTCGCCGTCGTGGACGCGCTCAGCTCCTCCGTCGCGCTGCGCCGGGCCGTCACCGACCCCGGTGCCGAGCCGGAACGGCGTCAGGCGCTGGTGCACGCGGTGCTCGACGGCAAGGTGTCGGGCACGGCCCTGGGCGTGGTCGTGGACGCCGCGGGCCTGCGGTGGTCGAGCGGTCAGACGTTCGTCGCCGCGCTCGAGCGCCAGGCGGTCCGCGCCCAGCTGCTGGCCGCCGACCGTTCCGGTGCGCTGGACGAGACCGAGGACGAGCTGTTCCGCTTCGCGCGGCTGGTCGAGTCCGACCCGGAGCTGCGCAACGCGCTCTCCGACCGGGCCATGCCCCTGTCGGCGCGGCAGGACCTCGTGGGCGACCTCCTCTCCGGTCGGGCCGGTGCCGCCACGGTGGCGCTCGCCCGTCGCGCGGTCGTGGCGCGCGAGCGGACCTTCGCCCACTCGATCGAGGGCTACGTCGACCTCGCCGCCGCGCAGAAGAACCGCGTGGTGGCGACGGTCCGGGTCGCCCGCCCGCTCGACGACGACCAGCGTCGCCGCCTCCAGGCCGCGCTGGCCCGGCAGGTCGGCCGCGACCTCGTGCTGCAGGAGGTCGTCGACCCCGACGTCCTCGGCGGCGTCCGTGTGGAGCTCGGCGACGAGGTCGTCGAGGGCACGGTGGCCGGCCGGCTCGACGAGGCGCAGCGACTGTTCGGCACCGCGTAACCACCGCACGACTTGACTAGTACGTAGCACGAGTGACGACACCACAGACGAGAGCAGGCAGCAGGCGATGGCAGAACTGACGATCCGCCCCGAAGAGATCCGGGAGGCCCTGGACCGCTTCGTCCAGAGCTACACCCCGGACACGTCCAGCCGTGAGGAGGTCGGCACCGTCGTCAGCTCCGGCGACGGCATCGCCCGCGTCGAGGGCCTGCCCTCGGCGATGGCCAACGAGCTGCTGACGTTCGAGAACGGCACCCTCGGCATCGCGCTCAACCTCGACGTCCGCGAGATCGGCGTCGTCGTCATGGGTGACTCCGAGGGCATCGAGGAGGGCCAGGTCGTCAAGCGGACCGGCGACGTCCTCTCCGTCCCCGTCGGCGACGGCTACCTCGGCCGTACGGTCGACGCGCTGGGCAACCCGATCGACGGCCTCGGCGAGATCACCGACCTCGACGGTCGACGTCAGCTCGAGCTCCAGGCCGCCGGCGTCATGGACCGCCAGGAGGTCCGCCAGCCGATGCAGACCGGCATCAAGGCCATCGACGCCATGATCCCGATCGGGCGCGGCCAGCGTCAGCTGATCATCGGCGACCGCAAGACCGGCAAGTCGGCCATCGCGCTCGACACGATCATCAACCAGCGTGCGGCCTGGGCGTCCGGCGACCCGGAGCAGCAGGTCCGCTGCATCTACGTCGCGATCGGCCAGAAGGGCTCGACCGTCGCCGGCATCCGCGGCCAGCTCGAGGAGGCCGGCGCGCTGGAGTACACGACCATCGTGCACGCCCCGGCGTCCGACGCCGCGGGCTTCAAGTACGTCGCCCCGTACACCGGCTCGGCCATCGGCCAGCACTGGATGTACCAGGGCAAGCACGTCCTCATCGTCTTCGACGACCTGACCAAGCACGCCGAGGCGTACCGCGCGATGTCGCTGCTGCTGCGGCGCCCGCCGGGCCGCGAGGCCTACCCCGGCGACGTCTTCTACCTGCACTCGCGGCTGCTCGAGCGCTGCGCCAAGCTCTCCAAGGAGCTGGGCGGCGGGTCGATGACGGGTCTGCCGGTCATCGAGACGAAGGCCAACGACGTGTCGGCCTTCATCCCGACCAACGTCATCTCCATCACCGACGGCCAGATCTTCCTGCAGTCGGACCTCTTCAACGCCAACCAGCGTCCCGCCATCGACGTCGGCATCTCGGTGTCGCGGGTCGGCGGCGCGGCGCAGATCAAGGCCATGAAGACGGTCTCGGGCTCGCTCAAGCTGGAGCTCGCGCAGTACCGCGACATGCAGGCCTTCGCCATGTTCGCCTCCGACCTGGACCCCACCACCCGGCGCCAGCTCGATCGCGGCAGCCGGCTGACCGAGCTGCTGCGCCAGCCGCAGTACTCGCCGTACCCGGTGGAGGAGCAGGTCGTCTCCGTGTGGGCCGGCCTGCAGGGGCTCCTGGACGAGGTGCCCGTCGACGACGTGCTCCGCT
The DNA here is from genome assembly GCF_014193425.1 of Microlunatus antarcticus. NCBI lineage: Bacteria > Bacillati > Actinomycetota > Actinomycetes > Propionibacteriales > Propionibacteriaceae > Microlunatus > Microlunatus antarcticus. The sequence goes on along the minus strand of NZ_JACHZG010000001.1, from coordinate 2,548,495 downwards.
TCGAGCGCGAGCTGCTGGACTACCTGCGCCACAACGGCAGCGCCCTGCAGAACATCCGTGAGACCAAGGTCTTCGACGACGACACGGCGAACGGGCTGCGCGAGCAGATCGCCGAGTTCAAGCGCGGCTTCCAGACCAGCGAGGGCAAGCTGCTCGCCGGTCGCGAGGAGCACGACGCGACGGACCCGGACGACGTGAACCAGGAGCAGATCGTCAAGCAGCGGCGGAGCTGACCCGATGCCGGCAAGCCTGAGAGAGCTGCGGGAGCGGCGCAGCTCGGTACGGACGACCAAGAAGGTCACCCGGGCGATGGAGCTCATCGCGGCGTCCCGCATCGTCAAGGCGCAGCAGCGCGCCCAGTCGTCGGCCCCGTACGCGCGGGAGCTGACGCGCGCGGTGTCGGCGGTGGCGACGTTCTCGAACGTCGAGCACCCGCTGACCACCGAGGCGGAGAACCCGACGCGCGCGGCGGTCCTGCTGATCACGTCGGACCGCGGTCTGGCGGGGGCGTACTCGTCCTCGGTCATCCGGCAGGGCGAGGAGCTCACGCAGCTGCTGCGCGAGAACGGCAAGACGGCGGTGCCGTACCTGGCCGGCCGGAAGGCCGCGGCCTTCTACAAGTTCCGGCAGCGCAAGGTCGCGGGTGCGTGGGAGGGCTTCTCCGAGGCGCCGTCCTACGCGCAGGCCCGCGAGATCGCGGACGCGCTGATCGCGGCCTTCCTGACGCCGACCGAGGAGGGCGGGGTGGACGAGATCCACGTCGTCTACACCCGGTTCGTCTCGATGCTGACCCAGAAGGCCGAGGTCATCCGGCTGCTGCCCCTCGAGGTCGTGGAGGGCGAGGAGCCCCCGGCCGACGCCGAGCTGCTGCCGCTGTACGAGTTCGAGCCGGACGCGGAGACGGTGCTGGACGAGCTGCTGCCGCTCTACGTGGCCAGCCGCATCCAGTACTGCCTGCTGCAGGGCGCCGCCTCGGAGCTGGCCAGCCGCCAGCGGGCCATGAAGTCGGCCACCGACAACGCTCAGCAGCTCATCGAACGCCTCACCCGTGAGGCCAACCAGGCACGCCAGGCCGAGATCACGCAGGAGATCTCGGAGATCGTCGGAGGGGCTGCCGCTCTGGCCGACGCCTCCACCGGCAGCGACTAAGACGTAGGAGAAGGAGCACCATGAGCGTAGGTTTCGCGAACGAGACGGACCAGCACCCCACCGCCGGTGGCGTCGGACGGGTGTCCCGGGTGATCGGCCCGGTCGTCGACGTCGAGTTCCCGGTCGACCAGATGCCCGACATCTACAACGCGCTGCAGGTCGACATCACCATCGGTGACGCGACCCGCACGATCACGATGGAGGTGGCGCTGCAGATCGGCGACAATCTCGTGCGTGCCATCTCCCTCAAGCCGACCGACGGGATGCGGCGTGGCTCCGAGGTGCGCGACACCGGTGGCCCGATCTCGGTCCCGGTCGGCAACGTGACCAAGGGCCACGTGTGGGACGTGACGGGCAACGTCCTCGACGTCGACCCCTCGACCGTCCAGATCGACGAGCGCTGGTCAATCCACCGCCCGCCGCCGCAGTTCGACCAGCTCGAGTCCAAGACCGAGATGCTCGAGACCGGCATCAAGGTCCTCGACCTGCTCACCCCGTACGTGACCGGCGGGAAGATCGGCCTGTTCGGCGGGGCCGGGGTCGGCAAGACGGTCATGATCCAGGAGATGATCTACCGGATCGCCCACAACTTCGGTGGCACCTCGGTGTTCGCCGGGGTGGGGGAGCGCACCCGCGAGGGCAACGACCTCATCAACGAGATGGAAGAGGCCGGCGTCTTCAAGGACACCGCCCTCGTCTTCGGCCAGATGGACGAGCCGCCGGGCACCCGGCTGCGCGTGGCGCTGTCCGCGCTGACGATGGCGGAGTACTTCCGCGACGTCCAGAACCAGGACGTGCTGCTCTTCATCGACAACATCTTCCGGTTCACGCAGGCCGGGTCGGAGGTCTCGACCCTGCTCGGCCGGATGCCGTCCGCGGTCGGCTACCAGCCCAACCTGGCCGACGAGATGGGCCAGTTGCAGGAGCGGATCACCTCGACCCGCGGTCACTCGATCACCTCGATGCAGGCGATCTACGTCCCCGCCGACGACTACACCGACCCGGCGCCGGCCACGACCTTCGCCCACCTCGACGCCACCACCGAGCTGAGCCGCGAGATCGCCTCCCGCGGTCTCTACCCGGCCGTGGACCCGCTGACCTCGACGAGCCGCATCCTCGACCCGCAGTACATCGGGCAGCGGCACTACGACGTCGCCGTGCAGGTCAAGCAGATCCTCCAGAAGAACAAGGACCTGCAGGACATCATCGCCATCCTCGGTGTCGACGAGCTGTCCGAGGAGGACAAG